>NZ_JARGYD010000030.1:0-1434 GCF_029168315.1 Psychromarinibacter halotolerans
AACGGCCACAATCTGGTGCTGGCCGGCGGCGGCAGCGTCGTGGTGAACGGCACCACGCTGAACGTGCCCGACTATGTCTTTGCCCCGGACTACGAGCTGATGCCGCTGACCGAGCTGGCCGCCTTCATCGAGACCAACAGCCACCTGCCGGGTGTGCCCTCGGCGGCCGAGGTCAACGCCGGCGGTCTGAACCTGACCGAGATGCAGTTCGCGCTGCTGGAAAAGGTCGAAGAGCAGACGCTGTACATCCTTCAGTTGCAAGAGGCGCTGGCCGTGCAGCAGGCGCAGATCGACAGCCTGCAGGCCGCGCGCTAGGACGTTCCGGCGGGACCGGCCCCAAAAGGTCCCGCCAAGACCCCACCCGTTTCCTGAACAGTGTTTTGCCGGAAAGGTCTTTCCGCAGCGTCATTTGCTTTGCTATACCCGATCCAATTGACGCAATGGATCCCGCCCTTTCGGGGCGGATTACAGCAGGGGAGACGGCGAAATGTCCTTTTACAGAGACTGTTCCGAACCGGTTGGCCAAAGGACGGGTACCGCACGGGCCAGCGCATCGGTCCCCCTGCTTGCTGCCGCCCTGTTCCTGGCGCCCGCCCTGCCGGCACAGGCGGACCAGGTGATCGCCGACGACCTGATCGTCGATGGATCGGCCTGTATCGGCTTTGACTGCGTTAACGGCGAAAGCTTCAGCTTCGATACGATCCGGCTGAAGGAAAACAACCTGCGGATCAAGTTCGACGACACCTCGGTCGCGGGGTCCTATCCGCGCAACGACTGGGAACTGACGATCAACGACAGCGCCAACGGCGGCCAGTCCAAGTTCTCGATCACCGACATCAGCGGCAACCGCATCCCCTTCACCGTCGAGGCCGGCGCCCGGTCGCATTCGCTGTATGTCGACGACGGCGGCCGGATCGGCATCCGCACCTCGACCCCCTCGGTCGAGCTGCATGTCGTCGATGGCGACACGCCGACCCTGCGGCTGCAGCAGGACGGGTCGTCGGGCTTCGCGCCCCAGACCTGGGACGTGGCCGGCAACGAGACCAGCTTTTTCATCCGCGACGTGACCAACGGGTCGACCCTGCCGCTGCGGGTCTTCCCCGACAGCCCCAGCAACACGCTGACGGTGAACGACGGCAACGTCGGGGTGGGGCTGATCACCCCCGAGGACAACCTGCATATCTTCGACAACGACGGCACCGCGACCCTGCGGCTGGACGACGGGTCGGCCGATGACGACATGCTGTTCACCCTCGCGGGCGACAAGCTGTTCATCACCTTCGCCGACACCATCGGGTCGGAGCTGACGATCCGGCAGAACGGACAGGTCGAGGTCGGTCTGGGCGATCTCGAGGTCAACAACGGCCACAATCTGGTGCTGGCCGGCGGCGGCAGCGTCGTGGTGAACGGCACCACGCTGAACGTGCCCGACTA
>NZ_JARGYD010000031.1:0-1306 GCF_029168315.1 Psychromarinibacter halotolerans
CTGTCGTTGCCGCCCCCACCGTTCAGATAATCGGCTCCGCCGCCCCCGATCAGGGTATCGTCGCCCGCGTCGCCATTCAGGACATCCGCATCGTCGCCACCGTCAAGGCTGTCGGCGCCATCGCCCCCCTGAAGCGTGTCGTCCCCAAGACCGCCAAGGATCGTGTCGTCGCCGTCGCCGCCCAAGCCAAGGTCAGCCCCGTCACCGGCGTCGATCGAGTCGTTCCCGCCCTGACCGTCCAGCCGGTCGTTGCCACCAAGCCCGACCAGCGTGTCGTTGCCCGTGTCTCCGGTCAGAACGTCATCGTTCTCGGTACCGTCAATGTATTGGTCCATATTCGTCACCTACCCCAAGCAAACGAAAGGTCCGGAAGCCACGCACAGTCGGCAGAACAAGAAGACTTGTCCGATCTCAGGATCCCCGGATCACCTCTTTAAAAAACTGATCAGAATACGAGCTCATCTACGACAATCTCGAAATCACTAATACTTCCATCCAGATAGGACCTTAGATCACTCGCCGTTCCGGTCGGGCTGGAATACTGCGAGGCCCCAAGCGTCCAGGCCTCGTCGTTCCCTGCGAGACTGACAGGCGCATCGATCGATCCCAGTAGAGTGCGCTCGCTATCGCTTTCTATGAACAGGAAGCTCCCCTCGTCTGGGTCGATGCTGTACGACAACGTGAACTCTTCGCCAGCGGTCACCACTCCGGCATCGGTCTCTATGAAGTAGCTGTCGCTTACAGTCTGGTGACGCAGCACCACCGACCCATCGCCATCGACCGCAACGGTCAAATGGCCGCCGCCGCCGAACCCTATGGCGTCCCGCGAGAACAGGGCTTGCATTGACGCATCACCGAGATCACTTCCCGAGTCCGTCCCATCAAGGGCATCGACAACGAAAGTGATTGAAACTGTGGCCTTTTCCAGATCGTAAGGGCTTATGTCGGCAATTTGGATGTAGTCGTTCACCCCGTCCAGCAGGACACTCCCCCCGTCGACAACGGCTCCGTTAACGAACAGAGCCGTATTTTGATTGGCGGAGATATCCATGCCAGGAGCATCGTCATCGTCGAAGAGCCACGCGCCGATAACGTTCTCTTCGCCTGGGCCGTCGCGCACAGTTACCGTTGCTGTATCTCTGCCACCGTTTCCGTCGCTCACGGTGTAGGAAAAGCTGTCGGTGCCCCCGCCTGTACCCGGGGTGTAAGTGACCGTGCCATCACCGTTATCCACCACAGTGCCCTGCGTGCCGGCAAAATCCAGACCTAAGACGCTCAGGGCGTCGCCATCAACGTCAAAGTCATT
>NZ_JARGYD010000032.1:0-1177 GCF_029168315.1 Psychromarinibacter halotolerans
TGCCCGGGTGCGTGTTTCACACCGACCGCGGCCCGCAATACGCATCAGAGATTCATCGCGACCTGCTCGAGGAACATGGCTTCATCGGCTCCATGAGCCGGCGCGGCGATCCCTACGACAATCCCCAGGCCGAGAGCTTCATGCAGTCGCTGAAGGTGTAAGATGCCTATCTGATGGAATACGAAACATTTGAGGATGTCGCCGACGGCGTGCCCCGCTTCATCCAAACCTACAACACCCGTCGCCTGCATTCAGCCCAGGGGTATCTCAGCCCCAACCAGTTCGGGGATCGCAACGCCCGCACACCTTTCAAAACCGCCGCGTGATCCTGTCCACCCCGAGGGGCGCACTCCATATCGGCGTTCAAAATACCCCGTTTGGCGCGCGTGGGTAGCTAGCACGATGCTGTATAGCCCTCATACACCGCAACTGGATCGGGCCAACGTGGGTCGTGGTCATTCGCGGGTCTTGAAGCGACAGCTCTCGTTGCCAGTTTCGACGATGTCGCAGTGAGGGGTCAGGCGGTCAACCAGCGCAGTGGTCATCCTCGCGTCGCCGACGACGGAAGGCCATTCTCCGAGTTGAGATTGGCCATTACGATGATCGAGGAACTGAAGATGATCGGTTTCGATGTCGGGCACCACGATATGTGCTAGTGTGATTAAGTCCACCCAAGATTTACAACAGCTTGACGGACGTGATCTGTGGCACCGCCGAGATCAACTTACGCGTGTATTCGTTTTCGGGGTGATCCAGCACTGCGTTTTTCTTGCCGGATTCGACCACTTCTCCGCCGTAAACCACCATCACCCGGTCACAGATGTAGTCCACGACCGAAATGTCATGGGTGATGAAGATGATCGACACGCCGATCCTTTCACGCAGGTCGAGCAGCATGTTCAGGATCTGCATCTGGACCGAGACATCCAACGCCGAGACGGCTTCGTCCGCGATCAGGAAGGCCGGCTCCATCACCAGCGCGCGGGCGATGCAGATCCGCTGCCGCTGGCCGCCGGAGAACTGGAAGGGGAACTTCGACGCGTCCCCCGGAGTCAGACCGACCAGCGAAAGGGTCTCGGCCAGGGAGTGGACAAAACATGGGGGTCATGCGGCGCGTTTTCTGTTTGCGACGGTCAGCCGACCATCGAGAACTGCGGCCCTTGTGACGGCTACTCGG
>NZ_JARGYD010000033.1:0-1168 GCF_029168315.1 Psychromarinibacter halotolerans
TTCACCGTCTGCACCGCGTTGCCCGCGTAGATCGGGCGTTCGAAGGTGTCGGCGTCCACGATGCCCGAGACGTCCGACAGGATCATCACGTCCAGCAGCGCCGCGACGCGCGGCATCACGTTCTTCGCGTCGGTGGTGGCCGGGGCGACGATGTGGTCGTAGTCGCCTGCAAGCGACGCAAGCAGCGCGGCGGTGGTTTCCGCAAGGCGGTGCCCCAGCGACGCATCCTCGGCGACCAGCACCTTCGACACGCCGTCGATGGCGGCGGCGGCGGCGCCCGCGTCGGCAGCGGCGGCGCCAGCGGCCAGCACCGTCACGTCGCCCAGTTGTTTCGCGGCCGTCACGGCCTTGGCGGTGGCGTCACGTTGCAGTTCGCCGCCGGTGACTTCGGCAAGAAGAAGTACAGCCATCACACAGCCCCCGCTTCCTTGAGTTTCGCGACCAGTTCGTCGACCGAACCGACCATCTCGCCCGCCTTGCGCGCCGGCGGCTCTTCGGTCTTCACGATTTCCAGCCGCGGCGCGACGTCCACGCCGTAGTCGGCGGGGGTCTTTTCATCCAGCGGCTTCTTCTTCGCCTTCATGATGTTCGGCAGCGAGGCATAGCGCGGCTCGTTCAGGCGCAGGTCGACCGTGACGATGGCGGGCATCTTCACCTTGATCGTTTGCAGGCCGCCGTCGACCTCGCGGGTGACGTTGGCATGGTCGCCGTCGATGTTCACTTCAGACGCGAAGGTGGCCTGGCTCCAGCCCAGCAGCGCCGACAGCATCTGGCCCGTGGCGTTCATGTCGTTGTCGATCGCCTGCTTGCCGCACAGCACGAGACCCGGCTGTTCCTCGTCGACGATGCCCTTCAGGATCTTCGCGACGGCCAGCGGTTCGATGTCCTGATGAACGTCGTCGGCGGCAACCACGAGGATCGCCCGGTCGGCGCCCATCGCCAGCGCGGTCCGCAGGGTTTCCTGCGCCTGCTTCACGCCGATCGAGACAGCCACCACTTCCTCGGCGGCGCCCTTCTCTTTCAGGCGGATCGCCTCTTCGACGGCAATCTCGTCGAACGGGTTCATGGACATCTTGACGTTGGCGAGATCGACGCCCGTGCCATCCGCCTTCACGCGGACCTTCACGTTGTAGTCGATCACACGTTTCACAGGTACGAGGACCTTCAT
>NZ_JARGYD010000034.1:0-1094 GCF_029168315.1 Psychromarinibacter halotolerans
ATGGCTAAGGAAAAGTTTGAACGTAACAAACCGCACGTCAACATCGGCACGATTGGCCACGTTGACCACGGCAAAACGACGCTGACGGCGGCCATCACGAAGTACTTCGGTGATTTCCGCGCGTACGACCAGATCGACGGCGCGCCGGAAGAAAAGGCCCGCGGCATCACGATCTCGACCGCGCACGTCGAGTACGAGACCGAGAACCGTCACTACGCGCACGTCGACTGCCCCGGCCACGCCGACTACGTGAAGAACATGATCACCGGTGCTGCCCAGATGGACGGCGCGATCCTGGTTGTGAACGCGGCTGACGGCCCGATGCCGCAGACCCGCGAGCACATCCTGCTGGCCCGTCAGGTCGGCGTTCCGGCGCTGGTCGTGTTCCTGAACAAAGTCGACCAGGTGGACGACGAGGAACTGCTCGAGCTGGTCGAGATGGAAGTTCGCGAACTGCTGAGCTCGTACGACTTCCCGGGCGACGACATTCCGATCATTGCCGGTTCGGCTCTGGCCGCGATGGAAGGCAACAACCCGGAAATCGGCGAAGAGAAGATCAAAGAGCTTCTCGCCGCTGTCGACGACTACATCCCGACCCCCGAGCGTGCTGTCGACCAGCCGTTCCTGATGCCGATCGAAGACGTGTTCTCGATCTCGGGCCGCGGCACCGTTGTGACCGGCCGTGTCGAGCGTGGCGTGGTGAACGTGGGCGACGAACTTGAAATCGTCGGCATCAAGGACACCAAGAAGACGACCTGCACCGGCGTCGAGATGTTCCGCAAGCTGCTGGACCGCGGTGAAGCCGGCGACAACATCGGCGCGCTGCTGCGCGGCATCGACCGTGAAGGCGTCGAGCGTGGTCAGGTTCTGTGTAAGCCGGGTTCGGTGAAGCCGCACACGAAATTCAAGGCCGAAGCCTACATCCTCACCAAAGAGGAAGGTGGCCGTCACACGCCGTTCTTCGCGAACTACCGTCCGCAGTTCTACTTCCGGACCACGGACGTGACCGGCACCGTGACGCTGGCCGAAGGCACCGAGATGGTGATGCCGGGCGACAACGTGTCGTTCTCGGTTGAACTGATCGCGCCGATCGC
>NZ_JARGYD010000035.1:0-1024 GCF_029168315.1 Psychromarinibacter halotolerans
CTGTCGTTGCCGCCCCCACCGTTCAGATAATCGGCTCCGCCGCCCCCGATCAGGGTATCGTCGCCCGCGTCGCCATTCAGGACATCCGCATCGTCCCCACCGTCAAGGCTGTCGGCGCCTTCGCCCCCCTGAAGCGTGTCGTCCCCAAGACCGCCAAGGATCGTGTCGTCGCCGTCCCCGCCCACGCCAAGGTCAGCCCCGTCACCGGCTTCGATCGAGTCGTTGCCACCCTGACCGTCCAGCTGGTCGTCGCCACCCAAGCCAAACAGAGTATCGTCATCGTCCAGCCCGGTCAGGGTATCGTCCCCTTCCGTGCCCGTCAGAACCAGGGCCGGAAAGGGATCGATCGAAACCGAACCGTCTGCGAAAACAAGCGTGCCTATGCCGCGAAGTTGGTCTGTGCCGTCGGGGCTTCCTGAACGCAAGTCCGTGACGATGTAAGTGCCCGACGCCCCGTCCAGCGATATGTCGTAATCGCTTTGATTGCCCGAAAACTCGGCGGTGTTATTGCCCAGAAGGTCAAATAGCTCGTCGTCTCCGGCTCCACCGATCAGCGTGTCGTCATCCTCGCCGCCGTCCAGACTGTCGTTGCCGTCTCCGCCCGACAGAGTGTCGTCATCCTCGCCGCCGTCCAGACTGTCGTTGCCGTCTCCGCCCGACAGAGTGTCCAATCCTGACGCGCCGGACAGGACATCGTCTCCGCCTTCCCCGTCAAGTTCGTCATTCCCACTTTGTCCGTAAAGCGTGTCCTGCCCATCGCCACCGAAGATCGTATCGTCCCCGACACCGCCACGGATGATGTCATCGCCCGTTCCACCGAAGATCTGGTCGTTTCCGCTATTGCCCTCGATGCTGTCGTTGTCCGCTCCGCCCTCAAGCGTGTCATCCAGACCCGAGCCGAGGATCGTATCGTCGCCCGCGCCTCCATCGATCGAGTCCGGGCGGTACGAGGTCGAAGTACTCGTGGTACCGCCATTGATGGAGTCGTTGCCGTCCCCGCCAAGGATCGTGTCCAGCCCGTAAC
>NZ_JARGYD010000036.1:0-937 GCF_029168315.1 Psychromarinibacter halotolerans
CGCGGCGGGTGCGGCATGCCGGGGACGACGGGCATCTGGGCGGCGCGCAGGTCTTCAAGACGGGCGGCCAGCGGCTTGGCGACGGCTTCGGCGGCGACGAATTCATGGGACAGCATGGTCATCACGCAAACACTCCGATCAGGACGAGGAAAAAGCCGACTTCGACGATCGGCAGGCTGAAGGACTTGAACATCGACATCTCGTAGTACCCACTTGCTTCGATTTCCGACCCCACGCCTCATCTTATACGCGAATGCGTCGCGCCGACCTACATACCCCTTAGTACAGGGAATCTGTGGCAAGGGCCGGACATCCGCCTTGGTATGAACTTTATTGAAGCAATTCATGCGGTTCCCAACATGGAATGCGGCCGAATTAAGGGACTTGGGGCAGGATCCTGACCGTTGACCTCATGCGCCCGCCGGTAGCGGCGAATCCCTGCATCCAGCGACCGGACGCCCGCGCGCGCATGAAAAAACCGTCGATCCGGGATGGATGACGGTTGCGGTTGTCGGACTGTCTGAGGTTTCTCGTCAGCCCGCCCCCCGGTGTTCGGGGCTTGGCGGGCCGTCGTTCGTCGCGGGCGTGTCTTACGCGCGCGGATCGGTCGAAAGGACCAGTTCGCCGGCTTCATAAGCTTCGGCAAGGGCCATCAGGTATTCACGGCGCTGGCGGGGCGGATGGGGCATGCCGGGGACGACGGGCATCTGGGCGGCGCGCAGGTCTTCAAGACGGGCGGCCAGCGGCTTGACGACGGCTTCGGCGGCGACGAATTCATGGGACAGCATGGTCATTATGCAAACACTCCGATCAGGATGAGGAAAAAGCCGATTTCGACGATAGGCAGGCTGAAGGACTTGAACATCGACATTTCTAAACTCTTCACTTGTCTAACCACCCCACGCCTCATCTTTTACGCGAATTCATCACCCCGGCA
>NZ_JARGYD010000037.1:0-902 GCF_029168315.1 Psychromarinibacter halotolerans
TTCAACGGCACCGACAGCTTCGTCTACGAGGTCAGCGACGGCCTTGGCGGCACCGACACGACGACGGTGACGCTGACGGTCGAGCCGGCGGCGGACGATCCGGTGGCGCTGGACGATGCGGCGACGACAGCGCGCGACGTGCCGGTGGTGATCGACGTGCTGGCGAACGACAGCGATGCGGATGGCGACGCGCTCAGCGTCACCGGCATCGGCACGCCCGCGTCGAACGGCACGGCGGTGGTGAACCCGGACGGGACGATCACCTACACGCCCGACGCGGGCTTCTTCGGGACGGACACGTTCACCTATGACGTGGACGACGGCACCGGTGCGACCAGCCAGGCCACCGTGACGGTGACCGTGACGGGTCTGCCAGTCCCGGTCTATTCGGCCACGGGGCCCGCCACGTTCAACGGCGGCGCGGGTGACGTGCAGGAGATCCCGCACGACGCGATCTACGAACTGTCCGAGGGCACCATCGCGTTCTCGTTCATCGCGGCGGACACCAACGGGTCGCAGGGCCTGTTCGTCAAGGATGCGTCCGGCTACGTCGGCGGCGGCAACCATTTTGCGCTGTACCTCGAGGGCACGACGCTGCGGGCGCGGTTCCAGGACGGGACGTCGGAAAGCTTCGTGAACGTGCCGGGCATCTCGGCGGGGCAGGAATACGAGATCGCGATCACCTTCGGCCCGGGCGGGGCGTCGGTGTGGGTCGATGGCGCGCTGATGGGGACCACGCCTCTGGCGATGGACTGGACGCAGAACGTCGAGGTGATCCAGTGGGGCGGCCGCGGCTGGGCCAGCGCGAGCGGTCAGGCCGGGTTCGACGCGCCGTTCGAGGGGGTGATCTCGGACCGTCAGATCTATGACGCCGAGCTGTCGCCGGAAGAGATCGCGACGCT
>NZ_JARGYD010000038.1:0-818 GCF_029168315.1 Psychromarinibacter halotolerans
AAGCGCATCCAGTTCTGCGCGTCCTGTTCGATCAGGATGCCCTGGATCTGGTAGCTGCCCTGCGGCGTGGACAGGAACCGCGTTTCGATCTGGAAATCCTCGTCGGCGGCGTCCTGCATGATGCGGGCGGTGCCGTTGGTCTGCCACGCGTCGAACGTGCCGTCCGGCGTCGCCAGCGTCAGGTACGCGTCGTTGGCGTCGCTGCCGAAGCCGACGGTGCCTTGCGACGGGCCTTCAAACCGCCAGTTCGCGCCCAGCGTGCCCGAGGCGAAGTCGTCCGACGCCAGCGGGTTGGCCGTGGGCTCTGTCACGGTCAGCGTAACGGTCGCGGTGTCCGTCTCTGCGCCGTCCGTCACCGTGTAGGTGAAGGTGTCGGTACCCGAGAAGCCCGCGTTCGGCGTGTAGGTCCAGGTGCCATCGCCGTTGTCGGTCAGGGTGCCGTTGGCAGGCTGGGTAACGCCGGTGATCGTCACCGCGTCGCCGTCCGGATCGCTGTCGTTCGACAGAAGCTGGTTGGCAGAGAAGCTCAGCGCCGTATCGGTTTCAGTCGCCAAGGTGTCATCAACCGCGACCGGCGCCTGGTTGGCGGGCGGGTCGACCGGGGTGCCGTCTTCGTCGAGGATCGGGTCGTGAGAGACCTCGAAGTAATCGACGCGCGCCTCGAAGCCATTGGACTGACCAAGGTTGCCCGAGAACAGGCCAGCGGCGTCCACGGTCATGGCGTGGGTCACGGTGCCCGCCGTGGTCCAAGTGGTGCCGTTGGTCGAGTATTCGAACGTCCAGCTGTCGCCGGTGCGGGTCACGCGCAGGTAGGGCGC
>NZ_JARGYD010000039.1:0-817 GCF_029168315.1 Psychromarinibacter halotolerans
GCGACGATACCCTGATCGGGGGCGGCGGAGCCGATTATCTGAACGGTGGGGGCGGCAACGACAGCGTGGTCGGCGACGCCGGGAACGACACGATCACTGGCGGGAGCGGTGAAGATACGCTGGAAGGCGGGGCAGGGAACGACAGCATCACGGACTACGGTTCTTTGACCGATGCGAACAGCTTCTCTGGCGGCGAAGGCGACGACACCCTGTCGGGCTATGGTACCTATTTCGACGGTGGGATCGGTCAGGATCGGATCGATTTCGGCAGCCAGTCCGGTGCCGGAATCGTTGTAAACGGCGGCGACGGTGCCGATACCGTTTCGCGGAACAGCAGTGTCGCTACCGACATGGAAGTGCTGATCGATGGTGGCGCGGGCGACGATACCATCACAGGGACCCGTTACGGGCTGGACACGATCCTTGGCGGGGACGGCAACGATTCTATCTATGGCGGTACCACGAATACTTCGACCTCCTACCGCCCGGACTCGATCGATGGCGGCGCGGGCGACGATACGATCATCGGCTCGGGTCTGGATGACACGCTTGAGGGCGGAGCGGACAACGACAGCATCGAGGGCAACAGCGGAAACGACCAGATCTTCGGTGGAACGGGCGATGACATCCTCGAAGGGGGGCAGGGCGACGATATCATCGTCGGCGGTGATGGCCTTGATATCGCGGTTCTTTCTGGTCCTCGTGCGAACTTCGCCGTGGTGCAGGATGGCGCTAACCTGATCGCGATCAACTTGATTACCGGCGACCGGGATCAGATCGCAATGGATGTCGAAACGCTGCGTTTTACGGATGTGGA
>NZ_JARGYD010000003.1:0-538310 GCF_029168315.1 Psychromarinibacter halotolerans
CGCGGCGGGTGCGGCATGCCGGGGACGACGGGCATCTGGGCGGCGCGCAGGTCTTCAAGACGGGCGGCCAGCGGCTTGGCGACGGCTTCGGCGGCAGCGAACTCATGGGACAGCATGGTCATCACGCAAACACTCCGATCAGGACAAGGAAGAAGGCGATCTCGACGATCGGCAGGCTGACGTTCTTGAACAGCGACATTTCGGATACTCCTGAGTTGGTGATGAACTCTATGGCGCACGTCATAAGCGAGTTAATCACCTGCGCATACATATCCCTTAGTACAGCTATCCTTTAGGACACCCTTGCCGGTTTTCCGGCAAAGGTTAAAGATTTCAATGAATTAGCGAAAATCCCGGTCAGGTTCGCGGCAAAGCGGCTCCGTCCGCGCCGAAAAAATGCAACCGAGCGGGGTTGTAACGTAGGGTCACTCGGTCGCCCGGCTTCAGCCCCACATTCCCGCTGACCCGAACCAACAAGGGCCCTGCCCCATCGATATCCGTGTAAATGTTGGTATCCGAGCCCAGCCGCTCGACCAGTTGCGCCGTCGCGGTGACGTCGCCGCTGTCCTCGACGATCTCGACATGCTCGGGCCGGATGCCCAGATGGCGCGCCTCTGCGGGTCCGGGCAGCACGGTGCCGTTCCCAAGCCGCACGCCACCGTCGACGGGTGTCACGTCGAACACGTTCATATTGGGCGAGCCGATGAACTGCGCGACGAACAGGTTCGCCGGCGTATCGTACAGATCCAAGGGCGACCCCACCTGCTGGATGTCGCCGCCGTTCAGCACAACGATACGGTCGGCCAATGTCATCGCCTCGACCTGATCGTGGGTCACGTAGACCATCGTCGCACCAAGCCGCTGGTGCAGCTTGGCGATCTCCAGCCGCATCTCGACCCGCAACGCGGCATCGAGGTTCGACAGCGGTTCGTCGAACAGGAAGGCCTTGGGATCGCGCACGATGGCGCGCCCCATCGCGACGCGCTGCCGCTGCCCGCCCGACAGGGCCTTTGGGAAACGGTCCAGCAGCTTGTCCAGGCCCAGCGTCTGCGCCGCTTCGGCGACCGGCCCCTTGCGCTTGGCCACCGGCTCGCGCCGGATCTCCATCGAGAAGCCCATGTTCCGCTCGACCGACATATGCGGGTACAGGGCGTAGCTTTGGAACACCATCGCGATGTCCCGGTCGCGCGGTGCCACGTCGTTCATCGGCTGGCCGCCGATGGTGAATGCACCGCCCGAGATCGGTTCCAGCCCCGCGATCATGCGCAGCAGGGTGGACTTGCCACAGCCCGACGGCCCAACCAGAACGACGAACTCGCCGTCCTCGATCTTCAGGTCGATGTCGCGCAGGACCTCGGTGTTCCCGTAGGCCTTGCGCACGGATTTCAGTTCCATCTCGGCCATCGGATTATCCTTTCACGGCGCCGCTGGTCAGGCCCTGTACAAGGTACCTCTGGATGAACAGGAAGAAGAGACAGGACGGGATCAGCGCCAGCACGCCAGCGGCCATCATCTGCCCCCAATCGACTGAGAACTTGCTGACGAAGGTCAGCAGCCCGACCGGGAAGGTCATCGCGTCGTTCGAGTTGATCAGCATCAGCGCGAACAAAAGCTCGGACCACGCGGCGGTGAACACGAAGCCCAGCGTCGCGCCCAGCCCCGGAAGCGTCAGCGGCAGGATCACCTTCCACAGCGCCTGAAACCGGGTGCAGCCGTCGATCATCGCGGCTTCTTCAAGGTCCTTCGGGATGCCGTCGAAGAAGCTCTGCATCAGGAAGGTCGCGAAGGGCACGTTGAACGCCACGTAGACGACGATCAGCGACGTCAGCGAGTTCAGCATCCCCAGCCCCGCGACGATCTTGTAGATCGGCGCGATGATCATCAGCAGTGGGAACA
This sequence comes from Psychromarinibacter halotolerans, assembly GCF_029168315.1. Classification (NCBI taxonomy): domain Bacteria; kingdom Pseudomonadati; phylum Pseudomonadota; class Alphaproteobacteria; order Rhodobacterales; family Paracoccaceae; genus Psychromarinibacter; species Psychromarinibacter halotolerans. The sequence goes on from NZ_JARGYD010000003.1 coordinate 1,897, forward strand.
TCTGCGTCAGCAGCATCAGCACGACGACCCACCGCTTGCCCCGGAAATGGAAGCGGGAAAAGGCGTACCCCGCGGCGGCTGCGACCAGCGCCGTGACGGCGGCGGTCGTCAGCGAGACGATGACCGAGTTCTTGAAATACGACAGGAAGTCCGACGTGAAGATCACGGCGCGGAAATTGTCGAAGGTCAGCGTCGAAGGCCACAGCGCGGTGCCCTCGGTATAGATCATCCGGTCGGGCGTCAGCGCGATTTTCAGCAGCCAGTACAGCGGGAACAGCGCGAAGATCACATAGGCCGCGATGGCAAGGTACTTGCCGGTGACCGCCAGCGGCGAGGGTCTGGAAATACTGGCCATCAGGTTTTCACCAGTTTTGCGCGGATGAACAGCAGGATCGCGGCATAGACCAGAAGCACGCCCAGCAACGCCACCGCGATGGCCGACGCATAGCCGAAGTCCAGTTTGCGGAACGCCGTCGTGAAGATGTAGGTCGACAGGATCTGCGTAGAGTTGGCGGGCCCGCCGCCCGTCATCACAAAGATCAGGTCGGCGAAGTTGGCGATCCAGATCGCGCGCAGCATCACCGTGATCGCGATCATCGGCCCAAGGAACGGCAGGGTGATCTTAGTGAAGCTCTGCCAGCGCGAGGCGCCGTCGATCTCGGCTGCCTCGTACAGTTCGTGCGGGATCGACTGCAGCGCCGCCAGCAGGGTGATCGCGAAGAACGGCACGCCGTACCAGACGTTCGCCATGATCGGTCCCCACATCGCCGTGTCGGGGTTCGACAGGATGTTGTACGGCTCTTCCAAAAGGCCCATCGCCGCCCACCAGTGCGGCAACGGCCCGATCACCGGGTTCAGAAGCCACGACCACGTCAGCGCGATCAGAAAGGTCGGAACGGCCCACGGCAGGAACACCAGCGCCTGCACCACGCGTTTGCCGTGGAACGGCCGCGACAGCAGCAAAGCCAGCCCGAGGCCAAGAAGAAACTGAAGCGTCACCGAGCCGAAGGTCCACCAGAAGGTGTTGCTCAAGGCGAGCCAGAATTTGTTGTCATCGCCAAGGTCGGCGAAGTTCTCCAGTCCGACAAAGCCGGTCTGGAAAGGGCGCAGCAGGTTGATTGACTGCACCGAATAGGAAATCCCGATGGCCAGAGGGATCAGCATCACGAAGCAGATCAGCAGAACCGCCGGTGACAGATACATCCAAGGCTCTACCGCATAGCGCAGGTAGGCCCGGCCAAAGCGCGACCGGGGGATGCCCCCGGTCGCGTCAGTTGTGTCCGTGAGTGGAGTCACTTCGCCGCCTGATACTTCTCGTACTCTTCGGTCAGGAACTCGGCCCATTCGTCGGCCATGTCCTGGGCGGAGATTTCACCCAGCAACGCTTGCTGGGAGGTCTCGAGAGCGATCGAGTCGGCGAAATAGCCGAAGCCCTCGAGGTACGTCGGCATGGTCAGCGGTTCCCATGCCGGGTCGTTCAATTCCGTGAACCAGCCCGAGAACTGTTCGGACTGGAAGTACGGGTCCTGGTCGGCGCCCTTGTGGATCGGGATGACCCCCACCCGCTGCGCCCACGTCTGGTTCTGGTCGGGGCTGGACAGGTGCGCGATCAGCGACCATGCCTCGTCCTTCGCTTCCGAGCTGTCGAACGCCGCCCAGCCGGCGTAGCCGATGGTCGGGAAGGACTTGCCGTCCGGTCCCTTCGGCATCGGTGCGACGGCGAAGCTTTCGGCGTCCATCCGTTCGGCCACGGCGATCAGCGCGTCCGGGTCCTGATCGAGGAACGCACAGGTGCCCGAATAGAAGCCGGCGACGATCTCGTTGAATCCCCAAGACACGGCGTCACGCGGGGCAAGGCCGTCCTGATAGATGTCGATCAGGAACTGCAGGCCCTCGACCGCCTCGGGAGAGTTGATGGTGGCCTTGCCGTCCGCATCGAAGAACTCGGGCGAGCCCATCATGTTGGCGGCCATCATCATCCAGCCGTTCAGGCCGCCCGGACCGCCGCGCAGGCAGTAGCCGTACTTGCCGTCAAGCTCGGACACCTTGGCGGAGGCGTCGCGGAACTCTTCCATCGTTTCCGGCACGCCCTCGACGCCCGCCTCGGCCAGCAGATCCTTGTTGTAGAACATGGCGCGCAGGTAGAAGCCGTAGGGAATTTCCTTGAACGACCCGTCCGCAGTGGCGGACCCCATGTTGACCGTGGTCTCGGTCAGCGTGTCGGCATGTTCCCAGCCTTCGAAGTAGGGCTGAAGGTCCATCAGCTGCGGGCCGTACAGCGCCAGCCAGCGATCGGGCATCTCGACCACGTCGGGGATGTCCCCGCCAGCGACCATCGTGGCGAACTTCTCGAACGCCTGGCCCCACGGCAGCGACACGATCTCGACCGTGTTGCCGGTCTCTTCTTCCCAAGCCGAGACCATTTCCGTCAGCGTCTCGGTGCGCTCGGGGCTGGTGATCACCTCGACCAGCTTCAGGTCGGCAGCTTGCGCGCCGGTGGCGAGCAGCAGCGCGAGCGCGGTGGTTCCTGTCAGTTTTCTCATTCTTCCTCTAGCTCCCTGTTGAATGGGTTTTTCTGTGTGCGTGGGGCCCGTTCGGCGGGCCTTCTTGTTCAGCTTCCGGCCGTGACCAGAGCGGATTCGAAATCGGACCAAAGCGCCTCGGCGTCCTCCAGCCCCAGCGAGATACGGACCATCGTGTCCGGCACCCCGAATGCCTGAAGCGAGTTCTTCGGCCCGGCCTGCGCCAGCGTGATCGCCGTGGGCACGATCAGGCTTTCGAACCCGCCCCAGCTGACGCCGTAGTGGAACAGGTTCAGCGCGTCGGCGAACTTGCGGACGTCGATGTCCTTGGTGAACTCGATCGACATCAGACCGGACCGCCCCTTCAGACCGGGGACAGAGTTCGGGCCCGGAGAGTTGACGGTCACGACCTCGGGGCGCGCGCCAAGCCGGTCGACGAACAGGTCGGCGGTCCGCTGGTGTTCACGCATCCGGGCCGGCAGCGTGCGCAGGCCGCGCACCAGAAGCCACGCCTCGAACGGCGCCAGCTTGCCACCCAGCAGCGGCAGCGTCAGGTCGCGGATGCGGGCGATATGTTCGTCCGACGCGACAACCACACCGGCCACGGTGTCGGAATGCCCGCAGATGTATTTCGAGGCCGAGTGCAGGACGATGTCGATGCCCAGCGCCAGCGGCGTCTGGAACACGGGCGTCGCCCAGCTGTTGTCGACGACCGTCAGGCAGCCGTGCGCCTTCGCGTGGTCCGCCACCTTCCGCAGGTCCATCACCTGCATCATCATCGAGTTGGGGCTTTCAAGATACGCCAGCGCCGCGCCCTTCAGCGTATCCGGATTATCCTGAAGCTCGGTCACCGAGTGATACGTGACCTCTACGCCCCACGGCCCAAGCATCCGTTCCATCAGGCGGTAGGCGTCGGGATAGACGTGCTCGACACAGGCCAGCCGGTCGCCCGGCTTGAGGAACGCGAACAGCACGGACGAGATCGCCGCCATGCCGCTGGCAAAGCCCACGGCGGCCTCGCCGCCTTCCAGCTTGGCCATCATCTGCTCGAACGCGTCCTGCGTCGGATTCTGCACGCGGGAATACAGCGTGCGGTTCCCCTGCCCCGACATCCGCGCCTCGAAGGCCGAGAAGTCGTCGAAGGTGAACAGCGACGATTGATAGATCGGGGGTGTCACCGACCCTTCACCCCCGCCGAACGGCTGGGCGAGGAATGTGTCGATGCTGTCGTCGGTCATGCGTCGGTGTCTCCGATCTTCGACTGCGTGGCCTTTTCCACCAAGTCGAGAATGTCGTTCATGATCCGTGCGGCGCCGTCCGGGTCGCCGTCGCGGATCGCTTCTGCCAAGGGCCGGTGCAGCGGGATCGAATCCGTTCCCAACTGCGGCTCGCCGAACGGCGCCTCGTAGACGGCGTGAAACGCGTGCTGCAGCTGATCGACCAACTGCTTGTAAAGCGGGTTGCCGGTGGCCTCGTGGATCGCGGCGTGAAAGGCGTGGTCCTGCGGGCGCCAGTCCGCGCCGGAGTCCAACGCGTCCATCAGTTCGTACATGCGGGTCATGATCTCGTGCCGCTGGCGTTCGTCGGCGCGCACGGCGGCCAGCCTTGCGGAATCGACTTCTAGCGGGCGGCGCACTTCGAGCGTCCGCATCAGGCTTTGCGCCTCAAGCGAGATCGACAGCGGAAACTGCATCGACTGGGCGCTGATCGGCGCGCGCAGGACCGTCCCCGCCCCCTTGTTGCGCGTCACGATCCCCATTGACTGCCACGACCGCAGCGCCTCGCGCACGGTCGACCGCCCCACACCCAACTCGCGCGCCAGCTCGATCTCGGGCGGCAGACGATCCCCCACGCCGATGCCGCGGGCGACGATCATCTCGGCCACCGCGTCGAGAACCTCTCGCGGCTTGCCGGATCCAAGTTCGGGGGTGTCGTCATTCATGGATGAAACGTCTCACAATGTCCGACAAAGTCAATCCACTTTGTCGGACATTGTTGGAATCTATGTCAGACGTCCTGACGCAGCTGGAAAAATTCCAACAGCGCGGGAAGGTTAGCGGCAGGGGTATAAGTCAGCACCAACCCAAGCCGCCTGTCACGGCGGCGGCGGGCGTGGACGGCAAACGCCAAAGCCCCCCTTGGCTGCGCGCCAAAGGGGGAATCGCGTGAAACGGATGGTGCGACGGAAGGCCGGTGGCCGGCGGACCTAGAACAGGGTCGCCAAAGCCTCGGCGATGTGTTCGATCGTATAGGGCTTCTTCAGGATCGGAACGCCCGGATAAGCTTCGATGATGTCGTCGCTTGCGCCGTACCCGGTGGCCAGCACGAACTTCACCCCAAGCTCCTTGCACCGTTCGGCCACGGGCAGCGAGGTTTCGTCCCCAAGGTTGACGTCAACCAGCGCGAAGGTGGGCTGCGCATCCTCAATCGCGTGCAATGCATCCGCAACGCTCGCAACCGTCCGGACCGAAGACGCGCCAAGGTGTTCCAGCATGTCCGCCGCGTCCATCGCGATGATCATGTTGTCCTCGACCACCAGCGCCGTACCCTCGAACTTCGCGTCGGACACGTCGTTCGTCGTGACGGCTTCGGTTGCGTCCGTTTCCTGATCCTCTGACACCTCGGCGTGCGCGGCGGGGATGCCGAAATTCGCCACCACGCCTGTCACCTTGTATTCGACATGCGCCGTGCCCTTCAGCTCGAACGGTACCGACCGTTCGATGATCGTGGTCCCGAAGCCCTTACGCGTCGGGGCCTGAACCGGAGGCCCGCCCTTTTCGCGCCAGCCCAGTTCGGCACCGCCATCGGGCCGAAGCTCGATCGCCATGTCGACCGACCCGGAGCTGTCACTGAGCGCGCCGTATTTCGCAGAGTTCGTGACCAGTTCGTGCACGACCAGCGCCATCGTGGTGAAAGCGGTCGGCGACAGATCGACGTCCGGCCCGGCGATGTGGACGCGATCCGCCTTGTCCGACAGGAAGGCGCGGACCTCGGTCCGGATCAGCGACTTGAGCGAAACCCAGTGCCATTCTTTCTGCGTCAGCTGGTCGTGGGCGCGGGCCAAGGCATGGATACGTGCATCCAGAACCTCGCCGTACGCCTGAATGTTCACTGCACCGCCCTTGCCCTGACTGACCAGCCCGCGGATCAGGTTCAGGATGTTGCGGACGCGGTGGTTCAATTCGGCGATCAACAGCTCTTGCTGGTCATTCGCCTTCTGGCGCGCCTCGGCCGCCTCGTCGGTCAGCTTCAGCACGATTTCCAGCAGGGTCACGCGCAGCGCATCGGCGGCGCGCCGTTCGCCCGGCTTCCACGCGGCAGAGCGGCCCTTCACGACCTCTTGCCACGCCTCGAAGCTTTTGCGCGGGGTCAGCCGAACGCCGTTCGGCCCCACCTCTGCCGGTTTTTCCGGGTTGCCCGCCCAGTTCACCGTTCGCGCCACCTCTTGCCGGAACAGCACGATGTAGTCGCGCGGCGACCGCGAGATCGGCAGCGCCAGCAGCCCGGCCGCCCGTTCCGCAAAGTCGGCGCCGCGCGGATACCTCTCGGCGATGCAATCGGTCGCGTAGACCTGATTCATCTGCGCGGTGTTCAGGAACCGCGCGAGGCCCATGAATTCTTCCTCCGTCGGAGCAAGACCGCGCGCCTGATAGTGACCGTTCGAGAAGATCGCGATGCCGTCGAAGGGGATCACGTCTGCCATTTCACGCGCAACGAAGTCGAACGTGTCCACCAAGTCCTGACCATCGGACATCTGGGCCAGCACGCGGTCGTGCATGCCCTGCGCCCGGTCAATTTCGGCCAGTTCCAAATCGGTCTCTGCCTGCGCGAGTTCATAGTTGAACAGCTGCGCGAACAGTTCGACGGCGCTGCGCATGTCATAGCCGATATAGAACGGCGCATAGTGGTGGCAGGCGAACAGGCCCCACAGTTTGCCGCGCCGCAGGATCGACACCGAAAGCGATGCCTCGACCCCCATGTTGCGCAGGTATTCAAGGTGGATCGGCGACACGGCCCGCGTCGCCGCAAGCGAAAGATCCAGCGGCTTGCCGTCCGGCCCGACCGCCGGGATCACCGGCGACGGCGTGTCGTTCACATCCGCGATCAGCCGCAGGGGGCTGCGGGTGTACAGCTCGCGCGCCTGCTTGGGGATGTCGCTCGCGGGGTAGTGCAGTCCAAGATACGCCTCTAGCTGCGGCTCGCGGGCTTCTGCGATCACGGTGCCGCTGTCGTCTTCCTCGAACCGATAGACCATGACCCGGTCGATTCCGATCAGCGCCTTCAGACCCCGGGCCGCATCCTGCGCCATATCCTCGACCGTGCGATTGCGCTGCACCCGGGAAATCAGGCCCTGCACCATCGCCATCTCGCTGCCATCCGCGCCGGTCGCGGTGCGGGGTTCGAATTCGAAGATATAGAAATGTCCGGACCTGTGCAGCGACGCGTCGAACAGCCGCCCGTCACCGAACACGTCGAAGGCAAAGATCCGACCCACGCTGTCGCCGGCATCCAGAAGTTGCAGCTTGGATCGCAGGACATGCACCGTTTCGGTCGGCAGAAACTCGGTCAGCGGAACGCCCAGAACCGTGTCGGGGTCCAGCCCCAGCATCTCCTGACAGTTCGCGGACAGGTGCGCCACGAACCAATCGGGCGACACCGCCAAAAGGCAGCCGTAGGACTGGACGTGGCCAAGAATGTGGATCGGCTCGCGATCACAGTTCGTCAGGTCCACGGCGAAATCGGTCGCTCCCCGATCAGGTGAGTTCATTGATCGTACGTCCTGCCTTAAGCGCCTGACCGGCACAGTCGTCATACAGCCTGAACAGCGCGCGGACGTCATCGACCATCCGGTCCGCCTGCGCTCCGTTTGCTTCCATTTGCCCCGTCTCGACACAGAAGGTGCGCCACAGGTCGGGGCGCGCGGGTGCCTCGAAATACCGGCTGGCGCGCTGCACCAGCGGATTATCGGCCACCGCCCATGTCTTGCGCAGCACAGCCGTGCCCAGACGCGAGCCGAGGACGACATAGTCCATCGCCAGCGCGTGCACCTCGACGTCCGGGCCTTCGGGAAGTTCGGGAACGCCAAGCACCGCAAGGTCCAGCCGCAGGCTGGCCAGCAGGTCGTCGGCAAGCTCTGCCGAACGCGCGACACCCTCCGAGATGCGGATGCGCGGCAAGGCCGCTGCCTGCACCTGCAGGAAACGGGACAGGCCGTCCGTGGACGTCAGGTCCAACCCGGCCAGCTTCGCATCCAAGGCTTCGTGTTCTTTCCGCGTGCCCACCCGCAGCCGGGTGCGCAAATTAACGTCGTTCAGCACAGACTATCCATATCCCAGGCCCATTCTAGGGGCCTACGCCCGCTGAAGATGCTTCGAAATTTGTCGTAGGCAAGGAAAAATCAGATAAAATGCATTGAATTGAAAGAGAATTTTCGCCTCCGCGCCGGCACGAGGAAATTTATCTAAACTTTTCGCACGGATAGGGTTTTGGACCGGACAGGCCTGTTTTCGCGTCAATCGCGGGGACGGCGCGGCTTTGCGCGATGGCGCCGGCCTGCGGCGCGGGTTAAAACACCCGCATGAGACAGTTCTTCGACCTGCAGCACCCCTTTTTCCTCCCCGTCTGGCGCCGGCTTGCCACCGTTGCCGCCTGCCTTGGGTGGAGCGGTCTGGAACTGGCGCTTGGCAATCCCGGCTGGGCCGCAATCTTCGCGGTGTTGGGCCTATTCTGCCTGTGGGAGTTCTTCATCGCTTGGGACGACGACGCGGTCCGCGCACGGGCCGAACGGGACTGACCGAAAGCACCCGGTCACGCCCTGCACAACGGACGCCGCGCCGCTTGACACCGCATGCGAAAACCGACAAATAGCGCGCCAGTGGGGCCGTAGCTCAGTTGGGAGAGCGCGTCGTTCGCAATGACGAGGTCGTCGGTTCGATCCCGATCGGCTCCACCAATTCTCTGACAGACCAAGCGACCCTGCACCGCGATGTCCGACTGCGTCTCATCCGGCCGACGCAGCTTGTCGTTCGCGTCCGTGCGCCAAATACCTGAATCCCAAAGCATAAGTTACGGCCGCGATATATTGTTGCGCGACCGAATTCAGCTCCCTTCCCGGCCCAAAATTATCAAAATGCAAATACTGCGCGAATGGGTCTAAAGTTAACCGCTGGCATCGATTCGTCGAAACCGGCGTTATCTTTGGGAGGATACTGTGAAACACAAATTTCTGAAGGGCCTAGCGCTCTCCTTGACGCTTGCCTCATCGCCAGCTCTTGCTGCGGATGAAACGGTTGCATTTTCGGTCCCCAATCTCGGGTTCCCGTTCTTTGTGCACATGCAGAATGAATTCAATGCTGCAGGTGAAAAACTCGGCGTCACCGTCGAGAACTACGACGGACAGAACCAGACCACCAAGCAGACGTCCGATGTCGAGGCGATGATTATTGGCGGCGTCGACGGCATCGTCATCAGCCCGCTCGACTCGGTCGCGATGGCGCCTGCGGTCCGGCAGGCGGTCGAAGCCGGCATTCCCGTGATCACGGTCGACCGCGCGGTGGAGGGCGTGGACGTTCTGGGTCACGTCGGCGCGGACAACGTGAAGGGCGGCGAGGCGCAGGCCGATCTGATCACCAAGCTGTTCCCCGACGGGGCGCGGATCGTGAACCTGCAGGGCCAGCCCGGCGCCAGCCCGGCCATCGACCGGAACGCGGGCCTGCACAACATCCTCGACGGAATGTCCGACAAGTACGAGATCGTCGCCGAGCAGACCGCCAACTTTGCCCGCGAGGAAGGCGCCAGCGTGACCGAGGCGATCCTTGCCGGTCTCGACAGCCCGCCGGACGTGATCGTGGCTGCCAACGACGACATGGCGCTTGGCGCGATGCAGGTGGTGCAGGAACAGGGGCTGGATATCGCGATCATCGGCTTCGACGCCCTTCCCGAGGCACTGGCGGCAATCCGGGACGGCACCCTGACCGCCACCATCGAGCAGACCCCCGGCGCCCAGTCCGCCGGCGCGCTCGAGGCGTTGCTGGCCTATCTGCGCGACGGGACAGAGCCCGAAAAGCTGACCCTGCTCGAACCCTTCGCGCTGACGAAGGACAACCTCGATCAGGCCGAACGCCTGAGCGAGATCGAGTAAGCACCGCAAGTCCCGGCCCGCCCGCACCGCGCGCGGGCCGGATACGTCCGTTTCTTCAGCAGCGACCCGTTTCCATATGACAATTCAGAACCGATCGCGCGGGACAGCCCGGCCCCGCATCGATCCCGTCGACCTTGTGTCCCGCCACTCGGCCCCGATCTTCCTTCTGCTTCTGATCGTGGCCTTCGCCGTGCTTGAACCGCGCTTCCTGCACCCGCTGAACGTACTGAACGTGTTCCGGCAGGTGTCGATCTCGGGCCTGATCGCGATTGGAATGACCTTCGTCATCCTGACCGCCGGCATCGACCTGTCGGTCGGCGCCATCGTCGCGCTGGCCGGGCTGGTCGGCGCCTACGTGGCCAAGGGAGGGTTGGAAAGCCGCTTTGCCATCGGCACCGCCGCAGACACCGGAAACCCGGTGATCCTTGCCTTTCTTGCCGCGCTTGCGGTGGGCGCCGCGTGCGGCGTGTTGCAGGGGCTTGCGATCACCCGGCTCAGGGTGCCGCCGTTCGTCGTGACGCTGGGCGGGATGACCGCCTTTCGCGGCGCGGCACTGCTGTTTTCGGGCGGCGGGCCGATCAGCGGCTTCAGCCCGGACTACGGCTGGTGGGGACAGGGACGGATCGGCTCCATCCCGGTTCCGGTCATCATCTTCGTCGCGGCCGCCATCGTGGCCCATATCGTCCTGCGGCACACCCGCTTCGGGCTGCACGTCTATGCGGTCGGCGGCAACGCGCAGGCGGCCGAAGCGAACGGCATCCCGGTCCGCCGCGTCACGCTGGCGGCCTATGTCATCGTCGGCGCCATGTGCGGGCTGGCGACCTTCCTGCTGTCGGCCCGTCTGAACTCTGCCGAGGCGGTCGCGGGCATGGGGCTGGAACTGGACGTGATCGCCGCCGTGGTGATCGGGGGCACCTCGCTGTTCGGCGGGGTGGGCACGATCTTCGGCACCGTGGTCGGCGCGCTTTTGATCGGGGTGCTGCGCAACGGACTGGTTCTGATGAACGTGTCCTCGTTCGTGCAGCAGATCGTCATCGGCCTGATCCTTGTCGCCGCCGTCGCCATCGACCAGTACGCCGCCGCAAGGAGCAAGGCCTGATGTCCGTTCTTTCCCTGCGCGGTATCGCGAAACACTTCGGCGCCATTCAGGCGCTTGACGGCATCGACCTCGACATCGCGCATGGCGAGGTCGTCGGCCTGATGGGCGACAACGGCGCCGGCAAGTCGACGCTGGTGCGCATCATCGCAGGCAGCTTCATGCCGTCCGAGGGCGAGATGGTCCTTGACGGTCAGCCGGTCCGGTTCCAGCGCGCCGCCGAGGCGCGTGAGGCCGGGATCGAGCTTGTCCATCAAGACCTTGCCCTGTGCGACAACCTGTCGGCGGCGCTGAACGTGTTTCTCGGGCGCGAGCTGACGCGCGGGATCGGCCCATTCCGGTTCCTTGACCGCGGCGCCATGAGCCGTCGCGCCCAGCAGCTGTTCGACGAGCTAAAGTCGGAAACCCGCCCCCGCGACCTTGTCCGGTCGATGTCGGGCGGGCAGCGGCAGGCGGTGGCCATCGCCCGCACCCGGCTGGCCGACCCCAAGCTGGTGATCCTTGACGAACCGACCGCCGCGATCAGCGTGCGGCAGGTGGCCGAGGTGCTGGCCCTGATCCGACGGCTGAAAGAGTCCGGGCACGCGGTGATCCTGATCAGCCACCGGATGCCCGACGTGTTCACGGTCGCGGACCGCGTGGTGGTCCTGCGGCGGGGCACCAAGGTGGCGGACAAGCCGGTGGCAAGCACATCGCCGGAAGAGGTCACCGGCCTGATCACCGGCGCCATCGAAACCGCCTGAACCGCCCCGCGCCGCTGCCTGTTTCGCGGGCAGCGCGCGGGGCCTCACGCAAAACTGAACCCCGGCGCGCATCCGCAGTTGATCGGCGGCGCGCTTTCCTTTTGTCTCGAACCTGAACCCGCCCGTATCTCACGGGGATTCCGGATGAATCCCCCCGCGGCGGCCTGGAAAGAGACTGCGATGACCGACGAAAACTGGTGGCGCGGGTCTGTCACCTATCAGATCTACCCGCGTTCCTTCATGGACAGCAACGGCGACGGCGTGGGCGACTTGCCCGGCATCACCGACAAGCTGCCCTATGTCGCCGACCTTGGCGTCGACGCGATCTGGCTAAGCCCGTTCTTCACCTCGCCCATGCGCGACATGGGCTATGACGTGGCCGACTATCGCGGCGTCGACCCGGTGTTCGGCTCGATTGCGGATTTCGACACGATGGTCGAGGCGGCGCACAAGCTGGGCCTGAAGGTGATCATCGACCAAGTCCTGTCGCACTGCTCGGACCAGCACCCGGCGTTCACCGAATCCCGCAGCTCGCGAGACAATCCAAAAGCGGACTGGTTCGTCTGGTCCGATCCAAAGCCCGACGGCGCGACGCCGAACAACTGGCAAGGCATCTTCGGCGGGCCCGCGTGGGAATGGGACACGCGGCGGCGGCAGTATTACTTCCACAACTTCGCGAAGGAACAGCCAGACTTCAATTTCCACAACCCCGAGGTTCAGGACTTTCACCTCGACAACATGCGCTTCTGGCTGGACCGGGGCGTCGATGGCTTCCGGCTGGACACCGTGAACTATTATTTCCACGACGCCCGCCTGCCCGACGACCCGGCCGATCCGGTGAAACGCGACGGTCCGGCGAACAAACCCTACGACATGCAGTACCACCTGCATTCGAAGAACCAGCCCGAGAACCTCGACTACCTCAAGCGGATGCGCGCGCTGCTGGACGAATACGATGCCCGCGCGATGGTGGGCGAAGTGGGCGACAGCCACCATTCCATCGACCTGATGGGCCAGTACACCCGCGGCAGCCGCCTGCACATGGCCTATTCCTTCGAACTTCTCGGCCCGCCCTTCTCGGCCGAGTTCTTCCGCTCGCGGATACAGGCATTCTTCCGCGGCGCGCCGGACGGCTGGCCATGCTGGGCTTTCTCGAACCACGACGTGATGCGCCATGTCTCGCGCTGGACAAAGCACGGGCCGACCACCGCGTCGGTCGCCAAGGTCGCGGCCGGGTTGCTTCTGACTTTCGAGGGATCGGTCTGCCTGTATCAGGGCGAAGAATTGGGACAGGTCGAGACAGAGCTGGAATACCACGAGCTGACCGATCTTGACGGCATCAATTTCTGGCCCGAGGTCAAAGGCCGCGACGGCTGCCGCACGCCGATGGTGTGGGACGGAAAGGCGCCGAACGGCGGCTTCTCGACCGCGAACAAGACGTGGCTGCCGGTGAAACAGCCGCAGCTTGACCGCGGCGTCGCGCAGCAAGGCGATGACGGGGTGCTGGCGTTCTACAAGGCGATGCTGGCGCTGCGAAAGGCAGAGCCGTCGCTGCGGGACGGCACGCAAAGCTTCCTTGAGACAGACGAACCCGTGCTGGCCTATACGCGGGGCCACGACATCCTGTGCGTGTTCAACCTGTCCGGCGATCCCGCGACCTTCGCGCTTCCGGGCAAGGTGACGCCCCTGCTGGCAGAAGCCGCCGAGATAACCGGCGACACGCTTGCGCTGGGGCCGAACGGTGTGATGATCGCCCGCCTGGCTTAAGCCAAAGACGGCGTGGCGCGTCCCGGGTCAGCCCCGGGGCGCGCGACCTCAGATCTTCGGTGCGGTCTGAAGCAGCGGCAGCACGTCCGCCATTTCCGGGCCGCGCGCGCGGCCGGTGATGGCAAGGCGCAGCGGCATGAACAGCTGCTTGCCCTTGCGGCCTGTCTTTTCCTTCACGTCCGACGTCCATGCGCCCCACGTCTCGGGCGTGTACGGCAGCGGCGGCAGCATCGCGAAGGCCTCTGCCACGAAGGCGCGGTCCTCGTCGGACAGTTCTGCCCCATCGGCATCGGGACCCTTGCGGAACAGGTCCCACCAGCCGGCCATGTCCGACTTTACCGTGATGTTCTCGCGCACGACGTTCCAGAACCGCTCTGCCTGCTCGTCGGGCACGCCCAGCGCCCGCACGTCTTCGGCCACGGCCTCGTAGGGCTGCGCACCAAGGTGGCGGGCGGTCAGCGGGAACAGATCCTCGACGTCGAACTTCGTCGGGGCAGACCCGAAGCGGGTGATGTCGAAGCCCTCGACCAGTTCGTCGATGGAACCGCGCAGCTCCACCGGGTCCGACGACCCAAGCCGCGCCATCAGCGACAACAGCGCCATCGGCTCGACGCCGCGTTCGCGCAGGTCGCGCAGCGCCAGCGTGCCAAGCCGCTTCGACAGCGCCTCGCCCTGCGGGCCGGTCAGCAGCGAATGGTGCGCAAAGCCCGGAGCAGTGCCGCCCAGCGCCTCGATGATCTGGATCTGGGTTGCGGTGTTGGTGACGTGGTCAGAGCCGCGCACGATGTTCGTCACGCCCATGTCCATGTCGTCGACCACCGACGCCAGCGTGTACAGCACCTGTCCATCGCCCCGGATCAGCACCGGGTCAGAGACAGAGGCCGCGTCGATCGAAATGTCGCCAAGGATGCCGTCGGTCCACTCGATCCGCTCGTGGTCCAGCTTGAACCGCCAGTGGCCCTGCCGCTCGGCCCGCAGCGCGGCCTTCTCGTCGTCCGACAGCGCCAGTGCGGCGCGGTCGTAGACCGGCGGCTTGCCCATGTTCAGCTGTTTCTTGCGCTTCAGGTCCAGTTCGGTCGGCGTCTCGAACGCCTCGTAGAACCGGCCCTTTGCACGCAGTTCGTCCGCCGCTTCGGCATAGCGGTCCAGCCGCAGCGACTGGCGTTCGAAGCGGTCCCACGTCAGGCCCAGCCATTCGAGATCCTGCTTGATGCCGTCGACGTATTCGTCTTTCGACCGCTCGGGATCGGTGTCGTCGATCCGCAGGATGAAGGTGCCGCCGGCCTTGCGCGCGATGAGATAGTTCATCAGCGCCGTGCGCAGGTTGCCGATATGGATGTAGCCCGTGGGCGACGGAGCGAAACGGGTGATGGTCATGGCGCGAAATCTCCTTGCGCGCTCCTCTGTCACAAGGCCGCGGTCTTGTCCACATCGCCACCGCGCGCATGGCGCCCGATACGTGGTGCAAGCGGCCCCGGACCGCTGCTGGCACGCGATCAGGTCGGCATCACCGGCCAATGCGTGGCAAGGTCCGCCAGCCCGGCGCGGATCAGCTCGCGCAGGACATCCTCGTCAATATCCGCCAGCTTGGTCACGTACAGGCAGGACTTGCCGGTCTTGTGCTTGCCCAGCCGCCCGAGGATGTCACCGAAATCGGCATAACCCGGCAGGATGTAGATCGAATGCGCCGACTTGCGGGGACTGAACCCGTTGGCAAGGAAATCCCCTTCGCGCCCGCTGGCGTAGACATAGTGATAACGGCCATAGCCGATCACCGACGGACCCCACATCACCGGCGCGAAGCCAGTCGTTTTGCGGAAAATGGCATCCAGCCGCCGCGCCTCGTCACGCTTGCGGCCCGGTTCGACCTGCTGAAGGAAATCGGCGACCCGCACATCGGTCGGCTGTGTCTTGTTTCCGCTCATGTCGGCACCGATCCCACTTCGTCCCATCCATGACCGCCTAGATACCAGACCGGCCCGCTGGCTGTCGCCCCGGAACCCGCTTTTTGGGCTGTGCGCCAGCGGACGACCATCCGGGACCACGCCGTCCCATCCGGCCGAATGCCCCTTTCCCCCGCCGCAACCCCGCGCCAGTATCCGCCGCATGACAGACGCGCCCCCCGACACCGCCGACCAGATCGCCCCCGACCTTGCCCGGATCGAGGCGCTGGCAGAGGCCGCCCTTGCCACCCTGCCCGGCTCTTTCGCCCGCGCCGTTGCCGGTGTCGCGATCCGGGTCGAGGATTTTGCCCCCGACGACATGCTGGCCGATCTCGGGATCGAGGATCCCTTCGCGCTTACGGGGCTGTACGACGGCATCCCGCTGACCGAGAAGTCCAGCTTCGACCAGCCGCTGCAGCCCGATACGGTCTGGCTGTTCCGCCGCCCGATCCTTGACGAATGGATCGACCGGGGCGACGTGGCGCTTGGCGCGCTGGTGACTCATGTGCTGGTGCACGAGATCGCGCACCATCTTGGGTGGTCCGACGACGACATCGCCTCGATCGACCGCTGGTGGGAATGACCACGGCTTGCGGCTTCGCGCGTGTCGGTCCAGTGTCGGCCCCGACCGTCCGGCAGGAGGATCCATGCGCACCGATATCGTCACCGTCACCCTGAACCCGACCGTCGACTTCGCGACGTCCTCGCCCCATGTCTTCGCAGAGCACAAGCTGCGCTGCACCGAACCGCACATCGATCCGGGCGGCGGCGGTATCAACGTGGCGCGGGCCGTGCGGCAACTGGGCGGTCAGGCCACCGCGATGATCGCCATCGGCGGCGGTGCGGGGGCGCAACTGCTGCAACTGCTGGCGTTGGAAGGCGTGCCCACCGTTGCGTTTCAGGGGCCGGGAGAGTCGCGGCTGTCCTTCTCGGTGACCGATCAGCAAACGATGGAACAGTACCGCTTCGTGATGCCCGGCCCGATCTGGGCCGAGGCGGACGTGGAACGCGGCCTGAACTCGATCGATCAGGCGGCGGGGGACGGCACGCTGGTGGTGCTGTCGGGCAGCCAGCCGCCGGGCGTGGCGAAGGAATTCCCCTCGATCCTTGCGCAACACCTGGACGGGCGCGGGGCGCGGCTGATCGTGGACACCTCGGGCCCGGCGCTGTTCAACCTTGTGCGCGGCTCTTACGAGGCGATCCACGTCCTGCGCATGGACGATGTCGAGGCCGAGGAGCTGGCCAGGCGGTCCCTGACCACCCGCGAGGACACCGCCGCCTTCGCCCGCGAACTGGTGACGCGCGGGTCGGCGCGGATCGTGATCATCGCGCGCGGCGCGGACGGGTCGGTGCTGGCCACCGAAACCGAGGCATGGCACGCGGTGTCGCCCAAGGTCGACGTGATCAGCAAGGTCGGCGCGGGCGACAGCTTTGTCGGGGCCTTCTCGCTTGCTCTGGCGCGCGGAGAGACGCTGCCGTCCTGCCTGCGGTTCGGCGTGGCCGCCGCCGCTGCTGCCTGCACAACGGAAGGCACCCGACTGTGCGAAATCGAGACGGTCGATACCCTGCTGCCGCTGTGCACGCTGGGCCGCGTCTGACGCATCGCTCACGAAAAAACCCGCCGGACTGCTCCGGCGGGTCGCGGACAGTAACCTGTCGCAGAGGACGCGATCAGGCGATCAGGCGATGATCTTCGCGGTCGTTTCGACCAGACGCTTGGCTTGGTGCGCGACGGCTTTCTTGCCGTTCTCCGGCAGTTCGCCGGCGATGGCCGAGTAGCCATAGGGGTTGCCGGTTTCGAACAGGATCGGGTCGGTGTAGCCCGGCGCCACGATGATCGCGCCCCAGTGCATCGCCGAGACGTACAGCGCCATCGTGGTCATCTCGTGGCCGCCGTGCAGCGTCTGGGCGCTGGTCGAAGCGGTGAAGGTCTTGTTGATCAGCTTGCCGGCCTGCCACAGCGAGCCAAGCGTGTCGATGAACGCGCGGACCTGGCTGGCGGGCTGACCGTAGCGGGTCGGCGACAGGAAGAAATAGCCATCGGCCCATTCCATGTCGTCGAGGCTGACTTCCGGGATATCGCTGGTCTTCTCTAGCTGGGCTTTCCAGGCTTCCTGGCCTTCGACGACCTCTTTCGGGGCGGTCTCGGCGAAGCGGCGCAGGCGGACTTCAGCGCCAGCGGCTTCTGCGGCGGCCTTGGCTTCCAGAGCGACCTGATAGTTGGTGCCGTAGGTGGAATAGTAAGCGATGGTAATCTTGGGTGCGGTCATTGTGGTATCTCCTTTGGGGAAGGACATATGACCTAACCGTCGGTGCGTACACCGCCAGTTCGGTGCAGCAAAGCGCGTATATCGTTCGTCTTTGCACACACTTTACGTTAGGCGATCAAGCGTAGCCTTTCGGTTGCGCCGCCCCCCGTCTGCGACTCGCGCGACACGATGGCTGCGCCGCGTTGTCCTGCGAACGGATTCAGTTGGGGGATCGGCGCGAAAGACAGTATCAGGGCTCGTTCGCGGCTTATCATACAAGGCTTTCAGGCTTGAACCGCTCCACCGGCACCGCGCTGCTTCATACCCTTGTGGAAACCGGCGACCACCGGATCTGCTATGCCGAGGGGCGGTCCGACCGGCTGGTTGTCTCGCTGGCCGGCGTGGGCACGCTTCCCGCCAGCGTTCCCCCGTTCGAATTCATCGGCACGGCGTGGGACGACGGCGAAAACCACGTCCTTCTGGCGTCCGAGCGGCGCAGGACATGGCTGAACGATACCGCCTTTGCCGACATGCTGGTCGCGCAGATCGCACACCATGTCGAACGGCTGGGCATCCGCGAGGTCGTGTGCCTTGGGAACAGCATGGGCGGCTTCATGGCGCTTGCCCTGCCCCGCCTGACCCGCGTCGATTGCGTCATCGCCTTCTCGCCGCAGTACTCCGCCGACCCGTGCGAGGTGCCCGAGGAACAGCGTTGGTTGCGCTGGCGATCCGGTATCACGCACTTCCGGGTGCCGACCGTGCGCCCGCTGGACCCGACCGCGCGGGACCATTTCATCTTCCACGGCGACGCAATGAAAGAGCGTATCCATTGGCAGCGGTTTCCGAAGGATGCGCGCCTGCACCATTTCATCCTGCGCAAGCGGGGGCACAACATCGTGCAGGACATGAAGGACCGCGACATCCTGCGCGACGTGGTGCGGCTGGCGATATCCCGAAAGCCGCGCAAGCTGCGCCTGCTGCTGGAACAGCATTTCGACGTCGCCCGGCGCGAGGCGCTGGCCCCCGCCGAAGCGCACCTGCCGTTACACGCCTAGGACGGATCGCGCCAGCGGTTCACGATCGGATAACGCCGGTCCAGCCAGAAGCTGCGCTTGGTCAGCCGCGCCCCCGGGGCGGACTGGAACCGCTTGTATTCGCTGATGTAAATCAGGTGCTCGATCTTCTTCACCACGTCGCGTTCGAAGCCCATCGCGACGACCTCGGCCACCGATTTCTCGTCGTCGATCAGCGCCTCGAGGATGCGGTCGAGATCCTCGTAGGGCGGCAGGCTGTCCTCGTCCTTCTGGTCCTCGCGCAGCTCGGCCGAAGGCGGCTTGTCGATGACGCGGGGGGTGATCACCTCGCCCGCGGGGCCCATCATCCAGTCGCGGTGGTTTTCGTTGCGCCAGCGGCAGGTCTGGAACACCCGCGTCTTGTACAGGTCTTTCAACGGGTTATAGCCGCCGGACATGTCGCCATAGATCGTGGCATAGCCCACCGCGACCTCGGACTTGTTGCCCGTGGTCAGAACCATCTCGCCGAACTTGTTCGACAGCGCCATCAACAGCAGGCCCCGCAGGCGGGACTGGATGTTTTCCTCGGTCACGTCGGGGGTCGTGCCCTCGAACAAGGGCGCCAGCGCCTCTGTCACCGCCGCGCGCGCGCCGCTGATCGGGATATAGTCATAGCGGCAGCCCAGCGCCTTTGCGACAGTCTCGGCGTCCTCCAGCGAATGCTGGCTGGTATACTCGGACGGCAGCATCACGCAGCGCACGTTCTCGGACCCCAGCGCGTCCACCGCGATAGCAGCCACCAGCGCCGAATCGACGCCGCCCGACAGGCCCAGCACCGCCTTGCGGAACCCGGTCTTGCCGAAATAGTCGCGCGTGGCCTGCACCATCGCCCGATAATCCTGTTCCCATTCGTCCGGCTGCGGGGTTTCTCCGGCTGGCAGGATGCACCAGCCGTCGTCGCCGCGTTCCAGCTCGATGGTGCGGATTTCCTCGTCGAAGGCCGGCATCAGCATCGCCAGCTCGCCATGCGGGTTCAGCGCGAAGGACGCACCGTCGAAAATCTGGTCATCCTGCGCGCCCACCATGTTCAGGTAGATCAGCGGAAGCCCGGTCTCGACCACGCGGCCCACCATGTGGTTCAGCCGCGTTTCCAGCTTGCCGCGATAGTAGGGCGACCCGTTCGGAACCAGCAGAAACTCGGCGCCCGTTTCGGCCAGCGTCTCGGACACTTCGGGGTGCCACGCGTCTTCGCAGATCGGCGTGCCCACCCGCGTGTCGCCCACGGCGTAGGGGCCGCCAAGCGGGCCCGCATCGTACAGCCGCACCTCGTCGAAGACATGATCGTTGGGCAGGTTGTGCTTCAGCACCTTGCTGACGATCTTGCCGCCTTTCAGGATGAAATAGGCGTTGAAAAGTTCGCCGTCCTCGGCCCACGGACCGCCGATGCCCAGCGCAGGCCCGTCGGCGCAGGTCACCGCCAGCGCCTCGACCGCCTGCATCGCGTGCTGGTGGAACGCGGGCTTCATCACAAGGTCCTGGGTCTGGTACCCGGTCACGAACATTTCGGGCAGCGCCACCATGTCTGCGCCGGCCTCTCGGCCCTTCAGCCAAGCCGCGTGCGCGGCGTCCGCATTGTCGGCAATAGCCCCAACGGTGGGGTTCAATTGTGCCAGGGTCAGACGAAACCTGTCGGCCATATCACTCTCCGCATCGTGAGTTGCGTCTAACCAGAACCCTCGGCCAAGGAAAGCCGATAGCGGCGAAAAGCGTTGCTAGCTCAAGGGCAAGCCTTTAGGTTTTGGTCATGGCGACACGATCGGGGATGTGAACCGTCCGATGGGAGGCAGGGTGCAGAATTACCGGGCTAAACGCGACCGGAACAATCGTTTTCATAATCTGGCGCTAAGCGGCGCGATCCTGCTGACGGCCAGTGCGGCCTTCGCGCAGGACGGCGACGTGCAGGTGAAACAGTACGAGGACGGCGGCGTCTACGAGGGTACGTTCCAAGACGGCAAGCAGCACGGCACCGGCACTTACCGGCTGCCGAACGGCTATGAATACACCGGCGCTTGGGTCGAGGGCGAGATCCGCGGACAAGGCATCGCGCGCTTCCCCAACGGGTCGGTCTACGAAGGCAACTTCGAGGCTGGCAAACCGTCGGGGCTGGGCAAGATCACCTTCGCCGACGGCGGCACCTACGAAGGCGATTGGGTCGACGGCAAGATCAACGGACAAGGCACGGCGGTCTACGCGAACGGCGTGACCTATACCGGCGGCTTCGTGGATGCGATGCACGACGGTCAGGGCCGGATGGAAAGCCCGAACGGCTATGTCTACGAAGGCGACTGGGTCGCCGGCGTGAAGCAGGGCGAAGGCACGATCACCTATCCCGACGGGTCGGTTTACACCGGCGCGCTGGTCGACGGCCAGCGCGAGGGCCAAGGACGGCTTGTCACCGCAGACAACCCCGACACCCCCGCCGACGAAAGCCTCACCTACGAGGGCGAGTGGTCCGCCGGTCAGATCAACGGCACCGGCACCCTGACCCAGCCCAACGGCGACGTCTACGAGGGCGATTTCGTCAACGGCGAGCGCGAGGGCAACGGCACCGTCACCTACGCGAACGGCGACATCTACGAGGGCCAGTTCCTGAACGACCGCCGCCACGGACAGGGCAGCTTCTACGGCACCGATGGCTACGCCTACCTTGGCGAATGGGTCGCTGGCCGGATCGAAGGCGAAGGCCAAGTCACCTATCCCGACGGTTCGATCTACGTGGGCGAGTTCCGCGACGACGTGGCCGCCGGTCAGGGCCGCATCATCTATCCCGACGGATCGTCCTACGAGGGCGAGTGGCGCGGCGGTGTGATCGAAGGCGAAGGCCGCGCGGAATACGCCAATGGGCTGGTCTACGAGGGGTCGTTCCTGAACGCCCGCAACCACGGCACCGGCACCATGACCTACACCGACGGCTACACCTACGAAGGCGAATGGCAGGACGGCCAGCGTCACGGTCAGGGCACCGCGACCTATGCCGACGGCACCGTCTATGAAGGCGGCTTCGTGAACGGCCAGCGCGAGGGCATGGGGCGGATCGTCATTCCCGACGACCCCGAGACCGAGGAAGACGAAAGCTTCACCTACGAAGGCGAATGGGCCGGCGGCAAGATCGAGGGCACGGGCCGCGCGATCTACTACAACGGCGACGTCTACGAGGGCGAGTTCGAGGACGGCCGCCGCCAGGGCGAAGGCACGATCGAATACGCCTCGGGCGAGGTTGCGACGGGTATGTGGACCGATGGCGTTCTCGACCAAAGCACGGCCGAGATCAGCGGCACCGACGGCGCGACGGAATGAGCCATTGAGCCGGCCGGTCGTTTACCACATCCCGGTTTGCCCGTTCTCGCAACGGCTTGAAATCCTGCTTGCGCTGAAGGGTCTTCAGGACGCGGTCGAGTTTCGCGTCGTCGATATCACCAAGCCGCGCGACCCTGCCCTGCTGGAGCTTTCGCGCGGGACCACGGCCCTGCCGATCATGGATCTTGGCGACGGTCGCGTGCTGAAGGAAAGCCTTGTCATCCTGCGCTATGTCGAAGAGGCGCTTGGCGGCCCGAACGTGGCACGCTCGGACCCCTACGAACGCGGCATCGAACGGCTGATGATCACGCGCGAAGGGCCATTCGGCATGGCCGGTTATCTTTATGTCCTGAACCGCGACCGCACCGCGTCCGAAACGAAGAAGGCCGCGCTGCTAGAGCATTACGCGTGGCTTTCCGATTTCCTTGACCACCACAACCCCGGCGGCCTGTTCCTGTTCGACGATTTCGGGCTGGCCGAGACGGTGTTCACCCCGCTGATGATGCGGTTCTGGTTCCTCGACTATTACGAAGGCTTCGAACTGCCCCCCGGCCCCGAATACGCCCGCGTCCGCGCGTGGCGCGAAGCCTGCCTTGCCCACCCGGCGGCGCAGCAGGTCAGCTACGATCACATCGTGAAGCTGTATTATGATTATGCCGTCGGCGCCGGGAACGGGGCCCTTCCCGACGGGCGCGCGAAGTCCAGCTTTACCTTCGACCCGGACTGGCGCGACCGTCCCATGCCGCCGCGCGACAAGTACGACCGGGTCGCCAGCGACGCGGAACTTGGCCTGATCTAGGCCGCGCACCGGACAGCGCGACGTTCCGGCGGACACCGGCTCTCAGACTGGTTCCTCAAACGGGCGGGATCGCGCTTTGCTTCACGCGAAGTCACCCGGCAAATTCGCGCTTGGCGGGCGAATTTTGATCCGTCTCCCAGTGCACTTCCCCCGCGATCCCGGCTAGGTCTGCCGTCAAAATCCGCGCGCGACAGAATCGCGCGCCACGACTTGAGACAGAGCAGGAGCCGCGACAGGTGCGGAGACCAAGAACGACCAGCCGTCGCGCCGCCGCGACGGTGACGGCGCAGCCGTTCCAGATCCGGGGGCGGTTCATCACGGCCATCTCTTTAAGGCTCGACACCGACGCCTTCGACGCCGATTTCTTCGATGCGCTCGACGCCCATCTGGCCCGCGCACCGCAATTCCTGCTGGACGCGCCGCTTGTCATCGACCTTGGAACCATCCAGCACCTTGTCGACCGCGCCACGCTGGACGCGCTGGTCGCCGAGCTTCGCGCCCGCAAGCTGCGGGTGTTCGGCGTGCAGGACCCGGCGCCCGCGCAGGTCGAACTGGCCGAGGACATGGGCCTGATCGAGGTCGCCTTCGGACGCGAAACCGCGCCGGAAAAGATCGGCACCGGTACCACACGCCGCGCCGACCGGCTGCTTCCGCCCGACAACAAGGTGATCACCCAGCCCGTGCGGTCGGGTCAGGTGATCGTCGCCGAACGCGGCGACCTGACGGTGATCGGCTCGGTCTCGTCCGGGGCCGAACTGGTCGCGTCGGGTAACATCCACGTCTACGGAACCCTTCGGGGCCGGGCCATCGCTGGGATGCACGGCGACGAAAGCACGCGGATCTTCTGCCTGAAACAACAGGCCGAACTGCTGGCCATCGCGGGCCTGTACCGCACCAGCGAAAACATCGGGGACGACATGCGGCACCAGCCGCTGCAAGTCGTGCTCAAGGACGACAGACTGATACTGGAGCCGCTCACATGACGACGGATTTGAAGGAAAAGGCCCCGCTCGGGAAGATCATCGTGATCACCTCGGGCAAGGGCGGGGTGGGCAAGACCACCTCGGCGGCGGCGATCTCCGCCGGGCTGGCCAAGCTGGGCCACAAGACGGTGGTTATCGACTTCGACGTGGGCCTGCGCAACCTTGACATGATCATGGGCTGCGAACGCCGGGTCGTGTTCGACTTCATCAACGTGATCCAGGGCGACGCGAAGCTGAAGCAGGCGCTGATCAAGGACAAGCGGCTGGATACGCTGTACGTGCTGCCGACCTCGCAGACCCGCGACAAGGACGCCCTGACGACCGAGGGAGTCGAGGCGGTGCTGAACGAACTGCGCGAGGAATTCGACTACATCATCTGCGACAGCCCCGCCGGGATCGAGCGCGGCGCGCAGATGGCGATGTACTTCGCCGACGAGGCCGTCGTGGTCACCAACCCCGAAGTGTCGTCCGTGCGCGACAGCGACCGGGTGCTGGGCCTGCTGGCGTCGAAGACGCGGCGCGCCGAAAGCAGCAATGACGAGCCGGTCAAGGCGCGCGTCCTGCTGACCCGGCACGACAAGGGCCGGATCGAGCGCGGCGAGATGATGACCGTCGACGACGTGCTAGAGATTCTCGCCGTGCCGCTTCTGGGTATCATCCCGGAAAGCCAGGCGGTGCTGAAGGCGTCGAACATCGGCACGCCGGTGATCCTGGACGAGCCGTCGAACGCCGGTCAGGCCTATGAGGACACCGTCGCGCGACTGGTCGGCGAAGAGGTCGAGATGCGCCTGCCCGAGGACAAGCGCCCCGGCTTCATGCAGCGGCTGTTCGGACGGTCGGCATGAGCCTGTTCGGTTTCTCGCTCAGGCCCCGCCGCGCCGCCACGGCGCAAACCGCCAAGGACCGGCTGCAACTGCTTCTGGCGCACGAACGCGCCGATGGGGCGGCGCAGGCCGATTTCCTTCCGAAAATGCAGCAGGACATCCTCGAGGTGATCCGCCGCTACGTTAAGGTCGAGGATCAGGACGTCGACATCAAGGTGCAGCGCGACGACGCGGTGTCGAGCCTTGAGATCAACATCGAAATGCCCGCCGCTTCGGTGACAAACGCCCGCGATCGCGGCTAACTTTGCTGGGCGGTCCGGTTCACGATAACCGGGCCGCCCACCTCATTCCGGCTTGGCCTAACGGGCCGCCAGCGCCAGCCCGTCGACCACCGCCGTGAACGCTTCCGACCGCAGCACCGCCGCGTCGGGGCACAGGTCCGACACCTCGTCCGACACGAACCGCATCAGGCTCGACCCGCCGACAAGGATCACGCGCCCGATGTCGGACGGCGAGACCTCGGCCAGTGCCAGCGTTTCGGAGGCAGCGGCGCGCAGCGCGGCGCGGTTCTCGGTCAATGCTTCGTTCAGACTGTCGCCCGTGACCGCCACCGACAGACCCGGCTCGATAAACCCCATCGCGATGCGGCCCGCGCCGCCCTCGCCATTCGCACCGATCTTGCCGCGTTCCACGGCAAAGGCCAGTTCGTGGCCCAGTTCCAGATCCAGCACCTCGGCGAACCGTTCCATCGCCGGGCGGTCGACGGCGGTGCGGACCATGCCCGCCACCATGCGCCGGGTGTCGGCCGAGTAGAGGAACGGGATCTTGGCCCACGTCGCAAGATCCACATAGGGCGCGCGCGGCACCGGCAGCAGGCCCGATCCCATCTCGCGCCGCAGCTCTCCCCCCAGCCCCAGCATCGGCATCGCGTGGGTCATCGACACCGCGTGATCGAAATCCGTACCGCCCAGCCGAATGCCGTGGCTGGCAAGGATCTCTGCCCCGCCTGCGCCGCCCCGGAACACGGTAAAGTCCGAGGTCCCGCCGCCGATGTCGACGATCAGCCCCAGCCCTGCGCCGCCGCCCATGCCATGGCAGGCCACCGCCGCGGCCTCGGGTTCGGGCAGGAACGACACCTCGTCGAACCCGGCGGCGGCGTAACAGGCGCGCAGGTCCGCCTCGGCCTGTGCGTCCTTGTCCGGCGCCGCGGTGTGGAAATGCACGGGGCGTCCCGACAGCGCGCGGCGGAAGGTCAGTCCCGTCGCCGTTTCGGCCCGCGTCTTCACCTCGGACAGGAACACCGTGATCACGTCGGCCAGCGTGCGCCGCACGCCGCCCAGCACGCGGGGTTCATGCAGAAGCGGCAGGCCCAGCACGCTTTTCAGCGCGCGCATGTACCGCCCCTCTTCGCCCGCGATCAGCGCGGCACCGGCAGACGACCCGATCCGCATCGCCCCCTGCACGGGAAAAAAGACGGCGGTCGGCAGCGTCTCGGCGCCCTGCTCGATGGGGATGCGGTAGACGCCATTGCCCGCAGCGACGGCGGCGGCCGAGTTAGAGGTGCCAAAGTCGATTGACAGAATATCCGTGGCCATGACGCGCGCCCTTTTTCGAAAGCGCCCCCGCTACTCAATCGCGCGCGCCCGCACAAGCCGATTCCCGTCTCCCAGCCCCGCAGCCGCTTGACCCGCGCGAAATTGCCGGTCATCTGAGCCCATGCTGATCTACAAGATTTTCCGCACCCCCGAATGGCAGGCGCTGCAGGCCGATGGCTCGACCCTTGGCGCGCCGATCGACCTGTCCGACGGCTACATCCACTTCTCGACCGCCGAACAGGCCGCCGAGACTGCCGCGAAGCATTTCGCCGGGGTCGAGGGGCTTTGGCTGGCCGCGGTCGAGGCCGACACGCTGGGCGACGACCTGAAATGGGAGCCGTCGCGCGGTGGCGCGCTGTTCCCGCACCTGTACCGGCCGCTGCGGCTGGACGACGTGGTCTGGGCTTGGCCGCTTCCGCTGGAAGACGGCGCCCACGTTTTCCCGGCAGAGATGGTATGAGACTGCTTGAACGCATCGGCCTGCCGCTTCTGCGCACCGTCGACCCCGAGCGGGCGCACGGGCTGGCACTGCAGGCGGTTCGGTCGGGTCTGGCGCCGCTGCCCGGTCCCATCACCTCGGCGCGGCTGGCCACGACGGTCGCGGGGCTTGCGCTGCCGAACCCCGTCGGGCTGGCGGCGGGTTTCGACAAGAACGCGACCGCCACCGCCGGTCTGGCGCGCGCCGGTTTCGGCTTTCTGGAACTGGGCGCCGCGACGCCCCGGCCGCAGCCGGGCAACCCGAAGCCGCGCCTGTTCCGCCTGACCGAGGACCACGCCGCGATCAACCGCTTCGGGTTCAACAACGACGGGGCCGAGGCGATTGCCGCCCGCCTTGCCGCCACGCCGACCGGTATCCCGCGCGGCCTGAACCTTGGCGCGAACAAGGACAGCAGCGACCGCGCCCGCGACTTCGCCGAAGTTCTGCGCATCGCCGGTCCGCATATCGACTTTGCCACGGTGAACGTGTCGTCGCCCAACACCGAGAAGCTGCGCGACCTGCAAGGTGCCGCCGCGCTGAAGGGTCTGCTGGCCGGGGTGATCGAGACCCGTGGCGCGCTGGACCGCCGCATCCCGGTGTTCCTGAAGATCGCGCCCGACCTGACCGACGCCGAGATCGCCGAGATCGCGGGCGTCGCGCAGGAGTCCGGGGTGGACGCGATCATCGCCACCAACACCACCCTGTCGCGCGACGGCCTTCGCAGCGCCCACAAGGGCGAGACCGGCGGCTTGTCCGGCGCGCCGCTGTTCGACCGCTCGACCCGCGTGCTGGCCCGGCTGTCCGCCGAGACCTCCGGTGCGCTGCCGCTGATCGGTGTCGGCGGGATCGCAAGTGCCGAACAGGCGCTGGCCAAGATCAAGGCGGGCGCCAGCGCCGTGCAGCTTTACACCGCGATGGTGTTCCACGGCCTGTCGCTGGCCCCGGACATCGCGCGCGGGCTTGATGCGCTGCTGGCGCGCGAGGGCTTCGCCTCGGTCGCAGAGGCGGTGGGAACAGGACGGAAGGACTGGCTATGACCAAGGTCACGATCTGGCACAACCCGCGCTGCACCAAGTCGCGCGAGACGCTGGCGTTGCTGCACGACAAGGGCTGCGACGTCACCGAGCGCCGGTATCTCGACGATGCGCCATCGGCGGACGAGATCCGTGCGGCGCTGGACCTGCTGGGCGTACCTGCCATCAAGCTGGTGCGCACCAAGGAGGCCGAGTTCAAGGCGCAGGGTCTGACCAAGGACGCCGACGACGCCACGCTGATCGCCGCGATGGCGGCGACGCCGAAGCTGATCGAACGGCCCGTGGTGTTCGCGAACGACCGCGCCGCGCTTGGCCGCCCGCCCGAGGCTGTGCTGGAAATCCTTTAGATTTCTTGCCTCCGGCGGGGATATTTCCGGACCAAAGACGCCTGTCAGCCGGGCACCGGATCGGTCACGCCAGCTTCCTTGCGGTGGTACTTGGCCCACAGGGTCAGCCCCCGTGTCGCGTTCAGGATCATCAGCGCAAGCCACAGGCCGTGGTTGCCCATCAGCGGCAACAGCACCGCCAGCGCGACCACATAGACCGCCGCCGACTGTAGCGCGGCGATGCGCATTTCGCGGGTCCACGTGGCGCCGATATAGATCCCGTCCAGCATCCATGCGCCGATGCCGATCAGCGGCGCGGCGCAAAGCCAAGGTAGATAGGTTCGCGCCTCGGCCCGGACCGCTTCGGACGTGGTCATCAGGTCGATGATCGCGCCGCCGAAGATCCAGAACACCAGCCCCAGCAACACGGCACCCGCGACCCCCCATTGCGAGCTGATGATCGACGCACGGCGCAGCGCGGCGCGGTCGCGGGCGCCCACCGCCGCACCCACCAGCGCCTCGGCCGAGAAGGCGAAACCGTCAAGCGCGAAGGCGGTGATCTCGATGAACTGCACCAGCACCTGGTTCGCGGCGAGGGTGACGTCGCCAAGGTCCGCCGCAAGGAACAGGAAGGTGGTGAAGGACACCGACAGGATCACCGAGCGGATCATGATGTCGGTGTTGACCGCCAGCATCCGCTTCAGCCGCACCCGGTCGAACACCCGCGCCCAGTCGCGCCACTGGTCGCCCGCGAAGGCGTCGCGGCATAGCCACAGGCCCAGCGTCAGCCCGCTGTATTCCGCGATCAGCGTCGCCGTGGCGACACCTTGCACGCCCCAGCCAAGCCCCAGCACGAACCACAGGTCCAGCCCGATGTTCAGTCCGTTCATCCAAAGCTGCAGCGCCAGCACACCGCGCGTGCGCTCCATCCCGATCAGCCAGCCGGTCAGGGCATAGATCCCGATGGCGGCGGGCGCGCCCCAGATCCGGATCGACAGGTACTGCCGGGCCAGCGTCTCGACCTCTTCGGACGCGGGCGCCAACCGGAACGCGCCCCAGAACAGCAGGACCTGCGCCGCAACCAGCACTGCCCCCGCCGTGGCGCCGAACAGCAGCCCGCGCATCAGCAGCGCACCGGTTTCCGAGGTGTCGCCCGCGCCCTTGGCCTGCGCCACCATGCCGGTGGTGCCCATCCGAAGGAAGCCGAAGACCCAGTAGATCGTCGTCAGGATCACCGCCCCGATGCCCACGGCGCCGATCGGCGCAGCCGCGCCCATCTGGCCCACCACACCGGTGTCGACCGCGCCCAGAATGGGGATCGTGGCGTTCGACAGCACGATGGGCAGCGCGATGCGCAGGACGCGGCGATGCGTCAGGGCTCCGACCTCGGCGGTGCTCATGCGCGGGGCGACTGCGGCATCAGGAAATGCGCGGCGGCCTGCGCGATGGGACGCGCGCGGTTGTCCTGCCATGCCTCGACCTGAACGCTGGCATAGCGCCGGCCCGACCGCGTCACCCGCGCCCGGGCGTAAGCGTCGCGGGGCAGACCCGAGCGCAGATAATCCACCGTGAAATCAATGGTTTTCGGCAGGCGCGGCTGCACACCGGGCTGGATCGTCGCTGGGTCCAGCTTGCCGCTTTCGATGTCCTCCCAAAGGTAGGACCATGACAGTTCGACGATGGCGGTGAATTCAAGGAACGCGGCCGTGACCCCGCCGTGCAGAGCGGGCAGCATCGGATTGCCGATCAGCTTGTCGGAATAGGCCAGCAGGCCGGTCAGTTCGTCGCCGTGTCGTTCGAAGGTGATCCCGAGGAACCGCATGTAGGGCACACCATCGACCAGCGCCGCCAGCGCGGCGTCGCGGCGCTGTTTCACCACCTGCACGGGTTCGGGGCGTTGCCGGGTCATGCGCGCCGCTCCACCGTGAAAGCGCCCGTCGCGGTGGCGACCGGGTTGTCGCGGTCGTCGTCCATCGCCTGCGCCCGCACGAAGGCGACCGAGCGGGTGACGTGATAGCACTCGGCCCGCGCTACGATCTCCTGCCCCGGCTCGGCGCTGCGCATGTAGTCGATCCGCAGGTCCAGCGTCGCCGTCATCGCGGGCGCTTCGGGATGGCTCATCACCGCCGCGCCGCTACAGGTGTCCATCAACGCTGAAACCGCGCCGCCCGCGATCACCCCACGCGACGGATCGCCGATCAGCCGTTCGTCATAGGGCATCGCCACCTCGACGACGCCGGGCGCGATCGAAACCACACGCAGCCCCAGCGCCCGCGCATGCGGCAGCGCGCCGATGAACTGATCGATGATCCGGTCTTTCGCGTTCTGATCCAAGATCCCGCCCCGCCTGATGGCTCTTTGGAATGGCCGACGCCGATTAATCGACCGTTGGCGTCCGGGCCGCAAGGGGGCAGATGCCCCGGCGCCTTGGTTGCAAGCCGCCCGCGTCACGAAGCCGTCCGGACGCAATCCGGGAAGATCACGACAATTTGTTTCCGCTAACACGGCCCGGTGCCAAAAATATATAACAACGTTAAGCAATACGCCTTCAATTGCCGCAAATTTGTCTGTTCGCGCCGTGTCCCGACGCCAGTTTCGCCCTATGGTAGTATTGAGGGCGTCCTGATTGCGACTTAAACGGCTGATTTCCACATCCGCCACAGCCCCAGAGGCCACACATTCGGCGCCAGTTACCCCTAGGGCGCGGAACGCAATTGATCCTTTGCGCCCGCGGCATTATCCTAGTCATGCAAGGGAGTTACCGATGTCCGAGCCCCGGCTGAACTTCAAAGAAATGTGCGCCAAGTTCGACGTGACGGCGCGCACTTTGCGGTATTACGAGTACATCGAACTGCTTTCGCCCGAAAAGGAGGGCCGCTCACGGTTCTACGGACCAAAAGAGATCGCGCGAATGACCCTGATCCTTCGCGGCCGCCGGTGGGGCTTCTCACTCGAAGAGATCCGCCAGTGGCTTGAAATTTACGAAAGATCGGGAACCCGCGCGCAGATGGAAGTGCTGGTAGAAATGGCTGACCGCCAACTTAAGGTACTGAAATCCCAGCGCGAGGATCTTGAGACAGCCATCGCCGAATTGCAGTCGTTGCGGGATGAAACCGCTTCCGATTTGGCGTAGCCAGCAATCTTCACAAATGACGTCACGTTACACCGGCCGTAGGGTCAACCGCGCTTGAAGCGCCTTTGATCTGCGGTCATGTGGGGCGTCTAAGATTACAAGAATGAGGCCAACATGACCGACGAAGTCATGACCATCCGAGAGATGTGCGACGCGTACGACGTGACCCCACGCACACTGCGGTTTTATGAATCCAAGGAGCTTCTCGCCCCGATCCGCCAAGGCAGCAAGCGGCTGTTCACGCGCCGCGATCGCGCCCGGCTGAAGCTGATCCTGCGCGGCAAGAAGTTCGGCTTCTCGCTTGAGGAAATCCGCCAGATCCTGGACCTGTACGAGTCCGAGGGCGGCGAGCAGGCTCAACTTCAGCGTGCGCACGAAGCCGCGAAGGATCGCCTGTCCGAAATGGAGCGCCAGCGCGACGAACTGACCGGCACGATCGAAGAACTCAAGTCCGAGATCGAGTGGAGCGCGAACGTGCTGACGTCCTACAATCAGCAGGCCGCCGCAGAATAAAATCCGGACACGACGGGAGGGAGGCCCGACATGCCCAGCTACACCGCGCCGCTCAAGGATCAGCAGTTTTTGCTGCACGAGGTCCTGAAAGTCTCTGACGCCGGGATTCCCGGTTACGACGAACTGGACCGGGATTTCACCGGCGCGGTTCTGGAAGAGGCCGGAAAGATCGCGTCCGAGGTGCTTCAGCCGCTGAACCCGGTGGGCGACCGCCAGGGATGCACGCTGGAAAATGGTGTGGTCCGCACGCCGGACGGCTTCAAGGCCGCCTACGACCAGCTGCGTGAAGGCGGCTGGATGGGGCTGGACGCCGATCCGGACTATGGCGGTCAGGGCATGCCCTTCCTCCTGTCCTCTGCCGTGGGCGAAATGTTCGTGTCTGCGAACATGGCGCTCAACATGTACCAGGGGCTGACGCATGGCGCCTACTCGGCGATCCACACTCACGGATCGGACGAGCAGAAAGCCATGTACCTGCCCAACATGGTCGAGGGCCGCTGGTCCGGCACCATGAACCTGACGGAACCGCACTGCGGCACCGACCTTGGGCTGATCCGCACCAAGGCCGAACCGCAGGACGACGGCAGCTATTCCATCACCGGCTCGAAGATCTGGATCTCGGCCGGCGAACACGACCTGTCCGAGAACATCATCCACCTCGTGCTGGCCAAGGCCCCCGGCGGCGGCGAAGGCACCAAGGGGATCTCGCTGTTCATCGTGCCCAAGTTCATGGTGAACGACGACGGCTCGCTGGGCGAGCGCAACGCGGTGTCCTGCGGCGGCCTCGAAGAAAAGATGGGCATCCACGGCAACGCCACCTGCGTGATGAACTATGACGGTGCCAAGGGCTTCCTTGTGGGCGAGCTTCACAAGGGCATGCGCGCCATGTTCACCATGATGAACGAGGCCCGGCTGGGCGTCGGCGTACAGGGTCTGGCGCAGGGCTCGGTCGCCTACCAGAACGCGCTTGGCTTCGCGCGGGACCGTCTGCAAGGGCGCGACGTGACCGGGGTGAAGAACCCCGATGGCCCCGCCGACCCGATCATCGTGCATCCCGACGTGCGACGCGGCCTGATGGATCAGAAAAGCTTCGTCGAGGGCGGTCGCGCCTTCATGTACTGGGGCGCCATGCTGATCGACCAGGCGCACCGGGCCGAGGACGCGGACGCCGAGGCGCTGATCTCGCTGCTGACCCCGGTCATCAAGGGCTTCCTGACCGACAAGGGCTTCGAGACCACCGTGCTGGCGCAACAGACGCTGGGCGGCTCGGGCTTTACCCGCGAATGGGGGATCGAGCAGTTCGTGCGCGATGCGCGCATCACCATGATCTACGAGGGCACGAACGGCATCCAGTCGCTGGACCTCGTCGGCCGCAAGCTGGCGCAGAACGGCGGCAAGACCGTGATGGCCTTCTTCGACATGGTGAAGACCTTCATCAAGGAGAACGAGGACGATGCCGACCTGAAGGACGGCTTCCTCGATCCGCTCAAGGCGGCGTCCAAGGACCTGCAGGCGGCGGGCATGTTCTTCATGCAGAACGGCATGAAGAATCCGAACGCCGCGCTGGCCGGGTCCTACGACTTCATGCTGCTGTTCGGGCACGTCTGCCTTGGCCTGATGTGGGCCCGTATGGCGAAGGCCGCCCGCGCCGCGCTGGACGCCGAAACCAGTGACGCAGCGTTCTACGAATCGAAACTCGCCACGGGGCGCTACTATATGGCACGACAGTTGCCAGCGACCGCGACGCACCTCGCCCGGATCCAGTCCGGCGCGGACCCGGTGATGGCGCTGGACGCAAGCGGCTTTTAGGGCGCGGGGATCTCACCTCTCGCCCGAACGCACCGGGAGAGAGGAAAGATGCCGAAACGGTTCCGACTGACACGCCACTTTACCGTCGGCATGACGGAAGACGGCTATCGCCGGCTTCGGAAGTTCTCGCAAGAAGCGGGGCTGACCGAGGGCGAGGCGTTGTCCTTCCTGTTCGAACATTTCGACAGCGTGACGAACGAGGACAACCTCGTCGCGCGGCTGCGGCTGTTCAACTCGGAGCTCGACGCGCGCAAACGGTAACGGAGGGGAAGACAGGCATGCGGGCCAGCTGGAGGACGGACGAGCACGACATGCTCGCCGAGATGACGCGCAAGTTCATAACCGAGGAATGGAAGCCCCATTTCGCGCGCTGGCGCGAGCAGGGGGAAATGGACCGCTCGACCTGGGCGCAGGCGGGCGAGCTTGGCCTGCTGTGCCCCTCGATCCCCGAGGAATACGGCGGCGTCGGCGGCGATTTCGGCCACGAGGCGGTGATCCTGATGGAACAGACCCGCGCCAACCTCGCCAGCTGGGGGCACGGCATCCATTCCGGCATCGTGGCGCACTATATCCTCGCTTACGGCACCGAGGACCAGAAACGCCGCTGGCTGCCCAAGATGGTGTCCGGCGAACTGGTCGGCGCGCTGGCGATGACCGAACCCGCCGCGGGCTCGGACGTGCAGGCGATCAAGACCAAGGCGGTCCGCGACGGGAACGCCTACCGCGTGTCGGGCCAGAAGGTGTTCATCACCAACGGACAGCACGCCAACCTGGTGATCGTCGCCGCCAAGACCGACCCCAAGGCCGGGGCGAAGGGCACGTCGCTGGTGGTGGTCGAAACCGACGGCGCGGCGGGGTTCACGCGCGGCCGCAACCTCGACAAGATCGGCTGCCACGCCTCGGACACGTCCGAGCTGTTCTTCGACAACGTCGAGGTCCCGCCCGAGAACCTGCTGGGCCAAGCCGAAGGGCAAGGCTTCTATCAGATGATGCAGCAACTGCCGCAGGAACGGCTGATCATCGCCTGCACCGCGATGGGCGCCATCGACGGCGCGCTGGACCGCACCATGACCTATTGCCGCGAACGACAGGCCTTCGGCGGCCCGTTGATGCAGTTCCAGAACACCCGCTTCAAGCTGGCCGAATGCCAGACCAAGGCCGCCGTCAGCCGCGCGTTTCTGGACGAATGCATCCGCGAGCATCTTGACGGAAAGCTGTCGGTCGAAAAGGCCGCGATGGCCAAGCTGTGGCTGTCCGAGGCACAGGGCGAGATTCTCGACGAATGCGTCCAGCTGCACGGCGGTTACGGTTTCATGACCGAATACGAGGTCGGCGAGATGTGGACCGACGCCCGGATCCAGCGGATCTATGGCGGAACGAACGAGATCATGAAGGAACTGATCGCGCGCGGCTTCGCGGTGGAAAAACAATGAGCCTCGCGCGCGCGGAAACCTCGGGACGCCTCCGGCGGAGGTATTTGGGAAGAGGAGAAGCAGGGGACGGCACCTGTCCGCCCCGCCGGTCCGCGCCCGGAAGCCGCGGAAACCGGCGAGGCTTCTCCTCTTGCGGTCATCGGCTCCTCAGCCTGTACCGCGCCACCGATCCTGCGCGCCCATCCTTAACAGTCCGTAAACGGGCCCCTTCTTCTCTTGGAAAATACCTCGCGGGGGTGTGGGGGTGCGACACCCCCACGCCGCCATTGGCCACAGGAACCAGACCATGACGATAAAGCTCTATTGCTTCGGCGAATCCGGACACTCCTACAAGGCGGCGCTGGCGCTGCAGGTTCACGGGCTCGACTGGGAGCCGGTGTTCGTGGATTTCTTCAACGGCGAGACCCGATCCGATGCCTACCGCGCCGAGGTCAACGAGATGGGCGAGGTCCCCGTGCTGGTGGACGGCGACGTGCGGCTGACGCAGTCGGGCGTGATCCAGCAATACCTGAGCGACAAGACCGGCAAGCTGGGCGGCGACGGCGCCGATAAGTACGAGGTTCTGCGCTGGGTGCTGTGGGACAACCACAAGCTTTCGAGCTTTGCGGGGATCACGCGCTTCCTGATGAACTTCCTCCCCGAGGACAAGCGCCCCGCCGACACCATCGCTTTCCTGCAAGGCCGGCTGAGCGGCGCCTATGGCATCCTCGACAAGCATCTCGAGGGCCGCGACTGGCTGGTGGGTGACAGCGTCACCAACGCCGATCTGACCTGCTGCGGCTATCTCTACTATCCCGAGCCCTTCGGCTTCGACCGCGCGGCCTATCCCGCGATCGACCGCTGGCTGTCGAACATCCAGTCGCTGGACGGCTGGAAACACCCCTACGACCTGATGCCCGGCAACCCGTCGGACCGGGCCTGACGACAAGAAGGACGCTTCCCATGACAGAAGCCTATATCTACGACGCCGTCCGCTCTCCGCGTGGCAAGGGCCGCAAGGACGGCGCGCTGCACGAGGTGACCGCGGTCCGGCTGTCGGCCGACATCCTGAACGCGGTGAACGCGCGCAACGGTCTGGACGGCCGCGGCGTCGAGGACGTGATCTGGGGCAACGTCACCCAGGTGGGTGAACAGGGCGGCTGCCTTGCGCGCACCGCCGTGCTGGCCTCGGACCTTGACGAGGCCGTGCCCGGCCTGTCGATCAACCGCTTCTGCGCCAGCGGGCTGGAGGCGGTGAACCTTGCCGCCAACCAGGTGCGCGGCGGGGCCGGACAGGCCTATATCGCCGGTGGCGTCGAGATGATGGGCCGCGTGCCGATGGGGTCGGACGGCGCCGCCGTCGCGGTCGACCCGTCGGTCGCGATGGCGCAGTATTTCGTGCCGCAGGGCATCTCGGCCGACATCATCGCCACTGAATACGGCTTCAGCCGCGACGATGCCGATGCCTTTGCCGTCCGCAGCCAGGCCCGCGCCGCCGAGGCGTGGGAGGACGAGCGGTTCGCCAAGTCAATCGTCGAGATCAAGGACATCAACGGCCTGCCGATCCTGTCGAAGGACGAGTACATGCGGCCCGGCACCGACATGCAGGCGCTTGGCGCGCTGAAGGCGTCGTTCAAGGACATGGGCGAGACGATGCCCGGCTTCGATCAGCTGGCGCTGATGAAGTACCCGCATCTCGAACGGATCAACCACATCCACCATGCGGGCAACTCGTCCGGGATCGTGGACGGCGCCGCCGCGCTGCTGATCGGGTCGAAGGAATTCGGCGAAGCGCACGGCCTGACGCCCCGCGCCCGCATCCGCGCCAGCGCCAAGATCGGCACCGATCCGACCATCATGCTGACCGGCCCGGTTCCGGTGACCGAGAAGATCCTGGCCGAAACGGGCATGTCCATCGGCGACATCGACCTGTTCGAGGTGAACGAGGCGTTCTCGGCCGTGGTTCTGCGGTTCATGCAGGCGTTCGACGTCGATGCGGACAAGGTGAACGTCAATGGCGGCGCCATCGCGATGGGGCACCCGCTGGGCGCGACCGGGGCGATGATCCTTGGCACCCTGCTGGACGAGCTGGAGCGCACCGGCAAGGGCACCGGCCTTGCCACGCTGTGCGTCGCGTCGGGCATGGGCGCGGCCACCATCATCGAGCGCGTGTGAGGAGCAAGCGACATGACCGAATTCCACTATGAAACCGGCGCCGACGGCGTCGCCGTCATCACCTGGGACCTGCCCGGCAAGTCGATGAACGTGCTGACCTTCGAGGGTCTACGCGAGCTGGACGCGCATATCGACACCGCGCTGGCCGACGAGGCCGTGAAGGGCGTCGTGATCACCTCGGGCAAGCCGGGCAGCTTCGCGGGCGGGATGGACCTGAACGTGCTGGCCGACCTGAAGAACGCCGCCGGAGACAACCCGGCCAAGGGGATCTTCGACGGCATCATGCAGATGCACGGCGTGCTGCGGAAAATCGAGCGCGCCGGGATGGATCCGAAGACCCTGAAGGGCGCCAAGCCCATCGCCTGCGCCCTGCCCGGCACCACGATGGGCATCGGCTATGAAATCGCGCTGGCCTGCCACCGTATTTTCGCCGCCGACAACCCGAAGGGAAAGATCGGCCTGCCCGAGATCATGGTCGGGCTGTTCCCCGGCGCCGGCGGCACGACGCGGCTGGTGCGGAAGATGGGGGCGATGGCGGCCTCTCCGTACCTGCTGGAGGGCAAGACGGTCGAACCGAAGAAGGCCAAGTCGGCCGGACTGGTCGACGAGGTGGTCGAGCCGGAAGACCTGCTTGAAAAAGCGAAGGAATGGGTGCTGTCGGCAAAGGACGCCGACTGCGTCAAACCGTGGGATCAGAAGGGCTACAAGATGCCCGGCGGCGCGCCGTATCATCCGGCGGGCTTCATGACCTTCGTCGGGGCCTCGGCGATGGTGAACGGCAAGACCAAGGGCGTCTATCCCGCCGCCAAGGCGCTGCTGTCGGCCGTCTACGAAGGCGCGCTGGTGCCCTTCGACACCGCCCTGAAGATCGAGGCGCGGTGGTTCACAAACGTGATCCTGAACTCGTCCTCGGGGGCGATGATCCGGTCGCTGTTCCTGAACAAGGGCGCGCTGGAGAAGGGCGCGAACCGCCCCGAGGCGCCGGACCAGACGGTGAAGAAGGTCGGCGTGCTGGGCGCTGGGATGATGGGCGCGGGCATCACGCTGGTCTCGGCGCAGGCCGGGATCGAGGTGGTGCTGCTGGACCAAAGCCAGGACGCAGCGGACAAGGGCAAGGCCTATACCGCGACCTACATGGACAAGGGCATTCAGCGGAAGAAGGCGACGCCCGAGAAGAAAGAGCAGGTCCTGTCGCTGATCACCGCGACCACCGACTATGCGGCGTTGGCGGGCTGTGACCTGATCATCGAAGCCGTGTTCGAGGATCCGGGCGTGAAGGCCGAGGTCACGCAGGCCGTCGAGGCGGTCATCGACGAAGATTGCATCTTCGCCACCAACACCTCGACGCTGCCGATCACGATGCTGTCCAAGGCCTCGAAGCGGCCCGAGCAGTTCATCGGCATCCACTTCTTCTCGCCCGTCGAGAAGATGATGCTGGTCGAGATCATCAAGGGCAAGGCAACCGGCGACCGGGCCGTGGCCAAGGCGCTGGACTACGTCCGGCAGATCCGCAAGACGCCCATCGTCGTGAACGACGCACGGTTCTTCTACGCCAACCGCTGCATCATCCCCTACATCAACGAAGGCATCCGGATGGTGGCCGAGGGGATCACCCCGCCGCTGGTGGAAAACGCCGCGAAGCTTGTGGGGATGCCGCTGGGGCCGCTTCAACTGGTGGACGAGACCTCGATCGACCTTGGCGTGAAGATCGCCAAGGCGACCAAGGCCGCGATGGGCGATGCCTATCCCGATGACGCGGTGGACGAGGTGCTGTTCTGGATGGCCGATCAAGGCCGTCTGGGCCGCAAGTCGAACGCGGGTTTCTATGCCTATGACGACAAGGGCAAGCGCACCGGGCTTTGGGACGGGCTGGCGGCGCAGTTCCCGCTGGCCGACACCCAGCCCGAGGTGACCGAGGTGCAGCACCGCCTGCTGTTCGCGCAGGTTCTGGAAGCGGTGCGGGCACTGGACGAAGGCGTTCTGACCGACATCCGAGAAGGCGACGTGGGCGCGATCCTTGGCTGGGGCTTCGCGCCGTGGTCGGGCGGTCCGTTCTCGTGGCTGGACATGATCGGCGCGGCGAAGGCGGTCGAGATCTGCGACGGCCTGACCGAGCGCCACGGCCCCCGGTTCACCACCCCGCCCCTGCTGCGCGAAATGGCCGAGAAGGGCGACACGTTCTATGGCCGCTTCGGCCCTCCGGCACAGGCCGCCGCCTGACGCGGGGCGCAAGGCATATCAAAATCGAAAAGGGCGGCCCCAGGGCCGCCCTTTCCAGTTTCGCTCGGTGTTGTGAGTGTGAGGGAATTCCGAGTCGAAATGGGTAACGTCAGGCGAACAACGCCGAATAGGTCTGGCCGCCGTGCGGATCGTGCAGAACGCCGTCTTCGATGGCATCCGCCGTTTCAAGGCACTCTACAAGGTACAGCGCCTCGTCCGCATCAAGCTTGGTGTAGGTTCCCGGAGTTGCGTCGCCGGTCAGCAGGTCCTCGACAGACATCTCGCGAACCGAGCCGCAGAACACCAGCGCGCCGTCGTTCACGAAGACGACCTCGTCTTGGTCAAAGCACAGTCCGATGGACTCGATCGGGCCCTGCGGTTCCAGCCGCGCGATGCCGCGATAACCTTCCAGCGTGAACGCGTCGATCAGCGCGAAGGGGTCGCCGTACAACACTTCGGCGGCGTCGGATTCGATCATCACCGGCTGCGTGGGCTGAAGCATCAGGGGATGCGCGTTGTCCAATGCGTCCTTGGGGACGAACAGCGGCCATTCGGCCTGCGGGACGTTCTGGATGGCCGAGGTGCGCACCTTCGTCAGGCGGCGCAGCGGCTGAAGACCACGGTCGAAGGTAAGAACAAGATCGCCCTCGGTCAGCGACTCGACCGGGCACCAGCCCTTGGCGGTCGCGACCTTCGTGCCGGCCAGCATTCCGGGGACGACGGACGGCATCGCCTTGATCCGGTCGGCGCCCAGCCCTTCGCCCGTCTCCTGCCGGAGCGCGCGTGGATGTGTAGTGGACGCAGCCTTGCCGAGGCCGAACATGTTTGTGTCTCCGAATGGTTCGTGTCGCGTGTGCTTATGTTTGATCAACACTACGTTCGATTCGGACGACGCGAGTTCGGCACGATAACGGTAAGAATGTGTCACAGTTTCGATGTGGTTTTTAGTTAACCCGCGTTAACGCCGATCCTTTCCACCAGCGAAACGGATTTCTATCCGAACGTGTAGCCGAAGCGTTTACGATCGTGGCGACAAAGGGACCCGACAATTTCTGTCAGGTCCGTATCGTAGTAGGTCCGATAGTCCCGCGCGCGGTTGGACGCGTTGAAATAAGGCACGTCGAGGGCGAAACCCAGATGTGACTCGACGGGCACAAGATCGGTCTTCAGATGCTCCAGCCGTACGAAGGCGTCGCACCGCTCGCGCCCGGTGGCGTCGGTGACATAGCTGGCTGCGCTTGAACTGGCGAACGCCATCTGCGTCGTCGGGTGGCGGACGAAATCCGGGAATGGCACGCGCTTGGCCAGACGGACGGCGGAATGGTCGAATTCCTGCGTCTGTAGCCAGTGGTAATAGCTGACCATCCGGTCCCACGGGTTCCGCACCAGCGTGAAGACGAACATCTCGTCCAGTTCTTGCGGCGACACCAGTCCGTCAATGTCCGCCAGCGTCGAGTGCTTCCACAAACGGCCGCGCGTTTGGACGCCCTTCAGCCGCCCGCGCCGCTGCTTCGCCTTCGGCGTGTCCCCGATCAGGATGTCGTCCTTCATCGCCCGTGCTTCCAGTGCCAGCGAAAGCGAGGTGCCGCCGGTCTTTGGAATATGGACGAAAACGAAGCGCCGGCCGTGCGAGATGATCATGGGCGAAGGCTAGCAAACCGTGGCACGGCGCGGAACGGCAAAGCCGCAGGTCCGGCATTCCCTCTGGGGCGGAAGGGCACTAACGTCAGCTTCGATCCGGCAGAGGGAGGAGATCGGAATGGGCTGGCTGGCAGACGAAAGCGGACTAGGCAAATGCGCCGCGAACCATGTGGCGCTGACACCGTTGTCGCACTTGAACCGCGCCGCCCGCCTGTTCCCGGACCGCGAGGCGCTGGTCTACGGCAAGGTCCGGCACACCTATGCCGCCTATCACGCGCGGGTGTCGCGGCTGGCCTCTGCCCTTGCGGGGGCCGGGATCGCGCCCGGCGACGTGGTGGCAACGATCCTGCCCAACATCCCCGCACAGGCCGAAGCGCATTTCGGCGTGCCGGCGTGTGCCGCGATCCTGAACACGATCAACGTGCGGCTGGACGTGCATACGGTGTCCTACATCCTTGACCACGGACAGGCGAAGCTGGTGTTGGTCGACACCCAGTTCCTGCCGCTGGCAGAGGCCGCGCTGGCGGCGATGGAAGGGCCGAAACCGCAAATCGTCGAGGTTGCGGACCCCGACTCGGGGTTCCCCGCCACCGGCCGCTATCCCGAATACGAAGAGTTCATCGCAAGCGGCGATCCGGCCTTCGACTGGATCCTGCCGCAGGATGAATGGGAAAGCATCGCGCTGAACTACACCTCGGGCACCACCGGGCACCCCAAGGGCGTCGTCTATCACCATCGCGGCGCCTATCTGTCGACGATGGGACAGGTGGTGTCGTGGCGCATGGTGCTGCACCCGGTCTACCTGACCATCGTGCCGCTGTTCCACTGCAACGGCTGGTGTCACACATGGATGATGCCGCTGCTGGGCGGCACCGTGGTGTGCTGCCGTCACGTCGATGCGAAATCCATCTACGACGCCATCGCGGATGAGAACGTAACCCATTTCGGCGGCGCGCCCATCGTGCTGAACACGCTGATCCACGCGGACGACGCCGACCGGCGTGCCTTCGACCACACGGTCGAGGTGTTCACCGCCGGCGCCCCGCCCCCCGCCGCGACGCTGGCCGCGATCGAGCCGCTGGGCTTCAACGTCACGCAGGTTTACGGCCTGACCGAGGTCTACGGCCCCGGCACCGAGTGCCTTTGGAAAGACGACTGGGACGCGCTTCCGTCGAAGGAACGCTATGCGATCAAGGCCCGGACCGGCGTGGTGATGCCGATGCTGGAGGACTGCACCGTTCTGGATCCCGAAATGCGTGCGCAAATCGACATGGACGGCGCCGCGCAGGGCGAGATCATGTTCCGCGGCAACGCCGTGATGAAGGGGTATTACAAAAACCCCGAAGCCACCGAGAAGGCGTTCGAAGGCGGCTGGTTCCATTCCGGCGACATCGCGATCCAGCATCCCGACGGCTACATGAAGATTGTCGACCGCTCGAAGGACGTGATCATCTCGGGCGGCGAGAACGTGTCCTCGGTCGAGGTCGAGGACGTGCTGATGCACCACCCCGACGTGCTGCTGTGCGCGGTGGTGGCCAAGCCGGACGAGAAATGGGGCGAAGTGCCTTGCGCCTTCGTCGAACTGAAGCCGGGCCGACAGTTGACCGAGGCAGAACTGATCGCCTTCGCGCGCAAGGAACTGGCCGGGTTCAAGACGCCGAAAGCGGTGGTGTTTCAGGACCTGCCGAAGACCTCGACCGGGAAGATCCAGAAGTTCGAGCTGCGCAATCAGGTCAGGGGCGGCTAAGCGGCCCTAGCACGTCGGCCAGTTCTTCGCCTCTTCCTTCAGGAACGAGGTGAAGGCCTGCACCTTCATCGTGCGGTGCAGGTCGACATGGGTGACAAGCCACAGCGGCGCGGCCCATTCGGTGCGAGCGGGCCAGACTTCGACGAGATCGGGGTCGGCCCTGCCCTCGCACAGTGCCATGTAACCGATGCCCGCCCCGGCGCGGATCGCCGATTTGGTCACCGACTGATCGGTCGAGCGGAACACGATCCGGTCCAGCGGAACGGTATTCCGAAGCCAGATGTCGAACGGCGCGCGCGGGACGTCGACGTCGCTGCTGACAAAGTCGAACTTGTCCGCTTCCGTTTCGTCCTTCGGCAGGCCATGCGCGTCGGCATAGCTGCGGGCGGCAAAGAACGTGCCCATCTCGCGGCCCAGCGACTGCACGACGTTGTCCGGCTCTTCCGGCGCGGCGCCGGCCCGAATGGCGACATGCGCCTCGCCGTATTCCAGCCGGAACAGGCGTTCGCCGGTAAGAAGTCGCACGATCAGGCCGGGATGTTCGGCGCGGAATTTCACCAGCACCGGCATGATCGCGGGAACAACCCCGGCCAGCGTGGTGATCAGCAACTCGCCTGTGACCTCTTCGCCGCGCCCGCGGATGCGGCTGGCAAGCTGGCCGAACTGGTCGTTGGTCGCCTGCGCCACCTGCAGAAGGTCGCGCCCCGCCTCGGTCGGGGTGTAGCCGCGCGCGTGGCGTTGGAACAGCTTGACGCCCAGCCGCTCTTCCAGCGCGTCGATATGGCGGATCACCGTGGCGTGGTGCACGCCCAGCACGCTGGCTGCGCCGCTGACGGTTCCCAACCGCGCCACCTGATAAGCGGTGCGGACTTCATCCCAGTTTCCTACGGCCATGTGATCTGTGCGCCCATAAACATCTTGCGTTCGGATAACCGATGCCTGTTCGCTCGGGCAAGAGCAACCTTTGCGGTCATTGGATTGTCATACGCCGCGCGTCAGACGCCCCAGTCCGGCGGGCGACCGCCGACGGCGGCCCATTCCTGTTCCAATGCAAGACGTTCCAGCCGAACCACCTGAGCCAGCGTTCGCACCCGGTCCGCGCCGGGCACGCGCAAATGGTCCAGCAGGCGATGGCT
Source organism: Psychromarinibacter halotolerans (assembly GCF_029168315.1). NCBI lineage: Bacteria > Pseudomonadati > Pseudomonadota > Alphaproteobacteria > Rhodobacterales > Paracoccaceae > Psychromarinibacter > Psychromarinibacter halotolerans. The sequence goes on from NZ_JARGYD010000003.1 coordinate 45,553, forward strand.
GTGCAGGATGGTGGGCATCACGTCCAAGGGCTCCCACGCGTCCAGCTTGGTGACCCGACGCAGGTTGAACTCGGGCGGCAGCACCCAGAAGCGCAGATCGCTTTCCCATAGCAAATCTTTCAGGATCACCTGATCGCGGTCGACCTGCGGTTCGGCATGAAACCGGGCCGCCCATTCGCGCAGGAATGCCAGCATCGCGTCGGACCGCCGATACAGCAGCACACCAGAGTTCAACTGCGGCACCGCGTAGGGTGTCTTGTGCCGCAACCCCTCTTGCACCAGCGCCGAGGCGCGTCGCACGTCGTGGGCCATCGCCATCTCGAACCTGTCGAGCACATCGAACAGATCGCCGAGCGGGCGCAGGACAAGGGTGTCGGCGTCAAGAAACAGGGTGCGGTCGAACCGGGTCAACGGCAGGCAGTCCAGCTTGCTGCGGTCGTGGGGCTGCGTGATGCGGTGCACGCGGTCGAACATCTCCAGCCCAGCGGCGTCCGGCAAATCGGTGAACAGGTCTGCTGGCAAGCCGGGGTTGGTCTGGCGCAGGCTTTCCGCGGAGGCCCGCGCAAGGTCGAGATAATCCTCGCCCGTCGCCACGTAGATTACGCCAGTCTGCATCCCCGTCTCCTGCGTCAGCCGGTCGGTGCCGGCAGCCGCCACTCCATCATGAAGTGGTACGGCGCATGGTTATACGAAGCACGGGCCCGGTCCGGACCACCCGTGGCGCACGGTTCTTCGAAACAGGTCAGGGACAGGCCAAGATCCAGCAGGCAGGTCATGTACGCCGACAGTGGCCGGTGCCAGTTGCGGATGCGGATGCCGCGCCATTCGTCCCAGCGGTCGTGTTCTTCTAGATAACGCGCCATCACCAGCCGCCGCGCCCCGCTGTCCAGCTTCTCGAAAAGGGCGCTGGCGGTGTTGTAGGCCTGCAGGTTGGCGATCAGCACCCGCCCACCCGGCGCAAGCACGCGTACGGCTTCGGTCAGGGCCGCGCGCATGTCCTCGATGTCGATAAGGGTCAGGTAGAACACGACCATGTCGAAACTGGCGTCCCCGACGTCCAGCCGCTCGGCCCGCCCGGCGCGGTAGTCGCCGCCCGGATCGCGGCGGCGCGCCTCGGCCAGCAGCGCCTCGGCGGGGTCCACGCCGACACAGGCGAAGCCAGCCGATCCCAGCCATCGGCAGAACCGCCCTTCGCCACAGCCCACATCCAGCACGCGGGCGGGGGCGGCGGCGCGCACCCGCGCCTGCATCGGCGCATCCAGAACATGGCGGCGGGAAAAATCGCCCGCGTCGCCCTGATCCGCGATCCACGCGTCTGCCGACGCGTCCCAACCGTTGTCCATGCGCCATCCTCCGCCGACCCAGCGTCACCGGCGGAACCACCGCCCCGGCCCACGCGTTTCGCTCTTCGCATCGGTACGGCCCTCGTGGTAGACGGCCCCGTTGCGATCGGCAATCAACGGAACCGGCGGAGCGCCTGATAAATGTTCGACCTGATCGCCGGCCACGAGGCCGTGATCGCGCTAGGACTGCTTGTCCTGCTTTTCGCAGCCTTCGTGGCAGAGATTTATCCCCCCGAAGTCACGGCCACCGCCGGTGCGGCGGTGTTCATCGCCATCGGCTTCGTGCCCGCGGCAGAGGTGTCCGCCGCCTTCTCGAACGGGGCGCCGCTGACCATCGCGGCGATGTTCGTGATCTCTGGCGCGCTGGTGCGGACCGGTCTTCTGGACGCGCTGGCGCAGATGATCGTCTCGCGGGCCGAAGACCGGCCGATCCAGACGCTTGCGCTGTTTTTCAGCGCGACGATGCTTGCGTCGGCCTTCGTCAACAACACGCCCGTCGTGCTGATCCTGATCCCCGTGGTCATCAAGCTGGCGCAGGCGCGGCAAAGCCCGTCGACCAAGTACCTTATACCGCTAAGCTACGCCGCGATCCTTGGGGGCACCTGCACCCTGATCGGCACCTCGACCAACCTTCTGGTCGACGGCGTGGCGCAGGATGCGGGGATGCAGGGCTTCGGCATCTTCGAGATCGCCCCCGTCGGGCTTGTGACGGCGGCCGCCGGGATGGGGTTCATGCTGGTGTTCGGACGCTTTCTGCTGCCCGCGCGCGATGACACCGGCCGGATCGACGAACGCTCCGAGGGCTGGCCCTTTCTGACCGAAGTCACCGTCGCCGAAGAGTCGCCCTACGAGGACGTGCCCTTGTCCGAGGTCGCGCCGCTGAACCGGCCAGGCATTCGCGTGACCGGTCTGCGCCGGGGGGGCCGAATCCGGCGGGGCGACCTGTCGGACGAGGTGCTGCAGGTCGGCGACACGCTGATCGTCGTCAGCCATGTGGCCGAGGTGCTGACCCTGCACGAGACGAAGGGCCTTCGCGTCGGTATGCGCCGGAACGCGCCGAACCAGGCCCGCCGGGCCGACGACACCAAGATGGTGCGGGTCGAGGCCATCGTGACCCCCGCCCGCGCGGCGGTGGGTGCACGCCTGTCCGAACTGGGGCTTGGGTCGCGCTATGGCATCCGGCTGCTGGGGGTGCACCGCCCGCACCACGTCGCCGGGGCCGATCTGAACTCTGTCCGTCTGCGCGCCGCCGACCGGCTGTTGATGGAAGGCCCGCCCGAAAGCTTCGACCAGCTGGCCCAGCAGGGCGACGTGGTTGCGATCACCCGCACCTCGGGCCGGGGCTATCGCCGTCGTCAGGCGCCGCTGGCGTTGCTGGCCTTGATCCTTGTGGTCGCCCTGTCCGCCATCGGCATGGCCGATATCCTGATCGCCGCCCTGCTTGCGGTTGCCGCCTTGCTGGTGCTGCGGTGCATCGACAACGACGAGGCGTGGGATTCCATCGACGCCGGCATCCTTGTGCTGATCTTCGCGATGCTGATCGTCGGCAAGGGACTGGAACTGACCGGCGCGGTCGAGCTGGTAGTGGGCGCCATTGCCCCGCTGCTGGATACCTTGCCGCCGTGGCTGGTACTGGCCGTGGTCTATGCCACCGCGTCGGTGATGACCGAGACGGTGACGAACAACGCGGTCGCGGTGGTGCTGACCCCTGTGGTCATCGCGCTGGCGGGGCAGCTTGGCTTTGACCCGCGCGCGCTGGTGATGACGGTGATGATGGGCGCCAGCGCCTCGTTCGCGACGCCGATCGGCTACCAGACCAACACGCTGGTCTACGGCGCGGGGAACTATCGTTTCGCGGACTTCCTGCGCGTCGGCGTGCCCATGAACATCGTGACCGGGATCGCCGCCGTGCTTGCGATCTCCGCGTTCTTCCCGCTGTCGCAGTAGACCTGCTGCGGCGGACTATTGCCTTGACTCCGGCACCCCCGCTGCCCTAAGGACCGCACGACTTTCCGGAAGTGCCAAAGCTTCCGGTCTTTGCGTGTTGCAAAGATCGCCCCCTGCCAGCGAGTTTCGCCCGCAGGGGCGCTTGGCGCATTCCGGATCGCTTCCTACGTGGGAAGCAACCGAAACAAGACGCAAAGGCCCGTGGCCCATGTTCGAGACCCTGTCAGACCGCCTCTCCGGCGTCTTCGACCGCCTCACCAAGCAGGGGGCGCTGTCCGAGGATGACGTCAAGACCGCCCTGCGCGAAGTGCGCGTGGCGCTTCTGGAGGCCGACGTCTCGCTGCCGGTGGCGCGCGATTTCGTCAAGGCGGTGCAGGACAAGGCGACCGGGCAGGCCGTTACCAAGTCGGTGACGCCGGGCCAGCAGGTCGTCAAGATCGTGCACGACGCCCTGATCGACGTGCTGGCGGGCGACAACGCGAACCCCGGCGAGCTGAAGATCGACAACCCGCCCGCGCCGATCCTGATGGTCGGCCTGCAGGGCTCGGGCAAGACGACGACCACCGCCAAGCTGGCCCGCCGCCTGACCCAGACCAACGGCAAGCGCGTGCTGATGGCGTCGCTTGACACCAACCGCCCGGCGGCGATGGAGCAGCTGGCAATCCTTGGCCAGCAGATCGGCGTCGACACCCTGCCCATCGTCAAGGGCGAGACCGCGCAGCAGATCGCCAAGCGTGCCAAGACGCAGGCCAGCCTTGGCGGCTATGACGTCTACATGCTGGACACCGCCGGCCGCCTGCACATCGACGAAGAGCTGATCCAGCAGGCCGCCGATGTCCGCGACATCACCAACCCGCGTGAAACCATCCTTGTCGTCGACGGTCTGACCGGTCAGGACGCGGTCAACGTCGCCGAGGCCTTCGACCGCGACATCGGCATCACCGGCGTCGCCCTGACCCGGATGGACGGCGACGGCCGCGGCGGCGCCGCGCTGTCGATGCGCGCCGTCACCGGCAAGCCGATCAAGTTCGTCGGCCTGGGCGAGAAGATGGACGCGCTCGAGGAATTCCACCCCGAGCGGATCGCGGGCCGCATCCTTGGCATGGGTGACATCGTCTCGCTGGTGGAAAAGGCTCAGCAGACCATCGAGGCCGAGCAGGCCGAGCGCATGATGAAGCGCTTCCAAAAGGGTCAGTTCAACATGAACGACCTGAAGATGCAGCTTGAGCAGATGATGAAGATGGGCGGCATGGAAGGCATCATGTCGATGATGCCCGGCATGAAGAAGATGAAGGGCCAGATGGACGAGGCCGGAATGGACGATTCCGTGCTGCGCCAGCAGATCGCCCTGATCAACTCGATGACCAAGAAGGAACGCGCCAACCCGCAGATCCTTCAGGCCAGCCGCAAAAAGCGCATCGCCGCCGGTGCCGGGATGGAAGTGTCCGACCTGAACCGCCTGCTGAAAATGCAGCGGCAGATGTCGGACATGATGAAGAAGATGGGCAAGATGAAGGGCGGCATGCTGAAACAGGCCATGAAGGGCATGTTCGGCAAGTCCGGAATGCCGTCCGAGGCCGAGATGGAAGCCGCCGCCAAGCAGATGGGCGCCGGTGGCGGTCTGCCCGGCGGCATGGCGGGCGGTCTGCCCAAAGGCTTCCCCGGAATGCCCGGTGCCGGGTCCGCCCTGCCGCCCGGTCTGTCGGGCTTCGGCAAGAAGAAATGACCGGCACCACGCTGCATATCCCCACGCTGGAAACCCAGCGTCTGGTCCTCCGCGCCCCGCGCTGGCAGGATTTCGAGGCCTATGCGGCGTTCCGTGGCGATGCCGAGCGCACCGCCTTCCTTGGCGGCCCGTTCACCCGCAACACCGCGTTCAGCCAGATGGCAGAGATCGTCGGCCATTGGCAGCTGCGCGGCTTCGGCCGCTTCCTTGTCGCCGACCGCCACACCGACGAGCCGCTGGGCATCGTCGGGCCGTACTACCCCGAGGGCTGGCCCGAGCCGGAACTTGCGTGGTCGGTCTTCGCCAATGCCGAAGGCCGCGGCGTCGCGTTCGAGGCCGTCTCTGCCGCGCGCCGCTGGGCGTACGAGACTTTGGGCTGGACCACCGCGATCAGCCTGATCGCCACAAGCAACTTGCGGTCGGCACGGCTGGCAGAGCGGCTTGGCGCGAAGAACACCGGCCAGCCCTTCGGCGACCCCGACAGCGGCAAGCCGGTCGAGATCTGGCGCCACCCGGTCGAGTTGCCCGCTGACGAGGTGGCGGCATGACTGTCGAGTTGACCGGAACCCCCGTGCTTCAGACAGAGCGTCTGACGCTGCGCGCGGTGCAGGCGTCGGACTGCGACCTGTTCGTGGACTTCCTGACCTCGGACCGCGGCGCGTTCGTGGGCGGCGGAACGGAACTTCCGCGCGGCAAGGCATGGCGCGCCTTCGCATCCCTGATCGGTCACTGGGCGATCCACGGCTGCGGTATTTTCGCCATCGTCGAGCGGTCCAGCGGCAAGACCATCGGCGGCATCGGCCCGTGGTTCCCCGAGGGCTGGCCCGAACACGAAATGAGCTGGTCGATCTGGGCCCCCGAGGCCGAGGGCAAAGGCTATGCTGCCGAAGCCGCGCGCGCGGCGCTGGACTATGCGTTCGACACGCTGGGCTGGGACACCTGCGTCAGCTACATCGACGCCAACAATGCCCGGTCCATTGCCTTGGCCGAGCGGATGGGCGCCACGGTCGACCCGACCGCCGCGCAGCCCGACGACGAGACTGACCTGCTTGTTTATCGCCACGCCCGCCCCTCCGGCACCGACGCCGAGGGCGGCATGGAGGCCTACGCATGATGCACCCGCACGAATTCTCGCCGACCGGCGCCGCCGCCGCCCTTGCGGGCCGGATGCAGTCCTTGGTCCCGGTGCTGGGCACCGACCGCCTGCTGCTGCGTGCGCCGAAGATCGATGACTTCGACCTGTTCGCGGGAATCGCCGGGTCCGGCCGCGCCGCCGGCATCGGCGGTCCGATGTCCCGCGAAGCCGCGTGGTCCGAGTTCATGCAGATGACCGGCACATGGTACTTGCGCGGCACCGGCTGCTGGACGGTGTGCTATGGCGGCCGCGCCATCGGGTTCGTGCAGATCGGTTTTGAACCCGGCGACATGGAGCCCGAACTGGGCTTTCTGTTCGACGCGGCGTTCGAAGGCCGCGGCTTTGCCTTCGAGGCGGCCCGCGCCGTGATGACCCACGCCCACGAGACGCTGGGCATGACCACGCTGGTCAGCTACGTCGCCCGCGACAACGCGCGGTCGATCGCCCTTGCCCTGCGCCTTGGCGGCGCGCGCGACGCGGCGGCAGAGGACCTGCTGCCCGACCCCGACCGCCACGACACCAACGTCTACCGTTACGACCTGACCGGAGCCACCGCATGACCACCGACGCCGCCCGCGCCGCCGAAATTCTGGCCGACCATCGCGCCAGCATCGACCGCTTGGACGCGATCCTTGTCTATACGCTGGCCGAACGGTTCAAGCACACGCAGGAAGTGGGCGTCCTCAAGGCCACCCACGACCTGCCCCCCAGCGACCCCGCCCGCGAAGAGATCCAGATCGCGCGGCTGGAATCGCTGTCGAAATCAGCGGGTCTCGACCCCGAGTTCGCGAAGTCCTTCCTGAACTTCGTGATCGAGGAAGTGATCCGCCACCACAAGAAACACAAATCCTGACGGCGCATCACTCGCGCCAAACGACCGCCATTCAAAGGAGAACAACAATGGCAATGAAGATCCGACTGGCCCGCGGCGGCTCCAAGAAGCGCCCCCACTACTCGATCGTTGCGACCGACTCGCGCATGCCGCGCGATGGCCGCTTCATCGAAAAGCTGGGCACCTACAACCCGCTTCTGGCGAAAGACTCGGAAGACCGCGTCAAGATGGACATGGAGCGCGTGCAGCACTGGCTGGACAAAGGCGCGCAGCCGACCGACCGTATCCAGCGCATGCTGGAAGCCGCCGGCGTCCTGACCAAGAAGACCCGCAGCAACCCGAACAAGGCGAAGCCGGGCAAGAAAGCCGAAGAGCGCGCTGAAGAGAAAGCCGCGAAAGCTGCTGCCGCAGCCGAAGCTGCTGCCGCTCCGGCAGAAGAGCCCGCAGAGGAAAGCGCGGAGTAATCCGCGCGACCTGACTTGGCGGTCCGGACCTTCATCGGCGTGTCGCACGCCCGGCTTCCGCACGTTGCCCGCATCGCGGGCGGCGTCGCGGCGTGCCACGGGCGCCGTGCGCCGATGAAGGACCGTTCGCCACACTGCCGGACCGCGATCCCCGATGACGTGACGCCAAAGGTGCGCCCATGACCGATAACCGTGTCTGTGTCGGCGCCCTTGCGGGGTCGTTCGGGGTCCGTGGCGAGGTGCGCCTGAAAAGCTTCTGCGCCGAGCCCGAGGCCATCGCCGACTATGGTCCCCTGTGGACCGAGGCGGGCGACCGCAGCATTACCGTGTCGATCACCCAAGCCATCAAGACGGGCTTCGCCGCCCGTGTGTCGGGTATCGAGACCAAGGAACAGGCCGATACGCTGAAGGGCGTGCGCCTGTACGCCGACCGGGACGCCCTGCCCGTCCTGCCGGACGACGAATACTATCACGCCGACCTGATCGGGCTAGAGGTGCGCGACACCGGCGGCGCGCTGCTGGGACGTGTGAAGGCGGTGCTGAACCACGGCGCTACCGACCTGCTAGAGATCACCGGCCCCGGCATCGCCGAACCGGTCCTGTTGCCCTTCACGATGGCGGCGGTGCCCACCGTCGACCTGACCAGCGGCCGGATCGTCGCCGACCCGCCGGACGGGCTGTTCCCCGAGGGCTGACCGTCAGCGGCCGAGGGCCATTGCCGAAGACCGGCTGCGGCGCGGCCTAGCCGAACCAGACCTGCCACAGCCCGGCGGCATAGAACATGATCGCCAGCATGATGAAGATCAGCCCCAGCCCGTGCTTGTCGCGCAGCGCGAACACGATGGGGTCATAGTCCTGCTTGCCCTGATAGCCCAGCCGCACCATGCGCCAGAGCCACAGGAACAGCGGCACCATCGCCACCCACAGCAACCAGCGGGTCGGGTACAGGTCGTGCGCCTGCTCGGTGAAGGTGTACAGGAAGAACGTCAGCAGCGCACCGAAGGTGCCCAGCCACGCCACGTTCAACAGGTCGCCCCGGTCGGGCCGGCCATAGCCGCGCCCCGGCAGGCGTTCGTCATTCACGGCCAGCGTCACCTCTGTCAGCCGCTTGACGCAGCCCAGCGTGACGAAGGTCGGGAAGATGAACACCAACAGATAGCCGGACACGTACACATCCACCGCCAGCGCGCCCGCGACGACGCGCAGGGTGTACAGCCCGGCCAGCGTGGCGATGTCCACCCAGCGCAGGCGCTTTAGCTTCAGCGAATAGCTCAGCGACAGCAGCATATACAGCAGCACGACCGCCAGGAAACCCGCGCTGATCGCCAGCCCTATGCCCACCGCCAGCGCGGTCAGCACCGCCCACGCCGCCATTCCGACACGGATCGGCACGCGCCCGCTGGCGAAGGGGCGCCTGTGCTTGGTCGCGTGCAGCCGGTCGGCTTCGAGGTCGAGCAGGTCGTTGACGATATAGATCGAGGACGCCGCGAACGAGAAGGCCACGATCCCCATCATCACCGTGAACACCGTCGACCAGTCGAAATAGTGCGACGCGATCATCGGCACCATCAGCAGGATGTTCTTCACCCACTGGTGCGGCCGCAGCGCCTTGAGCAGGCCGCGCGCGGTCCAGCCGTCGTCGATCCGGGTGACCTGTTTGCCCTTGGCTTCCAGCTCGGCGGCAATTTCGGGGTAGTCCCCCACGATCACCGCACCGTGGGCGCGGTCCCAGATCGCCTTGTCCACCGGCTCGTTGCCGGCATAGTCGAAGCCGCCCTCGCCATAGGCCTCGACCAGCGCGTCGGCCTTGGCTGCGCCCTTCAGGTTATGGCCCGGCTCGGACGCGAAAACCCGCCCCGACAGCCCATGCTCGCGCGCGACGGCCTGCACCAGCGCGCTGTCCGAGGCCGAGGCAAGCACCACCTCGCGTCCTTCCGCCTGCGCCTTCAGGGCAAGCTGGCGGACGTCTTCGTTCACCGGCAGCAGGTCGGTGCGCGGCGACGCGATCTCGGCCATGCGCCGTTTCAGAACCGAACGGTCGTTGAAATGCGTGGCGGCGGTCTTGATCGTCTGGATCGGGTCGCGGCCAAGGCCGCCCCAGAAACATTCGTACAGCATGTCCGTGCGCAGGAACGTGCCATCCACGTCCAGCACCAGCGGCCTTTCTTCACTCATCGGCGGCAATCCTGTCCACGATACGCAACGCGCAGGGGTCGCTGACGAACATCGGCGGCGATTGGCACAGGCCCCGCGCCACCGTCCATGCTGCAAGCACCTTGGGCACATAGGCCCGCGTCTCGTCATAGGGCGGGACGCCGTTGTGCTTCCACACCGCGCCCTCGCCCGCGTTATAGCCCGCCAGCACCAGCAGCGGGTCCTCGCCAAACTCGCCCATCAGCCAGTCAAGATAGGCGACCCCGCCTCGGATGTTGTCGGCCGGGTCGGTGATGTCGGTGGTCCCGAACCGTTCAGCCGTGGCAGGCATCAGCTGCATCAGCCCGGTGGCGCCCTTGCCGCTGATCGCATCCACCCGGCCCGAGCTTTCGATTCCGATCACCGCCAGCACCAAAGCCGGCGACACCTTGGTCCCGATGGTGGCGGCAAGGATCTCGCGGCCATAAAGGTCGGCGATCTTCTGCATCGACGCCAACCGGGGCGTGGGAACGCCGGGGCCGTTCACCAGCTCGTTCAGCGCGGTTTCAAGCCGACCGGGTCCGGCGGCTTCCAGCTCTGGCCGGACCTTCTCCCAGTACCACGCGAAGGCCCCGCTGACCGGCGGCGCGGCCACTTCGGCCTCGGGCTCCGGGTCGGGCGCCTTGGGCAGATCGGGCTGGGGTTCGATCTGGATATTGATGCGGGGCCCCGCGCCAGAGGGCGGTTTGACCCGCTTGAAGGTGAAATCCCGGAAAGCGGGCGGGTCTTGGGCGAACACACCGGCAGGCAACAGCGCCGCGGCGCCGGCAATTGCCAGTATCGGAATGATTTTCATCATGCGGGTGCGCCCTGCCCCGTAACTGCCCTGCTTCTGCATTGCAAAAGCCATGATGCAAGGCCAGTTCTTCACCCCGGAACACAGGGATTGAACCGCCGATGTGTCAAAATTGACATTCTGCTCCCCAACCGCACCGCGTTTGATGGCGATACGGGCGGAATAATGCCGGTTCAGGCTTCCCTTAAAATTCCATGTGGCCGGGCCGAAAATGTACGACGCCAGACACAGTGTCGCCCAAATCCAAAAGTGTAATGACACCATGCCAAGACGGGCAACGGGTTAAGAATTTTCCCGACGCTTGTGGCGGTAATCGAGACAAGCGTCTTAGCTTCTTTGGAGAGAGAGAAAACCATGAAACTGTTCAACCTGATCAATCGCTTCCGCGCCGACGAAGATGGCGCCGTGACCGTCGACTGGGTCGTGCTGACCGCTGCCATCGTTGGCCTCGGCATCGCCGTCCTGACCACCGTTGGTGGCGCCACCGACGACTATGGCCAGACCATCGGCTCGCACCTGTCCTCGCAGGGCATCAAGACGACCTACTGATCGTCTCAGCGATTACCGAAAAGGCCGCGTCCCACCGGGGGCGCGGCCTTCTTCTTACCGACCTGAATTGTTGCCGCCGGAACACAAGTCTGGCCCGGCAGGTCGGCATTGTTCCCGAATTGCCCAATTCCCGCCGTATTTGGCGCGCCATGCTCGCGACCAGTCGCCCGATCAGAAGGGCGGAGCACAATATTGAGCAGAATTCGGAGCATGACATTATGAAGATCCTACGCCTGATCCGCCGGTTCGACCGGGAAGAGGCCGGTGCCGTGACCGTTGACTGGGTCGTGCTGACCGCCGCCATCGTCGGCCTTGGCATCGCGGTCCTGACCACCGTCGGCGGCGCCACCGATGACTATGGCCAGACCATCGGGTCGCACCTGTCGTCGCAGGGCATCAAGACGACCTACTGATCCGGCCCCTCCGGATCGACCGGGTTGGCGCCGCACCGCGCCGACCCCTCTGCCCGCTACCGGAACCGCCGGTCCATTACGTCAAGGATCGCGCGACTGTTACCGGAGCGTGGAGAAATCACAGCTTCGCCGTGGCCCCTGCACGCTTTCGCCGCAATCAGAAAGCAACCTTTGTCGGATAGGGGAAAGTTACGTCCGCCGCGCCGTCGCGCGGTGTGCAAGTGCCTTTTGGGAAAGGGACCGGAATGAGAGCGATTTTCGGACTGGTACTGATCGCGGGTCTCGGACTTGCGAGCTTTGCCGTGTACATGGCCAAGGATTACCTGGAAAGCGAACGCGTCGCGCGCGATCAGATCGTGCCCACGGTCGACGTGGTCGTCGCGAACAAGCAGCTGAAATACGGCGAGCCGATTCAGGCTGACGACATCCGCGTGATCAGATGGCCGGCCTCGTCGATCCCCGAGGGGGCGTTCCCCTCGGTCGACGCCGTGTTCAGCAAGGGCCCCGAGGTATTCCGGGTCGCGCTGCGCACGATTGAAAAAGACGAACCGCTTATGGTGGTGAAGATCACCGAGCCCGGGCAGGACGCGGGCGTCAGCACCCGACTGACGAAGGGCATGCGCGCCTTCGCCATCAAGGTCGACGTCGCATCCGGCGTGTCCGGCTTCCTGCGTCCGGGTGACCGGGTCGATGTTTACTGGACGGGCCGCCTGCCGGGCCGTTCTGGTGGCGGCGACCGCGACGTGACCAAGCTGATCATGTCCGGCGTGACCCTTGTTGCCGTGGACCAGACCGCCGACGGCGAACGGGCCGCGCCCACCATCGCGCGCACCGTCACGGTCGAGGCATCGCCGGTCGAGGTCGCCGCGCTGGCGCAGGCGCAAAGCTCGGGCCGCCTGTCGCTGTCCCTGCTTGGCGCCACCGACAACACCATCATCGACAGCGAGGTAGAGGTTGACCAGAACCGTCTGCTTGGCATCGAAGAGATCGTCGAAGAGGAACCCGAGCCCGAGGTGGCCGAGGTCATCGAAGTCCCCGAGGTCTGCACCATCCGCGTCAGCCGCGGCGGTCAGTACATCGAGACGCCGATCCCCTGCACGAACTGATACCAACACGATTCGAACATTCAAGGGCCCCGCAATATGCGGGGCCTGTTGCGTTGAATATGAACAAATTAAGCGATTCTGTTGCGATATATCCACATAAGATTTGCTCTCCAAATACTTGATTATTGATTAAATTCTAAATTTCCTGCACCTTTCCCTTAATCCGGCGCAACGACCGGGACTTGAGTGATCATAGAGGCAGGTCACATGCACATTGCGAAATACCTTGGGATGGCCCTGTTGGGGCTGTCCGTCCTGAGCACATCCGTCCCGGAAGCATCGGCACAGAATCTTCGTGTGCTGCGAGGGGCTGCCTCTGGCAGTCTCAACGTTCCGATGAACAGGGCCGTTGTGGTGGAAAGCGACGTTCCCTTCGCGGAACTTTCGATCGCGAACCCCTCCATCGCGGATATCTCCACACTCTCCGACCGCACGATCTATGTGCTCGGTAAGGCACCGGGGCGCACCACGCTGACCCTGCTGGGTGTCGAAGGCGACCTGATCGCCAACGTCGAGGTGCAGGTCGCGCCCGACGTCGCCGAGTTCAAAGAGCGCCTGCAGCAGATCCTGCCCGGCGAGCAGATCGAGGTGCGCACCGCGAACGACGGCATCGTCCTGTCGGGCGTGGTGTCCAGCATCGAAAAGCTCGACCGCGCGCTGGACCTTGCCAACCGCTACGCCCCGGATCGCGTGTCGAACCTTATGGTCGTCGGCGGCACCCACCAGGTGATGCTGAAGGTCCGCTTCGCCGAAATGGAACGGTCGGTTTCGAAAAGCCTGTCGTCCTCGCTGGCGATCAACGGTGGCACCGACTTCGGCGTCGCCAGTGAAACCGGCACTTGGCTGGACGGCGACAACGGCCTTGGCAACCCGATCGAAGTCACGGCCGGCACCAACGGCGCGCTGGCGCTGGGGTTCTCGGCGGGGTCGTTCGAATTCGGCATCCTTCTGGAAGCTCTGGAAAGCAAGGGCGTCGTCCGCACGCTTGCGGAACCGAATCTGACCGCCCTGTCCGGGCAGGAAGCCAGCTTCCTCGCCGGTGGCGAATACCCGATCCCGGTCGTCGACAACGACGGCTCGGTCACCATCGAGTACAAGCCCTTCGGCATCGAGCTTCAGTTCACCCCGCGCGTGGTGGACAAGGACCGCATCAACCTGCAGCTCAACGCCGCCGTGTCGGGCATCGACCCGTCGATCACTGTGGAACAGTCGGGCATCTCTGTGAACGCCTTCCGGCGCCGCGAAACCTCGACCGTGGTCGAGATGCGCGACGGGGAAAGCTTCGCCATCGCCGGCCTGCTGCAAGACGACTTCGAGGACCTGAACAGTCAGGTGCCGTGGCTGGGTGACGTGCCCGTGCTGGGCTCGCTGTTCCGCTCGGCCAGCTACCAGCGGTCGCAGAGCGAACTGGTGATCATCATCACCCCGCACCTTGTGACCCCGACGCGCGGAGACGCCCTGGCGCTTCCGACCGACCGCATCCGCCCGCCGACCGAATCCGAACTGTTCCTGTTCGGCAAGACCGTCGGCAACCCCAATGGCCCCACGCCCGGACCGGCCGGAGAAGTCTCGCAGCAGGACTTCGACGGATCCTACGGCTATGTGATGGAGTAAGGACGAATGGCACGCACACGCACCAAGATCCTTCTCGCCGCGACCAGCCTTCTGGCCCTTGGCGCGTGCGGTGACCGCAAGGTCTTTTCCAGCTGGTACAACGAAGCCGGTGCCGAGATCGACGAAGGCGGTTTCGGCAACCCGACGATGAACAACGTCGGCATCCACAACGGTGACCTGTCCTACGTCATGAACCTGAATGCCCGGTTCAACCGCGAGGTCCCCACCGTCGTCGAGTTCGCGTTCAACTCGTCCCAGATCGACAACGCCGCCCGGCTTGCGCTGGACGCGCAGGCCCGCTGGATCGCGCAGTTCCCCGAGGTTCGCTTCCGCGTCTACGGCCACACCGACCTTGTCGGATCGCAGGCCTACAACAAGTCGCTTGGCCTGCGCCGCGCCAACGCGGTGGTCAACTACCTTGTAAGCCGCGGAATCAGCCGCTCGCGCCTGGAGGCAATGGTGTCCTTCGGCGAGACGCAGCCGATCATCTACACCGAGCAGCCCGAGATGCGGAACCGCCGCGCGGTGACCGAAGTGACTGGCTTCGTCAAGAACCATCCGCTGGTGCTGAACGGAAAATACGCCGAAGTCATATTCCGCGAATACGTCGACAGCGCGACCGAGATCCCGACCGGCGGCTCTGTGGAAGCGGACTTCTAAGACCCGGTCGAACAGACTTTTCCCCACCCTTCCGAAGGGTTGCGCCGCCAGGACGGCGCGGGGGCCATCGCCGGGAACGGCGCAACAAGGGCCGAAAACGGCCGCAAGGGACAGCGAACTCGGGCCGCCTTTGTAAAAGGGCGGCCCGCCTTCCATCCGCGACAGCCTGTTTCATCAGGTCAGGAACAATCCGCCGGTCTGGCCGGGTCCGTTCCAAAAGACCGAATAATGATGATTTTTTGGCCGCAATCTCGCCCACATTTCTCAGCAGATTAACACCATCGGAGCAGTGCTTTCGGCCCGAGGGGGGCCGAATTCCGGTGCAGCCGGGGTGCAGGAACGTGCGCCTATCCGGTCGCATCGGGCAGAAGGGATTTTGACGATGAGTTCAAACGCGGCCTTGCAGAGCGATCCGGAGCCGATCCTCGCGTGCACCGTCGCGCGTGACGTGCAGAAGTTCGATCTTCTCATCGAGGACATGGAAACCGAACTGGGCGAAGCCTGGGGTGACCTGTCATTCGACGACGCGCGGGTGTTTTTTACCCAGCCAGACGCTAAATTTATGGAATTCGTTGCGATTGCGATCGACGACCAGGACGAGACCAACCTTGCCGGTATCGCCGACCTGATCGAGACCGCGAACGCGAACGGGCTGAAGGTGATATTGATCGCCGAAAACGTCAGCCCCATCGCGCTGCACCAGCTGCTGCGGCTTGGGGCGCGAGAATTTTGCCCCTACCCGCTGCCAGAGGGGACGCTGCATGACGCCATCGAACGGCTGCGCAAGCCGGAACCGACCGGCGGCGAGATCGCGAACCTGAACACGGCGCACCCCAGCAAACACGACCGCAACGGCGTTATCGTGACGGTCCACGGGCTTGCCGGCGGTGTCGGCGCGACCACCGTGGCGACCAACCTTGCGTGGGAACTGGCGAACGTCGACGACAAGAAGCCGCCCCGGGTCGCCATGCTGGACCTCGACCTGCAGTTCGGTTCGGTCTCGACCTACCTCGACCTGCCGCGCCGCGAAGCGGTGTACGAGCTTTTGTCCGACACCGCGTCGATGGACAGCGAGGCCTTCGTCCACGCGCTTGCGTCGTATCAGGACAAGATGCACGTCCTAACGGCCCCCGCCGATATCCTGCCGCTTGATTTCATCGGCCCCGAGGACATCGAGCGGTTGCTGGAGGTGGCGACGGCGAACTTCGACTACGTCGTGATCGACATGCCGACGACCGTGGTGAACTGGACAGAGACGGTGCTGAACGAAAGCCACGTCTACCTGACCGCGCTGGAACTGGACATGCGGTCGGCGCAGAACGCCTTGCGGATGCTGCGGGCGCTGAAGTCCGAGGATCTGCCGCACCAGAAGCTGCGCTATATCCTGAACCGGTCGCCGAAGTTCACCGACCTGACCGGCAAGAGCCGGGTCAAGCGGATGGCCGAAAGCCTGGACATCGACATCGAGATCCTGATGCCCGACGGCGGCAAGCAGGTGATGCAGTCCTGCGACCACGGCACGCCGCTTGCCGCGAGCGCCGCGAAGAACCCGCTGCGCAAAGAGATCGCGAAGCTCGCCGGGTCGATCCACCAGCACAATATCGAACAGGCCGCACTAGAGGCCGAGTAACCAGAACCCTTTCGGGAGAGCTGCCACGTGTTTGCCCGGTACAGCAAGAAAACGACCGAGACTGCCAAGCCCGTAAAGGCCGAAGCCACCGCCGAGGCGGCAGCGGCCGCGCCGGCGAAGGCGCCTCCGAAAGCTGCCCCGAAGGCGGCAGCTCCGACCCCCAAGCAGGCCGCGCGGCAAGCCCCCGCCGCGCCCTCTCCTGCCGACAAAGAGCGCAAGCGCAAAGAGCGGATCGGCGAGATCAAGGTCGAGCTGCACAAGCGTCTGCTCGACAACCTGAACCTTGCGGCGCTGGAACACGCGTCCGAGGCGGACCTGCGCCAAGAGATCGCCGCGATCTCTGCCGAGGCGCTGGAAGAGCTGTCGATCGTTCTGAACAAGGACGAGCGCACGACGCTGATCAAGGACCTCTACAACGAGGTGACGGGCCTTGGCCCGCTAGAGGCGCTGCTGCAGGACGACAGCGTCAACGATATTCTGGTCAACGGGCCGCAGCAGATCTTCGTGGAACGCGCGGGCAAGCTGCAGTTGACCGACATCACCTTCAAGGACGAACGCCACCTTCTGCGGATCATCGACAAGATCGTGTCCGCCGTGGGTCGCCGCGTCGATGAATCGAACCCGTATGTCGACGCCCGTCTGTCCGACGGTTCGCGTTTCAACGCGATGGTTCCGCCGATCGCGGTCGACGGGTCGCTGGTGTCCATTCGTAAGTTCAAGAAGGACAAGCTGGGCATCCGCGATCTGGTGGGCTTCGGCGCCTTTTCCGAGGACATGGCGATGTACCTCGAGGCGGCGGTGGCCTGCCGTCTGAACGTCATCGTCTCGGGCGGTACGGGTTCCGGTAAAACGACCACGCTGAACGCCCTGTCGTCCTTCATCGACGACAGCGAGCGGATCCTGACGATCGAGGACACCGCGGAACTTCAGCTGCAGCAGACCCACGTCGGCCGGATGGAAAGCCGCCCCGCCAACGTCGAAGGCAAGGGCGCCGTCACCCAGCGCGACTGTTTGCGCAACGCCCTGCGGATGCGTCCGGACCGGATCATCGTCGGCGAAACGCGTGGCGAGGAAGTCATCGACATGCTGCAGGCCATGAACACCGGCCACGACGGGTCGATGACCACGATCCACGCGAACAGCGCCCGCGACGGTGTTTCGCGTCTTGAAAACATGATCGCGATGGCCGGGATCGAGATGCCGCTGAAGGCGGTGCGCTCTCAGATCGCATCGGCCGTCAACTTGATCGTGCAGGCAAGCCGTCTGCAGGACGGCTCGCGCCGGATGGTCTCGATTACAGAGATCACCGGGATGGAAGGGGAAGTCATCTCGATGCAAGAGATCTTCCGGTACCAGCGCCTTGGCCTGGAACCGAACGGGAAGATCATCGGGCAATTCACAGCGACCGGCGTGCGGTCGCACTACTCGGAGCGTTTCCGGCAGTGGGGCTACGACCTGCCGCCGCAGATCTTCGAACCTTCTGTAGGACTGTAATTCATGGGCGTCCCCATAGAACTGATCATCTACGGCCTGATCTTCGTGGCCGTGCTGGTTCTTGTCGAAGGCATCTACCTGACCGTCTTCGGCAAATCGATCAGCCTGAACAGCCGGCTGAACCGCCGGATGGAAATGCTGGAAAAAGGCGTCGGCCGCGAACAGGTGCTGGAACAGCTCCGCAAGGAGATGTCGCAGCACCTGAAGTCTCGGACGATCCCGCTGTACGCGATCCTTGCGGAAAAGGCGCAGAAGGCGAACATCGCCTTCACCCCGATTCAGCTGGTTCTGGTGATGTTTCTGCTGTCGGCGGTGGCCTTCGTCGGCCTGACCATCGGCACCGGCGCCTCGATCCAGATCCGCCTTGGCGTGTCGGTGCTGATGGGCATCGGCGCGGTCTATGTCTGGATCAACAACAAGGCCACCAAGCGCATGAAGCTGCTGGAAGAGCAGCTTCCCGACGCGGTGGAACTGATGGTCCGCAGCCTGCGCGTCGGCCACCCGTTCAGCTCGGCCCTGAACATCGTCGCCAAAGAGGTCCCCGACCCGCTTGGCACCGAGATGGGCATGATCGCCGACGAATCCGCCTATGGCCGGGACGTGGGCGAGGCACTGAAGGCGATGGCCGAACGGCTGGACATGCAGGACCTTCGCTTCCTCGCGGTCGCCGTGACGATCCAGCAGACCTCGGGTGGTAACCTTGCCGAGATCCTCGAAGGTCTGGCGAAGGTGATCCGCTCGCGGTTCAAGCTGTTCCGCCGAGTGACCGCCATCACCGCCGAAGCGAAATGGTCGGGCAAGTTCCTGTCGGGCTTCCCGCTGCTGGCGCTGGTCGGCATCAACGTCGCGCAGCCGAACTACTATGATCAGGTGATGGGCACCCCGGTGTTCATTCCCGCCTGTCTTGTGGTCGCGGGCTTCCTGATCGCCAACGTCTTCGTCATGAAGATGCTGGTCAACATCAAGGTCTGAGGAGCAACGGCAATGAGCTTTCTGACCGAAACATTCGGCCCTCTCGGCCCGCTTCTGGCCGCCGGGTTCCTTGGCATCCTGCTGATCCTGATCGCCCTGCCCGTCTTTCTGCGGAAACAGAAGGACCCGCTGGACCGGCTGAAGGAACAGGCGCAGACACCGAATGCGCGCCCCGAGGCACAGCTTCGCGCGCAGACCAAGAAGGACAAGCTGGAGAAATACTCCGACTTCCTCGAACCGAAGGACGCCGAGGAATACTCGGCCATCCAGCTGAAGCTGCTTCGCGCCGGTTACCGGCAAAAGAACGCGGTGCGGATGTACCACTTTGCCCAGTTCGCCCTTGGCGCTGGCGGCCTTGTGCTTGGCACGGCCTATGCCCTGCTGCTGCAGATGACGCAGGACCCGACGACGCAGCAGATCATCCTGTCGATCCTAATCCCCGGCGCCGCGGGCTATATGGCCCCGAAGTACTGGGTCACCCGCCGCGTGGCGGCCCGCGAGGAAGAGATCATCAACGGCTTCCCGGATTCGCTCGACATGATGCTGGTCTGCGTCGAAGCGGGCCAGTCGCTTGATCAGGCGATCCTGCGCGTGGCGCGTGAGATCCGTGCAGGCTATCCGGCGCTGGCGGACGAGTTCGACACCGTCAGCCAAGAGATGAAAGCCGGTAAGGACCGCATTTCGGTCCTGCGCGATATGTCGGAACGCTGCGGCGTATCGGACGTGGCCAGCTTCGTGACCGTGCTGATCCAATCCGCCAGCTTCGGTACCTCGATCGCCGAGGCGCTGCGGGTCTTCTCGGCCGAGATGCGTGACAAACGCGTGATGCGGGCCGAAGAGAAAGCCAACACCTTGCCCACCAAGATGACCCTTGCCACAATGATGCTTACGGTTCCGCCGCTTCTGGTGATCCTCGTGGGCCCCTCGGTCTACGGCATCTACCTGACGCTGACGGCGACGCAGACAGGTTACTAGGCAGGGCACTGCAATGTCATATCGCTGGCCGGGGATTATCCTGGTCATCTTCGCGCTGACCGCCTGTTCACCGGGCGGTCAGCGCGCACCCGGAGACGGGGACGGATTGTACGCGCCGTCCGTGGACGGCAGCGGCGAGGATGTCGACGGCTTGCTGGTGGGGCACCGCCTGATGGCGTCGGGCGAATACGAACTGGCCCTGCGCGCCTATTACCGCGCCGCCGCCGATCAGGGTCTGAACGTCGACGTCCTGTCGGCGATCGGCTCTGCCAACCTGCGGCTGGGGCGCCTGAATCAGGCCGAGCAGATCCTGCGCCGGGCGGTCGAAGAGGATCAGACCTTCGTCCCAGCATGGAACAACCTTGGCGTCGTGCTGATGGAACTGAACCAGATTCCCGAGGCCGAGCGTGTCTTTCATACCGCATTCGCGCTGGATAACGGCGAAAGCGCCGCTATTCGGGACAATTTGCGCTTAGCACTCGCAAAAATGGACAATCCGGACTACGATCAAGAAAACAATACCCAATTCGCCCTGGTCCGGCGGGGAGGCGGTGAATACCTGCTTCTCTCCACTCCAGAGGCGGAAAACGAGCAGTAAAAGGACGCCAAAGATGCGCAAGTTGGTTGGGGTGGTCTGCCTCGGCAGCGCCGTGCTGTTGTCGGCCTGTGGCGACAAGGCGGGCGATGCGGATGTCGAACGGGCGTTCGACACCGTGAACGTAATCGACGAGAGCAATCTCAACGACATCATGCTGACGGTCGCGGACCCGAACGAGGCGGTGAACTATTTCAGGCGTTCGCTGGCCGAACATCCGGACCGGATCGACTTGCTGCGCGGACACGCGCTGTCGCTGGTCCGCGCCAAGCGGAACACCGAGGGCGCGGTGGCATGGAAGGCCGTCGTCGAACATGCCGAGGTCACCAATGCCGACCGCGTCGAATACGCCGACGCCCTGATCCGCACCAGCGAATGGGACACGGCAGAGGCTGAACTGGACAAGATTCCGCCGACCTACGAGACCTTCAAACGCTACAAGCTTGAGGCGATGATCGCCGACTCCAACCAGCAGTGGCAGGATGCGGACGCATTCTACGAGATCGCCGTCGGCCTGACGACCAAGCCCGGCAGCGTGCTGAACAACTGGGGTTATTCCAAGCTGTCGCGCGGCGAATACTCTGAGGCCGAGCGCCTGTTCGGCGAGGCGATCACCTACGACGACAGCCTGTTCACCGCGAAGAACAACCTCGCACTCGCCCGTGGCGCCCAGCGCGACTACGAACTGCCCGTCGTCCCGATGTCACAGATCGAGCGCGCGCAGCTTCTGCACACGCTGGCGCTGTCGGCGATCAAGCAGGGCGACATCGAGATCGGCAAAGGTCTGCTGCGCGAGGCGATCGACACCCACCCGCAGCATTTCGAGGCCGCCGTGCGCTCGTTGCGCGCGCTGGAAGCGAACGTCACCAACTGATCCGGCGGGGCCTGCGGGCCCCGTCAGCCGCACGGACCTCGCGATGCTGACCCTGCCCGCAAGCCAAGCTCTCTGGTTCCTGCCCTTCGCGGTGCCGATCGGCATCTGGGTGGCGTGGAACGACGTGAAGTTCATGAAGATCCCGAACAAAGCGGTCTATGCGTTGACGCTTGTGTTCCTTGTCGTCGGGCTGTTGGCGGTTCCGCTGGCCGAATACCCGTGGCGCCTGCTGCAACTGGTCGTCGTGCTGGTGGTGGGCTTCCTGATGAACATGATCCGCATGATCGGCGCGGGCGACGCCAAGTTCGCCGCCGCGATGGCCCCGTTCATTCCACTGGCGGATGCCCGCACCTTCGCCTTTCTGTTCGGCGCGGTCCTGCTGGCGGCCTATGTCACGCACCGGGGCGCCCGGAAGATCCCGGCGTTACAGCGGGCAACCGATTGGAAGTCTTTCGAAATTCAGGATTTCCCGATGGGCCTCGCGCTGGGTCCGGCGCTGATCTTCTATCTCGTCCTCGGGCTGATCTCCTGAACAGAAAAAGCGCGCCGGGAGGGGCGCGCTTTTCCGGTCATGACCGTGACTGCCGCTACTTGTTCATGCGGTTCTCGATGAGGTCGTCCACCACCGAGGGATCCGCGAGCGTGGAGGTATCGCCCAGCGCGCCATAGTCGTTTTCGGCGATCTTGCGCAGGATGCGGCGCATGATCTTGCCGGACCGGGTTTTCGGCAGGCCGGGGGCCCACTGGATGTGATCGGGCTTGGCAATCGGGCCGATTTCGGTCCGGACCCATTTCTCAAGGTCCTTCTTCAGCTCGTCCGTCGGCTCGATCCCGTTCATCAGGGTCACGTAGCAGTAGATGCCCTGCCCCTTGATGTCGTGCGGGAAGCCCACCACCGCGGCTTCGGCCACGTCGGCATGCGCCACCAGCGCGCTTTCGACCTCGGCGGTGCCCATCCGGTGACCCGAGACGTTGATCACGTCGTCGACGCGGCCGGTGATCCAGAAATAGCCGTCCTCGTCGCGACGACAGCCGTCACCCGAGAAGTAATAGCCCTTGTATTGCTGGAAATACGTCGCCTCGAACCGTTCGTGATCGCCCCAGACGGTGCGCATCTGACCGGGCCAGCTGTCGGCGATGGCAAGCACACCCTCGGCCGGATTGCCTTCGATCTCGGTGCCCTTCTCGGCATCAAGGATC
Organism: Psychromarinibacter halotolerans; assembly: GCF_029168315.1. NCBI lineage: Bacteria > Pseudomonadati > Pseudomonadota > Alphaproteobacteria > Rhodobacterales > Paracoccaceae > Psychromarinibacter > Psychromarinibacter halotolerans. The sequence continues at coordinate 68,071 of NZ_JARGYD010000003.1, forward strand.
ACGGGCTTCACGCCGAAGAACGGCAGTGTGGCCGAACCGGGCTTGGCAGGGACCGCGCCGGGGATCGGCGTGATCATGTGGCCGCCGGTCTCGGTCTGCCACCACGTATCGACGATGGGTAGTTTCCCCTTGCCGACCAACTCGTTGTACCAGTTCCAGGCTTCCGGGTTGATCGGCTCGCCGACGGTGCCCAGCAGTTTCAGCGACGACAGGTCGTACTTCTCGACCCACTCGGGCCCCTGCCCCATCAGGGCGCGGATCGCGGTGGGGGCGGTGTAGAACTGGTTGACCTTGTGCTTCTCGCACACGGCCCAGAACCGGCCCGCGTCCGGGTAGGTCGGCACGCCCTCGAACATCAGCGTGGTCGCGCCGTTCGCCAGCGGACCATAGACGATGTAGCTGTGGCCGGTGACCCAGCCGACGTCCGCCGAACACCAGAACACGTCGCCGTCGTGATAGTCGAAGGTGTATTCCTGCGTCATCGCCGCATAGACGAGATAGCCGCCCGAGGTGTGCACGACGCCCTTCGGTTTGCCGGTCGACCCCGACGTGTACAGGATGAACAGCGGATCCTCGGCGCCCATCGGGCGCGGCGGGCAATCGGGCGCTGCGGTTTCCATCAGCGCCTTCACATCCACATCGCGGCCGTCGATCCAGGTGGTCTGGTCGCCGGTGTGCTTCACTACAAGGCAGCGCACCTTGTCCGAGCAGTGCAGCAGCGCCGCGTCGGTGTTGGATTTCAGCGCGGTGACACGGCCGCCGCGCGGGGCGGTGTCGGCGGTGATCACCAGTTTGGCGCCACAGTCGTTGATCCGGTTCGCCAGCGCGTCGGGCGAGAACCCGGCGAAGACGATGGAATGCACCGCGCCGATCCGGGCGCAGGCCAGCATCGCATAGGCGGCTTCCGGGATCATCGGCAGGTAGATCACCACGCGGTCGCCGCGCATCACGCCCTGCGACAGAAGGACGTTCGCCATGCGGCAGACCTTCTCGTGCAGTTCCTTGTAGGTGATGTGCTGCGCTTCGGCGTTGGGATCGTCCGGCTCGAAGATGATCGCGGTCTGGTCGCCGCGCGTCGCAAGGTGGCGGTCGACGCAGTTTGCGGCGACGTTCAGAACGCCGTCCTCGAACCACTTGATCGACACCTTGCCGAAGTCGAAACAGGTGTTCTTGACCTTGGTATAGGGCTCGATCCAGTCCAGCCGCTTGCCGTGTTCGCCCCAGAACGTTTCAGGGTCTTCGACCGAAACGGTGTACATTTCCTTGTACTTGTCGGGGCCGACGTGCGCGTTTTGGATGAACTCCGCGCTCGGCTTATAGATGTTTTCCGGATTATCCAGCATCGCTATTCCTCCATCCCGTAAGGCGCCGCCCGCGTCGGCGGGCAAGGCGCTGTGCTGTGCAGGGCAGCCCCGTCGGGGCACCGGCGTCAGATAGCCAGATACTCTGCCCGAAGCTCTGCGTTGTCGAGAACCTCCTTCGCGGTGCCGTCAAACACAACCGTTCCGGTATCAAGGATAACCGCCCGGTCAGCAAGCATCAGCGCCCGAACGGCATTCTGTTCGACGATCACAGTCGTGATACCCTGTTGCTTAATGATGTTAAGCGTTTTCTCGATCTCGTCCACGATAACAGGCGCAAGACCTTCATAGGGCTCGTCCAGCAGCAACACCTTGATGTCCCGGGCCAAGGCGCGGGCGATGGCCAGCATCTGCTGTTCGCCTCCCGACAGCGTCACGCCTTCCTGCTTGCGGCGTTCGCCAAGACGCGGGAACAGGTCGTACAGCCGGTCGATCGACCAGCCCACCGGCGGCGCGATCTGCGCCAGCTGCAGGTTTTCCTCGACCGTCAGGCCGGGGATGATGCGCCGGTCCTCGGGCACAAGCTGCAGCCCGCACGACGCCGCCTGATAGCTGGACATCTTGTGCAACGGCTGGTGGTCCAGCCAAATCTCGCCGTGGGTCACCTGCGGATCGTCCAGCCGCGCCAGCGCCCGCAGGGTCGAGGTCTTGCCAGCCCCGTTGCGGCCCAGCAGGGCAAGGATCTCGCCCTCGTGGATGTTAAAGCTGACGCCCTGCACGATGTAGCTTTCGCCGTAATAGGCGTGCAGGTCATAGGCCGAGAAGAACGCGGGCGCAGTCGCGGCCTTGTTGGAATGGGACGAGAAATCCTTCGGTTCCCGCGTCGACAGCTGATCTTCGGTCAGGGTCATCAGTGGCTCTCCCCGAGGTAGGCTTCGCGGACCTTCGGATGGCCCTTGATGTTTTCCGGCGTGTCCTCGACCAGCGGCGTGCCCTGGGCCAGAACGGTGATCCGGTCTGCAAGCGAGAAGACCACGTGCATGTCGTGCTCGATGATCGCCATCGTGATGTCGCGCTTCTCGTGGATCTCTTTCAGCAGGTCGATCGTGTTGTTGGTGTCGGCCCGCGCCATGCCGGCGGTGGGTTCGTCCAACAGCAGAAGCCTAGGACGCTGGACAAGGCACATCGCCATTTCCAGCCGCCGCTTGTCGCCGCGCGACAGGGACGAGGCCAGCATGTGCCGTTTTTCCAGCATGTTGACGTCCGCAAGGATCGTTTCCGCCGTGTCGTTCAGCTCTGACTCGTTGGCCACCGTTTCGAAGGCGTGCATCCGGAATGCCCCGTCGCGCTTGGCGAAGCAGGGGATCAGGACGTTCTCCATCACCGTGAGATCGGCGAAGATCTCGGGGGTCTGGAACACCCGGCTGATGCCCATCTGGTTGATCTCGTGCGGCTTGCGGCCCAGCACCGACTGACCGTCGAACATGACCGATCCGGTATCGGGGATCAGGCGTCCGACAAGGCAGTTCAGCAGTGTCGACTTGCCGGCCCCGTTTGGCCCGATGATCGCGTGGACGCTCTGGTCCTTGACCGAGAGGTTCACGTCACCCAGTGCCTGCAGGCCGCCGAAGCGTTTGCCGACACCTTTGACTTCGAGGATTCCCATTGCTCCGTTCTCCTCTTACTCGGCCACGTGCGGGGCGGGTTTCGGGTGATGCTCGGGGTCGTTCCCCGAGCCTTTCTTACGGCTGCGCATCCACCGTGCGATCCGCTGGCCACCCTCGACAAGACCGCCGGGCAGGAAGATCACGACCAGCATGAACAGCAGGCCAAGGGTCAGGTGCCAGGACTTGCCGACGAAGAAGTGCGACACCCAGATCAGCGCGTCTTCCATGCCATCGGGCATCCAGCCGAACCACTGGTGCAGCATGTTGTCGTTGATCTTCGAGAAGATGTTCTCGAAGTACTTGATGAAGCCCGCGCCCAGCACCGGACCCAGAAGGGTGCCCGCGCCGCCGAGGATCGTCATCAGCACCACCTCGCCCGAGGCGGTCCACTGCATCCGCTCGGCACCGGCCAGCGGGTCCATCGAGGCCATCAGGCCACCGGCCAGACCGGCGTACATCCCCGAGATCACGAAGGCCGCCAGCGTGTAGGGCCGGGTGTTCAGGCCGGTATAGTTCATCCGGGTCTGGTTCGACTTGATCGCGCGCAGCATCAGGCCAAAGGGCGACCGGAAGATCCGCAGCGACAGGTAGAAGGCAAGGATCGCGACGACGGCGCAGAAGTAGTAGCCGATGTTGAAGGTGAACAGCCATCCGCCCACGTCGACCTGCACGCTGTCGCGCATCACCAGCCCGAACAGGTGCGGCGAGTTCGGCGCGCCCTCGCCCATCAGGATCTGCGGGTCGTTGCTATAGACCTGCAGGCCGGTCTCGCCGTTGGTCAGCGGGGTCAGCACCGAGTAGGCAAGGTTGAACGACATCTGCGCGAAGGCCAGCGTCAGGATCGAGAAGTAGATGCCCGTGCGCCGCAGCGAGACGTAGCCGATCGCCAGTGCGAAGATCCCCGAGGTGATCACGGCAAGCGCCAGTCCCGGCAGGATGTTGTAGCCCAGCAGCTTGTACATCCAGACCACCGAGTACGATCCGACACCAAGGAAGGCGGCGTGGCCGAAGGACAGGTAGCCGGTCAGACCGAACAGGATGTTGAAGCCGATGGCGAAGATGCCGAAGATCGCGAACCGCTGCATCAGGTCCGGGTATCCCGCGTTGAAGGTGGCCAGCGCCGAGCCTTCCGGGAAGGGTTGCAGGAAGATCGGGGTCAGCAGCGTCAGCGCGACGACGATCAGCAGGAACGAAGTGTCTTTTTTGGAAAGGCCGAACATTGGTCTTTACTCCTCCATCACGCCGCGCCGACCCATCAGGCCACGCGGCCGGGTCAGCAGGATGACGATGGCAATCAGGTAGATGATGATCTGGTCGATGCCGGGGATGATGTCCTTGATCCAGTTCATCGAAGCGAAGGCCTCGAGAATGCCCAGCATGAAGCCCGCCAGCACGGCGCCCGGAAGGCTGCCCATGCCGCCGACGACCACCACGACGAAGCTGAGGACAAGAAAGTCCATCCCCATGTGGTAGTTCGGAGAGTTGATCGGCGTGTACATCACGCCCGCCAGACCGGCGACGGCGGCTGCGATGCCGAACATGATGGTGAACTTGCGGTCGATGTTGATGCCCAGCAGGCCCACCGTCTCGCGGTCCGCCATGCCGGCGCGAACGACCATGCCGAAGGTGGTGAACTGCAGGAACCCGAAGACACCGGCGATCAGGATCAGCGCGAAGACAAAGTAGATCATCCGCCAGTAGGGATAGATGATCGCATTGGCCTGGAAGCCGATCAGCTGGCCGAAATCGAACGACCCGCGGAACACGTCGGGCGCGGGGGTCGGGATCGGGTTGGCGCCGAAGAAATACTTGATCAGTTCCTGCAACACGATGGCAAGGCCGAAGGTCACAAGGATCTGGTCCGCGTGCGGGCGCTTGTAGAAGTGCTTGATCAGCCCGCGCTCCAGCGCGTAGCCGATCATCAGCATAACCGGGATCGCGAACAGGATCGACAGCGGCACCGACCAGTCAATGATCGACTGCCCCATCTCGGGCCCGAACCACGATTCGACATACGGCACGTCGACCTTCAGCGGGTTGCCGAGAAAGTCGGTCTGGGTTTCGTCGATCACGGTATAGCTCAGCGACAGGATACGCTGCAGCGTGACGGCGCAGAACGCGCCAAGCATGAAGATTGCCCCGTGGGCGAAGTTGACGACACCGAGCGTGCCGAAGATCAGCGTGAGCCCGAGCGCGATCAGCGCGTAGGCCGAGCCCTTGTCGAGCCCGTTCAGCACCTGAAGAATGACTGCGTCCATTGTCCCGACCCATTTTCTGGAAAGGATGCGCACGCCGACAGAAGCCGCGGCGGCGACTTGCATGGCAGGGCGGGGGTTTCCCCGCCCTGCGGCACTGTTGAGGTTTCAGGCGGTTACGCGCCCGGGTTGCACGACCCGAGGCTGCCACCCGAGAACATCGGGTGATCCGGCGCGTAGGTGACCTGATCGACCGGCGTGACCTCGACGACCTCGAGAAGGTCGAATTCCGAGGTGGGGTTCTCTTTCCCCTGCACGACCAGAACGTCTTTGAAGCACTGGTGGTCTTCGGCGCGATACAGCGTCGGGCCGTTGCCCATGCCGTCGAATTCGAACCCTTCCAGCGCCGCGGCGACGTCGCAGGGGTTGAACGACCCGGCACGGGTCACGGCGTCGGCGTACAGCAGCGTCTGCACATAGCAGGTGTGCGCCGCCTGAGACGGCGGGAAGCCGTACTTGGTGCCGAAGGACTGTACGAAAGCCTTCGAACCCTCGTCCTGCAGCGACCAGTGCCAGTTGGTCGAGCCAAGGATGCCCTTGACGTTCTCGCCGGCGCCACGGGCCATCAGGCGCGAGTACAGCGGCACGACGATCTCGAAGTTCTTGCCGTTCACCTGCTTTTCACGCAGGCCGAACTGCACGGCGTTGGTCAGCGAGTTGACCATGTTGCCGCCGTAGTGGTTCAGAACCAGCACGTCGGCGCCCGAGTTCAGGACCGGCGCGATATAGGACGAGAAGTCGGTCGCGGCGAGCGGGGTCTTCACGGCGTTGACCGTTTCCCAGCCCAGCGCCTCGGTCGAGGCTTTGATCGACTCTTCCTGGGTCCAGCCCCAGGTGTAGTCGGCGGTCAAGTGATAGGCCTTCCGGTCGGCGCCATAGCGCGCGGCCAGCACCGGCGCCAGAGCGGCACCCGACATGTAGGCGTTGAAGAAGTGGCGGAAGCCGTTGGCCTTCTTGTCCTTGCCGGTGGTGTCGTTCGAGTGGGTCAGACCCGCCATGAAGATCACGCCGGCTTCTTGGCACAGGCCCTGCACGGCAACGGCAACGCCCGAGGACGAGCCGCCGGTGATCATGATGGCACCGTCTTTTTCGATCATCGACTTCGCCGAGGCGCGCGCGGCGTCCGACTTGGTCTGCGTGTCGCCGGTGACATAGGCGACCTTGCGGCCCAGGATGCCGGTGCCGTCCAGTGCCTTCGACGAGAAAGTGTTCAGCAGTCCGCCGTCGCCGCCACCGTTCAGGTGCTCGACAGCAAGTTCGTAGGCGCGCAGTTCGTCGGCACCCTCGTCAGCGTAGGGCCCGGTCTGCGGCACGTTGAAGCCGAGCACGACCTCGCTGGAGCCGGGCTCGTTCGTGAACGCGCCTGCGCCGGAGGTAAAGATCGTCGGGACCGCAAGGCCCGCGCCGGTTACGGCGCCGGTCTTGAGCAGCCCGCGGCGAGTCAGAGTCGTTCTGGTCATGAAGTTCCTCCCGTTACGTCATTTGGCGCCGGACCGTTTCCTCCCTGATCCGGCAAGTCCCTTTTACAGGATGCTCAAATTTATGAGCGGATGCCGAAAACTTCGCAACAAGCACCTTTACTTAAAGGAAAAAGCTGTAAAGAATTACACAATGCGAACGCGGCATTTGTAAATTTTTTATCTGCGCGCCGCGGAAAGCCTGCAAGATCAGGGGGATGCGGGATGCCGGCCGGAACACTTACAGGCAGTCGGATTCGGGAACGACGCGTCGCGATGGGCCTAAAGCAGTCAATGCTTGCGCAAACAGTTGGAATATCTGCGGCGTACTTGAATCTTATCGAGCATAACAAACGCAGAATCGCGGGGAAGTTGCTGGCCGACATCGCCCGCACGCTGGGCGTCGATCCCGCGGCGCTGGCCGAGGGCGCGGGTGCCGCGTTGGTGGGGCAGATGCGCGACGCCGCCGCGGCCTTCCCCGAAGCCGCCGCCGAAGAAACGCGGGCCGAGGAATTCGCAGGCCGCTTTCCCGGCTGGGCGCGGCTTGTCACGCTGCAACGGCGGCGCATCCGGCATCTGGAACGCGTGGCCGAAAGCCTGACCGACCGGCTGGGCCACGACCCCCACCTTGCCGCCTCGCTGCACGAACTGCTGTCTACCGTGACCGCGATCAACGCCACGTCGTCCATCCTTGTCGAACCCGGCGAGATCGAGTCCGAGTGGCGCGACCGTTTCCACCGCAACATCCACGAAGACAGCGAACGGCTGGCCGACACCAGCCGCGCGCTGGTGTCCTATCTGGAAGCATCGGCAGAAGCCGCGCAGCCGACCGGCACCCCGCAGGAAGAGTTGGAAGCGTGGCTTGCGGCGCAGGACTATCATCTTGCGGCGCTTGAGGGCGACGCCCCCGCCGACCCGCAGGACGTGGTTGCCGAGACGCCGGACCTGACAAGCGCCGCAGGCCGGTCGCTGGCCGTGGGCTGGGCCCGGCGCTATCGCGAGGATGCAACCGCCCTTCCCCTGCCCGCCTTTGCCGACGCGGCGCGCGAAACCGGCGGCGACCCCGCCGCGCTGGCCGCGCGGTTCGGTGTCGGCATGGGCGTGGTGCTGCGCCGTCTTGCAGCGATGCCCGAGGATGTCATCGGCGTCCCGACGGGGCTTGTGATCTGTGACGGCTCGGGCACGCTGACCGCCCGCAAACCGATCAACGGCTTTCCCCTACCCCGCTTCGGCGCGGCCTGCCCGCTGTGGCCGCTGTACCAAGCCCTCAGCCGTCCGCTGTCGCCGGTCCGCAGCGTGGTCGAGACCGCGGGCCGCGACGCAGAGAGGTTCGTGGCCTATGCGGTGGCGGACCCCGTGGGCCCGGCCCGGTTCGACGCGCCGCCGGTGTTCGAATCCGTCATGCTGATCCTGCCCCACCCGCGATCCGGCGACACCGCCGCGCTGAAGGTCGGAACCAGTTGCCGGATCTGCCCGCAGGCCGACTGCCCGGCGCGGCGCGAACCCTCGATCCTTGCGGAAGCAGCCTGAGCCTTGCGCCGGGCGGGACGGTGAATTGCATCTCAAATAGTTTGAGATTCCATCTATCTGGGGCATATCCCGCCGATGACTGGAACACAGACAGATATGACGGCGCTTCGAACGCGCTTCGGATTTCGTTTCGTGACGCTTGCGCGCGTATGGCGCCGCGCTGTCGATCTTGAGCTGGTTGCGTCCGGGCTGACCGACGCGACATGGACCCCGCTGATCCACCTCAGCGAATCCGGCGACGCGATCACGCAAAAGGAACTGGCGCGGCGCGTGGGCATCGACGGCTCGACGCTGGTGCGCCTTGTCGACCTGCTGTCCGAGGCCGGGCTGGTCGAACGCAAACCCGATCCCGCCGACCGCCGCGCGAAACGCGTCGTCCTGACGGAAGCGGGCCATGCCGAGGTTGGCCGCATCCGCGCACGGATCGCGGAGGCCGAGGAACAGTTCCTTGCCGACCTCGACGAGGACACCATCGCCACCATGACCCGCGCCTTCGCGCTGATCGAACAGCGGGTCGAAGGTGTGCTGGCGGATCACGGCGACGGGAAGCGCGCATCATGACACTTGCGGGACTTGGCTTCGATCCGGCGCGCCTGCGCTTTGGACTGCGCACGGCGCTGGCGGCCTGCCTTGCCGTATTGATCGCGTGGCTGGCGGGGCTGGAGCATCCGCAGTGGGCCGGCATGTCGGTCTGGGCCGCGTCGCAACCGCTGCGGGGGCAACTGATCGAAAAGGCGTTCTTCCGCTTTACGGGCACCATCGTCGGTTCGGCCGTCGGTGTCGTTCTGGTGCTGGCGTCGGGCGTTCATCCGTGGCTGCTGGTGGCCGGCTTGGCGCTGTGGGTCACCCTGTGCACGTGGGCCGGGAACATTCTGCGGGGCTTCGTGGCCTACGGCACAGTGCTGGCCGGGTACACGGCGGCAATGGTGTCGCTGCTGGACAGCGGTCATGGCGGCGTGCTGGCGCTTGGGCTGGACCGCATGGCGACGGTCCTGACCGGGGTCGCCACGGCCACCGTCATCGGGCTGCTGTTTGCGGGCGCCACCAACGGCGGCGGGCTGCAACACCGGCTGCGGGTGGTGCTGGCGGACCTGCTGGACCACATCGCCGACGCGAAGGGCAATCTGGGAACCGATGGCGCGCTGCTGTCCCGCTTCGCTGCGCTGGACGAGGAACTGGAAGCGCATGCCGCAGGCTCGCTTCGGTCGCGTCGCGCGGTCCGGGCGGTGCGGTCGATGCTGCTGGCGGCGATCTCGCTGGTGTTCTGGCGCCGCGACGGCGAACCGGTTGCCGAAACCAGCCTTGCCCTGAACCGTGCCGCCACCGCGCTGCGCGACGATGCCCCCGACCGGGCTGTCGCCGAACTGGATCGGGCGCGCGAGGCCCTGCCGGACGGCCACGACCTTGCCGCGGTGCTGGGCCGGTTGCGGGTGACGCTGGACCGCTGGTCGCGGGCGGAAGCCCCCGGCTATGACGCGGATCATCCGGTCGTCCTGCACCGCGACCGCACGGGCGCGACCGAGGCCGCCCAGCGCGCCGGTGGCACACTGCTGCTGTTCGGGGCGCTGTGGCTGATCACCGGATGGGAGGCGGGGAACTACCTTCTGCTCGGCCTGTCCGTCATGATCTCTTTGTTCTCGACCTTCGAGAACCCGGTGCTGCAAATGCGCAATGTCTGGCTGGGACAGGTCGCGGGCGTGCTGGGCGCGCTGGCGTGCCGCTGGCTGGTGTGGCCGATGGCCGGAAGCGAAGCCGAGATGCTGGCCCTGCTGGTGCCCTTCGTCCTATTGGGCCCGCTGCTGATGGCGCACCGCCGGTCGCAAGCGATGAGCTTCGACTACAACATGGTGCTGCTGCTGATGCTTCAGCCCCATTTCCCGCTGACCGGCAGCTTCGCCGGGTCGGTGTCCGCCGGGCTTGCGGTCGCCGCCGCCCCGCCTGCCGCGATGGCCGCGTATCGCTGGATCTACCCGGTGACCCGCAGACGGCGCACCGACGCGCTGCTGGCTGCCATGCTGAACGACGTCGCGGCGCTGGCCGGGCATCCCGAGGCGCTGGACGCGCCGCTGTTGTGGCGGGCGCGGCTGTACCACCGCACGCTGCGGCTGGTGCGGATGACCGACGGCGCCCCCCGCGCGCAGGCAGAGGCGATGGAAGCCGCGGGCGGGCTGTTCGACCTTGGCCGCGGGGTGATGGCTTGCCATGCGTTGCTGGCCGACGCATCGACCCCCGCCCCGGTGCGCCGCGCGGCACAGGCCGCCCTGTCCCGCACCCGCGCGTTGTCGGGACGCCCCGATCGCGCAGGCGGCGCCTTCGAACGGCTGGCCGGGCGTTTGGCCGGTTCCGACCGGCTTCGCATGACCCGCGCCGCGCAGGGCGCCCGGATCTGCTGACTCCACCCCTGCTGACGACGGCGCCGTTGACCGCACCCTGACCGCCCGTCCCGTTCCGCCTGTGCCCTTCCGGTGCCCTTGCGTCGGAATTCGGCGCCCCTTCCCCGCAACGGTTTTGACACCCCGCGCGCGTTCCCCGATAGTCTGCGGAACGCGCGGAGTATCCGGCACGGGCCAGGGGAGGGGTTCGGAGTATGGAAAAACGTGTTCTGCTTATCGAAGACGAGCCGAACATCATTCAGGCCATCAGCTTCATCCTGTCCCGCGACGGGTGGGCGGTGGACACCCATGCCGATGGAAGGACCGCGATGGACGAGATCGCTCGACGCGCGCCCGACTTGGTGATTCTTGACGTGATGCTGCCCAACCGCAGCGGCTTCGAGATCCTCGCCGATCTGCGGGCCGCGCCCGAAACAGCCGCATTGCCGGTTCTCATGCTGACGGCCCGTGGCCGCGCCAAGGACCGCGAGCAAGCCGAGCGCATGGGCGCCAGCCGTTTCATGACCAAGCCGTTCTCCAACGCCGAAGTGCTAGAGGCGGTGCGGGACCTCGTGCTGCAATAGGGCCCGCCGCATGACCCGCCGCCCCGTCTTTCTGGAACGTCGCAGCTATCGCCGCAGGCGGGTGATGGACGGCGCACGGCTGTTGCCGGTGATCGGCGCGTTCCTGTTGCTGATGCCGCTGGTCTGGGGGGTGACGCCCGGCCGTCTGCTGGGCACCGCCGGAAGCGGGATCTACCTGTTCGCGGTGTGGGCTGGCCTGATCGTCGTGGCGCTGGTCTTCTCGCGCATCCTGCTGCGCCCGGACGAGGAACGCCCGCCGAAGGATCGGGACGAATGATCGGCTTTAACCTGCTGGTCGTTGTGTGCCTGCTGTACGTGGTGCTGCTGTTCGTCGTCGCCTTTGCCGCCGAACGCCGGGCAGAGCTGGGCATGATCGGCTGGCTACGCTCGCCTTGGGTCTACACGCTGTCGCTGTCGATCTATTGCACTGCGTGGACCTTTTACGGCGCTGTGGGCTACGCGGTGAACTCGGGGCTGGAGTTCGTGACCATCTACCTTGGGCCGACGCTGGTGCTGGTCGGCTGGTGGTCGGTGCTGCGCAAGCTGGTGCGCATCGGGCGGTCGCAAAGGATCACCTCGGTCGCCGACCTCGTGTCCAGCCGCTATGGCAAGTCGAACCTGCTGGGCGTGTTCGTCACGCTGCTGGCGGTGATCGGAACCACGCCCTACATCGCGTTGCAGCTTCAGTCGGTCACGCTGTCCTTCTCGGTCTTCTCGGGCAACGGGTCGGGTGACGCGCCGACCTTCGAACAGCTGGACACCACCGCGCTGGCCGTTGCGGCGGGCCTGACCGTGTTCACCATCCTGTTCGGCACCCGCACGCTGGACGTCAACGAACGCCACCACGGCGTCGTCACCGCCATCGCGCTGGAAGCCGTCGTGAAGCTGTTCGCGCTGCTGGCGGTGGGGGTGTTCGTGGTCTGGGGCGTCGCCGACGGTCCGGCCGACATCGCGCAGCGCATCAGGACATCGGCGCTGGCGGAATGGTCTCCGGCGCCGGGACGCTGGGCCGGGCTCATCTTCCTGTCGGCAGCCGCCTTCCTGTGCCTGCCGCGAATGTTTCAGGTCATGGTGGTCGAGAACCCCGAGGAACGGCACCTTGCCGTCGCAAGCTGGGCCTTCCCGTTGTACCTGTTCCTGATGAGCCTGTTCGTGATCCCGATCGCGGTGGTGGGGCTTAGCGTCCTGCCGAACGGCAATCCCGACCTTTACGTTCTGACCGTACCGCTGTCGCAGGGCCGCGACGGGCTGGCGATGCTGTCGTTCCTTGGCGGCTTCTCCAGCGCCACCTCGATGGTGATCGTCGCCGCCATCGCGCTGTCGACGATGGTGTCGAACCACATCGTCATGCCGATCTGGCTGTCCGTCCGCCGCGATACCGCGACGGTGTCGGGGGACGTCCGCGACGTGGTGATCACCGCGCGCCGCATCTCGATCGCGGCGGTGCTTTTGCTGGGATACCTGTACTTTCACCTGTCGGGCGGCAGCACCGCGCTGGCGGCGATCGGCCTGATCTCGTTCGCGGGCGTGGCGCAGGTGCTGCCGGCGATGCTGGGCGGCCTGTTCTGGCGCGGCGCGTCCCGCAACGGCGCGGCGGTGGGGCTGGCGCTTGGGTTCACCACATGGGCCTACACGCTGTTCATCCCCAGCTTCGGCGAAAGCTTCGTCATGCCCGCGCGCCTGCTGGCCGAGGGTCCGTTCGGCCTTGGCTGGCTGCGGCCGCAGGCGCTGTTCGGCCTTGGCGGGCTGGACCCGGTGGTGCATTCCGTTTTCTGGTCGATGCTGCTGAACACCGGCGCGTTCGTCGTCGTGTCGCTGCTGAGCTTCCCGCGCCCGCTGGAACGGCTGCAGGGTGCGCAGTTCGTCAACGTCTACGAGCATTCAAGCAACGCGCGCGGCTGGTCTTCCAGTTCAGCCGAAGCCGAGGACCTGCTGATGATGTCGCAACGCATCCTTGGCCCGGACGAGGCGCAGGCGCTGTTCCGCGCCGAGGCCGCGCGGCAGGGCACCGGCGGCTACCTGCCCGACACCACGCCCGACTTCATCGAAACGCTGGAACGCCAGCTTGCCGGGTCGGTCGGCGCGGCGACGGCGCACGCGATGGTCGGTCAGATCACCGGCGGCATCGCCGTCTCGGTCGAGGACCTGATGGCGGTGGCGGACGAAACCGCGCAGATCATGGAACACACCACCCAGCTAGAGGCGCAGCGCGAAGAGCTGTCGCGCACCGCCCGGCAGCTGCGCGAGGCGAACGAGAAGCTGACCCAGCTGTCGATCCAGAAGGACGCGTTTCTCAGCCAGATCAGCCACGAGCTGCGCACGCCGATGACGTCGATCCGCGCGTTTTCCGAGATCCTTATGTCCGGCGGACCGATGGCGGCGGAAGAACAGGAACGCTTCGCCACCATCATCCACGACGAGACGATCCGCCTGACCCGGCTGCTGGACGACCTGCTGGACCTGAGCGTGCTGGAAAACGGACAGGTTTCGCTGAACTGGCAGGAGGCCGAGCTTGGGCAGGTGATCGACCGCGCCGTCGCCGCGACCTCGGCCCGCGAGGGTCCGGAACTGCGGATTCGCCGCGATCCGACGGCCGAGCGGCTAGAGGTCGTGACCGACAGCGACCGGTTGGCGCAGGTGTTCATCAACCTGATCGCCAACGCGCGGAAATACTGTGACGCAGACGCGCCGGACCTGCGCATCCGGGTGTCCCGCCACGACGGAGAGGTCCGGGTCGATTTCATCGACAACGGCAGCGGCATCCCCAAGGCAAGTCAGGCGGTGATCTTCGAGAAATTCTCGCGTCTTACCGATCAGGGCCGCGCGGGCGGCGCCGGGTTGGGGCTGGCGATCTGCCGCGAGATCATGGAACGGCTGGGCGGCTCGGTGTCCTATCTGCCCGGTCAGGGCGGCACCGCCTTCCGGGTCACCCTGCCCCGGCTGAAGGCCCGCGCCACCGCGTGACCACGTAAATCCTAACGCTTTGGTAACTTGGATCTGGCAAATCCGGGGGTGTCACGGCGTGAACACTCCCTTGCAGGCAGACGGAATGGCGGAAACTGCCGAAACACCTGTTCTAAGACGTATGCTGGGCGCAAGGCGCGCGGCGCTTGGGCTGTCCGAAATGACGCCAGCCAAGGCGATGCGGCTGTCGCTGGCCAAGACCGGCGACCGCACGCTGGGGGTGCCGATCGTCCTGAAGGACCTTGGCCGCAAGTCGCTGATGCCCGACGACCTTGCCGCCGCGTTGCCCGACCCGGCGCTGATCCTGCGGCTGGACGGCCCCGGTGGCGCGGTGGGGCTGGCGGTGATGTGCCCGCAGGCCGTCGCCGCCGCGATCGAGGCGCAGACGCTGGGCAAGGTCCTGCCCGGCGCCGCCCCCGACCGCAAGCCGACGGCAACCGACGCCCTGCTGATGCGCGACCTTGTCGAGATGACGCTTGAAAGCTTCGCGTCCCTCGCCGCCGATTGCACCGGACTGCCCGCGATGGAAGGATACGGCTTCGCGGGGCGGATGCCCGACGCCCGCGTGTCCGCGATGGCGCTGCAGGATGCCGCGCACCTGCACCTGATTGCCGAGCTTGATTTCTCGGGTGGCGTCAAGACGGGGCAGCTGCACTTCGTCCTGCCCAACCGCACCCGGGCCGCAATGCCCGGCACCGCCGAAGAGCCGGGTGACTGGCCCGACCTGATGGAAAAGGCGGTGATGGCCAGCCCCGTATCGCTGGAAGCACGGCTGTGTCGCCTGCGCCTGCCGCTGTCAGAGGTGTCGCGCCTGCACGTCGATCAGGTTCTTCCGTTGGAACAGGCCACGTTGGACGGGGTCGAACTGCGGGGGATGGACGGGCGCAAGCTGATGGGCGCGCGGCTTGGGCGATCCGGTGCGATGCGCGCCGTGCGCCTGCGGTCCGGCGATGCGCCCCCCCCGCAACCGGCGTTGTCTGCCGGCCTCGGGCCGATGTCGGCAGCCCCGGCGATGCCCGCAGCGACCGGCCCGGCCGCGCCCGGCCTTGCGCCCGCAGACCTCGCAGCACCCGATTTCGACGCCCCCGGCCCCCTCCCGCTCGACCCTGCCCCGCTCGACCCTGCGCCGCTTGACCCGGCATCATCCACGCCGGATTTCCCCGCACCGGAACCGATGGCACTGGACGACATCCCGGCGCTTGATCCGGTGCCGATGCCGGGCATCGACCTGCCGGATTAACATCGCCCGCTTAGAACGCTCGCCCCTGCGCCAGCCCCTGCGCGGTTACGTCAGCGGGCGAAAAACGCCTTGAAGGCACGGGTCGACAGGTAAACCGATGCCGGCAAATAGGTCAGCACGAAACGTCCGTTCCGCTTGACAGGGGCGAACGGCAGAAGCGCTTGGGCAGTTACGACAGTCATGTCTCAATCCTTTCTTTTAAACGGGCGCAGATGCCTGCGCGTCGGACCTTAGGTAAGTTCCGCCCATTATTTTGTCAATACTTTGTATATACATTTTCACTACCCGCCCGCCCCTTGCGCCTGCCCGCCTGCTCGCCCACACTCGCCCGGCTGGACAGAGGAGGATTAGATGAACGGCGCCGAAACCCTTGTGAAAACCCTGCTTTCGAGCGGCGTCGATACCGTCTTTGCCAACCCCGGCACGTCCGAGATGCACTTTGTCGCCGCGCTGGACAGCCACCCCGAAATGAACTGCGTACTGTGCCTGTTCGAGGGCGGCACGTCGGGCGCCGCCGACAGCTATTTCCGCATGAAGCGCGATGTCTCGGCGACCCTGCTGCACCTTGCGCCGGGGCTCGCCAACGGGTTCGCGAACCTGCACAACGCGCGCAAGGCCAATTCGGGCGTGCTGAACGTGGTCGGCGATCACGCAACCTATCACCTTGCCTACGAGTCGCCGCTGAAGGGCAACCTCGACGGCGTGGCGCAGTCGATCAGCCACTGGACCCGCCGGGCCGAGGACGCGGTGTCCGTCGCGGGCGACGGGGCCGCCGCCATCCGGGCTGCGCGCGCCAACAACGGCCAGATCTCGACGCTGATCCTGCCCGCCGACACCGCGTGGAACGAGGCCGAAGCAGCAACCGTGGCCACCGCGCCCGCAGACCTCGTGCGTCCTTGGCCCGCGGAAATCACCGCCGCCGCCGCCCGCCTGTCGGCGCCGGGGGCGGTGCTGATCGTCAGCGGCGACGCGCTGTTCGGCGAGGGGCTGGAACTGGCCGGCAAGATCGCCGCCAAGACCGGCGCGCGGCTGTTCTCGGACACGTCGCTGCCGCGGCTGCGGACCGGGGCAGGCGCGCCGGTGGTCACGCAACTGCCCTACCCCGTGCCGCCGAAGATCGCCGCGCTAGAGGGCACAAGCTCGATCACGCTGGTGGGCGTCGGGCGTCCGGTGACTTTCTTCGCCTATCCCGGCAAGCCCAGCCTGCCCGAACCGCCCGAGGCCGGCGTGTTCCCGTTGTGCCGCCCCGAGATGGATATCCTGTGGACCCTGCGTGCGCTGGTGGACGAACTGGACGCCGACAGTGTGGACCCCGACCGCTGCGCGGGCAGCCGACCCGATGCGCCGACTGGCGCCGTGACTGCCGACAAGGTTGGCGTGGCCTTGGCCGCCCTGCTGCCCGACAACGCGATCTTCCTGAACGAGGCGGTGTCCAACGGCCGCAACTATTCCCAGATGCTGCGCGAGGCCGCGCCGATCGACGTGCTGGGCAGCACCGGCGGGTCCATCGGGTGGTGCCTGCCGGGCGCCGTGGGTGCGGCGACGGCCTGCCCCGACCGCAAGGTGGTCGCGGTGACGGGCGACGGCTCTGGCATGTACACGGCTCAGTCGTTGTGGACGATGGCACGGCAGGGGCTGGACGTGACGGTCATCGTGCTGGCCAACCGGGGCTATCAGATCCTGCGCAACGAAATGGGCAACGTCGGCGTCACAAGCTACGGCGCGAACGCGCAGGCGATGCTGGACGTGGACGGCCCACAGCTGGACTGGGTCGCGCTGGCCAAGGGCCACGGCGTACCGGGCACCCGCGCCGAAGACATGGAGACCTTCGCCGCCGCCCTGCGGGCCGGGGTCGCAGCCGACGGACCGTCTCTGATCGAGCTGGTTATGGGCTGACATATCCGCTGAACCGATCCAAAAGTGACCTTAGGTAAGGAATACCGAACCTGACAGACCCGGCGGCCCTGTTAGGGTGGCACGTATCGGCCCCGCGCCTTTATTTGCCACCCATTTCAGGAAGCCATTCCGGTGCCTTTTCCCGTCCCTCCCCTTCTTGTCGAAGTCATCGGGCTGGTCGGATTCTTCGTCTACGTCATCAATTACATCCTGCTTAGCGTGCACCGGATCGACAGCCACGACTGGCGGCATTTCGCGTTGAACTTCCTTGCCGCGGCGCTGGTGCTGATCGGACTGTCGAACAGCTTCAATCTGGCCTCGGCCCTGACGCAGGTGTTCTGGATGGCGATCTCGGTGCTCGCCATGCACGCGCGGCTGCGCCCCCGCCACGGTGCCGCCCCGACCGAGACGGACACGGCGCTGATGGACGCCACCGCGATGCCGGTTGCGGTCCCGGTGCAGGACGAAGACCCAGAGCAGAAGCCCCTGATCCTGTACTGATCGCGCACCGGAAAAAGAAAACGCCCCCGCGGGGTCGCGGGGGCGCTTACGATGTTTCTTTCGCCGAAGCGGAGTGCGCTTAGTTCAGCGCCTCGTCGGTGATCGCGTGGGTCCACGCGCCTTCGCCGGGCTCTTCGGTGATCGCCGGATTGTCGGGCGACACGGCGGACAGCAGCGTCGCGACGGTCTGATCGAAATCGGCCGGATCAAGCGCACCGTTCGAACCGGCGGTCAGCTTGGCGACCTCGCCCATCATGTAGATCTGATGGTCAAGCGTCTGCGCGCCGGTTTCGTCGGAATCCACCACGATTTCGGCGGCTTCCTCGGGGTTCTCTTCGGCGTATTTCCAGCCCTTCATAGAGGCCCGCACAAAGCGCACCATCTTGTCCGCGAACTCGGGGTCTTCAAGGTTCTCTTCAAGAACGTACAGGCCGTCCTCCATCATCCCGACGCCTTCGTCGAGGTAGTTGAAGGTCACCAGTTCGTCTTCCGAGATGCCCGCGTCCAGCACCTGACCATACTCGTTGTAGGTCATAACCGAGATGCAGTCGGCCTGCTTGTTCAGCAGCGGGTCGACGTTGAACGCCTGCTTCAGCACCTCGACGCCGTCTTCGCTGCCGTCGGTGGGCACGCCCAGCTTGGCCATCCACGCGTAGAACGGATACTCGTTGCCGAAGAACCAGACGCCCAGCGTGCGGCCGGGGAAGTCCTCGGGGCTTTCGACACCGGATTCCTTCAGGCAAGTCAGCTGCAGGCCGCCCGACTTGAACGGCTGTGCGATGTTCACCAGCGGCAGACCCCGTTCACGCGCGGCCAGCGCGGCAGCCATCCATGTGGTGATGACGTCGGCACCGCCACCGGCGATGACCTGCTCGGGCGCGATGTCCGGGCCGCCCGGCTTGATCGTGACGTCCAGGTCTTCTTCTTCGTAGAAGCCTTTTTCCAGCGCGACGTAGTAGCCCGCGAACTGGGCCTGCGTGACCCACTTCAGCTGCAGCGTCACCTCGTCCGCCGCCTGCGCGGCGCCGGTCCCCAGGCCCAGCGCCAGTGCGCCGATCAGTAGTTTTTTCATCGTTACCTCCTTGTTGTCCTTCGCTGTTTTCTCAGCTTCGTTGTGACGGGTGCCAGAAGGTCACCCCCCGTTCGATAAGCGCCACCAGCCCGTAGAAGACCGAGCCCGCGATGGCTGCCACCGTGATTTCCGCCCAGACCATATCAAGGCCAAGCCGGCCTACCTCGGTCGAGATGCGGAACCCCATGCCGCGCGTGGGCGAGCCGAAGTATTCGGCCACGATTGCCCCGATAAGCGCCAGAGTTGTCGAGATTTTCAGCCCGTTGAAGATGAACGGCATCGCCGCCGGCAGTCGCAGTTTGAACAGCGATTGCCAGTACCCGGCCGAGTAGGTCTTCATCAGGTCGCGCTGCATCGCCGTGGTGTCGGCCAGCCCCTGCACGGTGTTCACCAGCATCGGGAAGAACACCATGACCACGACCACCGCCGCCTTGGACTGCCAGTCGAACCCGAACCACCCGACAAGGATCGGCGCGATGCCGACGATCGGAAGCGCGGCGACAAAATTGCCGATCGGCAGCAGCCCGCGTTGCAGGAACGGCACGCGATCGATGGCCAGTGCCGCCACGAAGGCCGCGCTGCAGCCGATCAGATAGCCGGACACGCCACCCTTCAACGCGGTCTGCAGGAAGTCGCCCCACAGCGTCGGGGTGGACCGCGCGAAGGTCGCCGCGATCACCGAGGGCGCCGGCAGGATGACCTGACTGACGTTCAGCCCCTTCACCAGAAGTTCCCACATCACCAGCAGCATGATGCCGAACACCACCGGCACGGCGATCCGCGCCGGCAAGGTATCGTGTCCGGGCGACCGCGAGATCTGCACCGCGACGAAGGTCCCCGCCGCCCAGACGACAAGGGCCAAGATCACAGAGTCCATGTGGCGGCCTCCGTTCCGTCGTATCCGGTCGGTCGCATCGGTCGTGTCATCGTGCGAACCCCATCCGTTTCATGGCCGCCGTCTGCATCAGCGACACCACCGTCACCAGCACCCCGGCCAGAACGGCGGCGGCGATCAGCGCCGACCAGATCATCATCGGGTTGCCGAACTGGTCGCCGATCAGAATTCGCGCGCCCAGACCCCGGACGGCCCCGGTCGGCAGTTCTCCGACGATGGTGCCGACCAGCGCCGCGGCGATGCCGACCTTGAGCGAGGTGAACAGGTACGGGACCGAAGACGGGAAACGCAGCCGCCAGAAGCTTTGCCAGCCGGTCGCGGACCACGTCTTCATAAGATCCAGTTGCATCGCGTCGGGCGACTTCAGCCCCTTCACCATGCCCACGAGGACCGGGAAATAGCACAGGTATGCGCTGATGATCGCCTTCGGCACCGCGCGGCCATCGACCCCGAGCGAGGCGAGCACGACGATGATCATCGGGGCCAGCGCCACGATGGGGATCGTCTGGCTGATGATCGCCCACGGCATCAGGCTCATCGACACCGGACGGCTATAGACGATGCCGACGGCCATCAGGATACCGGTCAGCGTGCCCAGCGCGAAGCCGGCGAGCGTCGAGGACAGGGTGATCCAGCCGTGGAACACGAGGCTGCGCTTGGACGTGACCTTGGTGTCGAACACGGTCTTGCGGAACTCTGCCCAGACCTGATGCGGCGCGGGCAGGCGCGGTCGGTCCTGGCTCATTGTGTCGGTGACGATCTCGGAGAACGTCAGCGGGCCGTCGGCGCGGTCCAGCGTCCATGCGCTGTTCATCCAGATCGCGGCGGCGTACCAGATGCCGACGATCACCAGCAGCACGGTAAGAACGGGCAGCACGTTACGCATCGCGGTTCTCCCTGCGGGCGCGAATCCGACGCTGGATCAGGCCGAAGATCTCGTTGGCCAGCAGCAAGGGCAGCAACAGAAGGCCGAGGCTGAGAAGATCCCAGCCACCGTCGGTTTCGGCGGTGCCGCCACGAAGAACCCACAGGATCAGCAGGACCAGCCACAGGACGGCGCCGATGATCAGAAGCCAGCGTCGCGCGGTCATCGGCCCCCCTCCGACGCCTTCGGCGCCACCTCCCCCCGCCGGGGGGAGGACCGTCGCTCTGCGAGCGACGGGTCGTGCACCACGCCCGCGATCCGCCTCTCCTCCCCATGCAAGGGGGAGGCCGGGAGGGGGTCAGCCAGACACGATCCCAAACGACCAAGCACCACGTCCGCGATCCGTCCCTCCTCCCCCTGCAAGGGGGAGGTCGGGAGGGGGGCCGAAGCCCCAAGCACGACAGCCTCATTCATCATAGGCATGCCCCGCCCGCAGCCCTTCGCGCACCCGATGCGCGATCTCAAGGAACTCCTTGCTGTCGCGGATATCCAACGGCCGATCCTTCGGCAGCGGGCTGTCGATCACGTCGGTGATCCGCCCCGGACGCGGGCTCATCACGACGATCTTGGTCGATAGGTACACCGCCTCGGGGATCGAGTGGGTGACGAACGCGATGGTCTTCTCGGTCCGGGCCCATAGCGACAGCAGCTGTTCGTTCAGGTGGTCGCGCACGATCTCGTCCAGCGCGCCGAACGGTTCGTCCATCAGCAGGATGTCCGCGTCGAACGCCAGCGCCCGCGCAATCGAGGCGCGCTGCTGCATCCCGCCGGACAACTGCCACGGGTACTTCTTCTCGAATCCCGAAAGCTCGACCAACTCCAGCACGCGCGCGACACGATCCGACAATTCCGCCTTCGGATAGCCCATGATCTCGAGCGGAAGGCGCACATTTCCCGCAATCGTCCGCCACGGGTACAGCCCCGCCGCCTGGAAGACATAGCCATAGGCCCGGCTGCGCCGCGCCTCGTCGGCGGTCATGCCGTTGACCGACAGCGTGCCGCCGGTCGGCGTTTCCAGCCCGGCGATGCAGCGCAGGAACGTCGTCTTGCCACAACCCGACGGGCCGATGAACGAGACGAAGTCGCCCTTCGCGATCTCTAGGTTCACATCGGCCAGCGCATGGACCGGGCCGTCGTTGGTCTGGAATGTCAGTTCCAGCTTCTTCGCTTCGATGACGCTCACGTCTCGTCTTCTTTCTTCTCAAGTCCCCAGCCGCGCACGACCCACACCACCGCGCCCGACACCGCGCCGCCGGCCAGCAGCACCGCAAGAAACGGCAGGCTGGTGAACACGCCGTCGATCATCGACACGCCCATCATCCCGCGCAGGACCACCAGCGTGACGATGGGCAGCGGCGCCATCGCGACAACGTAGGGACCAAGCGTCGTAAGGTTCCACTGGTTCAGGAAGAACACCACGACAGCCCCCAGCGCGATCGACAGCGCACCGACCGGCACCATCAGCTGGAACGGGACCCGGAGGATCTCGACGATCCCCGCGCCCGTCGGCAGCGCCGACACCAGCACGATGAACCACGTCCCGGCGACGTAGCCGGCGATCAGGCCGGCCAGCGTATGTACGGGCCATTTCAACATGCGGGTGCCAGCCCCGGTCCCGGACGGCCGGGCATCACACGCCGCTGGCGGGGATGCCCGTACGCTCGACCTTGCGGGGCGCGGTCAGCTCCTTCCACGTCGACAGCGCCTTATTCACCGGGTTCACCGGCTCGCGCTTGACGAACTTGCCGTGGCCCGGTTCGGCCTTCAGCTCGCCGTCCATCACGGCAACCTTGCCGCGGGTCAGGACGAAGCGCGGCAGGCCCTTCACCTCTTTGCCCTCGAACACGTTGTAGTCGATGGCGGACACCTGCGACGCGGCGGTGATCGTCTTCGACTTTTCCGGGTCCAGCACGACAAGGTCGGCGTCCGCGCCCACAAGGATCGCACCCTTCTGCGGATAGCAGTTCAGGATTTTCGCGATGTTGGTCGAGGTCACGGCCACGAACTCGTTCGGGGTGATCCGGCCCGTGGACACGCCATAGGTCCACAGCATCGGCAGCCGGTCTTCCAGCCCGCCGGTCCCGTTCGGGATCTTGGTGAAGTCGCCGACGCCATAGCGTTTCTGGTCCGTCGTGAAGGCGCAGTGGTCGGTGGCGACGCAGGACAGCGTGCCGCTGGCAAGGCCGGCCCACAGGCTGTCCTGATGCTGCTTGTTACGGAACGGAGGCGACATCACCCGGCGCGCGGCGTGGTCCCAGTCCTTGTCGAAATACTCGCTTTCATCCAGCGTCAGGTGCTGGATCAGCGGCTCGCCCCAGACGCGCTTGCCCTGCATCTTGGCCCGGCGGATCGCTTCGTGGCTTTCCTCGCAGCTGACATGCACGACATACAGCGGCACACCCGCCATGTCGGCGATCATGATCGCGCGGTTGGTCGCCTCGCCCTCGACCGCCGGGGGGCGGGAATAGGCGTGCGCCTCGGGGCCGTTGTTGCCTTCGGCCAGCAGCTTGGCCTGAAGGTCTGCCACCACGTCGCCGTTCTCGGCATGGACCAGCGGCAGTGCGCCCAGTTCGGCGCAACGCTGGAACGAGGCGAACATCTCGTCGTCGTTCACCATCAGCGCGCCCTTGTAGGCCATGAAGTGCTTGAAGGTGGTGATCCCGTGGTCCTTCACCACGGTTTCCATGTCGTTGAAGACCTGCTCGCCCCACCACGTGATCGCCATGTGGAAGGAATAGTCGCAGGCGGCAAGGCCCGACTTGTTGTCCCACCGCTTGATCGCATCGACCAGCCCCTGCCCCGGATCGGGCAGGCAGAAGTCGACGGTCATCGTGGTGCCGCCCGCCAGCGCGGCCTGCGTGCCGCTTTCGAAATCGTCCGAGCTGTAGGTGCCCATGAACGGCATTTCCAGGTGGGTGTGCGGGTCGATCCCGCCCGGCATCACATAGCAGCCGGACGCGTCGAGGATCTCGTCGCCCGACAGGTCGGGGCCGATCTCGATGATCTTGCCGCCGTCGACCTTTACGTCCGCCTTATAGGTCAGGTCGGCCGTGACGACGGTGCCGTTCTTGATGACTGTGGTCATGTAGTGCTCCCTGTCTTCTGCCCGGTCCGTCCCCGCGCCGGTCTTCTGCCGGCAGCGTTCAGGGGATCAGGCGGGTCATGTCTTTCCAATTCGGATTGTTGTCGGGGATTGGCCGGACTTTCCAGCCCCGCCATCCCCGTTTCAGGCCGCGACCGTGTCGCAGCGCAGGTTGAAAGGTGTTGGACCGCCCCTTGCAGGCGCACGCTCGACCGATGTGCAAGCGGTGCACGGGCCGGGAAACCCGGCCTTGGCGTGGAACGCATATGCGTATCGACCGCGATCACGCAACCCCCGCGGTCCGGAACAGCGATGCCATCCGTGCGTATTCTTCTGGCACCCCGTCGACCATCGCGATGACCGTGCCGCCGACCGCGACATACCGCAGCGCCGGCGTCGCCGCCCCGGCCGAGGCAAGCTGTTCCGCCGCCGGCTTTGCGTCGGGGCCGTGCGAGGCCTCTGGCAGCACGTCCGCCATGCCCGGCAGGACCGCGCCCAGCATCAGGGCGCTTGCCATCTTCGCGCGCCGCGCGTCGGCTGCGGTGATCTGCACTTCTTCGAATTCCGGTTCGTCGCTCACTCGACAATCTCCGCCGTCTCGACAACCGCGTGGAACAGGACGTCCGCGCCCGCGCGGGCCCATTCCGGGCTGATCTCTTCAGCCTCGTTATGCGACAGCCCGTCCACGCAGGGGCACATCACCATCGCCGTGGGGGCGACGCGGTTGATCCAGCAGGCATCGTGCCCGGCGCCGGAAATGATGTTTCTGTGCGAGTATCCAAGGCGCTCTGCCGCATTCCGGATCGCCGAAACGCAGGTTTCGTCAAACGCGACCGGATCGAAGCCGCCGGATTTCTCGAACTCGATCTCCAGCTCCATCTCGTCGCAGATCTTCTGCGCCCCGGCCTTCATCCGGGCTTCCATGTCCTCGATCACCGACAGGTCGGGGGACCGGAAGTCGACCGTGAAGACCACCTTGCCGGGGATCACGTTGCGGCTGTTGGGGTAGACGTCGATGTGACCGGCGGCGCCGACCGCGTCGGGCTTGTGCGACCACGCGATCTCGTCGACCAGCTGCAGCACCCGCGCCATGCCAAGACCCGCGTTGCGCCGCATCGGCATCGGGGTCGAGCCGGTGTGCGACTCTTTCCCGGTGATCGTCACCTGCGTCCACGACAGCCCCTGCCCGTGCGTGACGACGCCGATGTCCTTGCCCTCGGCCTCCAGGATCGGGCCCTGTTCGATGTGCAGTTCGAAGAAGGCGTGCATCTTCCGCGCGCCGACCTCTTCTTCACCCTTCCAGCCGATCCGGTCCAATTCCGCGCCGAAGGTCTTGCCCTTGGCGTCCTCGCGCTCGTAGGCCCAGTCCTGTTCGTGGACACCGGCGAACACGCCCGACGCCAGCATCGCCGGCGCAAAACGGGTGCCTTCCTCGTTCGACCAGTTGGTGACCACGATCGGGTGCTTCGTCTTGATGTCGAGGTCGTTCAGCGTGCGCACGATCTCAAGCCCGCCCAGAACGCCAAGCACACCGTCGTATTTGCCGCCGGTGGGCTGGGTGTCGAGGTGGCTGCCGACATAGACCGGCAGCGCGTCCGAATCCGTGCCTTCGCGCCGGAAGAACATGTTACCCATCGTGTCGACGCCCATCGTCATGCCTGCGGCCTCGCACCATTTCTGGAAAAGCGCGCGTCCCTCGGCATCCTCGTCGGTCAGGGTCTGACGATTGTTACCGCCCGCAATACCCGGACCGATCTTCGCCATGTCCATCAGGCTGTCCCAAAGCCGTTCGCCGTTGATGCGAAGGTTCTCTCCCGGTGCCGCCATGATTGTGTCCTTACTTCAAGCCTGCTGACGTCTTGGCGCAAGACTGCGCCGATATTGTTCGTTTTGATCCATCACCGTTTGCAGCACACCGCCCCTGCGGATGCGCGGACGACACGGTTCGCAGACGTCAGTGCCGCGCCCCGCTTGCGGATCTGCCGAAGACCGTGCTTAACCAAATCGGCCTCCATCCGCTTAGACCCGCGCCGCGCGGCCGGGCCGGAACGGCGGGGCAACGAGTGTTTCGGCGGTGGGGTCAGGCGCCACGGCAAAGCTCCGGAACTGGCTGCAAAAGGTTTGACCAATTGGTCAGGAAGACGCTACCACGGCCCAATGGGACGTCAAGAACATTGCGGTGCGGCACCTTGCCGTCGCAAACCTGCCCGGAAAAAAGGATAAAAATGGACGGAAAAGCGCCCCGGACACGCATCCAAGAAAAGAACACCGCGGCGATCCTCGAGGCGGCGCTGGAAGTCTTCTCTCAGGCCGGGTTCCGTGGCGCGACGCTTGACCAGATCGCGAAAACCGCCGGGCTGTCCAAGCCGAACCTGCTTTACTATTTTCCGTCCAAGGAAGCCATTCACGTCACCCTGCTGTCCGGGATGCTGGACCTGTGGCTGGACCCGCTGCGCGCCATCGACGCAAGCGGCGATCCGGTCGGCACGATCCTTGGATACGTCCAAAGCAAGCTGCAGATGGCGCAGGAATTTCCCCGCGAAAGCAGGCTGTTCGCGAACGAGATCGTACAGGGCGCGCCCCGGGTGCTGGGCATCATCGAGGGCCCCCTGAAAGAGCTGGTCGACGAAAAGGCCGTGCTGATCCGCGGCTGGATCGACGCCGGGCGTCTGGCACCGGTCGACCCGCATCACCTGATCTTCTCGATCTGGGCGACCACCCAGCACTATGCCGATTTCGACGTGCAGGTGCAGGGCATCCTTGGGCCGTCCGAACAGCGGTTCGACGATGCGGCCACGTTCTTGGACCACCTGTACCGCAGCGCGCTTACACCTCGTTAACCGTCCTGTGAAATTCATCCTTGTCTTAACGATTTCCGGCAGCCGGACGTCGTATGCTGATCCCTGATCACAGTCCTATTGCAGGAGCATCAAGATGGGTGAATTTGCCCCGATTAACGCGCTGGGCGGGGGCTTCATTCCGATCCGCGCGCATCACGCGGTGAACGCCAACGCGCTCGCCCCCGTGGAATCCTCGTCGGGTGGACGCGGGGCGCAGGCGCGGATGGACGCCGACCCGCAGTCCGTCCGCCTTGCCGGTCGCGGTAGCGGCCGGGAACAGGCGGAAACCGAAAGCGGCCCGGCCTATCGCGAACGGCCCGAGATCGACGACTTTACGCTGATCGGCCCATCGCCCGCCTTTCAGGCCAACGTGCTGGAACTGGAACGCGACCTTCGCCGCGCCATCGAGCGGCTGGAAAGCGAACGCAGCCGCGCCGAGGCGGAAGCCGCGTTGAAGATCGAAAGGGCCGAAGCCCAGGTCGAAGCGGCCGAGGACGCCAAAGCCTCTGCCGAGATCGCGACGCCCGCGCCCGCGCCTGCCCCGGACGTTCCGAAAGCGGCCGAGCCGCAGGTCGCCGCACCGACAGAGGCCGAGACGCCGGAACCGCCCGAAACGACGGACGCCTGACGCCAAGCTGACCGCCTGCACCGTGCCCGGTCAGGGCCAATTAGGCCGGATCGCCCGCGCGCCGGATAGCGCGCCGATGCGCTGCACGCACCCGCAAGGACGAAGCCCGTTTTCACGACGGGCCCCAATTTCGACTGCTTTGAATTGACAATGGGGCCGAACGAACGACGGCCCAGGATCACGACGGCCCGAGTATAATGTCGGCCCTCACCCCCCCGCCCACATCCGCCCGCGCTGGCGGACGTCGGTGACGTCCCTCGCCTATCGCCAGATCCCGAAGCGCGTGCGCACATGATCCACGGCCCGCCGGTTCGCTTCGTCCCGGCGAACACCCCCGACCTCGGTCCGGCACAGCGGGTCTTCGACCTCGGCCTCGGTGTCGGTGGGGTCGCGATACCCGCCCTGCACCCAGATCGGCACGCCCGTCTTCGCCACGCAGGCCGACAGCCAGACATCGTCCACGGCCCAAGCCGCATCGGGGACGTCGAACACCTCGGGGCCGAAGAAACCCGGCCGCACCAGCACGCCCCCGCGCCCCTCGAACACGTCGGCATACCCCGACCGTTTCACCACGCGGCGGCCCGGCGCGGGCAGGTCACGGCCCTTGGTCAGATCCTGCCACAGATAGCGCACCTGAAACTCGGCATCGGTGATCCGCCAGCGCCGCTGCATCCGGGGCTGAAGCGGGCGGGACGCCTGCGCGTCTTCGTCCACCTGCATTCCCAGCATCGCGATGGCCGTATCGGGCCGTGCATCGGACAGCCGCAGAAACCGCGACGCCCAGTCGGGCGCATAATATTGATCGTCGTCACAGAACAGGATGCGCGTGTCGGCGTCCCGCCATGCCGCCAGCGCACCCAGCAGCTTGGTCGCGGGGCCCCAATCCTCGGCCGTCCGCCGGATCGTCACGCCCTCGGGCACGTCGGGAAGAGTCCCGTCCCAGTCGGGGAAGCGGCGGTACGCATGCGGGATCTGCAGTTCGACCCGATCGGCCCCCTGCACCACCAAGGACCGCAGCGTCGCACCGATCTTGCCGAAGCGAGGCGGGACAGAGGAAAGCGAGACGACCAGCATCGGATCAGGGCCAGATCCCATAGGTGTCGCGCAGGTAGGCGATGCACCGTTTGTTGGCCTCGTCGCGGTCGGCGCCTTCGATCTCGGCCATGTACAGCGCGTCCGAGATACCCGCAGGCGTGTGCTGCGTGTCGTGCTGACCGGCGATGATCCAGATCGGCACATTCATGCGGGCCAGATGACCGGACAGCCAGACGTCGTCCACGGTCCAGACCACCGGCGGAATGTCGAACGCTTCGTCGTCGAAGAACTCGGGACGCACCATCGCGCCCGCGAAGCCTTCGAAACAGTCGACATAGCCGGATTGCCGGAACAGCCGGCGGGTCGGTTCGCGCAGGTATTTCCGTTCGACCGGCGGGAACAGGAATTCCCACGCCATCTTCAGCTGGAACCCCCAGTCCATGCCCCGGCTGCGGCGTTTGGCACGCGGCTGGATGCGGTTCTTCATCTGAGACTGGCCGTACCGGTCGGCCTCGAACCCGGCGATCGCCAGACAACAGTCGGGGTGATCGCGGCGCGCGTCGATGTAGGTCTGCGCCCAATGCGGTTTGTAGCGCCGGTCGTCATCGCACAGGATGATGTCCACGTCCTGCCCGCGATGGGCCTGCGCGGCGAACAGAACCTTGGTCGCGGGGCCAAGGTCTTCTTCCACCCGCACGATCTCGACGCCCTTCGGGACGTCGGGCAAGACCCCGTCCCAATCGGGAAAACGGCGATACTTCCAAGGAATATGCAGCTGGATCGCGTCGATCTGCGCGTCCTGACGCAACAGGCAGGTCAGCGTCGGTTCTAGTTTGTCGAACCGGCTGGGGATCGAGGACAGCGAAATGATGGTCACGGGCGATCCCTTAAATGCAAGATGCAGGCGCCCCCGTGCACGACAGGCCGGCCCTTGACCGCGCCCCCGCGCCTCGGGCTGCTGCGGCTTTTGGTTGTCATTGGCCCGGTCCGCGATGTCAAGCCGACCTGTCTTGCCAAGCGGAAACGGACTTTTATGTCGCGAGTCGCTGTCCTATAAGGCGCCAGCACCGCGCATGTCACTCACCTGCGCGGTCATGGGATTCCGAGGCGAGTAAAATGGCGAAACCGACGAACGATGATGATGTGGCCTTTGTTCAGGCAATGGCCGAAATCCTGCGCAGCAACGACCTTGCGGAACTTGAGGTCGAGCGCGGAACCAAGGACACCGGCAAGCTGACCCTGCGCCTGAGCCGCGTAGCGCGCACGGCGCCGGCGCCGATGGTGCAGCAGGCCAGCGCCGCGCCCGCCGCGGCCCCTGCCCCGGCGGCCTCCGCCCCCGAGGCGTCGGACGCCCCCGCACCCAGCGGCGATCCGGCCAGCCTGCCCGGCGCGGTCACCTCGCCGATGGTGGGCACCGCCTATCTGTCGCCCGAACCCGGCGCCGCAGCCTTCGTGAAGGTCGGTGACACCGTGTCCGAAGGCCAGACGCTTCTGATCGTCGAGGCAATGAAGACGATGAACCAGATCCCGTCGCCGAAGTCCGGCACGGTCAAGCGTATCCTCGTCGAGGACGCGTCGCCCGTCGAATACGGCGCCCCCCTGATGGTCATCGAGTAGTTATGTTCGACAAGATCCTGATCGCCAACCGGGGCGAGATCGCCCTGCGCGTCGTCCGCGCCTGCCGCGAGATGGGGATTGCCAGCGTCGCGGTGCATTCGACCGCCGACAGCGATGCCATGCACGTGCGCATGGCGGACGAGGCGATCTGCATCGGCCCGCCTTCGGCATCGCAATCCTACCTGTCGATCCCGTCGATCATCGCCGCGTGCGAGATTTCGGGCGCGCAGGCCATCCACCCCGGCTATGGCTTCCTGTCCGAGAACGCGGCCTTCGTGCAGATCGTCGAGGACCACGAGATCACGTTCATCGGCCCTTCGGCGGAACACATCCGCCTGATGGGCGACAAGATCACCGCCAAGGACACGATGCGGAAGCTGGGCGTGCCCTGCGTCCCCGGGTCCGACGGCGGCGTGGCGGACGTCGATGCGGCGAAGGCCATCGGTAC
Organism: Psychromarinibacter halotolerans; assembly: GCF_029168315.1. Classification (NCBI taxonomy): domain Bacteria; kingdom Pseudomonadati; phylum Pseudomonadota; class Alphaproteobacteria; order Rhodobacterales; family Paracoccaceae; genus Psychromarinibacter; species Psychromarinibacter halotolerans. The sequence continues at coordinate 98,380 of NZ_JARGYD010000003.1, forward strand.
CGAGTTCGGCTATCCGGTGATCGTCAAGGCCACCGCCGGCGGCGGCGGGCGCGGCATGAAGCTGGCGCGGTCCGAGGCCGAGATGGAAACCGCGTTCCGCACCGCGCGGTCCGAGGCGAAAGCCGCTTTCGGCAACGACGAGGTGTATATCGAGAAATACCTCGGCAACCCGCGCCATATCGAGATTCAGGTCTTCGGGGACGGCAAGGGCAATGCGGTGCATCTGGGCGAACGGGACTGTTCGCTGCAGCGGCGCCACCAGAAGGTGTTCGAAGAGGCCCCCGGCCCCGCGATCGACGCCGAGACCCGCGCCCGCATCGGCAAGGTCTGTGCCGACGCCGTGGCCGAGATCGGCTATTCCGGCGCGGGGACGATCGAGTTCCTGTACGAAGACGGCGAGTTCTATTTCATCGAGATGAACACCCGCCTTCAGGTGGAACACCCGGTCACCGAGGCGGTGTTCGGCGTGGACCTAGTCCGCGAACAGATCCGGGTGGCCGCAGGCCAGCCGCTGTCCTTCTCGCAGGACGACCTGCAGGTGAACGGCCACGCCATCGAGGTGCGGATCAACGCCGAGAAGCTGCCGAACTTCGCCCCCTCGCCGGGGCGCATCACGCAGTACCACGCCCCCGGCGGGCTGGGTGTGCGGATGGATTCGGGCCTTTATGACGGCTATTCGATCCCGCCCTACTACGACAGCCTGATCGGCAAGCTGATCGTGCACGCACAGGACCGGCCCGCCGCGCTGGCACGGCTGCATCGGGCGCTGGGCGAATTGATCGTGGACGGTGTCGACACCACGGTGCCGCTGTTCCACGCACTGCTGGAAGATCCGGCGGTGCAGACGGGCGACTATTCCATCCACTGGCTGGAAAAGTGGCTGGCCGAGAACCTGGGCTGAGGGTTTCGCCGCGCTGACGCGCGGCGACCCGCGGGGGGCGCCGCCCCCGCACCCCCGAGGTATTTCCAAAGAGAAGAAACAGGCGTCGCGGCAGGACTGGACTTGGGGTCCGCGAGCGCTCATTTTCTGCCCATGCACCCGCAAACGCCCACGATCACACCGGAAACCCTGCTGCGCGCCTATGGCGCCGGAATTTTTCCGATGGCCGAGACGGCGGAGTCGGACGAGATCTTCTGGGTCGATCCCCGTCGGCGCGGGGTGTTTCCGCTGGACGGGTTCCATGTTTCGCGGTCGCTGGCGCGGGCGATCCGCCGCTGCGACTACGAGGTGTCGCTGGATCGCGATTTCGAAGGCGTCGTGCGCGCCTGCGCGGACCGGGACGAGACCTGGATCAACGGGACGATCTTTTCGCTGTACATGGCGCTGTTCAAACGCGGCAACGCCCATTCCATCGAGGTGTGGCGCGACGGTGTGCTGATCGGCGGGGTCTATGGCGTGACGCTGGGCGGGGCATTCTTTGGGGAAAGCATGTTCTCGCGCGCGACGGGCGGGTCGAAGATCGCGCTGGCCTACCTTGTGGCGCACCTGTCGCGGTGTGGCTTCGTGCTGTTCGACACGCAGTTCCTGACGCCGCACCTTGCGTCGCTGGGTGCGGTCGAGATCAGCCGACGCGTCTATCACCAACGCTTGCAGGCGGCGTTGGAGACGCAGGCGGATTTCGGCAAGTTCGCGTCAGCGCCGCGCGCTCAGGACATATTGCAGCGCAGGACCCACACGTCATAGCGGGGATGGTCCAGCGCGTTGAGCGCGGGGGAGGACGCGACCATCCAGCCTTCGAACACCGGCACTTCCTCTCCGGCCTCGCGGATCACGAGATAGGCGAAGGCGTCGCCGGACGGGTTGTCCTCGGGATAGCGGCAGCCCCCCAGCGTGACCTGCAGCTTGCCAAGACCCTGCGTATCGCCATTGGCCATGTCGATATCGACGACCTGGTTGGCGGTGCGGTCCAGAACCCGCACAACGCCGCCCGAGGCGCTGACCGCGCGCACCGGGGGCGCCACGGGTTCGACATCGTCGGGGATGAATTCAAGGTCGAGGTCCGGTTCCAGCAGCGAACCGTCGTCCATCCGTTCCAGCACCGTGCCGTCCTGAAGGCGCTGTCCCGGTGGGATCAGGGTGCCGTCCTGTTCCGGCGGAACGATGAGAACGCCGTTGTCCTGCTGCGCCGCGGCCGACACGGCCGTCAGCGCAAGCCCGGCGGCCAGCGCAAGCGTGCGGATCATTCGGCGGCCCCGCCCGCGTTGTCGCCGCCACCTCCGACGAATTTCAGCAGCAGGCTGATCAGGCTGACCGAGCTTTGCGTATCGTAAATCTCGTCCCCGGGTTCGTATTCTTCGAGCATACCGCCCGGCACGATTTCGAGGAAGTTCCCGCCCAGCAGTCCTTCGGAGCTGATCGCCACGGCGGTGTCCTGCGGCAGGCGGATGCTGTCGTCTACGGTAAAGACGGTTTCGGCGCGGAATGTGGTCGGATCAAGCTGCAGCCCGGTCACCGTGCCGACCTTTACGCCGGCCATGCGCACGTCGGTGCCGACCGACACGCCTTCGACGGACCGGAACGAGGCGTTGTATTCCGCCAGCGCACCGCCGCCGCCCGTCACGCCCGAAACCTGCCCCGCGTAGAAGAGGAAGGCCGCGGCAACGGCCAGCACAGCCCCTCCGACGATGACTTCGGTTGCGCGTTCAGCCATCGATCACTCCGGCTGCCACGCCTCGTAGTCGGACCGCTCCACCGGGTCGGGCCTGCGGATCGAACCCGGGGGGGCGTAGGCCAGCATCGTGCCGGTCAGATTTTCCTGATGCGGCTTTTCCCACGACTTATGCTTAAGCGGCGCCTTGGTCGGCGGCGCGTCATAGGTATGGTGCAGCCATCCGTGCCACTCGGCCCCGACGCGGCTTGCCTCGGCTTCGCCATTGTAGATGACCCAGCGGCGTTTGCCGTCCTTGGACTGGTAGAAGACGTTGCCTTCCGCGTCCTCGCCAACCCTGGTGCCGTTGCGCCAGGTCCAGAACTGGGTATTCAGCGTCTGGCCGTTCCACCAGGTCGCGGCCCGCAGCAGCGTGTTCAGAATGCCCATCGGCACCTCCGGAAATTGCTGGCCCCGGTATGACCCATGCGCGCGCGGAGGTCCAGTGACAAGGCCGCGCGGCACGGCGTGGACCGGGCCCCTGCTATCAGGAAAAGGTGAACCGGGCCTTGCGCCGGATGCGCCGCCAAAGCTGCCGGGATTGTGCGCGGGGATGACCCGTCGCAGTCCGGCGGCCCGGGGGACAGCCCGGTTGTGAGCTGCCGCAGACGTGCAAGCGGATGGCTCAGGCGTCTGGCGGCGCAAGGACCATCAGTTCAATCTCGATCTTCATGGAAGGATCGAGCAAACCCGAAACAATCATGGTCGCGACCGGCGGATTGTCGCCGAATCTTTCGCGCAGAAGCGGCCAGCACGGTTCGAAGTCGTCCGGATTCGGCAGAATGTACCGGACCCGGACCGCGTCTTCGAATCTTGCGCCGACCTCTGCCAGAGCCGAACCGATCCGGTCCAGCGCGTTGCGGCATTGGGCGACGACATCGTCCGGCATGTCCCCGGTTTCAAGGTCCGCGCCGGTGGTGCCCGCAACATGCACAAAGCCGCCCGCGAGGACGGCTCTGCAGTATCCGATTCGTGCCTCGTAAGGCGTGCCGGAAAAGACGCGCTTCACGGGGCTCAACCCGCGTTCGCGCCTTCCTTCTTGGTCTCGGCGTAGATCATCAGCGGTGCACTGTCCGAAGCGGTCACCGCCTCTTCGTTGACGACCACTTCCTCGACCGAGTCCATGCCGGGAAGATCGAACATGGTGTTCAGCAGGATGTCTTCCATGATCGACCGCAGGCCCCGCGCGCCGGTCTTGCGTTCGATCGCACGCTTGGCGATCGCGGCAAGCGCGTCGTCGGTGAAGGTCAGCGCGACATCCTCAAGCTCGAACAGGCGCTGGTACTGTTTGACCAAAGCGTTCTTCGGCTCTGTCAGGATGGTGACAAGCGCCTCTTCGTCGAGATCCTGCAGCGTCGCGATGACGGGCAGACGACCGACGAATTCCGGGATCAGGCCGAACTTCAGAAGGTCTTCCGGCTCCAACTCGGTGAACATGTCACCGATGGTGCGGGATTCCTCGTCCTTCACGTCGGCCCCGAAGCCCATCGCCGAGCCGCGACCGCGCTGGCTGATGATTTTCTCCAGCCCGGCAAAGGCGCCACCACAGATAAACAGGATGTTCGTCGTGTCCACTTGCAGGAATTCCTGCTGCGGATGCTTGCGCCCGCCCTGCGGCGGAACGGAAGCGACGGTGCCTTCCATGATCTTCAGAAGCGCCTGCTGCACCCCCTCGCCCGACACGTCGCGGGTGATCGAGGGGTTGTCGGACTTGCGGGTGATCTTGTCGACCTCGTCGATGTACACGATGCCGCGCTGCGCACGTTCAACGTTGTATTCCGACGCCTGAAGCAACTTCAGGATGATGTTCTCGACATCCTCGCCCACGTAACCGGCTTCGGTCAGCGTGGTCGCGTCCGCCATAGTAAACGGAACATCCAGAATCCGTGCCAGCGTCTGCGCCAGCAGGGTCTTGCCGCAGCCCGTGGGGCCGATCAGCAGGATGTTCGACTTCGCCAGTTCGATGTCGGATTTGCCCGCGTGGTTCAGCCGCTTGTAGTGGTTGTGAACCGCCACCGACAGCACCCGCTTCGCGTGGAACTGGCCGATCACGTAATCGTCCAGAACCTCGCAGATCTCTTTCGGCGTCGGCACACCGTCCGACGACTTCAGACCAGAGGATTTCGTCTCCTCCCGGATGATGTCCATGCACAGCTCGACGCACTCGTCGCAGATGAACACCGTGGGCCCTGCGATCAGCTTGCGCACCTCGTGCTGGCTCTTTCCGCAGAAGGAGCAGTAGAGGGTGTTCTTGCTGTCGCCCGATGAATTGTTCGCCATTATCTCAAACCTCTGAGCCCGATAGCCCCGCGGCCGGTTGGCCGCGCCGAACCTCAATGTACCTGCTTGCCCTAAAGCCTAGGACAGACCCCAAAGGGGTACAACGCAAAACTTGTCACGCGCAGGTCACGAATTCCGTGCTCATTTTTCTCCTTCGGGCTGGACGCGGCTTTCGACGATCTCGTCGAGATGGCCCCATTCCAGTGCTTCCTGCGGCGACATGAAGTTGTCGCGTTCCAGCGCCGCCTCGACCGCCTCGACCGGTTGGCCGGAGTGCTTCGAGTAGATTTCGTTCAGGCGCTGCTTCAGTTTCTGCGTCTCGTTGGCGTGGATCATGATGTCCGTCGCCTGACCCTGGTACCCGCCGGACGGCTGGTGAACCATGATCCGCGCGTTGGGCAGCGCGAACCGCATCCCGGCGGCGCCGGAACAGGCCAGCAGCGAACCCATCGAGGCTGCCTGCCCCACAATCAGCGTCGACACCGGCGGGCGGACGTACTGCATCGTGTCGTAGATCGACAGGCCCGAGGTGACGACGCCGCCCGGGCTGTTGATGTACATCGAGATTTCCTTTTTCGGGTTCTCGGATTCCAGGAACAGCAGCTGCGCCACGATCAGCGACGCCATGCCGTCATGGACCGGCCCGTTAAGGAAGATGATCCGCTCCTTCAGGAGGCGCGAGAAGATGTCATACGCACGCTCGCCACGGCTGGTCTGTTCGACCACCATCGGGACGAGGTTGCTGGTAAAATCGTTGAACTGGTCGATCGGGTCTCTCATCGTGCCTGCCTTTTCCCTGCACCGGTCTACCCGGTGATGCGTCAACAGAGTCTTATTCACGCCTGCGGAGGCCTGCAAGGGCACCCCGGGCGGGTTGGTAACCGAATCTAGGCTAACATGCGCTTGACACAAGTGTAAGTCTGCACTTACGGTAAGTCATGCCTTACGAAGTCGCCCTTTCCGCACTGGCCGATCCGACCCGGCGCCACCTTGTCGAGCGGCTGCGCGACGGCCCGCTTGCGGTCAGCGCCCTGGCCCGTGACCTTCCGATCAGCCGGCCCGCCGTGTCGCAGCACCTGAAGGTTCTGTCCGATGCCGGGTTGCTGCTGGTGGAACCGGCGGGCACGCGCCGCCTGTACCGGCTGGCGCCCGAAGGGCTGAACGACCTGCGCGCGTGGCTCGACCGGCTGTGGGGTGACGCGCTGGACAGCTTCGCCGCCCGCGCCAAAGAGATCGCCCGCGACCTTGCCGACGACGCTGACCTCGACGTTGGCCCCAGCGTTGGCCCCGACACCGTTCGAAAGGAGCCCCCCAGATGACCGCCTCTGCCAAGACAGCCCCGACCCCGCTTGCCCCCATCGTCAAGACGGTCACCGTCCCGCTGGACCCGAAGCGCGCGTTCCGGCTGTTCACCGAAGAAATGTCCGACTGGTGGCCGCTGGACAGCCACTCGCTGTCGGCACAGGACGGCACACCGGCCCGCAGCGTGACGGTGACGCCCACCAAGGGCGGTCCGGTCTTCGAGACAAAGCCGGATGGCACCACCGCGCCGTGGGGCCGCGTCACCGAATGGAGCCCGGGCAAACGGTTCGCCATGTCATGGCACGTCGGCCAGCCCGAGCAGAACGCAAGCCACGTCAGCGTCAGCTTCGACGTGGTCGCCGACGGCACGAAGGTGACCCTTGTGCACGACAACTGGGACGCCCACGGGGAAACAGCCGCAGAACGCCACGCCGGGTATGTCACGGGCTGGCAAATGGTGCTTGCCGCCCGGTACGGCGCGGCGGCCGGGATGCTTGTGACGGTCTGACCGGTATCGGGGCGCCCCCTGCCCCCAAGCCCCCTGCCCCAAGCCCCCTGTCGTTCCGACTTGTCCCGTGACGTCCCGTTCTGGCAGGCCACGGGCCTGTCCACATCTTGTCATCGACACCGCCGCATGCGACTTTCGCTGCCGACAACAGCGCGAACGGAGGAGCCGCGGTGAAACAGTCCACCATCCGCGAAGTCGGCCGTGACGACACGGACGCGCACCTGCCGCAGGTCCACGAAGCCCGCAACCCGGGCATGGCGCTGGACCTCGACTGGGTGATGTCGGCCCGTGCCAACACTTCCGCCATCGAGCGCCGCGCCGCGACCCTCCCGGGACGCCGCTCGGTCAAGAAGGACTATCAGGCGGCGTGGCTGCTGAAAGCCATCACGCTTATCGACCTGACCACGCTGGCCGGCGACGACACGGCAGGCCGCGTCCGGCGCCTGTGCGCCAAGGCCCGTCAGCCCGTGCGTCAGGACCTGCTGGACGCGATGGGCATGGGGCCGATCCACACCGGCGCCGTCTGCGTGTATCACGACATGGTGCCCACCGCCGTGGCGGCTTTGGACGGCACCGGCATCCCGGTCGCCGCCGTGTCCACCGGCTTTCCGGCGGGCCTGTCGCCCCTGCCGCTGCGCCTTGCCGAGATCGGCGAAAGCGTGAAGGCGGGCGCCCGCGAGATCGACATCGTGATTTCGCGCCGCCATGTCCTGACCGGCAACTGGCAGGCGCTGTACGACGAGATGAAGGCGATGCGCGAAGCCTGCGGCGACGCCCACGTGAAGGCGATCCTTGCCACCGGCGAACTGGGGTCGCTGCGCAACGTGGCCCGCGCCTCGCTGGTCTGCATGATGGCGGGGGCGGATTTCATCAAGACCTCGACCGGCAAGGAAAGCGTCAACGCCACCCTGCCGGTGTCGCTGGTGATGATCCGCGCGCTGCGGGATTACTTCGACGAGACCGGTTATCGCATCGGCTACAAGCCCGCGGGCGGGATCTCCAAAGCGAAGGACGCGCTGACCTATCTGGCGCTGATCAAGGACGAATTGGGCAACCGCTGGCTTCAGCCCGACCTGTTCCGCTTCGGCGCCTCGTCGCTGCTGGGCGACATCGAACGGCAGCTGGAACACCACGTCACCGGCCGCTACTCGGCCAGCTATCGCCACGCGATGGCATGATGGGCCCGGTGCCCGAAAACCTGAACAAGGGCGGCGCCCGACCCGGGGTGGGCGCGAAAGCGCCCGCCCATGAGGCGGGTCGGGCGCTGCCCGGCGGTGCCCGCCGGGCGGACCGGACCTCAGAGGCGAGGGATTGAACTGATGAACGTACCCGAGATCTTCGACAGCATGGACTACGGCCCCGCCCCCGAAAGCGCCGCCGAGGCGCTGGCGTGGCTGGTCGACGGCGGTGACCGGTTCGGCCATTTCATCGACGGCGCGATGACCGACGCGGGCGACGGTTTCCCGTCGAAGAACCCCGCGACCGGAGAGGTGCTTGCCACGATCACCCAAGCCACGCAGGGCGACGTCGATGCCGCCGTCGCGGCCGCCCGGAAGGCACAGCCCAAATGGGCAAAGCTGCCGGGGCACGCACGGGCAAAATACCTATATGCCCTAGCCCGTCTGGTGCAGAAACACTCCCGCCTTCTGGCGGTGCTGGAGACGCTCGACAACGGCAAGCCGATCCGTGAAAGCCGCGACATCGACGTGCCGCTCGTCGCGCGCCATTTCTACTATCACGCGGGCATGGCCCAGCTGATGGAGGCCGAGCTGCCCGACCGCGAGGCGCTTGGCGTCTGCGGCCAGATCATCCCGTGGAACTTCCCGCTGCTGATGCTGGCATGGAAAGTCGCGCCCGCCATCGCGATGGGCAACACGGTGGTGCTGAAACCGGCGGAATACACCTCGCTGACCGCGCTGCTGTTCGCCGACCTGTGCCGCGAGGCGGGGCTGCCCAAGGGCGTGGTCAACATCGTCACCGGCGACGGCGCGGTGGGCGAGATGATCGTCGGCCACGACGACATCGACAAGATCGCCTTCACCGGCTCGACCGAGGTGGGCCGCGCCATCCGCAAGGCAACCGCCGGGTCGGGCAAGGCGCTGACGCTCGAACTGGGCGGCAAGTCGCCCTACATCGTGTTCGACGACGCGGACATGGACAGCGCCATCGAAGGGCTGGTGGACGCCATCTGGTTCAACGGCGGACAGGTCTGCTGCGCGGGTTCGCGCCTGCTGGTGCAGGAAGGCATCGCCGACCGCTTCCACGACAAGCTGAAACGCCGGATGGACGGGCTGCGGCTGGGCGACCCGCTGGACAAATGCATCGACGTCGGCGCGATCGTCGACCCGGCGCAGCTGGACCGGATCACCGCGATGGTGAAGACCACGGCGGGCGACGTCCACCACGCCGCCTGCGCAATGCCTGCGGGCGGGTGCTTCTATCCGCCGACGCTGATCTCGGGGCTCGAGGCAGCCGACCCGCTGATGCAGGAAGAGATCTTCGGCCCGGTTCTGGTGTCGACCACCTTCCGCACCCCGGCCGAGGCGGTGCAACTGGCGAACAACACCCGCTACGGGCTGGCCGCGTCGGTCTGGTCCGAAAACGTGAACCTCGCGCTGGACGTGGCGCCCAAGCTGGTGGCCGGCGTGGTCTGGGTGAACGGCACCAACATGTTCGACGCGGCGGCGGGATTCGGCGGCGTGCGTGAAAGCGGCTTCGGGCGCGAGGGCGGCTGGGAAGGCCTTGCCGCCTACACCCGCCCGGCGACCGAAACCAAGGCGCTGAAACCGGTCACTGCGGTCGCCGCACCGAAAGACGCGAGCGTGGACGGGCTGGACCGCACCGCCAAACTGTACATCGGCGGCAAACAGGCGCGGCCCGACGGCGGCTATTCCCGCCCGGTCTGGTCGCCCAAGGGCAAACTGCTGGGTCACGCCCCCATCGGCAACCGCAAGGACCTGCGCAACGCGGTCGAGGCCGCGCGGGGCGCGGCGGGCTGGTCGAAATCCACCGGCCACCTGCGCGCGCAAATCCTGTACTACCTTGCCGAGAACCTTTCGGCCCGCGCCGACGAATTCGCCGGGCGGCTGCACGACATGACCGGCGCAGGGGCAAAGGCGGCGGACGCCGAGGTCGCGGCCTCGGTCTCGCGCCTGTTCTCCAGCGCCGCGTGGGCGGACAAGTACGACGGCGCCGCAAAAGGCGTGCCGCTGCGCGGCCTCGCCGTCGCCGTGAATGAACCGGTGGGGGTGATCGGCGCCTTCTGCGCCGACGACGCGCCGCTTCTGGGACTGGTGTCCGTGCTTGGGGCGGCGCTTGCGATGGGCAACCGACTGGTCGCCGTGGCATCCGAACCCTACCCGCTGGCCGCCACCGACTTCTACCAACTGCTCGAAACCTCCGACGTCCCCGCCGGCGTGGCCAACATCGTCACCGGCAGCCACCAGGAACTGGCCCCGCAACTGGCCGGCCATATGGACGTGGACGCGGTCTGGAGCTTCTCGTCCTCGGACATCTCCGGCGTGATCGAGCGCGAGGCGGCGGGCAACCTGAAACGCACGTGGGTCAACAACGGCCGCAACACGGACTGGAGCGCCGCCGAGGGCCGCACATGGCTGGCCGCGGCAACCGAGGTCAAGACGGTCTGGGTCCCCTACGGCGAATAGCCCCGGCATGTGACAGGGGGCTCTGCCCCCCGCGCGCTTTGCGCGCTCCCCCCGAGGTATTGGACAAGAGAAGAAGCACAGGCACGGCGCCCTTTCTTCTCTTTAAAAATACCTCGGGGAGCGCGAGGGGCTGGCCCCTCGCTTCGGCCCCGGCGTCACGTGATGCGGAAGACCTTGTCGCGCGATGTCTGGCCCCGCACGAGGTCCAGCCGCGATTTCGGGACGCCCAGCGCCTTTGCCAGCAGTTTCTGCACCGCCGCGTTGGCTTTGCCGCCTTCGGGCACCGTGGTCACGTAGACGCGGATCTGATCGGCGTCCTGCACGACGGCGTTGCGCGAGGCCTTCGGTGTCACGCGGACGGCGATCTCGGCGCCGGGGTCTGCAAGGTGCGACAGGTCGGTCATCGGGTTGGAACCTCCACCCCGCCGTTCTAGTGTCCCGCCGACGGAACCGACAGTACCGACTTGGGGGACGCGATGCGCCGCACGGGATTTTTCTGGGATGAAAGCTGTTTCTGGCATTCGGGCGGGAATTACGCCCTGACCTTCCCGGTGGGCGGGCTGGTGCAGCCGCTGGCGGCGGGCGGTCTGCCCGAAAGCCCCGAGACCAAGCGCCGCCTGAAAAACCTGCTGGATGTCACCGGCCTGATCCGCGACCTGCACCCGCAGTCCGCCGCGCCTGCCACGCGCGCCGATCTTGAACGGGTGCACCCCGCCGATTTCCTCGACCGGTTCAAGGACACCTCCGACGCGGGCGGCGGCGAGCTTGGCCTGCGCACGCCGTTCGGCAAGGGCGGCTACGAGATCGCGGCGCAATCCGCAGGTCTCGCCGTCGGCGCGTTGCAGGCGGTGCTGAAGGGAGAGCTGGACAACGCCTATGCCCTGTCGCGGCCGCCCGGGCATCACTGTCTGCCCGACTGGCCGAACGGGTTCTGCCTGCTGGCCAACATCGGTATCGCCATCGAGGCCGCGCGCGCCGCAGGTCTGGCCAAGAAAGTCGCCGTGGTCGACTGGGACGTGCACCACGGCAACGGGACCGAGGCGATTTTCCTGTCCGATCCCAACGTGCTGACGATCTCGATCCATCAGGAACACAATTACCCGCTGGATACCGGCGACATCGAAGACATCGGCGAGGGCGAAGGCAAGGGCGCGAACATGAACATCCCGCTGCCGCCCGGCGCGGGGCATCACACCTATCTCGAAGCGATGGAGCGGCTGATCCTTCCGAAGCTCGACGCGTTCGAGCCCGAGGTGATCATCGTGGCCTGCGGGTTCGACGCTTCGGCCTTCGACCCGCTGGCGCGGATGATGTGCACCTCGGACACCTTCCGCCAGATGACGCGCCTGCTGATGTCCGCCGCCGACCGGATGTGCGATGGCCGGGTTCTGATGGTGCACGAGGGCGGCTATTCCGAAGCGCATGTGCCGTTCTGCGGGCACGCCGTTCTGCAAGAGATGTCGGGCAGCGCCATCGATGCGCCCGACCCCTTGGCGAATGCGCTGGAGATCCGGCAGCCGAACGCGCGGATGCGGGCGCATTATTCGGATTACCTTACCGAACTTGTCGGCTACTTTGGCCTGACTTGACGACGGGCCCATCCGCCCCGACATCCCATCCGACAACGACGGAGACACTATGCCCGCCCCAAATCAGGCCGCCCTCGACTTTCTGCTGACGCGCCGGTCGCGCTCGGCCAAGACCCTGACCGGCCCGGTGCCGGACCGTGACGCGCTGCTGCCGCTGCTGACCGCCGCCGCCCGGACGCCCGACCACGGCAAGCTGGAGCCGTGGCGCTTCATCGTGCTGGAAAAGGCCGCGCTGACCCGACTGGCGGCGCTGGTGCCGCAGCATGGCGAAAAGCTGGGCCAGCCCGAGGACAAGATCGCGAAAAGCCAGGCGCAATTCGCCGATGCCGATCTGGCGGTCGCGGTGATCAGCAGCCCGAAGCCGTCCGAGAAGATCCCCGAGATCGAGCAGGTCTATTCCGCCGGGGCCGTCTGTCTTGCGCTGCTGAACGCCGCGCTTGCCGCGGGCTGGGGCGCGAACTGGCTGTCCGGCTGGCCGTCGCACGACCGGGGCTTCGTATCCGAAGGCCTTGGCCTGTTCGAGAACGAGACCGTGGCGGGCTTCATCCACATCGGCACCGAGACCAGCGCGCCGCCCGATCGTCCGCGCCCGGATCTGGACGCGATCACCACCTGGGTCTCCGCGTGATCCTGTCCGATTTCCTGAAGGCGGTGGGCCAGCTGGGCGACAGGCGGTTTCGCCGCGTGCTTTGGCTGGGCCTTGCGCTGACCGTGGCGCTGCTGTTCGGGTTCTACGCGGTGTTCCTGTACGGCATCCAGTGGGTCACCCCCGACACTGTGACGATCCCCTTCGTCGGAGAGGTCACCTGGGTCGACGACCTGCTGTCTTGGGGCTCGATCCTGCTGATGCTGCTGCTCAGCTTTTTCCTGATGGTGCCGGTCGCCTCGGCCTTCACGGGCCTGTTCCTTGAAGACGTGGCGCAGGCGGTCGAAGACCGGCATTATCCGGCGCTGCCCCCGGCGCGGAACATCCCGTGGACAGAGGCGCTGACCGACACGCTGAACTTCTTGGTTCTGCTGATCGTGGTGAACGTCGTGGCGTTCGTGGTGGCGCTGTTCTTCGCCCCTTTCGCGCCGTTCATCTTCTACGGCGTGAACGGCTTTCTGCTGGGGCGGGAATATTTTCAGGTCGCGGCGATGCGGCGCATCGGGCGGCAGGGCGCGCGCGCGGCGTTCCGCGCCAATGTCGGGCAGATCTGGCTGGCGGGCGGGCTGATGGCGGTACCGCTATCGGTGCCGTTGCTGAACCTGATCGTGCCGATCCTTGGCGCGGCGACGTTTACGCACCTCTTCCATCGGGTACAGGGCAGTTCCCGCGCCCGAACCAGTCCAGATCACAGATAGAGATGATCCCCGACAGGATGATCGCGGCGATGATCGCCCACAGCACGACAGAGACGATGGTGACGATCACGAACTTCCGCTTCAGGTGATGTTCCTCGGGAGAGCCGGGCATCGTGCCTGGCACGATCTCTCCGGTGTCGCCCTGGGTCTTCAGGCGGATGGGAAGCGCGATCAGCAAGGTCATGAACCAGATGACCGCGAAAAGTACGATTGCGGACGTGATGCCCATCAGACCTGCTCCAGTTCTATGAGGCTGCCGTTGAAATCCTTGGGATGCAGGAACAGCACCGGCTTGCCGTGCGCGCCGATCTTGGGTTCGCCATCGCCCAGCACCCGGGCGCCTGCGGCCTTCAGGTGATCGCGCGCGGCGATGATGTCGTCCACCTCGTAGCAGATGTGGTGGATGCCGCCGGACGGGTTCTTTTCAAGAAACCCACGGATCGGGCTGGCCTCTCCCAGCGGGTACAGAAGCTCGATCTTGGTGTTCGGAAGCTCGATGAACACCACCGTGACCCCGTGGTCCGGTTCGTCCTGCGGTGCGCCGACCTTGGCGCCTAGCGTATCGCGATACTGCGCCGACGCGGCCTTTAGGTCCGGCACGGCGATGGCGACGTGATTCAGGCGGCCGATCATGGTGGTCTCCTTCCCTGCAACGCCTCTGCAATGCCAAAGCCGGGCGGAAATTGCCAGCGCCGCAAGGTCGCATCCCTCGAAACCGAAAGCGGGTTCGGCCTTTGCGCGGGAAAGTCGCCTGTCCGCCGCGCCGTTCCCGGTATCGGCGTCTTTCTTAACCGTGGATTCATCTTTCCCGACCTAGGCTGAACGGGCCAGTTGAAAGGATAGACACATGCCTTCGACCCTCGCCTACCCCGCCTATATGCCCGCCGCCAGCGCGGATCGCCCCCTTGCCGGGCTGACCGTCCTGATGATCGAGGACAGCAGATTCGCCTCGGAAGCGGTGCGCCTTTTGTGCTTGAAAAGCGGCGCGCGCATCCGACGGGCCGACAGCCTGATGGCGGCGCAGCGGCACCTGACCGTCTATCTGCCCAGCGTCGTCATCGTCGACCTTGGCCTGCCGGACGGGTCCGGGCTGGACCTGATCCGAAACCTGTCTGCGGCGTCGCAGCGGATTCCGGTCATCCTTGCCACGTCGGGGGACGATTCCCTGTTGAAGGACGCCACCGATGCCGGGGCGGACGGGCTGCTGTCGAAGCCGATCGAAAGTCTGGCGGTATTCCAGAAGGCGGTGCTTGACCGGCTGCCCCCGGCCCAGCGCCTTGACGGCCCGCGCATCGTCCCCTCGGAGATCGTCGCGCCGGATCCCGTGGCCTATCACGACGACCTCGCCCATATCGCCGAGGTGCTGAACGGGTCCGAGGATGAACCGACGTTGGACTATGCCGCGCGCTTCCTTGCCGGGGTGGCCCGGTCGGCGCATGACGACGTGCTGGAACAGGCGGCGGAGCGGCTTGCACTTAGCCGGGAAACCGGACGAAGCTTTGGGCCGGATCTCGCCCGACTTGCCGGGCTGCTGCAGGAACGGCTGGAAAGCCGCGCGGTGATCTAGCGGCGAATGGACCGGTGCGGTCGCGGCGCTAACTTTGCGTCAACGCAAGTTAGCTGGAGCGACCCAATGCCGGACATCTACACCGCCATCAAGGAAGACCACGACAAACACCGCGAAATGATCGAGCGGATCAAGGCCACGCAGGGCGACAGCGCCGAGCGGCGTCAGGCGTGGTTCGAGTTCTATCACGAGGTCAAATCCCACGCCGCCGCCGAGGAAGAGACGTTCTATTCCAAGCTGATCTCGAAAACATGGGGTCAGGACGCGGCGCGCCATTCGGTGCACGAGCACAAAGAGCTCGACGACCTGATGGACGAACTGAACGAGATGGATATGTCCAGCCCCGGCTGGCTGAACAAGTTCCACACGCTGGAACATGATTACCTGCACCACATCGACGAGGAAGAAGACGAGGTCTTCGGCCGCGCCAAGCAAGAGATCGACGATGCCGAGATCGAGGATTTCGGTGCCCGCTTCCTTCGGCGGAAAACCAAGGAACGGGAACTGGTCGACCAGAAGCTGCAGGACCATCTGGAAGATTGATCGCAACAGACGGCCCCGGGGTGACCGGGGCCGCGACGCCCTTGCGGTCTGACCCTAGGCCGTGTCCCGAAGCAGCGGGTCGGACGCCACGCGCACCGGGGCGGTCAGGTCGGACAGGCTTTGCCGCTGGCGTCCGTCCGCGTCGAAGTTGTCCGGCGACAGCCATGTTTCGAACGCCGCCTTCAGCGCGGGCCATTCCTTGTCGATACAGGCAAACCACGCGGTGTCGCGATTCTTCCCCTTCACGACGGCCGCCTGCCGGAACACGCCCTCATAGCTGAACCCCAGCCGCTGCGCCGCCCGGCGCGAGCCCAAGTTCAGCGCGTTGCACTTCCATTCGTACCGCCGATATCCCGCCTCGAAGCACCAGCGCATCAGCAGGTACATCGCCTCGGTCGCGGCGCGGGTGCGCTGCAGACGCGGGGCGAAGTTGATGTGCCCGACCTCGATCGACCCGGCGGCGGGCGCAATCCGCATCAGGCTGGCCACCCCGCCCCAGTCGCCGTGTTCCTTGTCGAAGATGGCATGAAAGCGCGGATCGGGGCCGTCGGCGACGCTGTCCACCCAGTCGGCATAGCCGGATTCGGACGCGAAGGGGCCGTAGGGCATCCAATCCCAGATCGCGTCATCCGCGAGGTTGGCGGCGTGCAGCGACGGCGCATGGTCGCGCGACAAAAGCGCTAGCCGAACGTATCGCCCGTCGAAAGAGGTTTGGTCCGGCCAGCGCGGCGGCTGCCAGTTACCAAGGTTCTCTTCGCATTCCACAGATTGTTGCACCGCTTTCACCTTAATCGCGCCAGATTCGAACCGCAGCCTGCACTTAGGGGAAACGAAGACCAATAGGGGATGTCGAACACATGAAGGGTCAGACTGCTGTTGCCGCCCGCGTCGAATCGACGATGGACTGGACCATTTTCGCCATCGGCGTCCTTAGCCTTGGGATTGCCGTCGCGGCCACCGTTGCCGTGAAGGTGCACGACCGCTTCGCCGAGCGCCCGATCGAGATCACCGAGCAGGCCCCCACCATCGGCTGACCCGTCGCGCTAGACCGTTTCGTCCAGCGACACCCGTGCGCCCGCCGCAATCGTCGGCGGCGCCGCATTCAGCGCCTCTTTCGCAAAGCCCGCAGCGGCCTGATACGCCTTCATGAACGCCGCGCGTTCGTCGGGCGGGATCACGTCGTCGATGCTGTCGAATTCGCCGCCGCAGCGGTCGTCGACCATGTTCAACAGCCCGAACGGCCCCGCCCCGCGGTTGCGCAGGATCACTTCCGAGATCGGGCCGCACAGCTTCGCGTCGAAGGCCGCCAGCGCATCGGGGCGGACCCCGTGGTCCAGCAGGCAGGCCCCCAGCACACGCGCATCGATCACCGCTTGGCTCGCGCCGTTCGACCCCGTGGGATACATCGCGTGCGCCGCGTCGCCCATCAGCACGACGGGACCGTCCTGCCACGTCGACACGGGATCGCGGTCGATCATCGGGTTCTCATAGGCAACGTCGGCCCCGCGGATCAGCTGCGGGACGTTCAGCCAATCCCATTCCCAGCCGTCGAAATGATGGGCGAAATCGTCGATCTCGACCTGCCGGAACCAGCCGCTGTCGCGGGCGGCGGGGTCGTCATAGGTCACTTCGGCGATCCAGTTGACCTGCGCCAGCCCGGTGTCCGGGTCGGGGTGCGAGATCGGATAGATCACCATCCGCTGCCGGTGCGTGCCCAGCCCCACAAAGCTTGACCCCGTGCGGATCGGCTTTGCCTGCGTCGTGCCGCGCCACATCACCGCGCCGCCCCAGTGGATTGGCGGCTGGTCGGGGTGCATCTGCGCCCGCACCGCCGAATGGATGCCGTCCGAACCGACCAGCAGCGTGCCCGTCTGTTCCGTGGTGCTGCCGTCCGCCCGCTCGATCAGCGCGGTGACGCTGCCGTCGTCGTTCTTGCGATAGCCGGTCACCCGGTGCCCCAGCCGCACCGCGTCCGCGCCCGCACGGGCGACGAAGGTGTCGTGCAGCAGCATATGCAGTTTGCCCCGGTGCACCGCGTATTGCGGCCAGTCGTAACCGGCCAGCTCTCCGCGCGGTTCGGAATAGATGTCGTTGCCGTTCAGGCCGACCAGCGCCCATTCCTTCGCGGGCACCCCGACGCCGTCCAGAGCATCCGCGCCGATGCCAAGGTCGTACAGCTCGCGCACCGCGTTGGGCTGCAGATTGATCCCCACGCCCAGCGGCTTCAGATCGCGCACCGCCTCGAACACCACGCAAGGCACACCGATCTGCTGCAACGTCAGCGCGACCGACAGGCCGCCGATGCCGCCGCCCGCAATCATGACCAAGGGTTTCGTCATCCCGCATCCTTCCACCAAGGTCCGAAGGTCTTACCAAGCTTGGCCGGTGTTTCAATCTTAGAATCGCCACCGTCCCCGGCAGGCCCGCGCCTGCACCGCACAGGAATTGGGCATATGGCGTAAGATACATCGCCCACGCACGGAATCTCATGACATGGCGGGTCCGGCCCGCGATTGATGGCCGCCGAGTAGAAGCGGCGGACCGGGGCCTGACCCGATCCTGATCATTGCTCATCTGACCCACGCCACGGCCCCGAAACGGGCCGCAAGCAACCACAGATGAACCGAATGACCGACCTCGCCTTCCTGATCGTCAACATCCGGCACGGCCTGACCGGCGACGCGGCCGGCACCCGGCTTCCGCCGGCGATCCGGGTGCGCGACGGGCAGATCGCCGAGATGGGCACGCTGGACCCCGAGCCGGACGAGCGCGTGATCGACGCCACCGGCTGCGCGGTGACGCCGGGGCTGGTCAACACGCATCACCACCTGTTCCAGTCGATCCTGAAGGGGCTGGCGCTGAACGACGGGCTGGACGACTGGCTGCGCGAGGTGCCCTATACGTGGTGGCCGCTGCTGGACGAGACGGCGCTGCGGATTTCCGCGACCGTCGGGCTGGCGGAACTGGCGCTGACCGGCACCACCACGGTGGCCGATCATCACTATGTCTTCTCGGACCGCTACGACTATGACCCGGCCGAGGTGCTGTTCGACGCCGCCCGCTGCTTTGGCCTGCGGTTCATGCTGGCGCGCGGCGGCGGCACACGGGGGCGCGCGTTCGACGACCCGTCGATCCCGCCGTCGCCGGTCGAGCCGCTGGACAGGTTCCTGCAAGGGGTCGAGGCCGCCGCCGACCGCTGGCACGACCCGCAGCCCTTCGCGATGACCCGTGTCGCCGTCGCGCCGACGACGCCCACCTTCAACCTTGCCCCGGTGGAACTGGCAGAGGTGGCGCAGACCGCCCGCGCCAAAGGGTTGCGCCTGCATTCGCACCTGTCCGAGAACCGCGCCTATGCCCGGTTCACGATGGAGAAATATTCCAAGCGTCCGGTGGAATGGCTGGCCGAGCATGGATGGCTGGGGCGGGACGTGTGGTTCGCGCACCTTGTCGATTGCGACCCGACAGAGGTGTCTTTGCTGGCCGAAACCGGCACCGGCATGGCGCATTGCCCGCAGGCGAACGCCCGTCTGGGGTCCGGCATCGCGCCCGCCGACGAACTGCACGCCGAGGGCGGCGCGGTGTCGCTGGCCGTCGACGGCGCCGGTGCGAACGAGGCCGCCGACATGGGCGCTGCGATGTATTCGGCCTTTGCGCTGCACCGCGCCTCGAAGGGCGTCGCGTCGCTTCGGCCCGAGACGGTGCTGCACTGGGCGACCGAGGGCGGCGCGAAGGTGCTGGGCTGGAACGGCATCGGCAGGCTGGCGCCGGGCATGGCGGCCGACATCGCGATGTTCGACATCACGACGCCCCGCGCGCTTGGCCTGCACGACCCCGCGCTGGCCCCGGTGCTGACCGGCGGCGCGCCGGTGCGGCACAGCTTTGTCGGGGGCCGGCCGTTGGTTGTCGACGGCTGCATCCCGGGGCTGGAACTGGAAGACTTGGCCGAGAACGCCCTGCGCACGACCGAACGGATCTCGCGCAGAAAGCAGGAGGCGGCCGCCGCGCGGCCGGGCCGGGCATGACCCGCCCCGCTGCGCAGACGTCAGGCGGCGCCGGGAAGGGCCGCGGTGACCTCGATCTCGACCACGAACTCGGGGCGGGTGAAGCCGGACACGATCACAAGGGTCGAGGCGGGAAGATGCGTGACATCCCGCAGCCACGCATCCCGCGCGGCCATGTATCCCGCCATATGCGCGCGGTCGGTGACGTAGGCGTTGATCCGCATGACGTGTTCGCGGTCGGTCCCGCCCTCGGCGAGGATCGCGTCGATGTTGGCAAGGATCATCGTGGCCTGCGCCTCGGCGCCGTCGGGCACGGTGCCGTCGGGGGCCAGCGCAAGCTGGCCAGAGGTAACGACGACGCCCGCCCCGGCAACCCCGTGTGCATAGCGGGCGAACGGCGGGGCGATGGTCGCGGGGACAAGACTTTTCAGCATGGAACGGGCCTCCTGTTTCGCCTCTCTGTTGCCGCGCGCACGGGCGGGCGCAACAGGGAAAGCGCGACGACACGGGCTGGTTTCCGTATCGCCCATCTTTCGGGCGCGCACGCCCGCGAAACAGGCATCTGCCCGAAACGACGGCACGACACTATCGGCACCTTCTGTCCTTCGCCGCGGCAGAAGCCGATGCTTCACGACAAAAGACCCAACAAGGAGAGACCAATGAAACGCACCTACCTTCTGGCGTCCGCCGCGACGCTGCTGATCGCCGGCGCTGCCAATGCGCAGGACCTGACCGAAGTGTCCTTCGGCACCAACTGGCTGGCTCAGGCCGAGCACGGCGGTTTCTATCAGGCCGTGGCAGACGGCACCTATGAAGCTTGCGGTCTGGACGTCACCATCGTTCCCGGCGGCCCGCAGGTGAACAACCGCGCGCTGATGCTGGCCGGCCGGATCGACTATCACATGGGCGGCGACCTGCTTCAGGCGTTCAACGCCGTGAAAGAAGGCGTTCCGGTCGTGTCCGTCGCCGCGATCTTCCAGAAGCACCCGCAGGTGATCATCACCCACCCCGGCGCGGCTGACAGCTTCGAGGGCCTGAAAGACCTGACGCTGCTGATCGGCGACAACGGCTATCAGTCCTATTACCAGTGGATGATCGCGGAATACGGCTTCACCGCCGAACAGCGCGAGCCCTACACCTTCAACCCGGCGCCGTTCCTTGCCGACGACACGATGGGGATGCAGGGCTATCTGTCGTCCGAACCCTATCTGGTTGAAAAAGAAGGTGGCTTTGCGCCCGACATCTACCTGATCGCGGACGCGGGCTATTCCACCTACGCCACCACGATCGAGACGATGGCCGACACCATCGCCAACAAGCCCGAGGAAGTGACCTGCTTCGTCGAGGGCTCGATCAAGGGCTGGTACACCTACCTGTACGGCGACCACTCGGCCGCGGACGAGATGATCATGGCCGACAACCCCGAGATGACGCAGGACAAGATCGACTTCGCCATCGAGAAGATGCTGTCCGAAGGCATCGTGGATTCGGGCGAGGCCGAGGAAATGGGCATCGGCGTGATGACCGAGACCAAGGTCGAAGACTTCTACACCAAGATGGTCGACTCGGGCGTGATCGACGCCGATCTCGACTGGCAGGCCGCCTTCACCACCGAGTTCGTGGGCAACGGCGTCGGCATGGACATCAAGCAGTAAGACCAAACCACCGGGCGGGGCCGCCACAGGCCCCGCACCTTTCGCCGGCACACGAACAAAATCAACACAACCCGACCGGAGATACCTATGCCAACGGCCCGCGCCCCCCTCGGTCAGCGCCCCGCGCTCCTGAAGATGAGCCACGTCGAAAAGACGTTCCGCGGCGACGTGGTCGCGCTCAAGGACATGAACCTGACGGTGAACGAGGGCGATTTCATCTCGCTGCTCGGCCCCTCGGGCTGCGGCAAATCCACCGCGCTGCGGCTGATCGCCGGGCTGATGAAGCCCACGACGGGCCGTATCGAATGGACCGGCGGCCAGAACGCGGGCGACCTTGGCGTCGTGTTTCAGGAACCGACGCTGATGCCGTGGGCCCGGGTGCAGGACAACGTCTGGCTGCCCTTCCGCCTGCGCGGCAAGTCCTACAGCGAGGTGAAGGACGACGTGCTTGAGGCGCTGAAGCTGGTGGGCCTCGAGAATTTCCAGCGCGCCTTCCCGCGCGAACTGTCGGGCGGGATGAAGATGCGCGTGTCCATCGCCCGCGCGCTGGTGACCAAGCCGCGCCTGATCCTGATGGACGAACCCTTTGCCGCACTGGACGAAATCACGCGCCACAAGCTGAACCAGGACCTTCTGGCCCTGCGCGAGGCGATCGGCTGCACCGTCATATTCGTCACCCACTCGGTGTTCGAATCCGTTTTTCTGTCTGACCGCATCGTGGTCATGGCCGCCCGCCCGGGCCGCGTGATCCGCGAGCTGGAAGTCGACGCCCCCTACCCCCGCACCGAGGAATTCCGCACCTCGGCCGAATACGCAGCCTATTGCCGCAACGCGTCCGACGCGCTGCACGAAGCCATGGGAGAACCGGCATGACCCTCGCCGACACCGCCCCCGCCACCCATGTCGACGCCGAGGAACTGGCGCAGGCCCGGCGCGAGAAGCTGATGAAGATCGCCCGCTGGTTCCTACCCTCGCTGGTGCTGGTTCTGGCCGTCGTCGCCTGGCACCTTTACGTCACCATCGGCGAGGTGCCGCACTATATCCTGCCCGGCCCGGTGCTGATCGCGCAGAAGATGGTCGAGGACTGGGCGATCCTTTGGCCCGCGATCCTGATCACCGGACGCCTGACGATCCTTGCGCTGATCATGGCGGTGATCGGAGGCGTCACGCTTGCGGTCGCCTTCACCCAGTCGAAATGGATCGAGATGTCGTTCTTCCCCTACGCCGTCATCCTTCAGGTGACGCCGGTGGTGGCGGTGGCGCCGCTGATCAAGATCTACGTCGACAGCGCCTTCATGTCCGCGCTGCTGTGCGCATGGATCGTGGCCTTCTTTCCGATCCTGTCGAACACGACGATCGGGCTGAAGTCGGCAGACCACAACCTTGAAGACCTGTACTCGATCTACGGCGCCTCGCGCTGGCAGAAGCTGCGCTATCTTTATGCGCCCTCGGCGCTGCCCTTCTTCCTTGGCGGGCTGAAGATCGCCGGTGGTCTCGCCCTGATCGGCGCGGTGGTGGCGGAATTCGTGATCGGCCGGTCCGGCACCGGCCTCGGCCTTGCCTCGACCCTGCTCGAGGCATCGTACCGCTTCAACTTCGGACGGCTGTTCGCCGCCCTCATCCTGATCTCGCTCATGGGCGTGGTGATCTTCGCCATCATGAGCACGATCAGCTACCTCGCGCTGCACAAGTGGCACGAAAGCGCGATAAAACGAGAACGATAATGGACTTCAAGACACTCCCCGAGGGTCGCTTCACCCTGCGTGACGTGACGGTTCCCGCCTGCCTTGTCGGGCAGCCCGGTCACCTTGTGCGAACCGACATCGGCATCGACGGCGGGCTGATCGCCGCGCCCGGCGGCACCGACGTCGCGATGGGCGGGGCGATGGTGCTGCCCTGCTTCACCGACATGCACACCCATCTGGACAAGGGGCACATCTGGCCCCGCGCTTCGAACCCTGACGGCACCTTCGCGGGCGCGCTGTCCACCGTCCGAGAGGACCACGCCAACTGGACGCCCGACGACGTGCGCGCACGGATGGATTTCTCGCTGCGCTGCGCCTACGCCCACGGCACCAAGGCGATCCGCACCCACCTTGACGCGGCCAACGGCCAGTTCCGCCGCAGCTGGCCGGTCTTCGCCGAAATGCGGGACGAATGGGCCGGGAAGATCGACCTGCAGGCCTCCAGCCTTGCCGCCTGCGATACCTTCACCCCGGACGGGGACTTTGCCGAGCTTGCCGACACGGTCGCCACGCACAAGGGCACGCTGGGGCTGGTGACCTATCCGGTCGACGGGCTGGCCGACATCCTGCGCCAGTTCTTCGACATGGCCGCCAAACGCGGGCTGAATGTCGATTTCCACGTCGACGAGACGATGGACGCCAGTTCCGAAACCCTGCGCACCATTGCCGAGGTAGTGATGGAAACCGGCTTTGACGCCCCCGTCGTGGTGGGCCACTGCTGTTCGCTGTCGACGCAGGACGTCAGCCGCGCGATGGACACGCTGGACCTTGTCGCCAAAGCGGGCCTGAACGTTGTCAGCCTGCCGATGTGCAACCTGTACCTGCAAGACCGCGAACCCCACCGCACCCCGCGCGGCCGCGGCGTCACGCTGGTGCACGAGATGAAGGCGCGCGGCATCGCGGTGTCCTTCGCCAGCGACAACACGCGGGATCCGTTCTACGCCTACGGCGATCTCGACATGCTCGAGGTGCTGCGGCAGGCCACCCGCATCGCGCATCTCGACCACTCCGACACCGACTGGGTGCAGTCCTGCCTCGCGACGCCCGCCGCCTCGTGCGGCTTCGCGGTGCCGACCCTGAGCCCCGGCGCCCCCGCCGACCTGACCGTTTTCCGCGCCCGCGAATGGACCGAGCTGTTCGCGCGCCCGCAATCCGACCGCATCGTCCTGCGCGGTGGCTTGGCCATCGACCGCACCCTGCCGGACTATGCCGAACTCGACGACCTGATGAGGACATGATGAAAGACAACGTCGCCGCCGCGAAAGCCGCCCTTGCCCACCTCGACATCGAGGAGCGCGAGGCCGCCATCAAGACTGCCTCCCGCGACTTCTTCTGGTACTCGCCGGTGCTGAAGACACGGCTGGACCACGTCCTTGCCGATTTCGTGGTGCGCCCGCGCAACGAGGCCGAGGTGATCGAGATCCTCAAGGTCTGCTACGCCCACGACGTGCCGGTCACCACCCGCGGCGCGGGCACCGGCAACTACGGGCAGGCGATGCCGCTGGCGGGCGGCTGCGTCATGCACCTGCGCCACATGGACAAGGTCAGGGAGATCGCGCCGGGCCGGGTGATCTGCGAACCGGGCATCCTGCTGAAGGACCTCGACGCGCAGACCAAGGAAGCCTCGGGGCAGGAACTGCGCATGTTCTCGTCGACATGGGCCACCGCGACGATCGGCGGCTTCATCGCCGGCGGCTCGGGCGGTGTGGGGTCCGTCCACTGGGGGTCGTTGCGCGATCTCGGCAACATCATCCGCCTGCGCGTCGTGACGATGGAGGAAGAGCCCCGCGTGCTGGAATTCCGCGGCGAGGAACTGGCCCGCGTCAGCCACGCCTACGGCACAAACGGCATCATCACCGAACTGGAACTGCCGCTGGCCCCCGCCTACGACTGGACCGGCCTTTTCGTTGCCTTCGACGATTTCGGCGACGCGATGGGCTTCGCCGACGACCTCGCGAACGAGGACGGCATTCTGCTGAAGATCGCCTCTGTCTACGAGGCGCCCACGGCACACGCCTATTTCCAGCGGGTAAAGCCCCATGTCGACGAGGGCACGCACCTTGTCGGCCTGATGGTCGCGCCGCAGTCGATGGACGGTTTCCTGACCTTCCTCGGCCGCCGCCCCAAGGCAAAGCTGATCTACCGCTCGGACGACAACGACTGGCCCCGCGATCCCGGCCCGATCTTCGAATACGGCTGGAACCACACCACCCTGCGCGCGCTGAAGGTCGACCCGTCGATCACCTACCTGCAGGTGCGCTATGCCTTCCCCGAGCACCGCGAACTGGTCGAAAAGATGCGGACCGAGTTCTCGCCCGAGGTCCTGCAACACCTCGAAGCGATCCGCATGAACGGCAAGATCGCCTTCGCCGGGCTGTCGATGGTGAAGTTCACCACCGAGGAACGGCTGGACGAGATCATCCGCCTGCACGAAGAAGCCGGTGCGCTGATTTTCAACCCGCACCGCTACACGCTGGAAGAAGGCGGCCGTCAGCACACCGACGACACGCAGCTGTCCTTCAAGCGCGAGGCGGACCCCAAGGGCCTGTTGAACCCCGGCAAGATGATCTCGTGGGACGACCCGGACTGGAGCTACGACCGCATGTACGCCTACCCGCATCTTCAGGCCGCGGAATGAGGCGCGGCGCATGACCCGGGCCCTCGTCCTCTACGCCCACCCGGTGCCGGAAAGCTTCAACGCGGCGGTTCACACCACCGTGGTCGACACGCTGACCGCCCGCGGGTGGGAGGTCGACGACTGCGACCTGAACGCCGAGGGCTTCTTCCCCGTCCTGACCGAACTGGAACGCCGCGGCTACCACGACCAGCCCGCCAACATCGAACCGGTGAAGGACTATGTCGACCGCGTCCGCGCCTGCGACGCGCTGGTCATGGTCTTCCCGGTCTGGAACTTCGGCTACCCGGCGATCCTGAAGGGGTTCCTCGACCGCGTCTTCCTGCCCGGCGTCAGCTTCAAGCTGCAGGACGGCGGCGTCCGCCCCGGCCTGACCAACATCAAGAAGCTTGCCGCTTGCACCACCTACGGCGGCACCCGCTTCCGCGCCATGATGAACGGCGACCCGCCCCGGAAATGCGTCACCCGCGCGGTCTGGTACGCCTGCGGCATGCCCAAGAAACGCTACGTCGCGCTCTACGACATGAACAACAACACCGACACACAACTGACCGCCCACCTCGACCGGGTAAAGAGCGAGATGGAACGCCTGTGATGGCCGCCTATTCTTCTCTTTCCAAATACCTCGGGGGAGCCGCGCGCCAGCGCGACGGGGGCAGAGCCCCCACCGCACCCTTCCACGCGCACCTTCGGTGCGACGGGGGCAGAGCCCCCAAATCAAGCCCCCCAAGTTCCCGTCCGAGACCCTGACCCCATGCGCGCACTCGTCATCTACTGCCACCCCCGCGAGGGAAGCTTCACCGCCGCCGTCCGCGACAAGGTGTTGGAACGCCTGCACAACGACGGCGCCGAGGTGCGGCTGCACGACCTCTACGCCGAAGGGTTCAACCCCGTCATGTCGGCGCACGAGCACGAGATCTACCTCGACGAGACGCAGAACCAGATCGGGCACGAGGCCTACATCGCCGACCTGCAATGGTGCGACACGCTGATCTTCGTCTACCCGACGTGGTGGTACGGTCTGCCCGCGATGCTGAAGGGCTGGCTGGACCGGGTGCTGGTGCCCGGCATCGCCTTTTTGATGCCGCAGGCCGAGAACGAGACGATCCGCCCCGGCATGACCAACATCACCCGGCTGGGCGTGTTCACCACCTGCGGCGCAAGCTGGTGGCTGACGCGCTTTGTCGGGGCGCCGGGCCGGCGGACGATCTTGCGCGGGCTGCGGCTGATCTGCGCGAAACGCTGCAAGACCGCCTTCGCGGCGCATTACCTGATGGACAGCTCCAGCGATGCCAGCCGGGCCGTTCACCTTGCGAAGGTGCACAAGCAGATGGACCGCTTTCTGCGCGGCAAGACAGTCAACGAGGAGACGACAGCATGATCCCGGTGCTCGATTGGTCGACCTATGCGACCGACCCCGAAGGTTTCACCGCCAAGCTCGGCCAAGCCTGCCGCGACACCGGCTTTTTCCTGCTGAAGGGACACGGCGTTCCCGACGACCTGATCGCGGGCGTTTTCGCGCAGGCCGACACCTTTTTCTCGAAACCGGACGCCGAAAAGCAGCCGCTGTCGATTTCGAAGAACCCGCACAACCGGGGCTGGGCGCGGATCGGGTCCGAAAGTCTTGACGACACCTCGGGCCAGATCGACAGCAAAGAGGCGTTCAACGTCGGCCTCGACCTTGCCGAAGACGACCCCCGCGTTCTGGCGGGCGAGCCGTTTCGCGGCGTGAACGTCTGGCCCGACCAGCCCGGATTCCGCGACACGATGCTGGCCTATTACAACGCAGTCTGGCGCCTTGGGACCGACCTGCACCACGCCATCGCCACCGACCTCGGCCTGCATGCCGACTATTTCGCCGAACACTTCGACGCCCCGCTCGCCATCCTGCGCATCCTTGCCTACCCCGAGGCGAAGGGCACCGAAGGCGAGATCGGCGCGGGCGCGCATACCGACTATGGCTCGGTCACGCTGCTGATGACCGACGGCGAGGCCGGTCTGCAGGTCAAACCGCGCGGCGGCGACTGGACCGACGTGCCGCATGTGCCGGGCGCCTATGTCGTCAACATCGGCGACTGCCTGATGCGGTGGTCCAACGACATCTACGTCTCGACCCCGCACCGGGTGCTGCCGCCGAAACGTCGGCGCCGCTCGATTGCGTTCTTCCTTGACCCGAACCCCGACAGCGTCATCCGCGCGCTGCCCGGCACGGGCGAGGCGAAATATCCCCCCGTCACCGGCGCCGACTATCTGCGGTCGCGCCTTGACGCCACATACACACCGGATCCCGTGGAATGACCGACAGATACGATTGGGCCCAGCGCCGCGCCCCCGAATTCACCGACATCGACCCGCAGACGGCCATCGCCATCCTGCCCACCGCCGCCATCGAACAGCACGGGCCGCACCTGCCGGTCGGCACCGACACGATGATCGCGGGCGGGATGCTGGACCAGTTCCGCGCCACCTGCCCCGACGATCTGAACGTCGCGATCCTGCCTGTCATGGCGGTGGGCAAGTCGAACGAACATCTTTGGGCCAAGGGCACCCTCACCCTGTCCGCGCCAACCGCGCTGGCGGCATGGACAGAGATCGGGTTGTCGGTCGCGCGCGCCGGTTACCGCAAGATCGTCATCGTGAACTCGCACGGCGGCAACCTCGACCTTGTGTCGATCCTGTCGCGCGAATTGCGGGTCGAGGCCGGGATGCTGGCGGTGAAATGCCAGTGGGGTAACTTCGGCGCGCCCGAGGGCATGTATACCGATCACGAACGGCAGTACGGCATCCACGGCGGCGACGTCGAAACGTCTTTGATGCTGAATTTCCATCCCGATTGCGTGGACATGTCCAAGGCCATCGACTTCCGCAGCGCGGCCGAGACCGACCCCGTGCCGCCCACGGGCCCGATCAGCCGGGGCTGGATCGCGGCGGACATGAACCCGGACGGCACGGTCGGCAACGCCTCGATCGCCACCGCCGAGAAGGGTGCGGCCACCTGCGCCCATCAGGTCGCCGGGTTCATCGAACTGCTGCGGCAGGTGCGCGACATGCCCCTGCCCTCGGTCGACGCGCGCCCCTTCGACTAGGGCGCTCGGCCGCGCACGGCTCTTGCATCGCGGCGCGCCGCGTGGTCCCTGCGCGGCAACCACACGGAGCGCCGCATGAACACGCCAGCCCACATGGCCCTGTCCCTTGCCGCCCTCGGACGGCGGGCGCGCAAGGGAGATATCTGGTGGATCCTCGGCGGCGCGCTGCTGCCCGACCTGTTCCTGTACGCCGAGCATTTTCTAGGGCGCGGAACGGCGGGCCTTTTGGTGGACGTGTTCAACTCTGTCCCGGTCTATGCCGTGCTGCTGATCGGGGCGCTGGCCACCAACCGGCGGCGGGTCGTGCTGTTGGCGGCATCCGCGCTTCTGCACATCGCGTTCGACCTGCCGTTCCACGCCGGAGACGCCCACGCGCATTTCTGGCCGATCACCAGCCAGCCGTGGCAAAGCCCCGTGTCGTTCTGGGATGCAGACCACCACGGCCGTCTGTTCGGGCTGTTAGAGGCCGTACTGACGGCCGTCTGCCTGTGGGTGCTGTGGTCGCGCAAGAAGGCTCAGCGCGTGGCGGCAGTGGTGCTTGGCATCCTCTACCTGAACGCCTTCGTCCACTTCGTCGGTCACGCCTTCGCGGGCAGTCACTGGGCCTTGTGGTAGCGGCGGGCGCCTAGCCCCTGCGGCCGTCGAACAGCCTGTCGCGGGACCCGATCAGGTGCCTGCGCATCAGGTCGCGCGCGCGGTCGGCATCGCGGTTGCCAATGGCGTCGGCGATGGCGCTGTGTTCCGCGTAGACATGCGCCAGCCCGTCCGGGGTGATCTTCAGCGACGCGCCGTGAAACTGCATCCCGACCGCGATATGGTCTTCCAGCGCCTCCATCGCCGTTGCGAAGTACCCGTTGTCCGACGCCTTGGCGATCGACAGGTGGAAGGCAAAGTCGGCGTCCTCGCGGTGCCGGTTGCGGTCGGTCGCCTCGCGCATTTCGCGCAGCGCGGTCATGATCCCGTCCATGCCCGCATCGTCGTGGCGACGCGCGGCGGCGGCGGCGGCCTCGGGTTCCAGCGTGATGCGGAACTCGTAGCAGCGTTCAAGGTCAGAGATGCTGGCGACGTGACCGAAGCCCAGCGGCTCTTTCAGGCCGGACTGCCGCACGAAGCTGCCCGCGCCGCGGCGGGAATAGATCAGGCCATGTTCGCGCAGGCGGCGCAGGGCTTCGCGGACCACGGGGCGCGAGACCTGAAACTCGGCGGCAAGGTCGTGTTCCGTCGGCAGGCGTTCGTCCGCGCCGTAAGCCCCGGACTTGATCGCCCGGTTCAACCTGTCGAACACGCCGTCCGCCAGACTTCTGCGCTGCGCTACGCTCTTTTCCGCATCCTGAGCCATCGTTTAACCTTCCGCCCCGATCGCCGCCGGTGCGAGGCGGAGTAATGCGTCTTCGGTGCCAAAGCCACCGGATTTCGTCACGATGACACGGCCTTGTGCGCGGCACAGCGGCAAGCCCGGCATCGCCTCTCCTGCCACGCGCAGGCAGTCGATGCCCGCCGCGTCCAGCACTGCCTCTGCCGTGGCGCCGCCCGTCAGCAGCGCGCCCTTCGCCGCCGCAAGATAGGAGCGAGCGCCGTCGGCCAGCGCGGCGGCCACCGCCGTTGGCCGGGTTTCGTCCCCGGGTTCCGCCATGATCACCGTGATCCCCAACCGTAACTCGCCTTGAGGCACCTTCCCGCCGGGCGCGGCGACGACGTGCACGTCGCTGCGGCCGTCACACAGGGCGGCGACCTGTGCGCGCGTGATCGGGTCGGTCGAGCCGACCACCAAGCAGGCGGGTGCGGGCAGACCGCCCGTCGCGACCGGCGCCAGCCCCCAGCGCGCGGCAAGCGCCTGCGCCAGACCGCGCGCGCCGACCAGCGCGCCCTCGTTCGTTGTTGCGTCCTCGGCTGCGGCCAACGCGGCCTCCATGTCGGCGTCCGTCGCGACGTCCGGCACCGTGGCGCGTGCCGCCGCCGCACCCAGCGCCGCGCCCACCGAAATCGGCGTTTCGACCCCGAATCCCTGCAAGCTGCCGCCCTTCACAACGCGACCGAACTCGGGGATCGCGGGCAGAACCGTCAGCCGACCCTTCAGCGGGTCCAGCTCGGCCTCGAGATGGCCTTTCAGGCGGGAATCGATCTTCTTGAAGATCCGCACGCTAGGCCCGAAGGCGGCCAGCGCCGCCGCAACGCGGCCCCGCGCCTCGGCGGCCGGAATCTCGCGCGAGCGGGTCGAGACCGCAACGACGCCGCCCCCGGCCTCAAGCGCGGACGGAAGCGCCATCAGATGTGTCGCCACGACCACTCCGCCGTCGATCCCGGCGAAGGGCGCGGCGCTGTCCAAAGCGCCCGTAAGATCGTCTGCAATGATCGCCAGCCGCGGCACCATCATCTCCCATCCTCCCTGGAAGTTGTTAGAGCTAATACCACAGACCCTTTACAGTCAACGCATTCGTGGGACTTACAAGTTTACATTAAGTCAGTTCATATAGGTGCCGCCATTGGCGTTCACCGTCTCTCCGGTGATGAAATCCGACCCCGGACCAGCAAGGAAAACGACGGTTTCGGCAATCTGCTCGGGCGTTCCCAGCCTACCGATGGGCACCCCGGCCAGCACCCGCTGACGATAGTCGTCGTCCCACTGGGCGGTCATGTCGCTTTCGACCGGGCCGGGGCAGACGGCGTTCACGAAGATGCCATGCGGCGCCATTTCCCGCGCAAGGTGCTGGGTCAGATAGTTCACCGCCGCCTTCGACGCACCATACGCCGGCGCGGCATTCTTGTGCGGCGTCTTCGCGGTGGTGGACGACACGTTGACGATCTTGCCGCCACCCTGCGCGATCATGCCCGGCAGGACCGCGCGGCAGAAATGCAGCGTGCCGTTCAGGTTCACGTCCATCACCCGCTGCCAGTCGTCCAGCGCCATGTCCAGCGTCGAGGACCGCGTGTTGATGCCCGCGTTGCAGACAAGGATATCGACACCGCCGAACTCCTCTGTCGCCTGTGCGACCGCGTCCCGCGCCGTCTGCTCTTGCGCCACGTCCCCGGCGATCCACGCGGACCGCACGCCCAGCGCGGCGATCTCTGCTGCCAGCTCCTGCAGCAACTCTGCGCGGGTGCCGTGCACCATCACGTCCGCGCCCGCCCGCGCCAGTTGCAGGGCGATGGCCCGACCGATGCCCCGGCTTGCGCCACTGACGATTGCTCTCTTCTCTGCAAGCATACCTGCCTCCCGTTTTGCGTCCTGCTTCCGTTGCCAAATCGAACGCCTGCTGTGCAAGGCTTTCCTTCAGCGCCGGTGACGCTCGCGAAGCTGCCCGGGGTTTCCCCGTTGGGGGTTGCAGCGGACCCGGCGGGGCCTTAAGACCGCGCCAATTTTGCGCGCGACTCTGCTCGTCACGCGCCCGCTGTCATGCCCGGGGAAACGCCATGCCGAAAAGAACAGACATCCAGTCCATCATGATCATCGGCGCGGGACCCATCATCATCGGTCAGGCGTGCGAGTTCGACTATTCCGGCGCCCAAGCCTGCAAGGCGCTGCGCGAGGAAGGCTACCGCGTCATCCTCGTGAACTCGAACCCCGCGACGATCATGACCGACCCCGGTCTTGCCGACGCCACCTATATCGAGCCGATCACCCCCGAGGTCGTCGCAAAGATCATCGAGAAAGAGCGCCCCGATGCGCTGCTGCCGACGATGGGAGGCCAGACCGGTCTGAACACCTCTCTGGCGCTGGAAGAGATGGGCGTGCTGGACAAGTTCGGCGTCGAGATGATCGGCGCCAAGCGCGACGCCATCGAGATGGCCGAAGACCGCAAGCTGTTCCGCGACGCGATGGACCGGATCGGGCTTGAAAACCCGAAGGCGACGATCGTGACCTCTCCGAAGATGGAGAACGGCAAGCGCGACATCGCGGCGGGCATGAAAGACGCGCTTGCGGCGCTGGAACACATCGGCCTGCCTGCGATCATCCGCCCCGCCTTTACCCTTGGCGGCACCGGCGGCGGCGTGGCGTACAACCGCGAAGACTACGAGCTGTACTGCCGGTCCGGCATGGAAGCTTCTCCGGTGGGGCAGATCCTTGTGGATGAAAGCCTGCTGGGCTGGAAGGAATTCGAGATGGAGGTCGTCCGCGACAAGGCGGACAACGCGATCATCGTCTGCGCCATCGAAAACGTGGACCCGATGGGTGTGCACACCGGCGATTCCATCACCGTGGCCCCGGCGCTGACGCTGACCGACAAGGAATACCAGATCATGCGCAACGGCTCGATCGCCGTCCTGCGCGAGATCGGCGTGGAAACCGGCGGCTCGAACGTTCAGTGGGCCGTGAACCCCGAAGACGGCCGCATGGTCGTGATCGAGATGAACCCGCGCGTGTCGCGGTCGTCGGCGCTTGCGTCGAAGGCCACCGGCTTCCCGATCGCCAAGATCGCCGCGAAGCTGGCCGTCGGCTATACGCTGGACGAGCTGGACAACGAC
The DNA here is from genome assembly GCF_029168315.1 of Psychromarinibacter halotolerans. Lineage (NCBI taxonomy): Bacteria > Pseudomonadati > Pseudomonadota > Alphaproteobacteria > Rhodobacterales > Paracoccaceae > Psychromarinibacter > Psychromarinibacter halotolerans. Next base: position 131,412 of record NZ_JARGYD010000003.1, read on the forward strand.
ATCACCAAGGTCACGCCCGCCTCGTTCGAGCCGACCATCGACTATGTCGTCACCAAGATCCCGCGCTTCGCCTTCGAGAAGTTCCCGGGTTCGAAACCCGAACTGACCACCGCGATGAAGTCGGTCGGCGAGGCGATGGCCATCGGCCGCACGATCCACGAATCCCTGCAAAAGGCGCTGGCGTCGCTGGAGACCGGGCTGACCGGCTTCGACGAGATCACCATCCCCGGCACCGACGGCACCCCCGACGAGGCCGCGATCATCAAGGCGCTGTCGGCTCAGACCCCCGACCGCCTGCGGATGATCGCACAGGCGATGCGGCACGGTCTGGACAACGACACGATCCAGCACGTCACCAAGTTCGACCCGTGGTTCCTTGACCGCATCCGCGAGATCGTCGAGGCCGAAGCCGCCGTGCGCGAAAACGGCCTGCCGCAGGACGAAACCGGACTGCGCAAGCTGAAGATGATGGGCTTCACCGATGCCCGGCTGGCCAAGCTGACCGGCCGGACCGAAGCCAGCATCCGCGCCGCACGTTTGGCACAGGGTGTCACCGCCGTGTTCAAGCGCATCGACACCTGCGCCGCCGAGTTCGAGGCGCAAACGCCCTACATGTACTCGACCTACGAAAGCCCGGTGATGGGCGAGGTCGAGGACGAAGCGCGTCCGTCGGACAAGAAAAAGGTCGTGATCCTTGGCGGCGGTCCGAACCGGATCGGCCAAGGCATCGAGTTCGACTATTGCTGTTGTCACGCCTGCTTTGCGCTCAGCGATCAGGGCTACGAGACGATCATGATCAACTGCAACCCGGAAACGGTGTCGACCGACTATGACACCTCGGACCGGTTGTATTTCGAACCGCTGACCTTCGAACACGTCATGGAGATCCTGCGCGTCGAACAGGAAGCGGGCACGCTGCATGGCGTGATCGTGCAATTCGGCGGGCAGACGCCGCTGAAACTGGCCAACGCGCTGCACGAATCCGGCATTCCGATCCTTGGCACCACGCCCGACGCGATCGACCTTGCCGAAGACCGCGAGCGGTTCCAGGCGCTGCTGTACAAGCTGGACCTGAAGCAGCCGACCAACGCGATCGCCTCGACCGACGCCGAGGCGCTGGCCGCCGCCGAGAAGATCGGCTTCCCGCTGGTGATCCGGCCGTCCTACGTTCTGGGTGGCCGCGCGATGGAGATCGTCCGCGACATGGCGCATCTGGAGCGCTACATCGCCGAGGCGGTCGTGGTGTCGGGTGACAGCCCGGTCCTGCTGGACAGCTACCTGTCGGGCGCGACCGAGGTCGACGTCGACTGCCTGTCCGACGGCGAGAACGTCCATATCGCGGGCGTCATGCAGCACATCGAAGAGGCCGGCGTCCATTCGGGCGACAGTGCCTGCTCGTTGCCGCCGCACACCCTGTCGCGCGAGATCGTCGAGGAATTGGAACGTCAGGCCGTCGCTCTGGCCCGGGCGCTGAACGTCGTTGGCCTGATGAACGTGCAGTTCGCGGTCAAGGATGGCGAGGTCTACCTGATCGAGGTGAACCCGCGTGCCTCGCGCACGGTGCCCTTTGTCGCGAAAGCCACCGACTCGGCCATCGCGTCCATCGCGGCGCGCCTGATGGCGGGTGAGCCGCTGTCGACCTTCCCGACCCGCGCGCCCTACACGCCCGACACCAGCCCCGACGACCCGCTGCCACTGGCCGACCCGATGACGCTGGCCGATCCGAACATGCCGTGGTTCTCGGTCAAGGAAGCCGTGATGCCCTTCGCCCGCTTCCCGGGCGTCGACACGCTGCTTGGCCCGGAAATGCGGTCCACCGGCGAGGTGATGGGCTGGGACCGGTCCTTCCCGCAGGCGTTCTACAAGGCCCAGCTGGGCGCAGGCACCGTCCTGCCCGAAGGCGGCACCGCATTCCTGTCGATCAAGGACGAGGACAAGTCGCCCGAACTGATCGAGACAGCGCAGATCCTGACCGACCTTGGTTTCAAGATCCTCGCCACACGCGGCACCGCGTCTTTCCTGAAGGAACAGGGCATCGGCGCCGAGGTGGTGAAGAAGGCCTATGAAGGCCGCCCGAACATCGTCGACGTGATGAAGGACGGCGGCGTGTCGCTGGTGATGAACTCCACCGAGAGCGCACAGGCGGTCGAGGATTCGCGGTCGATGCGCAACGTCGCGCTGATGGACAAAATCCCCTACTTCACCACGCTTGCGGGCAGCCATGCGGCGGCGCTGGCGATGAAAGCCCGCCAGGAAGGCGAAATCGGCGTCCGCTCGCTTCAGTAGCGGGCGGCGTCTTGCCTTCCCGCAAGGCCTGACCCACACTCGGCCCTGTCCAGACAGGAGCCCCACATGCCCAACCGCCGCCAATTCGCCGCCGGACTGACTGCGCTTGTCTCGCTTGCCGCCTTCCCCGCCTTCGCACAGGGAGGCGGCCAGGGCGGCGGACAGGGAAACGCCGGCGGGTCCGCCCTGCGCGGTGTCGCCGGCACCTACGAACTGCGCGGCCTCAACTTCGACGGGACGGAATATTACGGTCAGGCGCGGCTGGAACAGCAGGGCGCGACCGTCCGCGTGTTCTGGCGTGTCGGCCGCGAGACCTATACCGGCGAAGGCAGGATCGACGGCCGCGTGCTGACCGTCGACTGGGGCGCCGAGGACCCGATCGTCTACGTCCTGATGCCCGACGGCGAGCTGCACGGCACATGGGCCGATGGCCGCGCGCTAGAGAAACTTTCGCCCAACTGAGGGATCCGATGAAAGACCTGCAAGACCTTCAGGTGGGGTACGACATCCCCGCCGAACCCGGCATGGCGGCCGCCGACATCCAGACACCCGCGCTGGTGCTGGACCTCGACGCGCTGGAACGCAACATCCGCAAGCTGGGCGACCACGCCCGGGCGCATGGCATTCGGCATCGCGCGCACGGCAAGATGCACCGGTCCGTCGACGTCGCGAAGCTTCAGATGGAACTGGGCGGCGCGGTCGGGGTCTGCTGCCAGAAGGTGGCCGAGGCGGAAACCTTCGTGCGCGGCGGCGTGACCGACGTGCTGATCACCAATCAGGTCGTCGACCCGGTGAAAATCGACCGCATGATGCGGCTGCCGTCGCTGGGCGGCACCGTGTCCGTCTGTGTCGACGACGCAGGCAATGTGGCGGACCTGTCGGCGGCGGCGGTGCGGCACGGGGTGACGGTGGATTGCCTTGTCGAGCTCGACTGCGGGATGCGGCGCTGCGGCGTCAGCACCGCGGACGAGGCGCTGGCGCTGGCCCGCGCGATCGACGATGCACCCGGCCTGCGGTTCGCGGGCATCCAAGCGTATCACGGCACCCTGCAGCACGTCCCGACCCACGCCGAGCGCGCCGAGATCTTCGCGGCGCTGCACAGATTGCTGTCGGGCGTTCTGGACACGCTGAAGGCAGCCGGCCTTCCCGCCGAAACGGTCACCGGCGCGGGCACCGGCAGTTTCGAATTCGAAACCGCGTCGGGCCTGTACACCGAACTGCAGTGCGGCTCCTACGCCTTCATGGACGGCGACTATGGCCGCGTGCTGGACAAGGACGGTCGGCGGCTGGACGACGGCACGTGGGAGAACGCGCTGTTCGTGCTGTCGCAGATCCTAAGCACCGCCCAGCCCGGGCGCGCGGTCTGCGATGCGGGGCTGAAATCGACCACGTTCGAATGCGGCGTGCCGCATGTTTTCGGCCGAACCGACGTGACCTACATCCAGCCCTCCGACGAGCACGGCACGCTGGAGGATCCGGCCAACGTGCTGAAATCCGGCGAAAAGCTGAAACTGGTGCCCAGCCACTGCGACCCGACCTGCAACCTGCACGACTGGTACGTGGGGGTCCGGAACGGCGTGGTCGAAGTGCTCTGGCCGGTATCCGCCCGCGGCCGCAGCTACTAGGCTTTGCGACATCGGTCCGGCGAAGGGGGCTCTGCCCCCGTCACGCTGCCGCGTGACTCCCCCGAGGTATTGTTCAAGAGAAGAAGCAGCATCTTCCGGGCCCTTCTTCTCTTTTAAAATACCTCGGGGAGCGCGAGGGGCTGGCCCCTCGCCCCGGCCCCAGCGTCACGCGATGACCCGCGCGTCCACTTCACGCAGCCAGTCGTTGACCAGCGCGCGTTCGTCCGGCGACAGCGTCTGGTGCCGGGGATAGACCGGCGCGGCGCGATCATCGCGGATCGGCGCGTCCCAGCCGCCGGTGGTGTGGAAGAAGCGCGCCACGCCCGCCTCGCCGAACTCGCGCAGATAGCCCTGCACCACCACGTCGAGATAGCTAAGCAGCACAGGGTGCGAGTCGTCCGGGACGCCGTGCTTGCCGCTCGGGATGGAATAGACCTGAACCTCGATCGGCCGGGGCACGGCGTGGCCGACCCGGTCGGTCACGACCGACCTGTCATAGGCCGCCTCGCGTTCGTCCAGCGCGACCCAGTCGTCGCCCGGAACGTGGGCCACCAGACCTTCGATCTCGACGCCGTCGGCGGGTTCGGCGGTCAGGAACGCCACGGGGCGCAGCCGGGTGTGCCGCCAGACCCGGCGCCAGCCGGTCAGCGTGGCGGGGTGGGCATCCGAGAAGACATGCGTGGCCCGGTTCACAAGCGATCCGTAGCCGAAAAAGAAGGGGTCGGTCATGGCCCGACTGGTCGCCCGTCCCTGCCCGGAATACAACCCCTTGCCGCACCGCGGCACATCGCGTAGCGTTGCGACACCGACCCAGGGAGAACCGGTTCAGACCGGTGCCGAAGGAGCAACCGCCCCGGTAAACTCTCAGGCAACAGGACCTGCTGGTCGGTCACAAACTCTGGAGAGAGGCGCAATGGGCGTCCGCCGAAGGGATAACGATCTCAGGCGAAAGGACAGAGGGGGCATCGTGCGCGGAGCGACCGCGTTTTTCGGTGCCGGCATCGTTTTCCGGCGAGCTATGAAAGGGGCGGCATGGCCGAGCTGAAACGGACCTGTCTGTACGATCTGCACGTAGAGCTTGGCGCCAAGATGGTGCCCTTCGCCGGGTATGACATGCCGGTGCAGTATCCGCTGGGCGTGATGAAGGAACACCTGCACTGCCGCGCCGCCGCCGGGCTGTTCGACGTCAGCCACATGGGACAGGTCCTGCTGACCCCGCTGGACGGCGATGTCGCAAGCGCCTCCGCCGCGCTTGAAACGCTGGTGCCGCAGGCGATCCTCGGGCTGAAGCCGGGCCGTCAACGGTATGCGCTGTTCACCGATGACGCGGGTGGCATTCTGGACGATCTGATGGTCGCGAACCGGGGTGATCACCTGTTTCTGGTGGTGAACGCCGCCTGCAAGGACGCCGACATCGCCCACCTGCGTGCGGCCCTGTCCGACCGCTGCCGGATCGAAGAGATCACCGACCGCGCGTTGCTGGCGCTTCAGGGCCCATCGGCCGAAGCGGCGCTGTCGGCGCTGGTTCCCGCTGCAGCGGAGATGCGGTTCATGGACGTTCTGGTGACGGACAGCGACTGGGGCGAGGTGTGGATCTCGCGTTCGGGCTACACCGGCGAGGACGGGTACGAGATTTCCGTGCCCGAGGCGCAGGCCGAGGCCTTTGCGCGCAAGCTGCTGGCCGATGAAGCGGTCGAGCCCATCGGCCTTGGCGCCCGCGACTCGCTGCGGCTGGAGGCGGGGCTGTGCCTTTACGGCAACGACATCGACACCACCACCAGCCCGGTCGAGGGCGCGCTGGAATGGGCGATCCAGAAGGCCCGCCGCACCGGCGGCGACCGCGCCGGCGGCTTCCCCGGCGCCGCGCGCATTCTGAACGAGCTGGAAACCGGCGCCACCCGCCGCCGCGTGGGCCTGCTGCCCGGTGGCCGCGCGCCGATGCGGGCGGGGACCGAGATTTACGCCAGCGCCGAGGGCGGCTCGCCGATCGGCGCGGTCACATCGGGCGCGTTCGGCCCGTCGATCGAGGGCCCGATGTCGATGGGATATGTCGACATCGCTCATGCCGCAGACGGCACCGAGCTGTTCGGTGAAGTCAGGGGCAAGCGCCTGCCCGCGCGGGTCGTGCCGATGCCGTTCCGTCCTTCAACCTACAAAAGATGACCAACAGGAGACCCAGATGAAATTCACCGAAGAACACGAATGGCTGCGGCCCGAAGGCGACCTGATCGTCGTGGGCATCACCGAACACGCCAGCGAGCAGCTGGGCGACGTGGTGTTCGTAGAGCTGCCCGAGGCAGACACCACCGTGTCCAAGGATGACGAGGTCGCGGTGATCGAGTCGGTCAAGGCCGCGTCCGACATCCTGGCACCACTGGATGGCGAGATCGTCGAGGTCAACGAAGCCATCGTCGCCAACCCCGGCCTTGTGAACGAGGATCCGATGGGCGACGCGTGGTTTTTCAAGATGAAGATCGAGGACGCCAGCGCGCTGGACGATTTCATGGACGAAGCCGAGTACAAGGATTTCGTCGGCTAGGCCCCTGCCTGCATGCCCTTCCGGAGCCCCCCTGCCCGGGGGGGCTCGTTCCGCGCTTCCGCCACTAAGGACACCCGATGCCTTTCACGCCCGACGACTACAATCCGCACGATTTCGCCAACCGCCGCCACATCGGCCCTTCCCCGGCCGAAATGGAGGAGATGCTGTCGGTGATCGGCTGCGACAGCCTTGATGCGCTGATCGACGAGACCGTCCCCGGTTCGATCCGGCAGGCGGAACCGCTGTCTTTCGGCCCGCCGAAATCAGAGCGTGAATTGATCTGGTACATGCGGGAAATCGCCAAGCAGAACAGCGTGTTGGTGACGATGATCGGTCAAGGCTATTACGGCACCGTCACGCCCCCGGCGATCCAGCGGTACATCCTCGAGAACCCGGCGTGGTACACGGCCTATACGCCGTATCAGCCCGAGATCAGCCAAGGCCGGCTGGAGGCGCTGTTGAATTACCAGACCATGATCTGCGACCTGACGGGGCTGGATGTCGCGAACGCCTCGCTGCTGGACGAATCCACCGCCGCGGCCGAGGCGATGGCGATGGCGCAGCGGGTGGCCAAAACCAAGGCGATGGGCTTCTTCATCGACGAGAACTGCCACCCCCAGAACATCGAGGTGATGAAGACACGCGCCGAGCCATTGGGGTTCGAGGTGATCGTCGGCGCGCCCGACGACATGCCGTCCGAGGGGCTGTTCGGTGCGATCTTCCAGTATCCCGGCACCCATGGCCACGCGCGCGACTTTACCGGCCAGATGGCCGCGCTGCACGATCAGAAGGCGCTTGGCATTGTCATCGCCGATCCGCTGGCGCTGACCGTGCTGAAGGAACCGGGGCAGATGGACGCCGACATCGCGGTGGGCTCGACCCAGCGGTTCGGCGTTCCGATGGGCTTCGGCGGGCCGCACGCCGCCTACATGGCGTGCCGCGACGCCCACAAGCGGGCGATGCCCGGCCGCATCGTCGGCGTGTCTGTCGATGCGCGCGGCAACAAGGCTTACCGCCTGTCGCTTCAAACGCGCGAGCAGCACATTCGCCGCGAAAAGGCGACTTCGAACGTCTGTACCGCGCAGGCGCTGCTGGCGGTGATGGCGTCGTTCTATGCCGTGTTTCACGGGCCCGTCGGGCTGAAGGCCATCGCGCAAGAGGTGCACCGCAAAACGGTACGCGTGGCCGAGGTGCTGAAGGCGGCGGGCTATGTCGTGGAACCGGACGCCTTCTTCGACACCATCACGGTCGAGGTCGGCGCCTTGCAGGGCGCCATTCTGAAAACCGCCGCGGCCGAGGGCATCAACCTGCGCCGGGTCGGCGGCACGAAGCTGGGCCTGTCGATCGACGAGACCACCCGCCCTGCCTCTGTCGAGGCGCTGTGGCGGGCGTTCGGTGTCGAAGAAACCTATGGCGCGAAGTCGGCCAATATCTGCGTGCCCGACGCGCTGATCCGCACGACCGAATACCTGACGCACCCGGTGTTCCAGATGAACCGCGCCGAGACCGAGATGATGCGCTACATGCGCCGTCTTGCGGACCGCGACCTTGCGCTAGACCGGGCGATGATCCCGCTGGGGTCCTGCACGATGAAGCTGAACGCCGCGGCCGAGATGATGCCGATCACGTGGCCTGAATTCTCGAACATCCACCCCTACGCGCCGACGGACCAGACGCAGGGCTATGCCGCGCTGGTCAAGGATCTGTCGGCCAAGCTGTGCGAGATCACCGGCTATGACGCGATGTCGCTTCAGCCGAACTCTGGCGCGCAGGGTGAATATGCCGGGTTGCTGACCATCGCCGCCTATCACCGTGCGAACGGTGACACCCAGCGGTCGGTTTGCCTGATCCCGACCTCGGCGCATGGCACCAACCCCGCCTCGGCCCAGATGTGCGGTATGAAGGTCGTGGTGGTGAAGTCGGCGGCGAACGGCGACATCGACCTGGACGATTTTCGCGCCAAGGCGGAAGCGGCGGGCGACACGCTGGCCGCCTGCATGATCACTTATCCCTCGACCCACGGCGTGTTCGAGGAAACGGTGCGCGAGGTCTGCGACATCACCCACCAGTACGGCGGGCAGGTGTACCTTGATGGCGCGAACATGAACGCGATGGTCGGGCTGTCGAAACCGGGCGAGCTTGGGTCCGACGTGTCGCACCTGAACTTGCACAAGACCTTCGCCATCCCGCACGGTGGCGGGGGCCCCGGCATGGGCCCGATCGGGGTGAAGGCGCACCTTGCCCCTTACTTGCCCGGCCACCCGGCGACCGGGGGCGACGAAGGGCCGGTGTCCGCCGCGCCGTTCGGGTCTGGGATGATCCTGCCGATCTCGTGGGCCTACATCCTGATGATGGGCGGCGACGGGCTGACGCAGGCCACCAAGGTGGCGATCCTGAACGCCAACTACATCGCGAAACGGCTAGAGGGCGCCTATGACGTGCTGTTCAAGGGCAAGACCGGGCACGTCGCGCACGAGTGCATCCTTGAAACGCGGCCGTTCGAGAAATCGGCGGGCGTCACCGTGGACGACATCGCCAAGCGTCTGATGGACAACGGGTTCCACGCACCGACGATGTCCTTCCCGGTGGCGGGCACGCTAATGGTGGAACCGACCGAGTCGGAAACGAAGGCCGAACTGGACCGGTTCTGCACCGCGATGCTGGCGATCCGCGACGAGATCGCGGAGATCGAAGCCGGGAAGATCGACGCCGCGAACAACCCGCTGAAACACGCGCCGCACACGGTCGAGGACCTGATCGGGGAATGGGACCGCCCCTATTCGCGCGAGCAGGGCTGTTACCCGCCGGGGGCGTTCCGGGTGGACAAGTACTGGCCGCCGGTCAATCGCGTCGACAACGTTTACGGCGACCGGCACCTGATCTGCACCTGCCCGCCGCTAGAGGCCTACGCGGAAGCCGCCGAATAGCAGCGCCAGCCTTGCTGTCGAAGAAAGAAAAGCCTGCGGAGTGATCCCCGCAGGCTTTTTTGTCAGCTATCGCGCCGCTTGGGCCGGGCGTCGCCGCCGAACGGCTTCTTGCCGCCCTTGGGCCCCGCCTTGAAGCCGCCTTTTCCGCCCGGTTTGCCACTTGGCTTACCACCGGGCTTACCACCGGGCTTACCGGGCTTGCCGCCCGCGCGGTGCGGCGGCTCGAAGCGTTTCGACGTATCGGACGCCCGTGCGCGGTCGCCGCCCTTCGGCTTGCCCTTGAACGCGGGCTTGTCGCCATCACGCCCGCGCGGCTTGTCGTCGTCCCAGCGCTTGGGTCTGTCGTCGTCGCGGCGTTTGGGCTTGTCGCCGTCGCGGTGGCGCGGTTTGCCCTCGCCGTCGCCGAACCGTCCTTTCGGACCCGCAGGCTTGCCGCCGAAGGATTTCTTCGGTCCCGGCTTGCCCTTGTCACCCGAACGGCGGTCCGTCGTTTCGCGCGGTTTGCGGGGGCGGTGCACCTCGTCGTCGCGACGGGGGCGCGGCGCGTCGGACCGGGGCGCGTCGGTCTGCGGCGCGTCTGCGGCATGCGACGCCGGAGCGTCTTCGCGCGCGGGTTTGCGCGGCGGGCGGCTGTCCGAGCGGTCGCTGTCGCGCGGACGCGGCGGGCGCTTGTCACGGTTCGGCGGCGGGCCACGGCGGTCGTCCTCGGGCGGGCCATCGGCGGCGCGGGCCTTCACGCCGCGTTCCAGTTCTCCGCCGGCGTTCAGGCCGTCAAGGAAGCCTTGCAGCGCGGGTGCCGAGATTTCCACGAAGGTCTCGGACGGGCGGATGCGGATCGCGCCGATCTGGTCCTTGTCCAGCCCACCGGCACGGCACAGCATCGGCAGCAGCCAGCGCGGCTCGGCCCGGTCGTCGCGGCCAACGGACAGGCTGATCCACGCGGACGGACCGAAGGGCGCACGCTCGCGCGGGGCGGAACGCGTGTTGGGATCCGACAGTTCCTCGGGCGCGGAATGATGCGACCGGAACAGCCGCAGATAGGCCGCCGCGATCTGCTCGGGCGACTGGGCTTCCAGCAGGCGGGCGGCGAACTCGGCCTCGTTCTCGGTGATCGGCTCGGACCACGCGGGATCGGACAGCAGCCGTTCCTCGTCGCGGCGCAGGATCTCTTCGGCGGTGGGCGCGGTCGTCCATTCGGCGGTGATCTTGGCGAATTTCAGCAGGCGCTCGGCCTTCTTGACGAACTTCGGCGGCACCACCAGCGCCGACGTCCCCTTGCGCCCGGCCCGACCGGTCCGGCCCGAACGGTGCAGCAGGGTTTCCGAGTTCGACGGCAGTTCGGCGTGGATCACCAGCTCAAGGTTCGGCAGGTCGATGCCGCGCGCCGCGACATCGGTGGCGACACAAACCCGCGCGCGCCCATCCCGCATCGCCTGAAGCGCATGGCTGCGCTCGGTCTGGCTAAGCTCGCCCGACAGCGACACGACCGAGAAACCCCGGTTCGCGAAACGCGCGGTCAGACGGCTGACGGTGGCGCGGGTGTTGGCGAAGACGATGGCGTTCTGCGCCTCGTGATAGCGCAGCACGTTGATGATCGCGTGTTCTGCATCGGAATCCGCAACGCGCAGCGCCTGATAGGTGATGTCGGCGTGCTGGCGGGCTTCGCCCAGCGTCGTGACGCGCACGGCGTCGCGCTGGAACTGCTGCGCCAGCTTGGCGATCATCGGCGGCACGGTGGCCGAGAACAGAAGCGTGCGCCGTTCCGACGGCGCCTCGCCCAGCATGAATTCAAGGTCTTCCCGGAAGCCGAGGTCCAGCATCTCGTCCGCTTCGTCCAGCACCACGGCGCGGATATCGCCCAGTTCCAGCGAGCCGCGCTTGATGTGGTCGACCAGACGGCCGGGCGTGCCGACGACGATATGCGCGCCACGTTCCAGCGCGCGGCGTTCGTCGCGCATGTCCATGCCGCCCACGCAGGTCGAAACCCGCGCGCCCGCACCGGCATAAAGCCAGCCCAGTTCGCGGCTGACCTGAAACGCCAGTTCGCGGGTCGGCGCCACGATCAGCGCCAGCGGCGCCGCCGCCGGACCAAGCGTGCCGTCGTCTTCCAGAAGCGTGGGCCCGATCGCCAGACCGAACCCCACCGTCTTGCCGGACCCCGTTTGTGCGGACACTAGAAGGTCTGCGCCCTCCAGTTCGGGGTTCGTCACGGCTTCCTGTACGGGGGTCAGCTTGTCGTAGCCGCGCTCGGCGAGCGCATTGGCGAGGGTCTGGATCATCCGGGGTTCGTTCTGCATCTGGGACGCGCGGTCGCGTCGTGATCTGCCGTTGCGGCAGGGGGAAAGCGGCACGCTCTAACGTATATCCGCGACCGTGTACACAGCGCATATCGAATGCCCGGCATTATCCGGACGCAGGACTGACAGGGGTCAGGACCTCTGGATCACCTTCGGCTCGGGTTCTTCCTCGCGGCTGAACCCGCCCCATCCTTCGACCGCGGCGTGCAGCCGCTTCAGGTCGTGTTCACGGGACATCGCATCCTCTGCCGCCGCCAGCGCGTACTTGGCAAGCTCGCGTGCCGCGGCCGACAGTTCCGCATCGCGGCTGCGGGCAAGACGCCGCAACGTCCCCAACAGGCGCGTCGAGACTTCGACCATCGCCGCCCCGTCGCGGGCGATCATGGTGTACGCCTCGTCGATCAAGTCGGCCTCGGGCAGCCGCCGCACACGGATGTTGTCATAGTCGGGTTCTTCCGCAACGACCTTGTCCGGGGAATACCGCGACAGAAGCCGCTCCATCCGGGCCAGCACCTCGATGGCGGTGCCGGGGTCGTTCACCCCAGGCGACAACGCCCGTTCCGCGACTTCGGCGATCACGAAAAGGCCGAACCGCGGGTCCTGGTCGAAGTTCCGCAGGGGCGAGAAGACATAGGCGTCGCGCACGGCCTCTGCGGCGGGTTCGCTGGCGTGGTTCAGATAGGCCAGCGCCTCGCCCTCGCCGACCCAATCGCCCGGGATCGCGTGCAGCCAGACGCGGCAGTCGGCTTTCTCGACGCTGGACTGAAGGGCTGCCACGTCGATGTGACGCACGTATCCGCCCTCGCTCGCCGGAACCGGCACCGCGCCGGTCGGGATCTTTTCGTACGTGTCGTAGCATTTCGCGCCCAGACCCGGCCACTTGCGGTGGTTTTCCATTGTCCGCCGCACGCGGTTTTCCAGCATCTGCATCGTCTCGTCCATGCTGCCCAGCCGGGACAGGTGGGCGATCCAGCGCAGGATCGCGATGACCACCAAGGCGATCACCAGCACCGTAAAGGCGAAGATCACGACCGAGGCATGGCCGCCGTAGAACCCGGCACGGAACAGCACCAGCGCCAGCAGCGCGAAGATGAAAGCGCCAAGAAAGGTCGCAAGAACCGTCTGCGTCGTCGTGTCTTCCAGAAGCAGGCGATGCGCGCGCGGCGTGACTTGGCTGGACGCGGCCTGAAACGACGACACCATGACCGACAAAGAGAAGGTCACGACCGCCAGCATGGAACTGGCCAGCACGTTCAGCACCGGCAGCACCGCCTCTGCCCCAAGGCGGTCGGCGATCTCGTCGGGGATCAGGCGGCCCAGCGGGGACGAGGCCGCGACGGCAATCACCGCCAGCAGCGCGATCAGCGTGACGCGGACCCAGATCTTTCGGGACAGCTGCAGCAGTTTCCAGAGACGTTTCGACAGCATCGCGCCCTCCGAGCTTGTGCCGGACACATAGCACGAAGACCGCGCGGGGCTATCACGCCGGGTGCAGAACCTGCCCGATGAAACCGTCCAGCGCCGCCGCACCGTCCAGCGGCAGGACCGTCGCGACATGCTGGTCGGGCCGGACCAGAACCATACAGCCCTGCCCCCGGTCGATGCCGCGCATGTCGAAGATGTCGCCCGCCTTCGGATCGACGCAGAACACCTTTTCGTAGTCGGTCATGCCGTATTTGCCCTTCGCGGGCCGCAGCGCCGGGTGCATCGCGCCGTAGTCCAGCGCGCGGTGCGTCTGCTGCATGACGGCGCGCAGGTCGATGACACCGTCCACCTCGACGCCGTCGGGGGTGTACCGCGCGATCACCGGCGCCACCGCATCGCAGGCCCGCCACAGCGCACCGTCCGGATCTGTCGGGTCGCCGGCGTCGGCGAAAACGTACAGCCGCCAGACCCCGTCGGCCTTGGCCGCATGGCCAAGGTGCATGGGCTTGGCATCGCCCAGCCGGATCACCGGGGCGGAGTGGAAGCGTTCGCCCGTGACCAGCCCGCGCGCCAGCGACTGGTGCGTGCCGTCGCCGGTCAGGACCGAAGGCCCATAGCGGATCGCGGTGCCCGCCGTGAACCGCCCTTGCTTCTGGAAATACCGCTGGAACTCTGCCGGGTCGACACCGTCGGCGTGGTCCGCGGACTTGGGCCGGCGGCTGAACATCGCGGCCAGTTCGCGGTCGAAGTCGATCAGTTCCTGCGCCACCGCCTGCCGCTCGGCCGAATAGGTCAACAGCAGCTTCGGGTCGGCGCGCCCGCGCAGCACCGCCGCCAGCTTCCAGCCCAGATTGAAGGTATCGCGCATCGACACGTTCATCCCCTGCCCCGCCTTGGGGCTGTGGGTGTGGCAGGCATCGCCCGCGATGAACACGCGCGGCAGGCGGCCATCACCGGGTTCGACGTCGTCGAACCGGTCGCACAGGCGCTGGCCGATCTCGTAGACGGACCACCACGCGACCTCTTTCACATCCAGCGTATAGGGCGCGAAGATCCGCTGCGCCGCCTTGATGATGTAGTCGACGTCGATGTTGCGGCTGGCGACGCGCTCGTTTTCGGCCAGCTTGTCCAACTCGATATACAGCCGCACCAGATAACCGCCCTCGCGCGGGATCAGCACCGCGTTGCCCGCATCCGAATGGATCGCGCATTTCAGGCGCATGTCGGGGAAGTCGGTGACGGCAAGGATGTCCATCACACCCCACGCCTGGTTCGCGCTGTCGCCCTTCAGGCTGCGGCCGATGGACCGGCGCACGGTGCTGCGGGCGCCGTCGCAGCCGACCACGTATTTCGCACGTACCGTCTCTGTCCGGTCGCCGTGAGACAGGGTGACGGTAACGGGCCCGTCGCCATCGCCGACGGCCAGATCCGTGATCTCGCGCCCGTAATAGGGTTCCATCCGCGACGGGCTGTTGCGCATCACGTCGAGGTAGAACTGGTGCACGCGGGCCTGATTGAGAATGACATGGGGGAACTCGGACAGCCCCTCTTCCACGTCCTGAATACGGCCGCTGCGGAAAATGCCGCCGGGGGTCTTGGGGTCGGGTTTCCAAAAGGCGACCTCGTTCACCCAATAGGCTTCGCGGGTCAGACGTTCGGCGAAACCGAAGGCGTTGAACATCTCCATCGAGCGGCAGGCCACGCCGTCGGCCTGACCAAGATCCAGCGGGCCGTCCTTGCGCTCGACGATGGCGGTGCGGATGTCGGGGAAGGCGGCCATCTGAGCGGCAAGCGTCAGCCCGGCGGGACCGCAGCCGACGATCAGGACGTCGACCTCGTCCGGCACAGTATCGCGGCGTCCGGCGTCCGGCAGCGGCTGTGCGACATCCGGGTCACCGGGGCGAAATCCGTTCTGGTAAAACTGCATGATCGACCTCCTCCGTCAGCGCGGTTCGGGCGTGTCCTCCGACGCCCGACGCTGAGGAAAGTGCTACCTCAAGTTCAGCCGTTCGCCAAATATAATTTATGCGTAAACTATTAAGGTGGCATAAGTCACTGAAATAGCTATCCAGAAACCAGCCTGCGCCGCAGACTTATCAGCCACCTCATGCCGCTAAGACACCGCCGGTGCGGACCGAATCCACGTCGGGAACCTTATGACCCTTTAGCGGCGGCGCCGTCGGATGCGCGACCGCGCGGGGCGGCGTTCAGCCGCCCTGCGTCCGCCAGCCGGGACCCAGCACCCGGTCGGCATGGGCCGCGACCTGCGCCACGTGATCCTGGTCCAGCGGGCTGTCCGCCGCATCGGCGTGATCTGCCAGCTTCTCGATCCGCGTCAGCGCGACGCCATCCTCCTCGACATGGGTGCGGAACACCGGCGTGACCGACAGCCGTTCCAGATAGGTCCGGGTCTCGCCCCCCACCCGGCCCTTCGTCAGCGTCATGTTCAGCACCGTGCTCAGCACGATATGCGGCGCGGTGAAGCCCCAGGTCAGGCTGCCCAGCGAATAGGCGATCACCGCCACCCGGTCCGGGTCGCGCGCGGTGCGGTAGGTCTCGACCGGCTGGATCACGTGCGGATGGTGCGACACGATGCTGTCGGCGCCGTACTCGGCCAGCTCCCGCGCCGCCGCCACCTGCCCCGCCCGCGGGAACATCTCGAACTCCCAGCCCCAATGCACCGTCGCAAGGATGAAATCGCAGCCCTTCGCCCGGCAGTCGTCGATCTGTCGCTTCAACGAAGACAAGTCCGGGTCGCCGCGCTTGGGCGACAGGGCCGAGACGTTGATCCGCCAGCCCTCGTCTGCGGGCAGCTTATGGCCGTTCAGCCCGAAGGTGTCCGACACCAGCCCGATGCGAAGGCCGTCACGCTCGATCACCCAGCCGCAGCCCTGCTGGTCGGGGCTGGCATTGGTACCGATCTCAAGGATGCCCTCCTCGGCCAGCACGCGGCTGGTCGTCTCGATCCCCTCCAGCCCCATGTCGAAGCGGTGGTTGTTGGCGGTGTTCAGCACGTCGAACCGGCGCCCGCCGTGCCCCTTGAGGATGTCGAACTGGGCCCGGTCGCAGCATTCCAGCGGCGGCCCTTTGTCGCCGATCACCTCCTCGACAAGCGGCTGGGTGGTGATGGGCGACTCGAAGTTGGCGATCGACAGGTCGGCGTCGAACAGCACGTCCGCGATGCGCGCGAACACGACATCCTTCGATCCGTCGATCCCGCGCGAGCGCAGGATGTCCCCCGCCGCCGCAAGTGTGACCCGGGTGTCGGGAACGAACCCCTCGGGCAGCGCGACCGGATCGGCCCGCATGTCCGGCACGTCCGCGCCGGGCTGCGTGACAGGCGCGCGGGACTTCTGCACCCAGTAAAGCGTGTCCAGCGTCGTCATCTCGTCCGATGCCGCGGCGGCCCCGGCCAGCGGCGCGCGCCAGAACCCCAGCCGGTCCGCCAGCCCGGTGACAGCGCGAACCACCAACCGCAGCGGCGGGACCGAGATCTGCAATGCCTCGGCGGGCGTGGCGGGCAGCTTCGACGTCATGAAAAGGCCTTTCGGATCAAGGGATGCCACGGGCCATCAAATCCCCTTACGCGCGGAAAGCCAAGACGGTGCTCCCCTTTACGACGCCGGTTTCAGCCCCGCGTCCGGCCCGGTGCGGAACGACGAATGGTCCGGCACCTCCAGCCCCTGTAGCGGCGGCGCTGTCGGATGCTCGACCGCGCGGATCGCGGCCTTGGCCAGAAAATCGCCCGCGCGCACGACATCCTCGCTTAGGGACAGCATCTGCGGGCGGAACAGGGTCAGGAAGTTCACCGCCTCTTTGGCGATCACGTCCACATCGACGCCCAGCACCCGCCCGCGCGCTTCGAGCGTCGCGACCACCGCCATCGCCGCCGTCGTGGACGCACAGAGGATGCCGTCGATCGTCGGGTCGCGGTCCAGCATCGCCGACAGCGTGGCGGCGATCCGGTCGGTGCTGTCATCGCTGGTGACGTCCTTGGCGATGCGCGCCGCGATCCCTGCGGTCTTCGCGGCGCGGGCGGTGCCAATCGCGATGTCCTGTGCGTAGTTCTGTTCAATCGGCGGCGCGACGACCACGACATTCCGACGTCCCCGCGCCGCCAGCCGCGTGACAGCGAGGTCGGCGAACGTTTCATTGTCATAGTCGAAATAGGCGTGCCCCTCACGCCAGTTCGAGCGGCCGTGCGTGGCGAACGGAAATTCCTCGTCCAGCAGATAGCGCACGCGCGGATCCTCGGGGCGGACCTGGTTCAGGATCACCGCGTCGGCCGAGCGGTTCTCGACCACATAACGGACGGGGACCATCGGGTCGTCCTTGGGGAAGTACGGCGTCACGTTCAGATGGTACCGGGTCCCACTTAGCCCGCCGGCGATGGCCGAGATCATCCGCGCCGTGTGGTTCAGGATCTCATGCTCGGTCGACAGGATCAGGGCGATGACGTTCGTCTTGCCGGTCTTCAGACGCACCCCGGCGCGATTCGGAACATAGCCGATCTCGGCGGCGATCCGGCGAACCTTTTGCTTGGTCTCGGCGCCGATGTCGGGGGCGTCATGCAGCGCACGGCTGACGGTCGGGACGGCCAGACCGGCCAGTTCCGAGATCGTCTTCAATGTCGGTTTCTTGCGATCCCGTGCAGCCATCTTGTTGTTTTCCCACCCTCTCCGCGGTGCGGCATGAACGGCCGGACACTGGCTTTCCAATCGCGCCACAGGCAAGGAATTGCAAGTTGTTTAATGTCGCATGTCAACGCTTGATCCAAAAATCTAAAACGTTATAGGCTCCCCGTAAACGATTTAGCCAAAGGGAGGATTCGATGAGAATACTGGCTAGTCTGTTTGCGGCAACCGCCCTGACAAGTGTCAGCGCACAGGCCGCAGACCTGGAAGTCACGCATTGGTGGACCAGCGGAGGGGAGGCCGCAGCCGTCGCCAAATTCGCCGAGGCGTTCAACGCCTCGACGGACAACACATGGGTCGATGGCGCCATCGCCGGGTCCGGCGGCACCGCCCGCCCGATCATCGTCAGCCGCATCATCGGCGGCGATCCGATGGGCGCGTTCCAGTTCAACCACGGCCGTCAGGCCGAGGAACTGATCGAAGCCGGGCTGCTGCGCGACATGACCGCCGTGGCCGAGGCCGAGGGCTGGACCGACATCGTCAACCCGCCGTCGCTGCTGGACGCCTGCACGGTGGACGGCAAGATCTACTGCGCCCCGGTCAACATCCACTCGTGGCAGTGGCTGTGGCTGTCCAACGGCGCTTTCGAGAAGGCTGGGCTTGAGGTTCCCACGACGTGGGACGAGTTCGTGGCCGCTGGCCCTGCCCTGCGCGAAGCGGGAATTCAGCCGTTGGCCCTTGGCGGGCAACCGTGGCAAAGCGCCGGGCTGTTCAACGTGCTGATCGTGGCGCTGGCCGGACCTGACGTGTTCCAAGCGGTCTACGGCGACCACGACACCGACCTCGCCGCGGGCGATGTGATGGCGCGGGTGTTCAACGCCGCGGCCGATGCCCGCGAGATGGCGGACGGCAGTTCGGTTCAGGACTGGAACCAGGCCACCAACATGGTGATCACCGATGCGGCTGGCGGTCAGGTCATGGGCGACTGGGCCCAAGGCGAGTTCGCAGTCGCGGGCGAGACGGCGGGCGAGGATTATTCCTGCCTTCCGGGGCTGGGCGTGAACGAGGTCATCTCGACCGGCGGCGACGCGTTCTATTTCCCGGTGGTCGACGACCCCGAGATCACCGCGGCGCAGGACGAGCTTGCGAAGGTGCTGTTGTCGCCCGAGACGCAGGTGTCGTTCAACCTTGCCAAGGGCTCGCTTCCGATCCGGGGCGACGTGGACCTTGCCACCGCGAACGACTGCATGAAGAAGGGTCTGGAGATCCTTGCGGCGGGCAACACCCTGCCGGACGTGAACATGCTGAACACCGAGGACACGAACAACCAGCTAAACGACCTGTTCGTGGAGTTCTTCAACGACAAGAGCATTACCCCGGAAGCCGCGCAGGAACGGTTCGTCTCGATCATCGAGAACGCCGACTGACGCAGCACCCTAAGGTGTGACCAGATCCGCCGGCGCCCTGTTCCGGGCGCCGGCTCCCTTCACGCAACTGCAAGGACCCGGGGACCGCATGGACACCACCGGACGCCCGAACCCGCTGTTCAGGAACCTCAGCGCCAAGATCGCGGCCATCCCGATGATCGTGACCGCGTTGGTGGTTTTCGTCGGCGGCACGGTATGGACCGTCATCTATTCCTTCACCAGTTCGAAGCTGCTGCCGCGCAAGCTGTTCGAATGGACCGACCTGTTCAACATCGGGGACTGGTCGCTGTCCGTCCCGACCGGCATCGTCTGGAAAAGCTTCGTCGGCCTGCAGCAATACGAACGGCTGTGGGGCACGAACCGCTGGATCGTGTCGATCGAGAACCTGTTGATCTACGGCCTGTGCTCGCTGGTGCTGTCCTTCGTCATCGGCTTCATACTTGCCGCGTTGCTGGACCAGAAGATCCGGTTCGAGAACACGTTCCGCACCATCATCCTGTATCCCTTCGCGCTGTCTTTCATCGTCACCGGCCTTGTCTGGCAGTGGCTGCTGAACCCCGACTTCGGCATCCAGTCCGTGATCCGCGGCATGGGCTGGGTCGGGTTCACCTTCGACCCGCTCTACAACGCCAGCATCGTGATTTACGGCGTGCTGATCGCCGGGCTGTGGCAGGGTACCGGCCTGATCATGGTGCTGATGCTGGCCGGCCTGCGCGGCATCGACCAAGAGATCTGGAAAGCCGCCCGCGTCGACGGCATCCCGGCGTGGAAGACCTATCTGTTCATCGTGATCCCGATGATGCGGCCCGTGTTCATCACCACGCTGGTGATCATCGCCTCGGGCATCGTGCGGATCTACGACCTGATCGTCGCGCAGACCTCTGGCGGGCCCGGCATCTCGTCCGAGGTGCCCGCGAAATACGTCTATGACTACATGTTCCAAGGGCAGAACCTTGGGCAGGGCTTCGCCGCGTCGACGATGATGCTGCTGGCCGTGGCCATCGTGATCATCCCCTGGGCGTACCTTGAATTCGGGAGCCGGAAACGTGGCTGATCCGACCACCCTGTCCACCGCCATCGCCGGCGCCGATGCCGTCGCATCCCGCCTTGAGGGGCCGCAGGGCCCGAAGCCGCGCAAACGGTTCTCGCGCCGCAACATTTTCATCTACGGCACGCTGGGGCTTGTGGCGCTGTACTATGCGCTGCCGCTGTACGTGATGATCGTGACCTCGCTGAAGGGCATGCCCGAGATCCGGCTGGGCAACATCTTCGCCCCGCCGGTCGAGATCACCTTTCAGCCGTGGGTGAAGGCGTGGTCCGAGGCCTGCACCGGCCTGAACTGCGAGGGGCTGTCACGCGGGTTCTGGAATTCGGTCAGGATCAC
The DNA here is from genome assembly GCF_029168315.1 of Psychromarinibacter halotolerans. NCBI lineage: Bacteria > Pseudomonadati > Pseudomonadota > Alphaproteobacteria > Rhodobacterales > Paracoccaceae > Psychromarinibacter > Psychromarinibacter halotolerans. The sequence goes on from NZ_JARGYD010000003.1 coordinate 151,956, forward strand.
CGTGCCATCGGTGTTCCTGTCGATCGCGATCGCCAGCGTGAACGGCTACGCGCTGGCCAACTGGAAGTTCAAAGGCGCCGAGGCGTTCTTCACCATCCTGATCTTCGGCGCCTTCATCCCTTATCAGGTGATGCTGTACCCGATCGTGATCATCCTGCGCGAGATCGGCCTGTACGGGTCGCTGTGGGGTCTGGTCATCGTGCACTCGATCTTTGGGATGCCGATCCTGACGCTGCTGTTCCGGAACTATTTCAGCTCGCTGCCCGAAGAACTGTTCAAGGCGGCGCGGGTGGACGGGGCGCGGTTCTGGGGGATCTATTTCCAGATCATGCTGCCGATGTCGCTGCCGATCTTCGTGGTCGCGATGATCATTCAGGTCACCGGCATCTGGAACGATTTCCTGTTCGGCGTGGTCTACACCAAGCCCGACACCTACCCGATGACGGTTCAGCTGAACAACATCGTCAACTCGGTGCAGGGGGTGAAGGAATACAACGTCAACATGGCGGCGACGATCCTGACCGGGCTGGTGCCGCTGACGATCTATTTCGTGTCGGGCAAGCTGTTCGTCCGCGGCATCGCCGCCGGGGCCGTGAAGGGATGAGCCGGAGGATCGCGGCGGCACGGGTCGGGGGCTCTGCCCCCACCGCCTGCGGCGGTTCCCCCGAGGTATTTCAGAAGAGAAGAAGCCGGGGACGGGGTTGCCCCGGTGCAGGGAGGAGGGGCTGGTGACAGCAAATTCGGTAGAGATCCGCGGGCTGGATCTGGCATTCGGCGCGGTGGAGGTTCTGAAGGACCTGACGCTGGAGATCCCAGAGGGCGAGTTCCTTGTGCTTCTGGGCGCGTCGGGCTGCGGCAAGTCCACGCTGCTGAACTGCATCGCGGGGCTCTTGGACATCACGGGCGGGCAGATCTTCATCAAGGACCGGAACGTGACATGGGCCGAGCCCAGCCAGCGCGGCATCGGCATGGTGTTCCAAAGCTATGCCCTGTACCCGCAGATGACGGTGAAGGGGAACCTGTCCTTCGGGCTGAAGAACGCGCGCATTCCGAAGGCCGAGATCGAAGAGCGCGTCGCCCGCGCCGCCGGCATTCTTCAGATCGAGCCGCTTCTGGACCGCAAGCCCGCCGCCCTGTCCGGCGGCCAGCGCCAGCGCGTCGCCATCGGGCGGGCGCTGGTGCGGGACGTCGACGTTTTCCTGTTCGACGAGCCTTTGTCGAACCTCGACGCCAAGCTGCGCGCCGATCTGCGGGTCGAGATCAAGCGGCTGCACCAGAAACTGCGGAACACGATGATCTACGTCACCCACGACCAGATCGAGGCGATGACGCTGGCGGATCGGATCGCCATCATGCGCAGCGGCGCGATCCAGCAGCTTGGCTCGCCCGACGAGATCTATAACCGGCCGCGCACCAAGTACGTGGCCGAGTTCATCGGGTCTCCCGCGATGAATTTCCTGGACGGCACGGTCACCGAGCGCGGATTTATCGCGGCCGACACCACCATCCCGCTGGACGGCTATGGCTGGGCCGACGGTGTGCGGCAGGGGCCCGCGTGGCTGGGCATCCGGCCCGAGCACGTCGTGTCCGGCGAGCTGGCCGCGGGCAAATCGTTCCGGCAGGAGATCACCGTCGAACTGTTCGAGCCGATGGGCGCCGACACGCTGGTCTGGACCACGCTTGCGGGCCAGCCGTTCCATTTCAACCTTGATGGACAGCACAAGGTGGCCACCGGCGACCGCATGACCATCGGCTTTGACGCGGCGCGCGGATCGCTGTTCGGCAAGGACACCGAACTGCGGCTGTAGCGCGCGCGCCCGACGCAGCGATTTAGACAACGGCCGGACGTCGTCTTCCGGTCTTCAAGAAAGGACAGCACCATGACCGATTTTTCCTATCAGCTGTATTCGTCACGACATCACCCCCTGTCCGACACGCTGAAGATGCTTGGCGAGTTGGGCTATACGCAGGTGGAGGGCTACGGCGGGCTGTTCGCCGAGGCCGATGTCGGCGACCTGAAGGCCGAGCTTGACGGCAACGGCCTGACCATGCCCACCGGCCATTTCAGCCTTGAGATGGTGCGGGACGAGCCCGGCCGGGTGCTGGAGATCGCGACCGTGCTGGGGATGAAGGGGGTCTTCGTGCCGGCGGTCGGCCCGGAGGAGCGTGTGAAGGACGCCGCCGGTTGGGCAGAGCTGGGCCGCGTGCTGGCCCGGATCGGCAAGCCGGTGCAGGACGCCGGGCTGACCTTCGGCTGGCACAACCACGCTTTCGAGTTCGCCGAGATCGACAGCGCCGAGACGCCGCTGGACCTGATCCTGCAGGGCGGCCCGCTGGCGCTTGAATTCGATGTGGCGTGGGCGGTCGTGGGCGGTCAGGACCCGCTGGACTGGATCGAGAAATACGGCGACCGTCTGTATGCCGCGCACATCAAGGACATCGCCCCGGACGGCGAATGCGAGGACGAAGACGGCTGGGCGGACGTGGGGCACGGGACGATGGACTGGCCCACGATCATGACCGCGCTGCGCCGGACGCCCTGCCAGTATTTCGTGATGGAACACGACAACCCCAGCGATCCGGCGCGCTTCGCCCGCCGCTCGCTGGCGGCCGCGAAGACACTTTAGGGGTCACGACACATGAGCAAGCTTGGCATCGGCATCGTCGGGTGCGGCAACATCTCGACCGCCTACCTGAAGCTGTCCCCGCTGTTCCACGCGCTGGAGGTTCGCGCGGTGGCCGACATCAACATGGAGGCCGCGCGCCAGCGTGGCGACGAATTCGGCGTGAAGGCGCTGTCGGTCGAGGATCTGTTCGGCTCGGACGAGATCGACGTGGTCGTCAACCTCACCATCCCCGAGGCGCATTACGCGATCTCGAAACAGGCGTTGCAGGCGGGCAAACACGTCTATTCGGAAAAGCCCTTCGTGCTGACGCTGGACGAAGGCGAGGACCTGCGCGCCATCGCCGGCGCGGCCGGGCTGCGGGTGGGTTCGGCGCCCGACACCTTTCTTGGCGGGGCGCATCAGCTGGCCCGCGCGCGGCTGGACGAGGGGCTGGTCGGAGAGATCACCGCCGGGTCCGCCGCCGTGATGAGCCACGGGATGGAGCATTGGCATCCGAACCCCGATTTCTTCTTCCAGCCCGGTGCCGGGCCGGTGCTGGACGTCGGCCCCTATTACATCACGAACCTTGTCCAGCTTCTGGGTCCGGTGAAGCGGGTGGCGTCGCTGGCTACGTCTGCCACGCCGACACGTACCATCCTGACCGAGGGTCCGCGCCGGGGCGAAGAGATCCCGGTGGCGACGCCGACCAACATCCACGCGCTGCTGGATTTCGCGTCCGGTGCGACGATCACCTTCTCGGCCAGCTGGGATGTCTGGGCCCACCGGCACCAGCCGATGGAGCTTTACGGCACCGAGGGCTCGCTGTTTCTGCCCGATCCGAACTTTTTCGGCGGCACGGTCGAGCACGCGGGGCGCGACGGGGCGATCGCGCCGCTTGCGCCTTGGGATCACCCGTTCGGGCGACCGAACCAAGAGCATCCCAGCCACGGCCCGCTGGCGAATTACCGAGCATCGGGGCTTGCCGACATGGCCGAGGCCATTATGGATGGGCGCGACCACCGCTGTTCGCTGGATCTTTCGCTGCACGCGGTGGACGTCATGACCTCTATCCTTCGCGCGGGCGAGACCGGCCAGTGGGTCGATCTGACCACAACCTGCGCTCGCCCCGACGCGCTGGGACCGGAGGCCGCCGCAAAACTGCTGAAGGACTGACCCCATGAGCTACCGCCCCTCCGAGACCCGTTATGACCGGATGGTCTATCGCCGCTGCGGCGCATCCGGCCTGAAATTGCCTGCGATCTCGCTGGGGCTGTGGCACAACTTTGGCCACGACACGCCGCACCAGACCAAGCGCGACATCTGCCGCACCGCGTTCGACAACGGGATCACCCATTTCGACCTTGCCAACAACTACGGCCCGCCCCCCGGCAGCGCCGAAGAGGCGTTCGGCGACATTCTGAAGACCGACTTCGCGGGATACCGGGACGAACTGATCATCTCGTCTAAGGCGGGCTATCTGATGTGGGACGGCCCCTATGGCGAGTGGGGCTCGCGCAAATACGTGATGGCGTCCTGCGACCAGTCGCTGAAGCGGATGGGGGTCGATTATGTCGACATCTTCTATTCGCACCGCTTCGACCCGGACACGCCGCTGGAAGAAACGATGGGTGCGCTGGACGCCATCGTGCGCGCCGGCAAGGCGCTGTATGTCGGCATCTCGTCCTACAACGCCCAACGCACCCGTGAAGCGGCGGCGATCCTGAAGGATCTGGGCACGCCCTGCCTGATCCACCAGCCCAGCTACAACATGCTGAACCGCTGGGTGGAACGCGACGGGCTGAAGGACACGCTGACCGAACTTGGCATCGGGTCCATCGCGTTCACCCCGCTGGCGCAGGGGATGCTGACGAAGAAGTACCTTGGCGGCATCCCCGAAGGGTCGCGCGCCACGCAGGGCAAGTCGCTGAACCCGAACATGCTGTCGGAACACGCGGTCGAGAACATTCGCAAGCTGAACGAAATCGCCGAAGCGCGCGGGCAGACGCTGGCGCAGATGGCGATTGCATGGGTGCTGCGCGGCGGCGGGATCACTTCGGCGCTGATCGGCGCATCGAAACCGAGCCAGGTGGAAGACTGCGTCGGCGCGGTCGGCAACCTCGAGTTCACGGAAAGCGAGCTGAAACTGATCGACGACTATGCCGACGAGGAGAAGATCAACCTTTGGGCGAAGTCGTCGGAAACCACCGAAGGGGCGGCAGAGCGGTAGGAGGCCGCGACGCAACAGAATTTTCCAGAAAATTCTGCGCGGCACGATTTGTTAGTAGATCGTGCCGCCCCCTGCCGGTCAGACGCGAGAGGAGGCGCGCATGATCCGCAACCCGATCCTGCCGGGGTTCAACCCCGATCCGTCGATCTGCCGGGTGGGCGACGACTATTACATCGCGACCTCGACCTTCGAATGGTATCCGGGCGTGCAGATCCACCACTCGCGCGACCTTGTGAACTGGACGCTCGTCGCCCGCCCGCTGAACCGAGCCGGCCTGCTGGACATGCGCGGCAATCCCGACAGCTGCGGCATCTGGGCGCCCTGCCTGTCCCATGCCGACGGGCGCTTCTGGCTCGTCTACACCGACGTGAAACGCTACGACGGGTCGTTCAAGGACGCGCCCAACTACATCACCACCTGCGAGACGATCGACGGCGACTGGACCGACCCTTGGTTCGTCTGCAACCACGGCTTCGACCCGTCGTTGTTTCACGATGCGGACGGTACGACGTATTTCATGGTGCTGCAGTGGAACCACCGGGGCCGGGGCACCGGGGGCAACCCGAAACACGCGAGCTTTGACGGCATCCTGTTACAGGAATGGACGCCCGAAGGCGGCCTGACGGGGCCGATGCAGAAGATCTATGACGGCACCGACCGGGGCCTGACCGAAGGTCCGCACATCTTCAAACGCGGCGATTGGTATTATCTGACCGTGGCCGAGGGCGGCACGGGCTATGATCACGCGGTGACGATGGCGCGCAGCCGCGACATCTGGGGGCCGTACGAGACGCATCCGCAGAAACACCTGATCTCGACCCGCGACGCACCCGACCACCCGATCCAGCGCACCGGGCATGGACAATATGTCGAAACGCCGGATGGACAGGGATACCACACCTTCCTGATGGGCCGCCCGATTGCCGGGCCCGACGGGGCGGGGCGGTTCTGTCCGCTGGGCCGCGAGACCGGGATCGAACGGGTGGTCTGGCGCGACGACTGGCTGTGGCTGGAGGACGGCGGGATGCTGCCCCGCACCGAACTGCCCGGCCCCACCGATGCCAGCGCCCCACCGCCCGCGCCGTCGAAGACGAACTTCGCCGGCCCTGCCCTTCCGCCCGAATTCCAGTGGCTGCGGACCCCCGACACCGACCGGATCTTTCGGCTCGACCATGGGTTGGTCCTGATCGGACGGGAAAGCCCCGGGTCGTGGTTCGAGCAGGCGCTGGTCGCCCGCCGGCAGGAAGATTTCGCTTATACCGCCGAGACAGAGGTGGATTTCGACCCGCTGACCTACCAGCAGAACGCCGGGCTGACGACCTATTACAACCGCTACAAGTTCCACGCCCTGCTGGTCACGCAAGACCCCGACGCGGGCCGCGCGCTGGTTGTCATGTCCTGTCCCGGCAACTTCCCCGACGGCGGGATCGAGATGGTTGGCGATCCGGTGCCGGTGAAAGACAGACCGGTCGAGATGCGGGTGACGGTCGATCATGCCGAACAGCAGTTCGCATGGCGACAGGGGGGTGACTGGCACAAGATCGGGCCGGTGCTGGACGCTGCGGTGATCTCGGACGAAGGCGGTCGGGGCGAGCACGGCTCGTTCACCGGGGCGTTCGTGGGAATGATGGCCTTCGACATCAGCGGGCTAGGACGCGAGGCACGATTCGCGCATTTCTCCTACATCCCGAAGGCGCCAAGCTAAGGCCACGTTCCCGTCACACCCGAAATCGCCAAAACGGCGCGCATAGGCGGATTGTTGCGCACTTACTGCAACTACGTAGGTCATTTACCGCCTATACGTTGCAAGTCTTGCAACAAGCGGGCGACGCCGCTTATCGCAGGGTCATGCAACACGATTGGCTTGAAGACGTAGTGGCAGTGCTGGATACCGGCTCCTTCTCGGGGGCGGCGGACCGGCGTTGCGTGAACAGGTCCACCTTCACCCGGCGCATCGCCGCCATCGAGGACCTGCTTGGTGTGGAGCTTTTTGACCGGGGCTCCAAACCCGTTGCCCTGCGGCGCGCGCTGCGCGAGCAGGAGACCCAGATGCGCCGTCTCATGGCAGAGATGCGCTGTCTGCGCGAAACGCTGACGCGGCCCGTGGTGTCGAACACGCGGGCGATTACGGTGGCCTGCCAGACCGATCTGGCGGCCAGTATCGCGCCGCAACTGACCAAGGATCTGGGCAAGCGCGGCTTCGGCCCGGTGCGCCTGATTGCCTGCGACCGCGACGGCGGCCTGCTGGACCTGCTGTCGCAGAAGGCGGACCTGCTGGTGGCCTATGATCAGGCCGGGGCGGATGCCCGCGCCGGGTTCCTTGCGCGTACCATCGGGCAGGAAACCTTCGCCCCCGTCTGCACACCCAGCCACCTGACCCGCCCCGGGTCGCCGCGGGTGATCGAGTACGCGCCGGACACCTTCCTTGCGGGCGCCCTGTACCGCAGCGGCGAACGGCCGAAATCGGTCCCCGTCGCCGAAACCGCCGACGTCCAGACGGCGTACTGCCTTGCCACGCAGGGCATGGGCGTCGCGTGGCTGCCGCTGTCGATGGTCGAGAGCGACCTGCGCGCCGGACGCCTTGTGCAGCACGCGGGCGCGGGCCCGCTGATGGAACTGGACATCCGCCTTTTGCGCCTGAAGGACACCGCCGACCGGGTCGTTCCCGGCGCGTGGGAGGCGCTGGCCGGATAGCACCCGGCCAGCCCCGATCAGCCCGGTGCGCAAAGGGGGCAGAAACGGTTTGACGCCCCTGCCCCGCCGCGTCAGGCTTCGCGCGGGAGGACGTCACGGCACACCACCGAAGGGATCGGTGAAAGTGCCGCCTCCTGCAGGATTCTGAGGAGGACCCCGAACGTGACCACCGGATTTTTCGGGGACGCCGCGCCCCTGACTTTTGACCCCGACGCGACCGGACTGGCCTATCGTCACTATGACCCGGACGAGGTCGTGATGGGCAAGCGACTGGAGGATCACCTGCGGTTCGCTGTCGCCTACTGGCACAGTTTCGCGTGGCCCGGTGGCGACCCATTCGGCGGCCAGACGTTCGACCGGCCGTGGTTTCCGGACACGATGGACGGGGCGCGGCTGAAGGCCGAAGCGGCGTTCGAGATGTTCGATCTGCTGGGCGTGCCGTTCTTCTGTTTCCACGATGCCGACATCCGCCCCGAAGGCGCCAGCTTTGCCGAAAGCCGGAAGAACTTCGAAGAGATCATCGGCATCTTCGAACGCAAGATGGCGACGTCCAAGACGAAGCTTCTGTGGGGCACGGCGAACCTGTTCTCGCACCGCCGCTTCATGTCCGGCGCCGCCACCAACCCCGACCCGGACGTGTTCGCGTGGTCGGCGGCGACGGTGAAAAACTGCATGGATGCGACGCACCGACTGGGCGGACAGAACTATGTGCTGTGGGGCGGACGTGAGGGTTACGAGACCCTGCTGAACACCGACCTGAAGGCCGAGATGGACCATATGGCCCGCTTCCTGTCGATGGTCGTCGATTACAAGCACAAGATCGGCTTCAAGGGCACCATCCTGATCGAGCCGAAGCCGCAAGAGCCGACCAAGCACCAGTACGACTATGACGTGGCGACGGTGTTCGGGTTCCTGCAACGGTATGGGCTGGAGACCGAGGTCAAGCTGAACATCGAGCAGGGCCACGCCATCCTTGCCGGGCACAGCTTCGAGCACGAGATCGCACTGGCCAACGCGCTGGGGGTGTTCGGGTCGATCGACATGAACCGCAACGACTATCAGTCCGGCTGGGACACCGATCAGTTCCCGAACAACGTCCCCGAGGTCGCGCTGGCCTATTACGAGATCCTGCGCGGCGGCGGGTTCAAGACCGGCGGCACCAACTTCGACGCCAAGCTGCGGCGCCAGTCGCTGGACCCCGAGGACCTGCTGGCCGCCCATGCCGGCGCGATGGACGTTTGCGCCCGTGGCCTGAAGGCGGCGGCGCGGATGCTGGAGGACGGCACGCTAGAGACGATGCGCCGCGAGCGGTATGCCGGATGGAAAACGCCCGCCTCGACCGAGCTTTTGTCGTCCGATCTTGCCACCATCGCCGCGAAGGTCGAGGCAGAGGGCATCGATCCGCAGCCGCGTTCGGGCAAGCAGGAAATCCTTGAGAACATCGTCAACCGCTATGTCTGACGGCTAGTCCGCGCCGCCCTCAAGCTGGACCGACGCGGTGATGCCCATGTGGTTCGACCCGTAACCGCTCCATGTGGCGTAGTCGGTGATCGCGACGCCTTCGCTGGCCAGCACATGGTCGATCGGAAGCCCTGCGGCCCCCAGCTTGACCGGCCACGTCGGTTCCGGCCGCCGCCAGTGGCGCAGGTCGTGGCGGTCCTGCATCCGGCGCAACCGGGCGCTCCACGGGGCGGCGTTCAGGTCGCCGACAAGGATGTAGGGCACCTGGTCGCGGCGCAGGATGGCGCGCCAGATGCTGGTTTCGTCGCGCAGGCTCATCGCGATTATCCACGGCTTGATCATGTGTGCCGCGATGACGTCGATCGGTCCCTCGGGGGTTTCGACCCGGATACGGGCCAGCCTCTCGGGGCCCATCGACAGGGGCGCCAGATCGGCGTTGTCCAGCGGCACCTTCGACAGGATCATCAGGTTACAGTCCTCGGGATCGACCCCGTCGCACCCAAGGCGGTGGGGGTAGATATCCGCGACAAGCGGCGGCAGATCCATCGCCGGTTCCGCCTCGGCCAAGACCACCAGATCGGCGCCGCTGGCCCGCAGCCCATCGGCGAAGGCGGGCACGTCCAGTGCGTTGAATTTAAAGACGTTGTGCCACAATACCGTCAGGTCGGCCCGCTCGCCCACCGGGGCGATCCGGGCGCGGTAGTCCACGACGATCAGCACCAGCCCAAGCGCAGCCGCCAACGCGACCCCGGCCGCGATCCAGCGCACCCGCAGCAGGGCAAGCCCCAAGGCAAGCAGCACCGACAGGCCAAGCAGGTGGACGCGCGCGCTGTCGGTCATCCGCGCCAGCGTGCCCAGCAGCGGATCGGCCGAGGGGAAGACATGGCTGAACAGGCCCAGCGCCAGTACGGCGGCGGTGCCGGCCAGCCAGACGCCGATCAGCCTTTCCTTCCAGATCCTTGCCTTGGTCATGCTGCGCGTCCCGTCGGTTTCCGCCTGCACAATTCCAGATTGCCCGGCCCCGCGACAGCCCCGATTTGCGCACCCACCGTGCGCTGGCTTCGGGGCAATTTAACGATGCCTGAACACACTTAGTCCCCGCACCGACGCTGCACGACATTCACCCCCGGTCGAGGGGACAACGCGGGAAACACCAAGCATGGGCCAGCTGAACCCCAACGATCCAAGCCAGATTGCCTATTACCCCTCGACGGTTCCGTTCGCGCGGCTGTCCGTCTACATCGCCGGAACCGACACGCTGGCGCAGCTGTTTCGCGACGCCGACCTGACGGCGATGCTGTCGAACCCTCTGCGGGCCGATGATACCGGCACGTTCGAGCGATGCTTTCTGGTCGACGGCGACTATCGCGTGGTCATCCAGACGCGGAAGGGCGACCCGATCCTGCAGACCGGAGACATCGCGATCCGCAGCGACAGCGGCGACGTCGTGCGCAGCTTCCGGCGTATGTCCGATCTGCTGGCCGACCGTTCTTTGGCATACGACAAGGGAACCGGACGGCAGAAGATCGGTGCAGGCGATCTGGTCGAGGTGAAAGAGGGCGGGTTCGTCTTCGAAGTGACCGACAACGGCGCGCCAGACCCCGACAGCACGACGCAGGGCGGCATCGGCCTGCAGGCCGCGCCGGACGGGGCCAGCCGGATCTCGGTCGCGCAGTTCGGCCCCGCGGCGGACGGCGTGACCGACGACAGCGCGGCGGTGCAGAAGGCCATCGACCGTGCGGCGGCGTCCGGCGGCGGGCTTGTGCTGTTGCCGCCCGGGTCGATGGTGGTGGGCGACCTTACCGTACCGGATGATGTCTGGATCGACGGAACACTGTATTCCTTTTACGAGAACGTCACCGACAACGGGCGCACACGGCTGATCCGCAAGGCCGACGCCGGCGCGATATTTACCGTTGGCAACCGGGTCCGGCTGACCAATTTCGACATGGACGGCAACGGGGCCACCGATGCCGAGGCCGGCAACGGGATCGAGGCCGAGGGGTCCAGCCGGCTGGAACTGCAAGGCGTCAAGCTGCTGGATTTCCACTATGGCATCAACGGCGGTGTCGGGTCGCCGCTGGGCGGGCTCGACATGCGGTTCTGCGTGGTCCGCAACAACAATTGGGGCCTGCGGAACTGCAAGGACAGCTTCCTGCTGCGGTCGACCTTCTCGGCCAACCGCAACCGCGCGCTGTACCTGAACGGCGGGCAGGTGACGGTGCAGACCTGCTTTATCGAGTTCCAGCGGTCCGGTCCCGATCTGGATGAGGCCGCCACCGGCATCTACCTTGGCCGCAACGCCAACGAGATCCTGATCGCCAACTGCACCTTCGACCGGAACGCCGGGAACGACATCTATTTCGAGCGGTCGGGCACGGACAAGCCGCGCCACATCAACGTGTGCGGCAACATCTTCAAGGGTGCCGGTTGGGGCGCCGACCTGACACCCGACGCCCGCCGGTCGATCAACATGCTGGGGTCCACCTGTTCCAGCCTGACCAACAACGTGTTCCAGACCCGGTCGTCGAAGCCTTCGCCGTCCAAGGGGGCCCCGTCCCCGCTGATCGCGGCACATTGCGAGCAGCACGACGGCCTTGTCTGGCAAGGCAACAACGCGACCGGCCTGCTGCCCGTCATGGACCTGCGCGAGCCCGATTTCGCGGACATTTACGAATGGGAACCGTCGGCAAGCGGCACGGACGAATACTATCTGCGCGACAACAACGACTATGGCGACGGGCCCGAGCCCTATATCGACGGGCCCGACGGTGTGTTGCACGATGCGGCAGACCTTGCGGCGGGCACGCTTGGGTCGCTTGCCACCGGGCAGTGGGGTTTCGGCGACAACGACGGGCTGGGGTTCCAGACCGTCTATGTCCGCCTGCCGTCCGGCACGCCGACGATGGCGAGTGATTTGCGGCTGTACTACAACAAGGACAGCGTGCGGTTCGACAACGCCGGCGACGTCGCGACCGATGCCTACCGCAGCGCCCTTGCCCGCGAGACCCTGAGCGCTGGACAGACCAAGACATTCGCCCTGAACCTGCGCGACGCGGCGATGCATTCCAGCACCTACCTTCGGTCGCACGTCAAGCTGGCGCTGAGCCTGCGGCAGGCCACGACGAACGCGGACGCCTATGTCGAGGTGCCGATCCTTTTGCGGCGCGACGGCGGGGCGGCGACGTTGGCCACGATCGGCACCGTGACCACGCATGATGCAGGACTGACGGTGGGGACCAGCGGAACGGATATCGTGCTGACCGTCACCGAGGTGGCGCCGTTCGGGGACGCCCTGACGCTGTCGGTCGAAAACACCGGCGGACATTCCGTGAAGCTTGTGGGTGGGCTGCTGTGGTAACCCGCGCGACCGGGTCACGGTAACGCTTTCTTAAGCATTGCGAACGACAGTTTAACGGGAAACCCGGTGCGCCGTCGTTATTTCAGCATGACTTGAAATGGCAGGGCGCCGCCGCCGTTCGCGAAAGGCCGCGCCCGTGCACACACGGCACCTGCTTCGTACCACGCTGATTGCGGGCCTGCTGAAGCTGGCCGGCATTTTCCTGGCCTTCGTTTTCCTGTTGGTCGCTGCGCGGGCATCGACGGATGCCGAGTACGGCGTATTCGCTGCCGCATTCTCGCTTGCGACAATCCTTGGCTTTGCCTTCACGGGGGGGCAGCACCTTGCCGTGCTTCGGTTCTGGCCTGCGCTGGACGAGGCACAGGGGCGCGGGGTCGCCGATGCCGCGCTGCGCTGGTCGCTGCGCCGCACGGCGCTGGCCTGCGGTCTGGGCAGCGGCGCCCTTGCGCTGATTTGCCTTGCGGCCGCTGGGCTACAGCCTTCGGCCCCGGCCATCTTGCAGGCCCCGCTGGCGCTTGGTGCCATGACCGTCGCCTTCGCCCTGAGCGAAGTCGCCCAAGCCGCGCTGCGGGCGCGGGGATCTGTCGTGCTGGCGCTGTCCGGGCGCGAGATCGGATGGCGGGTGCTGGCGATCGCCGGAATCCTCGGTTTGGGCACGCTCACGGGCGCGACGCTGTTGTGGGTGGCCGCGGCGACGCTGGCCGTGGTTTCGACCGCGCAGCTGGCCGGCCTCGTCTGGACGCTAGCGCCGGACCGGGCGCTGTCCCCCGAGGACCGGCAATCGATGGCGCGGACGTCTGGCTGGCTGTGGGCGGGCGCCACGGCGGGACCGCTGGGCAGTCACTGCGGGACGGTCGTGGTCGCGCTGGCCCTTGGACCGGCTGCGGCGGGCGCCTACTTCGCCGCCGACCGGATCGCCAAGCTGCTGTCCATCGCCCTGATCGCGGTAAATCAGGCGATGGCGCCCGTCCTCTCGCGTGAGTTCGACGCTGGCCGCATCGAGGCGGTCGGACGGCTGATGACGCTGGGCGCCGTGATGGCGGGCGGGATCGCGATCTGCGGCGGCCTTGTCCTTGCTGCGGCGGGGCCGTTCGCGCTTGGCCTGTTCTCGGACAGCTACCGCGCCGCTTTTCCCGCGTTGGCGTTCCTGATCCTCGGGCAGGTCGTGAACACGCTGTGCGGACCCAACGCGATGCTGCTGAACATGGCGGGGCTTGAGAAACAGGGGACGCTGGTGTTGGGCGCGTGGAGCGTGGCGACGCCTGCCCTTGTCGGGCTGGGGGCCACGACCGGCGGGCTGACCGGCGCGGCGGGAGCGGCGGCGGTGGCGATGGCGGGCTGGAACCTGAACGTGCTTTGGATCTGCCATGCGCGGCTGGGCATCTTGCCGTGGTCGACACGGCGACTGCGGGCGGGCTGAACGATGGATGCTGTCGCCCGCAAGATGCTGCCGCAACAGGTCCGGAACCTGATCCGGCCCGAGGTTTATCTTGCCCGTCGCGGCGTCCAGAAGCTGCGGCAGCTCACGGGGCAGTCCGGCCGACTGCCCGACTTCCTGCTGCTGGGCGCACAGAAGGCGGGGACGACCACCCTGTACGACCTGATCATGCGCCACCCCGGCACCGCCCCGGCGCGCACCAAGGAAATCTCGTATTTCGACAGGTTCCATAACTGGGGTGCCGACTGGTACAGGTCCAATTTCCCAAGCGGTCCCGGCCTGACCGGCGAGGCGACGCCGTGCTATCTGTTCGTGCCCGAGGCGGCACGGCGCATCGCGGACACCCTGCCCCAGACGACACGGTTCGTCATCCTGCTGCGCAACCCGGTGGACCGCGCGATCTCGCACTATTTCCACGAGCGCCGCCTTGGCTACGAACGGCTGCCGCTGGCCGAGGCGCTGGAGGCCGAGCCCGCCCGCACCGGACAGGAGGCCGCTGTCCTGCTGGGCCGCCGACACGAGCACCGGACGCAGGGCCAAAGCTTTGCCTACGTCGGGCGGGGGCGCTATGCCGAGCAGCTGGAGCGGTACTTCGCCCTATTCCCGCGCGAGAACTTCCTGATCGAGACCAGCGACAGGTTCTTCGCCGAGCCGCGCGCGGTGCTGGCCGAGGTTCATGCCTTCCTCGGCCTCGCCGACCACGCCCCGCCGCCGGTCCGGCCGCGCAACGTGGGTGTCTATGCGGGCCGCGTTGCGCCAGAGATCACCGCGCATCTGGCCGACACGTTTCGTAACGACAACGCCCGCCTTGCGGACCTGCTGAACGGGCCGCTGCCGTGGTAAGCATCCGCGCCGGAACGCTGGCCTACGGGGCCGTCACGCTGTTGACCTTCCTGCCGCGCACCGCGCTAAGCTATCCCGCCTACAGCCTTGCGCCGCTGGCGCTGGTTCGGGCGCGCGACTGGATCCCGGTGCAGATTCCGCTGCTGCTGTTCCTGACCTGCGCCTTCGCCGTCAACACGCTGACCGCCAATGTCTCGGGGACGGTGGCGGTGCTGGAATACGCGCTGTGCCTTGCCTTCCTGATCGGCGCCTTCGGGGCCGGGCCAGACCGGCGGTGGATCGACCCGACGACGCTGATCCGACTGTTCCAACTGGTGATCGCGGCCACCAGCCTTGTCAGCCTGATCCGCATGGGCTTTCCCTTCAGGCTGCCCTATGTGCATTTCCTGCCCGACTATTACTATGCCACCTTCGGCCTCGGCGGCGCGCGGATCGTCACGCTATTCGGCTTTGCGGGCCTTGTGTGCGAGTTGCGGCAGCGCGGTCTTGGCAGGCGGATGCGGCGCGGATTCCTGCTGCTTGCGGCGATCAACTTTCTGATGCCGAACTACCTGATCGGCATCCTTGCCGGGATCGCCGGTCTGTCCTGCTATGCCTTGCGCCGCCCGGTGAAGGCCGCCGTGGTGCTGGCCCTGCTGCTGGCGCTGATCGGGTCCTACCTGTCGTTCCGTCTTCAGACGGTGTCGACCACCTTCTCCCAGCTGTTCGGGCTGCATCCCAAGGTCTACCAGTTCGTGCTGATCGCCCGCATGTTCGACGACGTACCCCTGACGCTGTGGATCGGCGGCGGCATTGGGCAGTACGGCGGGCAGGCCGCGCTTTGGACAAGCCACCTGACGGCCGAGCTGTCCTCGTTCTCGGTGCCGCAACTGCCGGGGATGTTCACGCCCGAATACCACGAACGCCATTTGCAGGCGGTGATGGCCACCTTCCTTCAAGACATCTGGGCGATCAGTTCCAGTTCCAACAAGCCGTATTCCAGCATCACCGTCCTGTTGGCAGAGTTCGGGCTGCCGTTCACCGCGCTGGTCCTTGGGATGATCACATACCGTTTCGTCATCGCGCCGCGCGACCTGTCGATGGCGGCCTTCGGGTTCTTCGCGCTGACGCTGATGCTGGTGGACCGGGTCCACGACCTGCCGTGGTTCGGTCTGCTGTTGATCGCGGTGAACGGGTTGGCGCGTCCGCAGGCGCGCGCCCTGCCGCGAACGTGGCCCGCGTCCGTCCCGGCCTAAGGCACGGACGCGCGGCTTAGGCCGCTAGCCGGACCCGCGCGCGGGGCTTTGCCATTGGCCGTTCGACCAGCACCACGACCAGCGCAGCCAGCGCTATGACGACCGGCAGGGCGATCACTGAGTAGATCCATTCGCGGTCGGGCCCGATCCCGCCCGCGCCGCCGCACAGCGCGGTCACAAGGACCAGCACCGGCCAGTGCAACAGGAAGATCGGATAGGACAGGTCGCCACAGAAACCGGCCAGACGGGCGGCGCGGCGGTCCCGCGCGCCCGGCCCCGGAACGGGGGCCAGCGACAGCATCAGGGACAGCGCGGCGAAGGGAACGATCAGCAGCACCAGCCAGAAGGCATCCACGATCCACAGCCGGGCCTGCACCTCTGCCAGCGGCAAGCCGCGGACGGCGTACAGGTACAGCGCGATCGGCTCTGGCCAGAAGACGAAGACCGCGAAGACGGCAAGGCTGGCGGCAAAGGCGGGCGCGGCCGACACGGACCGAAGCCGACGGAACAGGGCGGTCCGGTGGTGGTACAGCATCGCGCCGGTCGCGAAGCTGATCGACGGGCTGATGAACGAGAAATAGTGCCGGTCGATGTCGCCCAGCACGCCATAGCCCAGCGCCACCGCCAGCGATGCCCACCACCACGCGGTGCAGATCACCAATGACCGGCCCAGAAGCCCCGCGATCAGCAGGTAGTAGACAAGTTCGACATTCAGGCTCCATGCCACTGGGACCAACAGCGCGTCGGCCTTGCCCGAGGGCGTCAGCGCGCCGAAGATCGCCACCTGCGGCAGCCAGCCCTGCAGGCTGTCCGGCAGGTGCATGTAGGGCGAGATCCGCGCCGCCACATCCGGCGCCTGCAGGATCACCGCGACAGAGAACACCGAGGCCGCGAAATAGGCGGGATAGATCCGCAGCACCCGGTTCAGCAGGAATGCGGCGAAGCCTCGCAGCCCATCCGAATAACGGCCGCAGGTCACGGCCGTTATCAGATATCCCGACACAAGGTAGAAGCTGAACACGGCGTACTTGCCCGTGTTTCCGATGTTCGGGAAGTAATGCGCATAGACGACCAGCAACGCCAGAAACAGACGGAACCAGCCCTGGTACATGCCCTATGTCCCGCGCGAGCCGGTCTGGGTCAGAAGCCGCCAGGCGCTGACCGTGTTGGTGACCAGATAGCGGCGCATCAGCCGGTTGGGTTCCTGCGCCAGCCGGAACAGCCATTCCAGCCCGGTCCGCTGCATCCACAGCGGCGCGCGGGCGGCATCGCCCGTCAGGTAGGAATACAGCCCGCCACAGGTCTTGATGCAGCCGACGCCGTGCAGGCGTCCGCGGTTCGCGTGGCTCCATGTTTCCTGAAGCGGCTTGCCAAGTCCGACCCACAACACGTCCGTTCCCGCCGCGACGATGGATCGGCAGACCTCTGCGTCCTCGTCCCGGCCAAAGTATCCATTGCGCCGCCCGACGATCCGCAGGTCGGGATACAGCGCCAGCATCGCGTGGACGGCGCGGCGGTTCTGATCCTCGGTCCCGCCCAGCACGTAGAAGTTCAGCCCGTGCGCCACCGCGTCCCGCGCCACGTCGTGAAACAGGTCCGTCGTCGCGGACCTTTCCCGGATCGCCTGCGGGGCCAGCAGGCGGGACGCCATCACGACGGACATCCCGTCGGCATGAACCACGTCCGCCGCGCGCATCGCGCGGTCGAAGTCCGGGTTCCGCCCGCGCAGCGCGATGCCCTGCCCGTTGGACGAAAAGACCATCGCCGGCGGGGCCGCCGCCGTTCGTCGTTCAAGACATTGTCCGGTGATCCATGCGGAAAGTTCCTTGCGATCCGCCGTAACGGTTTCATAGCCGCCAACATTGATGCGATCCACTGTCAGTTCCTCGAAACAAGTCACCCCTGACTCCGTCAGCGACCCCAGTTTCGAAGATGAACACTTAATGGTAGGTTAAATTTTTACCTTAATTTCAATATTTTACGTTAATATTTGCTAACGAAATCTAAACGGGTGAATGCGCCCTCACGCGCCTGCCGTTTGGCGCAGGCTGGGCTAGGCGCCGGCGTCGTAATACGCCTTGCCATAGCCGTACCGTCGCATTCCCTTCGGATCGACCTGTGACAGGACCAGTCCCGTGATCCGCAGATGCACCGAAGACAGCATCCGCAGGCCCGCTGTCACCTGCTCTTTCGAGGTCCTGTCCCACTGCACCGAATAGACGATGGCGTCGGCATACCGGCCCAGAACCCGCGCGTCCGGCACCACCAGAACGGGCGGCGTGTCGATGACGACGTAGTCATAGGCATTGCGCGCCGACAGGATGAACCGCCGGAAACTGTCGGACGAAAACATGTCCGCCGCGTTGACCGACGACCGGTCGCCCATCAGCACGTCGATCTCCAGCGCCGGGTCAGAGACCACGGCCTCTGCCAGCGTCAGCGTGCCGGACACCACCTGTACAAGGCTGCCCGGCGCGTCGGCATCGAGGTACTGCGCGAAGGTGCGGCGGCGGATGTCGCCCTCGACCAGCAGCACCTTCTGGCCAAGGCCCGCAAGGTTCTGTGCCAGCGCGATGGACTGTGTCGTCTTGCCTTCGCCAGGGATCGAAGAGGTCGACATGATCACCCGGGGCGGCGTGTCGACGTCGGACAGAAGGACCGAGGTTCGCAGGTTGCGGATCGCCTCTGCCGCGGCGGAGGTCGGCTTGCGCCGCAGATAGTCCAGCACGCCGCGCCGCCGCCGCAACGGCATCCTCGGGATCTGGCCAAGCACGGTATAACCGGTCGCCTGCTCCAGATCGTCGGCGGTGCGAAACCCCCGGTTCAGGTACTGCCGCAGCAGGATGATCCCGACGCCCAGAACGACGCCCAGCAGGGCCGCGACCGCAAGGATCATCGCGCGGCGCGGCGCGACCTCTTCGCCGGGCACGGCAGCGGACAACACCCGGCTGTCGGCCTGCTGAAGCCCGATCTGGATCGAGGTTTCCTTCAGCCGCGCAAGAAAGGTCTGGTACAGCACCCGCGTCGCGTCGGCATCCCGGATCCGCTGCGTCAGGTCCTGTCGCTGCGCATCCTCGGCCTCGATCCGGGCGGTCAGCGTGTCGTGCTCTGCCCGCGCGGCGGCCACGGCTTCGGCCGCGTCGGCATCCGCCTGGCGCAACCGCTCCAGCGCCGCGCGCAGGCGGTCCAGCGCGCCGGTGGTGTCGCCGCTGTCCAGCAGGGCGAACACCTCGGGGTCGCGGGCGAGTTCTGCCGCTGCCCGCAGGTCCCCATCCGCCTGCCGGGCAGAAAACCCATCCGCCGCCTCTTGCGCCACAAGGGCCGCCGTTTCCAGTTCGGCAAGCCGGTCGTAAGCCTCGCGCGCGCGGGCTTTCAGCGCCTCAAGCGAGGCCTCCGGCATAAGAAGCGAGACCGAGCTGAGTTCCAGCACCGCCTCTTCCTTCTGTTTCAGTTCAAGCTCAAGCTCGGTCACCCGCTGCGACAGCCAGTCGACGGCGTATTCCGTGGCCGAGAACTTGGTCGAGATCTGCTGGTCAAGGTAGATCGCCGCCAGCCGGTTCGCGATCAGCGCGGATTTGTGCGGGTCGCCGGTCTTGGCGCGGATGCTGAACACATAGGAATAAGGCTCGACCCGGACGAAGACGACTTCGGCCAGCGCATCGACCGTGTCCAGCAGCACCTCTTGCTCGGTGCGGGGTTCTGCATCCAGCGACGGCAGTCCAAGCCAGCCGCGCACCCGGTCCACCACGCCAACCGCAGACAGCGCCGGTGCGGGTTCCAGCCGCGTGTTGAACTCCGGGTCGGCGGTCAGGTCCAGATCGCGGACCAGCGTTTCCAGCAAGGTGCGCGAGGTCATCACCGACATCTCTGTGTTCAGCGACGCCTCATCCGTACCGCGCCCCGAGATCACGCTTTCAAGGTCGACGACGTTCTGATCCCGCGCTTCCATGACGATGCGGGCCTCGGCGGTGTATTTCGGCACCGCCACGTCCAGAAGATACCACATTGCCAGTCCGACGGTCAGCGCCACGCAGGCCGCGATCAGCCACAGGCCCCGCCACAGGGCCGAGGCAAGGTGACCAAGGTCCACCATCGTATCGGCGGTCGCACCACTGGCGGGAACGATGCCGGGCGACAGGGGACGGACCACCGTGTCCTGCCCCGGCCTTGCCCCCGGCTGACTGACCAATCCGATATCCGCCATCCCTGCCCCGCCACCTGCGAAAAGCCCGGTTGGAAAGCGTTTTCCGCCACGGGCACCTTCGGCCAGAGGACAGGTTAAGGGTTAAATATTGATTAAAAGCCGCAGGATCGGGGTTACCGACGTCGGGCTTTGGTCAGGGATAGAACTGGCACCACGCCGTATAGATCCAACCCCGGAACCGCGCCTCTTGCCCGCCTATCGCACCGTTTTCGACATAGCACCAGCGCCCCTCGCACTTGCGCAGATAGGCGGCGTCGCCGTTGTGAAGGCTGCCGATCTGGGCATAGTTCGTGCCGGGTCCAGCCCGCAGCGCAAGGAACCCGTCGCCGTTGGGGTCTAGCCCCTGCACCAGACAGCCGCTGTCGTTGCTGTAGGGCCCGGGCGGGACATAGATCTGCTGGGCATTCACGGCGGTCGCGAACAGGGCAAGCGCCACGGCGGTTAGTAATCTTGGCATACAAAGAACCTTCTGAAACTGCGCGGGCCGACACTGGCCGCGCCTGACCGGAAGCCTAACAAGAGAACGACCCGGCGTCATTGCCGGATCGGCATGATCCCTTCCACGCCCGGACACCCCGCCCGGATGGCTGCAGCGGAAGACAGGCGTATGGCATCTTCGTTGGTCATGGTGCCATAGTCGCCGGACGTACCGGTGCAGACGCCACGGTATCCGGTCTGTCAGGGAGGCAGCACAGACATGACCTTCATCCGTGTCGAGCACGAGGTGGCCCTGCCCGACGACCTTCGGGTCGCGCGGGCGGAAAGCGCGCCGCACCTTGGGCCGCGCATCCTGTTCTTCAGCGGCGGCAGCGCGCTGAACGGGATTTCGCGGCGGCTGAAGCACTATACCTTCAACTCGATGCACCTGATCACCCCGTTCGACAGCGGCGGCAGTTCGCAGGTTTTGCGCCGGGCGTTCGACATCCCGGCCGTGGGCGACCTGCGTTCGCGCTTGATGGCGCTGGCGGATGAGACGGTGCTTGGTCAGCCCGACGTCTATGATCTGTTCAGCCACCGCCTGCCGAAGGGCGCCGACAACGCCGTGCTGCGGGACGAGGTCGCGCAAATGGTCGATGGCAAGCACCCGCTTCTGACCGCCATCGCCAAGCCGATGCGCCAGTTGATCCGCACCCAGCTTGCCCGGTTCGCCGAAGAGGTCACCGACGACTTCGACTACCGGGGCGCCAGCATCGGCAACCTGATCCTTGCCGGCGGCTATCTTGGCAACGGCCGCGCGCTGGAACCGGTGCTGTTCCTGATGTCGAAGATGGTCGATGTGCGCGGCACGGTCCGCGCCGTCGTGGACGAGAACCTGCAGCTTGGCGTCGACCTGCGGGACGGGCGCAGGATCATCGGCCAGCGCCACATCAGCGGCAAAGAGACGGCGGCGATCGACAGCCCGATCGCCCGCCTGTTCCTGAGCGACGGCGAAACGGAACTGTCCCCCGACGCGGTGCCGCTGCCGGACCGGAACCGCAGCCTGATCGAGCAGGCAGAGGTGATCTGCTATCCGCCCGGCAGCCTGTATTCCAGCGTGGTGGCCAACCTGTTGCCCGCAGGCGTCGGCCGGGCTGTGGCGAAACAGCGGGTGCCGAAGGTGTACCTGCCCAGCCTTGGGCGCGACCCCGAGGCTTTGGGACACGACCTGACCGACCAGATCGCCGCGATCCTTGCGCCGATGCTGCACGACGCAGGCCCGAAGACCGCGCCGCGCGACCTTGTAAGCCATGTCTTGTGCGACACGTCCTTGCCCGCCGAAGACTGTGCGCGGGTCGAGCAGACCCACGGCATCCCCTGTGTGCGCCTGCCGCTCGCCGAAAACGGAAAGGAACGGTACGACGTGGACCGTGTGGCCCGCGTGCTGGTGTCGCTGTGCTGAGCCGAAAGACGGATGGGCCCGCAACGAAAAACGCGGCCGCCGGGGGCGACCGCGTCACATAGCTTGGATGGGGCGTGCCTTAGGCTTCGCGCACCGGCAGGCTTTCCATGTAGGCGGCGACCTCGTCGGTCGGGATCACGTCCGCATACTTGCAGTTCAGGTCGAACAGGTTGATCGCGTGGCTTGCTTCGAACCGGTCGAACGCGGTCTCTTCCGGGATCACGACCTTGAAGTTCAGCGAATACGCATCGACCGTGGTCGCGCGCAGGCAGCCCGAGGTGGTGCAGCCGGTCATGATCAGCGTGTCCACGTCAAGGAAGTTCAGGTGGCTCATGAAGATCGTGCCGAAGAAGGCCGACGGCTTGCGCTTGCCGATCAGGATGTCCTGCGGCTGCGGCGACAGCGGGGCGACGGTCTGGGTCGCGTGGCTGCCCTCGGTCGAGGTCTTCTCGTGCCCACGGTGGCTTTTGCCGACCTGCACGCCGCTGTCGATCATGTCGGGGCGACGCTCGGACACGGTGTAGAACACCGGCAGGTTCTTCTCGCGGGCGATCTTCAGCAGGCGCTCGATGTGCGGCACGGCCTTCCAGCCGGCTTCACCGCAGTGGGTACGGTACTTTTTGACGCCTTCTTCCTGATCCTCGCCCGGCTCGTCGCCGGTGAAGTTGTACTGGACGTCGATGATGAACAGCGCCGGGCGCGTGCCGAACCCGCCGCGTTTGCCATAACCGGCCAACTGGAAGATCCGCTTGTCCTTGTCGGTCAGGAACTTGTCCCAGATACGTTCGCTCATGTGTCTCTCTTTCTTGGTCGGACGGGCTTAGTTGGCCCGGAACAGGTACTTGCCGGCGGGCGCGGCATCGACGCCTTCGGCCAGCGCGCCATTCTCGGACAGAAGCATCCCGCGCAGGACCGTGTGGGTCACCGCGCCGCGGAACGTCGTGCCTTCGTAGGGCGAGTAATCGGAGTGCGACGGATAGTCGGTGTGCCGCACGGTGGTTTCGCCGTCGGGGTCGACGATCGCGAAGTCGGCGTCATAGCCGGGCGCGATGCGGCCCTTGCCGGACAGGTTGTACAGCTTGGCCACGTTGCGGCTGGTGGCGGCCGACAGCGTCTCGATCGGGATGCCGCGCTTGTGGAAACCTTCGGACACCAGCACCGGCCAGATCTGCGCCAGACCGGGGAACCCGGCCGAGGCCTGCCAGATGTCGGGGCCCTTGGTCGCCCGTTTGCGCGCGACGTGGTCGGACCCGATGGTCTGCACCGCGCCGTCGCGCACGCCTTCCCACAGGGTATCGGCGTCGGACTGCGACCGCAGCGGCGGGTTCACCTTGCCCAGATCCCCGATGTCGCTGTCGCGGGTCAGCGCGAGGTAGTGGATGCAGGTTTCCACGTTGATCGCGGGGCGGTCGGGGCGGCGCATCTTGCGCACAAGGTCAAGGCTTTCGCCCGCCGACATGTGCACGATGTTCACCGGGCAGCCCGCCTTTTCGCCGAAATAGGCGACGCGGAACACGTTCTCGGTTTCTAGGAAGCCGGGGCTTTGGTCGTCCCACGCGCCAAGGTCCATGCGGCCCGACGCCTTCACGGGTTCGCGGAACACCGGGATCACTTCGGTGTTCTCGCAGTGCACGCCAACGACACCCCCCTTGACGGTCGCCGCCGCCTGCAGCGCCTGAAACAGCAGGGCGTCGTCCACCTCGGTGAAGCCCTTCGCGCGGCCTGTCTCGCCCTTGTACATCAGGTAGACCTTCAGCGAGGTCACGCCGTACTTGGCGGCCAGCTTCGGGAAATCCTCGACATGCCGCCGCGCGGTGACGCCGAAGTGGAAGCCAAAGTCGATTACCGACCGCGCCTCGCCCGCGTCGCGCCATTCCGGCGTGGTCTTGTCCAGATCCTCTGACCGCCAGAAGGTCATCAGACCGGTCACGCCCTGCATCGCGGCGGTGCGGGTTTCGGTCGTCCAGTCGTCTTCCTTGGCGCCGAAACCGACGTGGGTGTGCGGGTCGATGGCGCCGGGCATAATCCAGCGGTCGGTGCAGTCGATCACGCGCGTGGCCTCGGCGGTTTCGCCGGGTTGCAGAATAGCGGCGATCTTGCCGCCCTTCACCGCGACCGAACCGCGGGCGACGCCCTCGCCCGGAAACACGATCTCGCCGTTCTTCAGTATAAGATCGTAGCTCACTCGCTCGTTCCCTTCTTCATCTCCAGCAATCTCTCGCCGGTATCGTTCCAGACCTCTTGCCGCACGATCAGGCCGTCCCGCATCTCGAACCAGTCGATGAAGCGGATGCCGTCGAACGACCTGCCGTCCAGCCATTTGCCGTAAAGCGTTCCGGTGATCATCACCCGTTCGGCGCCCTCGTGTTCCCACGCGTGACAGTCGAGGATATGTTTCTTCACAATCTCATAACGCCCGGCAGAGTTGCTGCGGATGTCTTCCAGCCGAGAGAACCGGCGCCCCCCTGGGAAGACCAGCGTCAGGCCGGTGTCGGCGACGTAGCGGCGGGCAAGGTCAAGATCCCTGTCCTGCATCGCCGCCAGATAGGCGACGGCACGGTCGATGGCAGAGCCACGGATGTTCATGCCGATTGCCTTTCCTGCTTGGCGCCAAGGGCGGCCTTCATGATTTCGCCGAAGATGCCGCCTTCGCGCAGCAGGTCGGTTTCGTGCTTGCTGGCGACGTCAAGGCGCACGTCGAACGCCGTCACCGTTCCGTCGGTGCTTTCGGCCCGGACCGAGACGGGCGCGCCATCGGTGACGGCCGCGTGCAGACCGGTGAAGCGGAAGCGTTCGAACCCGGTCAGACCAAGGCTTTCGACACTGTCCCCCGGCTGGAACACCAGCGGAACGATGCCCATGCCGATCAGGTTGGCGCGGTGGATACGTTCGAAGCTTTCGGCCAGCACCGCAGCGACGCCCAGCAGCTTCGGACCCTTCGCGGCCCAGTCGCGGCTGGAGCCCATGCCATAGTCCTTGCCCGCCAGAACCACCGGCAGCTGCCCCTCGGCGCGCATCGATTGCGCGGCGTCGAAGATCGTCTGCACCTCGCCGTCGGGGGCGCGGCGGGTGAACCCGCCCTCAATCCCGCCGGCAAGACGGTTCTTCATCCGCTGGTTGGCAAAGGTCACGCGGGCCATGAATTCGTGGTTGCCGCGCCGCTGCGTCACCGCGTTGAAGTCGGCAGGCTTCACGCCCGCGTCGATCAGGTATTGCCCGGCCTGCGTGTCCGGCAGAATTTCACCGGACGGGGTCACGAAGTCGGTGGTCAGCGAGTCCCCGGCCACGACCAGCGCGCGGGCGTCGTCCAGCGCGTCCGGCATCCCGTCGCTGCCCAGTTCGATGAACGGCGGGCGCTTGATGTAGGTCGACGACGGGTCCCACGCAAAGACCGGCCCGCGCGGGTTGCCCAGTTCGTCCCAAAGCGTCGCGCCATCGAACAGCGTGCGATAGACCTTGCGGAAGCGACCCGGCGTCTGGCTGTCGCGTTCCAGCGCGGCGACCTCGTCGCGGTCGGGCCAGATATCGGACAGCATCACCGGGCGGCCATCCGCATCCGTGCCAAGCGGTTCCGTGGCAAAGTCGATGTCGACACGTCCCGCCAGTGCGAAAGCCACGACCAGCGGCGGCGACGCCAGATAGGATGCACGGGCCGATTTGTGGATGCGGCCTTCGAAGTTGCGGTTGCCCGACAGCACCGCCGCGCAGACAAGATCGTTTTCCGCAACGGCCTCGGAAATCCCCGGCGCCAACGGCCCGGACTTGCCGGAGCAGGTGGTGCAGCCGATGCCGACGACGTGGAAGCCCAGTTGTTCCAGCGGCGCCATCAGACCGGCGTCGGCCAGATAGTCCTCGACCAGCCGGGACCCCGGCGCAAGCGAGGTCTTGACCTGCGGCGGCACGTCCAGCCCCCGCGCGACGGCGTTGCGGGCCAACAGTCCGGCCGCCAGCATCACCGTCGGGTTCGAGGTGTTGGTGCACGACGTGATCGCGGCGATGGTCAAGCTGCCGTGGCGCAGGGTGACCGGCGCGCCGTCGACCGTGACCTGCGCCTCGGCGGACAGGGCATCGTCGGACAGGCCGAATCCGCCCGGACCCACCGGCGCGGTCAGCGCCTCTCGGAAGGCGGGGGCGACGCGGTCCAGCGGCACCCGGTCCTGCGGGCGCTTGGGACCGGCGACGCTGGGCACGATGGCGGACAGGTCGATTTCGACCATCTCTGTCACTTCGGGCAGCGGATCGTCGGGCTCGGCCCACATGCCGCTGGCGCGGGCATAAGCCTTAACCCCGGCCACGTGATCGGCGTCGCGCCCCGAGGCGGACAGGTAATCGATGGTCCGCGCGTCGATCGGGAAGAACGCACAGGTCGCGCCGTATTCGGGCGCCATGTTGGCGATCGTCGCCCGGTCCGGCACGGACAGGCTGGCGGCGCCCGGGCCGCAGAATTCGACGAAGGCGCCGACGACGCCCACTTGCCGCAGGCGTTCGGTCACCGTCAGAACCAAGTCCGTCGTGGTGGAACCGGCCGGCATTTCCCCGGTCAGTTGCACGCCCACGACGCGGGGAATGCGCACTTGATACGGCAGGCCAAGCGCGGCGGCCTCGCCGTCGATCCCGCCGACGCCCCACGCCATCATCCCGATCCCACCGACCATCGTCGTGTGGCTGTCGCAGCCCAGCACGAACTCGGTCGTGGTCACCGGCCCATCGGCCAGCGGCCGCTTTGCCGCGACCTGCGCGATGCTTTCAAGGTGGACCTGATGGATGATGCCGGATCCCGGCGGGACGACTTTCAGACGGTCGAACGCCTGTTCGGCCCATTTGAAAAAGGCGTACCGTTCGGCGTTGCGCCGGTATTCGCTGGCGATGTTGCGGGCGCGAGCGTTCGGGTGCCCCGCGACGTCCACGATCAGCGAGTGGTCGATCACCAGCGTCACCGGCACCGCAGGCTCGACGCCGCCGGGGTCCATCCCGCGTTCCACCAGTGCGTCCCGCGCGGCGGCAAGATCCATCAGCGCCGGCAGGCCGGAACTGTCGGGCAGCATCACCCGCGACACCGCCAGCGGCACCGCGATCTCTGCCGTTTGCGCGGACCAGTCGCACAGCGCGGCGATCTCGGACGCGACATCGCGGCCATCCAGCGACTGATAGGCAAGGTTCTCTAGCACCACGCGCAACGATTTCGGCAAGGGCCGATCCCGGTGCGAAAGCAAAGAGGACACGTCGATGAAGCGGCCCCCCGGGGCCCCGTTCACCCGAAGATCGGTCAGACCGATCACTGCGGAATCTTTAGGCTGCGTGTGCTGCATGTGATCTGGATAGGCGGCGAACCAAAAAGTGTCAACAGTATTGCCTCTCGAACCTTGTGCCGAGCGATCTTCTCGTTTACTTTCGCGTTGAACACGGTAAGTTTCCCAAAAGTGTTGACAGAATGGGGAAGGAATGACCGGCCAACAGCGCACGCGCGTCGACACTGTATTCGATGCCATCTTCCAGTTGATCCTAAGCGGTGAGATCCCGCTTGGGGGCGTCGTGAACGAGGCGTCTCTTGCTGACCGTTTCGGCGTCAGCCGCGGCCCCGTGCGCGAGGCCGTCAAGGCGCTTCAGGGGCGCGGCCTTGTCACCAAGGAACCGTACTTCAAAGCGCGAGTCGTCGATCTGTCTGTCCACGACATGATAGAGATCTTTCAGCTTCGCGAAAGCGTTGAGGGCATGAGCGTTAAGCTGGCCACGCGCGCGATGAGCGACGATTCAATGCAGCGGCTGCTGGACGATTTCGAACAGGCGGGCGGCAACGGCCGTGTGCTGGACCTGCACGTCCGCATCGCCGAGGAAAGCGGCAACAGCCGCATCCAGTCGCTTCTGTGCGACGAACTTTATTACCTGCTGCGCCTGTATCGCGCCCGCTCGGGCTCGACACCGGGGCGGCACGACAACGCCTCGGCAGAACACTGGCAGATCCTGCGCGCCATGAAAGCGCGCGATGCCGAACTGGCCGAGTCGCTCATGCGGGCGCACATCGCCCGCGCCACCGAGGCGCTGCAGCGCCTTCTGGATACAGAACCCGCCCAGCCCCCGACAAAGGGCGCCACGGGGCGGCGAAGAAAGGACACCCACGCGTGAAACCCACCAAGCGCATTCGCGAACTTCTTGCCGGAGACGACATCCTTGTCTCGCCCGGCGTCTACGACGGCTACAGCGTGCGCCTTGTCGAGAAGATGGGCTTCAAGACGGCCTGCACCACCGGCGCGGGGCTTGCCAACTCGCGCATGGGAATGGAGGACGTCGGCATCATGGGCCTGACCGACAACCTCGACGCCTGCCGCATGATCGCGGACAGCGTGTCGATCCCGGTCATGGCCGATGCCGATACCGGCTATGGCAACCCCGCCACCGTGTGGCACGCCACCCGCCGGTTCGAGGACACCGGCGTCGCCGGCATCAACATCGAGGACCAGGTATCGCCGAAGCGGTGCGGTCACATGGCGGGCAAGGACGTCATCGACATGCGCGAGATGGCGCGCAAGATCGAGGCCGCCTGCGACGCGCGCCGTGACGACGACTTTGTCATCCTCGCCCGCACCGACGCGATCGCGCTGGAAGGGCTGGAAGGCGCCATCAAGCGCGCCAAGCTGTACGAGAAGGCGGGCGCCGACCTGATCTTTGCCGACGCCATCAAGGGCGAGGACCAGATCAAGGCGCTGGTCGACGCGGTGGACATCCCCGTGTCGGTCAACATGGGCTTCGGCCTGCGGTCGCGCCCCACGACGCCGCTGATCCCGATCGCGCGGATGAAGGAACTGGGCGTGCGCCGGGTCACCCTGCCCCGGATGCTGCCCGCCGCCGCGCTGAAGGCGATGGAAACGGTGCTGGCCACCCTGAAGGAAGCGATCCCCACCGGCGAGGTGGTCGACCGCCCCGACCTGATGGCGTCGATCGACGACATCTGGGGCCTGATGGGCTTCAACGAATTCCGCGATCTGGAGGCGCGCTTCAACGATCTGGACGGCGTGGAAATTCCGGCGGACTAAGGTCCGCCACGCACACCACTCACGGTGAAAAAAGGGGCACGCGGATTGACCGTGTGCCCCCTTTTTCGTGGAACGGAACTGTGGTCGGGCGGTCGTACCGCCGTCAGGGGCCGCTGTATCCGCTGCCCTCGATCTCGCGCTTGTTGCGCTTCAAGCCCGACAGGAACCGCGTCGGCCGGTCGGACCCGCCGGACACGCCCATTACGGCAGTGCCGGTGAACCGCACGCCGGGGACCGGGATGCCTTCGTCCGGGCTGTAGGACACGGTCCCGCCGCACCCGGCAAGGGCCACGGTCAACCCGATCAAGACCGATGAAAGACGAAGCATCGCATTCTTCCCTATTCTGGCGTCACGCGAAGCGGTCGGCTTCGGCGCGGTGCGGTGTTGGCCGGGCGCATCGCCCAAGGCCGGAACGTACCGCACGCCCGGAATCCGCCCCATCGACCGCGTTTTGTCAAGCTTAGTGGCCCGCGGCCCCTGCCCTCTGGGAACCGAAACGCACACGAGAAAAAGGGGCGGACATTGCTGTCCGCCCCCTCGGCCGTCTACGCGGGAAGAGAAACGCGTGGGCCGATTACTCGATGTTCAGCGTCGGCAGAAGGTCCGCGAAGAACGCGTCTTCGGCCTTAAGAACCTCGGTGAACTCGGCCGAGTCGGCATAGTCGACGGCGGTCAGACCGCTGGTGGTGAAGGTGGTGAAGCTTTCGCTGGACGCGGCAACCTCGACAGCGGCCGACAGCGTGGCGATCACGTCTTCGGGAGTGCCGGCCGGCGCCCACAGGCCCGTGTTGGGCGGCAGGGCCAGTTCGACGCCACCTTCGATCAGGGTCGGCGTGTCGGGCGCGACGGCGGTACGTTCTTCGCTCAGCTGGGCCAGCGCGACAAGGTTGCCGCCTTCGGCCTGCGGCAGGATCGCCGAGGCAAAGCCAAGAACCAGATCCACGTCACCGGCAACGGTCGAAGCGACCGCCGGGGTCACGCCGTCGAAGGGAATGTGGAACAGCTCGATCCCGGCGGCGCGGGCAAAGGCTTCGGCCGCGATGTGGGTCGCGCCGCCGGTGCCGGCGGAACCGTAGCTGACCGCGCCCGGGTTTTCCTTGGCGTAGGCCACCAGTTCTTCGATCGTCGAGAACGGCGCGCCGTTGCGGGCGGCCATCATGTTCGGACCGACAGCGACCCGCGCCACCGGCGCCAGATCGTCGAAGCCGTAGGGCAGGTCACGCTGGTGCGGCGCAACGGTCTGAACCGACGAAACCGCGAACAGCAGGGTGTAGCCGTCGGCATCGGCATTCGCGACGGCAGCGCCGCCAACGGTGCCACCGGCGCCGGGACGGGTCTCGACCACGACGGGCTGGCCCAGTTCCTGCGACATGCTTTCGGCCAGCGTGCGGGCCATGGTGTCGGTCGAACCCGGCGAATAGGGCACGATGATCGTGATCGCACGCGTCGGATAGTCCTGCGCAGCGGCCGCGGTCACGCCCAGCGCCAGCGCGGCGCCGGCGAGAAGGCCGGTGAGTTTGGTGTTCATGTCGTTACTCCTTGTTGAACTTTAAGGTTCGGTTCGCCGTCCGGCACAGCGGCATCCGCCACCGCGCTTCGTCCGGCTATAAGCCCGAGCCCGAGCGCCGAAAGCAGCCCGTTGCCCGAAACATATCCATTGCCGCCATCGCGGCCGCTGATCCCCGTGGCAGCACCACCCCCGGCATACAGACCGGGGATCGGTGCACCGTCCGCGCCGATCACGCGGGCGTCCCGGTCCACGGCAAGGCCGCCCTGGGTGTGGAACAGCGCCGGGGTGATCCGTGTCGCCCGGTACGGCGCCTGTAGCGCGCCAAGACCCCACGCCGTCCGGCCGAAGGCATCGGCCTGCCCGGCGGCGGCGGCGGCCGCGGCGTCGATGGTCGCGGTCAGCGCATCGCCCGGCACGCCGATGGCCTGTGCCAGTTCGCCCGCCGTCGCCCCGGCCACCGCATCGCCCATCCGCGCGATCTCGGCGAACTCGGGCTGACCGGCGGCCACGTCGGCCTCGATCCTTGCATCATATACCATGAAAAGCGGCCCGGTGGCGGCAAGCTCGACCCCGGCGAAGGCGGAATAGCCCAGCGTCTCGTCCCCGATGCGCTGACCGCTTGCGTCGACGACGAAGCCGCCACGCTCGACCACGGTCCACGTCACCAGCACGCCGCTGCGCGCGGCCAGTCCGGCGTGGCCTTGATACGCCCCAAGATTTCCGGTGCGGGCGCCCAGCGCCCTGCCCCAGCGAAGCGCCTCGCCGGTCGAGCCGGTCGCACCCGCATAGGTCGCCGCCTGCGCGCCTGGGCACAGCTCTGCCACCAGATCGCGCGCGCCGCCGAAGCCGTTCGCCGCAAGGATCACAGCCTTGGCGCCGATCCGGCTTTCGCGGCCATCCGGGTCGCGGGCAATCGCGCCCGTCACGCGACCATCGGCCACGGTCAGTTCGACCACGGGCTGGCCGGGTGCCACGGGGATGCCGCGCCGCTCGGCCTCTGCCTCGAGATCCGCCATCAGTTCCGCGCCCGTGCGCGAGGGCGGCGCGTGCAGACGCGTGACGGAATGGCCGACGTGTTTGTATCCGGCGACGAGCGTCAGGCCGACGTGGGCCTCGTCGATCAGCCATTCAACAAGCTCTGCCGAAAGTCCGGCCAGCCGCTCGGTCAGGTGGTCTGCATCATGGGGTCCGCTGACGCGCATCAGGTCGTTGCGAAACACGTCCGGCCCGTCCGTGACACCGGCAGCGGCCTGAAGCCGCGTGCCCGCACCGGGGATCGAACCGCTGGACAGCGCCGTGTTCCCGGCCAGCCGGGACTGCTTTTCCAGCACCGCGACCGAGGCCCCCGCCGCATCGGCTGCAATCGCGGCAACCAGACCGCAGCCACCGCCGCCGACGACAAGAACGTCGACCTCGATATCAGGGGTTTCCGGCGTCGCAGCGGTCGTCAGGGTCACGGTCATACCTTTTCAAAGTGTCAACACTATGCGGAGAGTCGCGCTGGAGGTCAACGCCTTCTGTGAAAGACGGTGCATTTGGCCCTCGCGCACAGGTTTCCGCGCAATTGCAGTGCATTTTCGCACGATAAGGAAAGAAAATCGCTATCCATTCCGACAACTTCCCCCCGACCCGACGGGCACCTGATGCTCATACTGTTGACAGTTGCGCCCGGTCTTGCCATTCCAGAGACAACTGTAACGACTGGTGCCCATGCCCTCGCAACGTCCGTTTCCTTCCCCGTGCAACCGTCGCATCCGGTTCAACCCGTGAGCGGTTCCGCCCCCCTTGCCGTGGTGACCGGCGTTGCGTCGGGAATTGGCCGCGCGGTGGCACATCGGCTTGCCTCTGACGGCTGGTCCGTCCTTGGCGTCGACATTTCCGAGCCCCCCGCCGACACGCCCCTGACCGGCTGCGTCCGCGCCGATCTTGCCACCGTCGCAGGGATCGAAGACGCCGTGACGCAACTGGCCGGCACGACCGCCCACGCTTTCGTTCACGCCGCAGGCATCATGCGCGCGGACAACGCGCAGACCCATGCAGACGCGGGCACCGCGCTGTGGACCCTGCACGTCGGCGCGGCGCACCGGCTGTCACGGATGCTGATCCCGGACATGCCCGACGGGCGCGGCCGCGTCGTGCTGCTGTCGTCCCGCGCCGCCCAAGGCAGGCCCGGACGTGGATACTATGCCGCCAGCAAGGCGGCGCTGGACGGGCTTGCACGTTCGCTTGCGGCAGAGCATGTGGCGCGCGGCATCACCGTGAACGTGGTGGCCCCCGCCGCCACCGACACACCGCAGCTTCGCGACCCCGCCCGTGCCGACGCGCCGGTGCGCCCGCTTCCCTTCGGCCGCGTGATCCGCCCCGAAGAGGTCGCGGCCACGGTCGCTTTCCTGACCTCGGTGGACGCGGGCGCGATCACCGGGCAGACCATAACCCAGTGCGGCGGAGCCTCGCTCGTCGCGTCCCAGTCAGAGAGGTCGCCGACATGAAGCGCCCCGAACACAACCGGCAGGAAATCGCGGCAGCCCTTGTCTGGGCCGTCATCGGACTTGCCGCCATCGTCATCGCCGGGAACTACGCCTTCGGCACGATCGTCCGCATGGGCCCCGGCTTTGTCCCCATCGCGCTTGGCGTGATGCTGGTGCTGCTGGGCCTGATCGCGGCGTGGCAAGGGAGGCTGGCCGACAAGGTCACTTTGGACCTGCGGTTCCGGCCCTTCGCGCTGATCATGGGCGCCATCGTTATCTGGGTGCTGCTGATCGACCGCGTGGGCTTTGTCGTCTCGACCTTCGCGCTGGTCGCCATCGCGGCCCAGTCCGAGCGCGAAATCACACTGCTGGAAACCGTGCTGCTGGCCGCTGGCGTCACGCTGGTCGGCTATCTCATCTTTATTCGTGGCATCGGCATCCCGATCGCCGTCTTCGGGAGCTGACACATGGATCTTTTGTCCGGTATCGCCCTTGGGCTTGATGTCGCCATCACCGGCGAGGCCCTGCTGTTCTGCCTGATCGGCGTTTCCGTCGGCATGTTCATCGGCGTCCTGCCCGGCATCGGCCCGCTGGCCGCAGTCGCGATGACCCTGCCGATCACGTACCACCTTGAACCGATGAGCGCGCTGATCATGCTTGCCGGTATCTTCTACGGCGCCCAATACGGCGGCTCGACCGCGTCGATCCTGCTGAACCTGCCGGGCACCTCGACCACCGCCGTCACCGCGCTGGACGGCTATCCGATGGCCAAGCAGGGCCGCGCCGGTGTCGCGCTGTTCATCACGACGATCACCTCGTTCGTCGGCGGCTGTTTTGCCATCGTGCTAGTCATGAGCTTCGCGCCGGCGCTTGGGCAGATGGCGCTGAAGTTTTCGTCCGCCGAGTATTTCTCGATCATGCTCTTGGGTCTGGTCGCCGCTGCGACGATGTCGCTGGGCTCGCCCGTGAAGGGCCTGATCAGCGTGGTCGCGGGGCTGCTGCTGTCCACGGTCGGGATGGACCCGACATCGGGCGCGATCCGCTACACGTTTGGCATCCTGGAACTGCAGGACGGCCTAAGCCTTGTTGCGATGGCGATGGGCCTGTTCGGCGTGGCCGAGATCCTGAAGAACGCGGGCAAGCCGCGCGATCTTGCGCCGCAGAAGGTGCGTCTGCGGGAACTGATGCCCACCAAGAAGGACATGAAGGAAACGTGGAAGCCCACGGTGCGCGGGTCGATCATCGGGTCGTTCGTCGGCATCCTGCCCGGCGCCGGTCCGACGCTGGCCGCCTTCCTTGCCTATGCCTTCGAAAAGCGCGTCTCGCGCACGCCCGAGAAATTCGGCCAAGGCGCTGTCGAAGGCATCTCGGCCCCCGAGGCCGCCAACAACGCGTCCACGCAGGCCGCGTTCATTCCGACGCTGTCGCTGGGCATTCCGGGCGACGCGGGCATGGCGGTGCTGCTGGGTGCGATGATGATCCACGGGATCACCCCGCGCCCCGAGTTCTTCACCACCAACGCCGACCTGTTCTGGGGTCTTGTTGTCAGCTTCTGGATCGGCAACCTGATGCTGCTGATCCTGAACATCCCGCTGATCGGCTTCTGGGTCCGCATCCTGACCGTGCCGCAGCGTCTGCTGTTCCCGGCGATCCTGTTCTTCATCTGCATCGGTGTCTACTCGGTCGCCAACAGCCCGTTCGACGTGATGACGGTGATCGTGTTCGGCATCGTCGGCTACCTGATGAACGCCTATGGCTATCCGCCCGCGCCGATGCTGATGGGCTTCATCCTTGGGCCAATGCTGGAACAGCATTTCCGCCGCGCGCTGCTGTTCTCTCGCGGGGACATCACCACCTTCATCGACCGTCCGATCTCGGCCGCGTTCCTTGTGTTGACGCTGCTGCTGGTGGCCAGCATCGCGATCCCCGGCTACATCGCCCGCCGCCGGGCGCGGCTGGCCGAGGACTGAAACGAACCTGCCAGACCGCCTAGGCGGTCTGGCTTTCGGTCTCGCGCTTGCGACGGCGCGCCAGAACGACCGCCGAGGTGATCACCATCGCCCAGATCCCAAGCGTCGCAACCCCCAGCACCGCCGCCACCGGACGCCCGAAGAAGGCCAGCAGATCACCGCGTGCGATCATCATCGACGTGGTGAAGTTGGTTTCCAGCAATGGCCCCAGCACGATGCCAAGGATGATGGGCGCGACCGCGAAGCCGTGCGCCTCGAGCAGGTAGGCGACCAGACCAAGCACGATCATCACCCAGACGCCGAACATCGAATTGTTGATGGCGTAGGACCCCACGATGCAGAACAGCAGGATCGCGGCGTTGAGATAGGCGCGCGGAACGCTGAACACGTAGCGCGACGCCTTGGCCGCCGCGAAGCCGAACGGCAGCAGCAGCAGGTTCGCAAGGAAGAACACCAACAGCACGGCGTAGAAGTTCTGCGGGTTCAGGGTCAGCAGTTGCGGGCCGGGGTCCATCCCCTTCATCACCAGAACGCCGACCGCGATGGCGGTCACGGCGTCGCCGGGGATGCCGAAGACCATCGCGGGAATCCACGCGGAACTGAGCGCGGCGTTGTTGGTTGCGCCCGCCTCGACCAGCCCCTCGGGGTGGCCGGTGCCGAATTTCTCTGGCGTCTTGGACGTCCGCTTGGCCAGCGCGTAGGTGACCCACGCGGCAAGGTCGCCGCCGACGCCCGGCAACGCGCCGATGACGGCACCGATGCCCGCGCCGCGGAACAGGTTCTTGCGGAACTTGAACAGGACGCCGCCGACGCCCTTGAACGGGTTCCCGACGCGCGCCTGATCCTTGAACGTGGCGCCAGAGCGGCCGTTCCGCAGGATCTCGGCCAGCGCGAACATCCCGATCATCGCGGGGATGAAGCTGATGCCGCCTGCCAGTTCGGACGACCCGAAGGTGAACCGCGGCTGCGCCATCAACGGGTCCAGCCCGACCTGCGCGATGAACAGGCCCAGCAGCAGCGACAACAGGCCCTTCGCCACACCGCCGCCCGAAACAAGCGCGGCGCAGCTAAGGCCCAGAAGCGCCAGCCAGAAATATTCGAAACTCGAAAAGCCCAGCGCGAATTTCGCAAGGAACGGCGCGGCGAACAGGATCAGCAGCGACCCGACAAGGCCGCCGATGGTCGCCGAAGTGATGCCGACGCCGATGGCAAGGCTGGCCTTGCCGCGCTTGGTCATGCCGTAGGCGTCCTCGACATAGGCGGCAGAAGCCGGCGTGCCCGGGATGCGCAGCAGCGTGCCCGGCAGATCGCCCGCCGTGATCGCCATCGCGGTACACGAGATGATCGCGGCGATGGCGGGGACCGGGTCCATGTAGAAGGTGATCGGCACAAGGATCGCCGCGGCCATCGTCGCGGTCAGTCCCGGCATCGACCCCACGAACAGCCCGAAGGCCGAGGCCAGCAGGATCACCAGCAGCGTGTCTGCGGTGAACACCAGTGCGGCGGCGGAAAGAAGGGATTCGATCATCGTCTAGACTCCCAGCAGTCCGCCCAGCACGCCGCGCGGAAGCTGAACGCCAAGGCCGTGAACGAAAACGGCGTATAATGCGACCGTCATGCCGATGCCGAACAGCGCACTGCCGATCCAGCCCGCGCCGCCCAACCGGCACACAAGCGCCGTGAAGACGATGCCCCCCAGCAGAAAGCCGATCGACGGCAGGATCGCCGTCAGTACGATCAGGCCGAGAAAGACGATGATGGAATAGCCCGACAGGGAAATGCCGGGGCCGCCGCTGTCCGACCGCGATCCGCTGTCGCGCAGCAAGCCGCGGGCGGCGGTCGCCGCCAGCATCAGCCCGAACAGAACCATGAGCACGCCGGTGATCTTCGGGAACAGTCCCGATCCGACGGCCATGCCCGGCATCGAGCGCAATCCGGCGGCGTGGATATAGATACCCACGCCGCCGAGGGCAAAGGCCAACCCGATGACGAGTTCGCCGTATGAATTGGCCTTTGTCATGCTATCACCCGTTATCCGGACTTACTGGTTGTCCAGACCGGCAGACGAGATGGCATCGCCGAAGGCTTTGCCGCGCTGCGCGAGGTACTCCATGAAGTCGTCGCCGCCTTCCCAGACAACGCCGTAGTTCAGATTGCCCATCGCTTCGTTGAAGGGTTCAGACTGCACGATGCCGTCCAGCGCCTCGACGAGGGTGGCGGTGATGTCGTCGGGCAGACCGGCAGGACCGGCAAGACCACGCCAGCCGGCGATGGCAAAGTCGACGCCCAGCGCGTCATTGACCGTCGGCACGTCCGGGAAGCCTTCGTTGGGCTCGCTGCCCAGATAGGCCAGCGGACGGATTTCGCCCGCCTCGATCAGCGCCTTGGCTTCGGGGAACTGCGCGACCACCACGTCGATTGCGCCCGAGACCAGCAGCTGCAGCGACGGTGCGCCGCCGTCGGTCGGCACCCAGTTCACCGCGCTTGCCTCGCCGCCGAGACCCTGCACAAGGCTGATCCACGACAGGTGGTTCAGGCCGCCGAAGTTCGCGCCGCTGGTGCTAAGCGCGCTGACGTCCGCCTTGATAGCTTCGGCCAGATCCTCGACCGTTTCGAATTCCGAGTCCGCCTTGACGAAGATCGCCGAGGGGTCGGCGTTGTACAGGCCGACAAGGCTGTAGTCTTCGTAGGTCAGCTCGGCCGAGCCGACGGCGCTGTACATCGACAGTTCGGTGGTGATGATGCCCAGCGTGTAGCCGTCCGGCTCTGCCTCGGCCAGCGCGGTATGGCCGACGATGCCGCCGCCGCCCGTGCGGTTCACGACGTTGACCGGCTGGCCCAGCGTCTCTTCCAACTGGCCAGCGATCAGGCGGCCCGTTGCGTCGGTGCCGCCACCGGCGGACCACGGCACGATCAGTGTGATCGGGCTTTCGGGGTATTCGGCCCAAGCGGCGCCCGCTCCGGCGACGACGGTTGCTGCGGCGAGAGCCGCGTTCTTCAAGATTCCCATGAGTTCCTCCCTAAGGGTCGATCCGGCGCCTCCACGCCATTCCGTATTGCGGGATTAACATCCCATATTTTTACTTTCAACCGGCAAAAGTTAATTCGTTACCGCACAGAAAGTTAAGAATGACGATGCTACATCGCCATTTGACAAGTCGAGCTAGCCCTCCTATTCCTGAATTCCAGATCTACATTCCGCATTCCGGGATGCAAGTTCGAATTTTGAATTAGCACCGTGCATCGGCGCCGGCTGGCCAACCCAGCCCGCGCCACCCCCCAAAGGAGGAGATGGAACATGCCGAACGAAGTAGCTCTTTCGGTCCGAAACACACTGACGGGCATTCTGCCGCCGCTGGCGATGCCCTTCGACGACGACAGCAAGCTGGTGGCCGACGCCATCGGTCCGCAGATCGACATGATGGTCGGCGCGGGCGTGCGCGGTGTCGTCGCCGGCGGCTCGACCGGCGAGGGGCACACCCTGTCGCACAGCGAATTCGTCACCGCGATGACCGAAGCCCACAGCGCCACCGCCGGCCGCGTGCCGTTCGTGGCGGGCCTGATCGTCAACTCGACCCGTGACGCGATCGAGCGCGTCGAAATGCTGGGCGACATCAAGATCGACGCGCTGCAGGTCACCCCGGTCTATTACCTGTTCAAGACCAGCCTGAAGGCCACGATCAAGCACTTCCGCGAGATCTGGGAAGCCACGCAGATCCCGATCCTGATCTACAACGTGATCCCGTGGAACTATCTCAGCGTCGACGACATGATCACCATCATGGACGAAGTGCCCGGCGTGGTCGGCATGAAGCAAAGCTCGGGCGACCTGAAATCCGTCACCGACTTGCTGCTGCGCGCAAAGCCCGAGAACCTTGTTCTTAGCGGTATCGACGCCCTGCTGTACCCGGCGTTCTCGATGGGTGCGCACGGTGCGATCAGCGCGCTGACCTGCGCCGTTCCCGGCACCACCGTCACGATGTTCGACGCAGTTCAGCGTGGCGATGACGCCGTGGCGCGCGACCTGCACTTCAAGCTGAACGCCCTGTGGAACGCGATGCCGCACGACCAGCTGCCGGCCTGCGTGAAGTACGTTCAGTCGCGGCAGGGTCTGCCCCTGTTCCACCCGCGCGCGCCGATGGAAAAGGTCGACGCCGACCGGCAGCGCCTGATCGACGCGGCGCTGGACCCGGTTCTGGAAGCGACGGAAGCCGCCCGCGCGGCCTGATCCGGCGCGTAACGTCACGGCGCGGCGCGGGGCTTTGGACCCGCGTCCGCCAGCCGCGGATTGCCGCGCGGCGTATCGGACGGGTATACGGGGAAAGGACAGGCCCCCCGCGCCCTGCCGAGGAAAGGAAACGAGACAGCCCGCATGGACAGCCCCGCGCAATCCGCCAGACCGCCCCGCAAGTCGGGAGAGGACAGCCTGAAGTCGCTGAACAAGGTTGCGAAGATCCTGGATTGCTTCGACCTGAACCGGCGCTCGCTGTCGCTGGCCGAGATCTGCGAGATCACCGGCTTTCCCCGCTCGACCACCCACAGGCTTGCCGCCTCGATGCGCGAGGTCGGGTTTCTGGAACAGGAACACGAGCGCGACGCCTACCGGCTGGGGCTGCGCCTGTTCGAACTGGGCTCGACCGTTCTGGCGAACCTTGAACTGCACCGCGAGGGCAGCGCGATCGTCAACGCGCTGCACCAACTGACGAACCGCACCGTCCACCTTGCGGTGTTCGACGGCCAGCGCGCGGTGGTGATCCAGCGGACCGAATCCGGCAAGGACGGGATGACCCCCAGCAGCTTTGTCGAGAATTCGCCCGCCTATTGCACCAGCGTCGGCAAGGCGATCCTTGCCCACCAGGACGAAGAGACCGTCGACCGGGTGATCGCGCTGGGACTGAAACCGCTGACCGACACCACGCTGACCGATCCGGACGCGCTGCGCGCCGATCTGGCCGCCACGCGAGAGCGGGGGTATTCCCTTGACGATGGCGAACACCAGCCGTCGCTGCGCTGCGTCGGCGCGCCGATCCGCAACGCCTCGGGCCGCGTCTTCGCCGCGATCAGCGTCAGCGCCCCGGTCTGGGAACTGGGCAGCACGCGGATCGAAGACTTCAGCCAAGTGGTCACCTACCACGCCAACCTGATCTCGCAGCGGTTGGGCTACAACCGCTGACGACACCGGGGCGTGGCAGGAAACGACCATCGGATCAGGCCGGCCAGACGGCTTGCAGTTTTTCACCCGCAAGGATCCGGTCGCGAGCGGACGCCTCGTCCCGGCCCAGCGCGTCGGCCTGATCGGCAACCGCCACCATATGCGCGCGCGGGATGCACACGACGCCATCGACATCCCCGAAGATCAAATCGCCCGGAGACACGGTCGTGCCGCCAAGGGTGACGGGCACCTGGCTTTTCATCGGTTCCTTCTTGCCGGTCACGCCGACCGGGCTGGGCGCGGTGCCGAACAGCGGATAGCCAAGCGCCCGCACCTGCGCGAGATCGCGGACCGTGCTGTTGACGATGGTCGCCGCCGCGCCCGCGGTCTTGGCGCCAGTGCTCATCAGCTCGCCCGAGCACGACCCCGGCGCACAGGACGCATCGACCACCATGATGCCGCCCGGCGGCACGTTGTCGATCGCGTTGTGATACACGTCCTGCGGCTCGCCCTTGCGGTCGGACGGTTCGAACAGGACGGTGACGGCGGGCCCGCAGACCACATCGCCGTCGGCAAGCGATCCCAGCAACGAGATCCCCTCAAGATGTCCCCACAGGCCCAGCGCCTCCATGCTGTCGTGGATGTCGCCCGAGTACCACTTGGACAGGCGCGTCATCGCGTCCTTCTCTGCGGGCGAATAGTCGTAGTCGAACATCAGTCTTCCTTTTGCTGTGCTTTCGCGATGGCAACGCGAAGATAGTCCGCGCTGCGGTCGATCTGGGCCCGCATCAGGGCCTGCGCCCCCGCTTCGTCGCGGTCTCGGATGCAGGCGAAAATCTCGGCGTGTTCGGCATAGGCTTCGTCCAGCGACTTGGTCGGCACCCGGCTGGACAGCTGGATCATCTCGCCGATCAGGTTGGCGAAATTGTCGTACATGATCGCAAGGATGCGGTTGCCGGAGGAATGCACCAGCGCAAGGTGAAAGGCCGCGTCGGCCACCACGAAGCCGGTGAAATCGCCCTCGTCCCGCGCGATGCGCATCCGGTCCAGCGCCGCCTCGACATCCGGCGTCACGCTGGGGTCGCGGGTCATCAGCAATTCGATCGTCTCGGTCTCGATCATCCGCCGTGCCTGCATCAGCTGCTCTAGGTACCCCGGATCGGCGGCAAGCTGCTGGCGGACGGTGACGGCAAGCGTGTCGATGAATTCGTGCACGTCCTCGCGCACGACGGTGGTGCGGCCCCCGTGGCGGCGGCGGACAAGGCCCTTGGTTTCGAGCGTCTGGATCGCTTCGCGGACAGAGCGGGTC
Organism: Psychromarinibacter halotolerans; assembly: GCF_029168315.1. Lineage (NCBI taxonomy): Bacteria > Pseudomonadati > Pseudomonadota > Alphaproteobacteria > Rhodobacterales > Paracoccaceae > Psychromarinibacter > Psychromarinibacter halotolerans. Next base: position 193,345 of record NZ_JARGYD010000003.1, read on the forward strand.
GAAACGCCGAATTCGTCCGCGATCGCGCTTTCCGAACCCAGCTTGTCGCCGACCTTCAGTTCCCCCCCGAGGATTCGGTCCTCGAGTGCCGACGACACGGTCGTGTGCAGTTTGCCCCTGCTGACGCTCATCGCTCCCCCCTTTGCGGCCGTCCGGCGGTGCGTCCTGCTGTTGACGCTCCGGCGGCCCGTGGTTATCCCTACTCATGACATAAGTCATATGTCAACACTTGCCGCGACCAGCGAAGCGCGCGCCGCCCGACCGCCGGGCCGCCCTTCGCGGAATGGAATGATCAGGGAGGAACCACGCGCATGCAGGACTTTTTCAATATCGAAGGACGGGTCGCGATCGTGACAGGCGGGCTGGGACAGCTTGGGACGCAATTCACCAAGCAGCTTGCCGAAAACGGCGCGAAGGTCGCGATCTTCGCCCGCCGCACCCGCACGAAAGAGGAAATCGAAGAGCAGTTTCCCGGCCTGTCCGACAACGTCCGCGTCTACAAGGCCGACGTAAAGGACAAGGACAGCCTGATCGCCGCGACGGATCAGGTGACCGCCGACTGGGGCGTGCCGCATGTGCTGGTGAACAACGCCGGGATCGACAGCAAACCGGACGGCGACGCGGATCAGAACAGCCCGTTCGAGGTTTACCCGAAGAAATACTGGGACGACGTGATCGAAACGAACCTGACCGGCTGCATGCTGTGCAGCCAGGTGATCGGTAGCCGCATGGCCGAGGCCGGGCGCGGGTCGATCATCATGGTCGGGTCGATGTACGGCATGGTGTCGCCCAATCAGGCGCTGTACGCCTACCGCGAGGAACGCGACGGCGAGCCCTTCGTCAAGGCGATCAGCTATGCCGCGTCGAAGTCGGGGCTGCTGAACATGACCCGCTATCTTGCGACCTACTGGGCGAAAAAGGGCGTGCGCACGAACCTTGTCACCTTCGGGGGCGTAAAGACCGGATCGTTCGACAAGGAATTCATCGACGCCTTCCTGCAGCGCGTCCCGATGGGCCGTCAGGCCGAGATCGAGGAATTCGGCCCCATCGTGCAGTTCCTTGCCTCGGACGCCTCTTCCTACATGACCGGCGCCAACCTTGTGCTGGACGGTGGCTTCACCGCCTGGTGAGCCACGGCGGCGAAACATCGGCGCGGCCCCCGGACCCGGGCGCCGCGCCTTTTCGTTTGGGGCCTAGGCGCTGTCGCCCGGCAGTGTCGGCCCAAGCGACAGCATCAGCCGGTTTGCCCAGTTGAAGAACGAGATCGCGTAGATCGCGTCGGCAATCGCCTGATCGTCCATCCCGGTGGCGCGCAGCGCCTCGACATGTTCGGGACCGAAGGTCATCGGGATCGAGGTCAAAGCGACCGCCGCGTCGGTGATCGCATCCCAGCGCGGGTCGATCCGGGCGCTGACGCCCTCGTCCAGCAAGGTCTGGACCTCGTCCTTGCGCTTGGAATGCTGGGTGGCGAAGCGCGAATGTACCGAGGCGCAATAGATGCAGCCGTTGAAGCGCGAGGTCGCCGCGGCAGCCATCTCGCGGTCGGCGCGCGGCAGGCCCGCATCCGGGTTATAGAAGATGTCCATGTCGGTGCGCGTCCGGTATTCCAGAATATCCGGATCACGGGCCAGCAGCATGAAATAGGGCATCTTGGACCGGCCCTTCTGGACCAGCGCCTCCCAGTGGCGGTCGGTCAGGTCGGCCTCTGCCATCGGCGGCAGCCACGGCTCCCAGCCCAGCATGTCCTGCGTGAAGACGTTCGGTTCGTCGGGGTTGTCGTGGGTCAGCACGGTCTCGGTCATCGGCGCGGCTCCGGTCAGCGGGTGGCCGCCAGAACACGCAAGCCGGCACCGGCGCGGATCTGGAAGCTGAGGAAGGAAATCAACTGCGACAGCGTCACGATGTCGGTGGCGTTCCACCCGGCCTCGGTCAGCGCCACGATGGCATCGCGGCCCGCGTCACGCGGATGGAACACCAGCAGATGCGCATGATCGAACGCGGCGGCCAGCCGCGCGCCAAGCGCATCGGCATCGGCCGTGAAGGTCATGCCGGGCGTGTCTTCGACACTCAGCGGGCCTTCGGGGAACGCGCCATAGGGGCCTTCGGTGCGCCCAGCCTTGACCGCTGCGGCGATGGCATCCGACAGGCCCGCCGCATCGCTTTCGGCCAGCAAGCCCGCGTACATCTCCATCGCCGGGGCGTCGCCGTGAAGCCCGGCCACGAAACAGGCCACCGCCAGCCGTTCGCCGACCGGCATCAGCCCGTCGCGCACGGTCACGAACAGCGCCTCGTGGCTTTTCTGCGCGGATTCCCGCGCCGTGGGCCGCGCCGCGCGCAGGTCCGCATCCGACGGAAGCCCCGCCAGCATGTCGATCACGTCCGTCATGTCATCCTCTATATCTATCAACCGTCCACGGCAGCCGCAGCGGGCGCGAAACGCGCCGTGGCCGGGTCGCCGACATATCGTTCCGCGACACTAGAGGCGGTGCGGGCAAGCTCTGCCACCGCCGCGATCACGCGGTCGGCCTGCTCGTCGCTGAACAGGTAGCTGAAATTCAGCCGCACCCAGCCCGGCCTGTCCAGTTCGCACCCGGCGTCAAGCTGCGCCGTGACCGCCTGCGAGGCAGGCTGATCAAGGTCCAGCAACCGGTGCGCATAGGGGCCAGCGCAGGCGCAGCCGCCGCGCACCTGAATGCCGTACATGTCGCTGAGCATCCGGGTGAACAGCTGGTGATGCACCAGCCCGCCTTTGCCGTCGCGCACCCGGAACGAGAACACCGGCAGCGCCCGCGCCCCGGCCCGCTGGCCGAGGATTTCGATCTCGGGCACCTTCGACCACGCCTCTAGCGCGCGCAGGCGGAAGGCCTCGTCCCGCTCGGCGATCCGGTCGCAGCCGACTGCGTCCTTCACCAGCAGCGCCAGCGCCGCGCGAATGTCGCCGACCACGTTCGGCGTGCCCGCTTCTTCGCGCGCCTCGATGCGGGTCGAGTACAGGTGATCCCACGGCGACACGAAGCGAACCGATCCGCCACCGGGCGCGGTCGGCGTCTCGCGCCAGCCGATGCCATCGCGCAGCACAAGGATGCCGGTCGCCCCGGGCCCGCCGGGAAACTTGTGCGGCGAAAAGACGATGGCGTCCTTCGCCGCGTCCCCGCTGCTCATGTCGATGGGGATATAGGGGGCGGCGGCGGCATAGTCCCAGACCGCCACGGCACCTGCGGCCTTCAGAACCCGCGTCACGGCGTCGGTGTCGGTCAGGATGCCGGTCACGTTGGACGCCGCCGCGAAGGTGCCGATGACAAGATCGTATCCGGCAACGCGCGCCAGTGCATCTTGCAGCGCCGCCATGTCCGGGCCGCCTGTCGCGGCTTCGGGGATTTCGATCACCTCGACGCCGCTTTCGCGCCACGGCAGGATGTTAGAGTGGTGTTCGTAAGGTCCGGTCAGCACGGCCACGCGTTCGCCCCGCGCGGCCCGCGCAGCAAGATCCAGCCCCGCCACGATCCGGTTCAGCCCCCCGGTGGCACCCGAGCCGGTGAAGATGACGTGACAGTCAGGCCCCGCGCCAGTCAGACGCGCCACCTCGGCCCGCCCTGCTTCGCGCAGGCGGGTCATCACACCGCCGCAGAACGAGGCCTCGGTGTGGGTGTTGGCATAGAATGGCAGCACCTGCTCTGCCATGAAGCTTTCGACTTGCCGCAGGGCGCGACCCGATGCGGTGTAGTCGGCATACAGAAGGGACTGCGGGCCGAATCCGGCATCGAACAGGACGCCGTCGCCGATCACGCCGGCGCGCAGGTCCGGGATCGGGTCGGGATGGTCCGCAACCGACTTAAGGAAACGCGGCAGGCTGGGCAGGTCGGCGAGCTGCGCTGTGGGTGTGGTGTGATTTTGCGTCATTTCCGGTAATCTCGACATACTCGATACATCATAGCTGGATATTGGCGAAAATTTTTTGCGTACTTGGGTTCCATACCGGAATTTTCAGGCGCGCATATCCACATGCCGCGCGCGGCTTCGAAATTCGTTTCGCGCAACAATCGGTTCGGGAAACTGCCGCGCAGATGTCCACGGCGTCCGGCGGTGCAATATGGTTACGACAATCGGTTGTCCGTGCCCGACAACTAAGGGCACCGCGCACGAAAAAGGGCGCTCCCGCAGTGCGGAAGCGCCCAAAGGCCCGGGGCCATTTTCGGATCGTCAGAACCGCGAAGTTACTTCGCGCCGCTGAAAACCGGGAAGGCGCTGGCGTCGCCGTAGTCGCTGGCGTTGATCGCCTTCAGCGCATCCATGTCCTCGGCCGAGATCTCGAAATCGACGTCGGCGTTGGTCTTCATGTGCTCGGGGTTGGCGGTCTTCGGAAGCGCCAGCAGGTCGAGCTGCAGGATGTAGCGGATGCACAGCTGCGGAATGCTCACGCCGTATTTCTTCGCCATTTCGCCGATCTCTTCGTTCTGAAGGATCGAGCCGTGGCCGATGGGCGAATAGGCTTCGACCAGCATGCCGTTGCTTTTGGAATAGTCGATCAGCTCGAACGGCGTGTTGCCGACGTGGGCCAGCACCTGATTGATCATCGGCTTGGTCGTGGCGTTCTGCAGCAGGTTATCAAGGTCCTGCTTCTGGAAGTTCGACACGCCGATGGCGCGGATCTTGCCAGCGTCCAGCGCCTCTTCCATCGCTTTCCACGCGGCAAGGTTGCCTTCGAAGAAGCGGTCTTCGCCGCCGAAGTCTTCCCACGGGGTCGGGCTGTGGATGATCAGCAGGTCGATGTAATCAAGGCCCATCGTTTCCAGCGAGCCTTCGATGGCGGCCTTGGCCGAGTCGTAGTCTTTCGCCTCGGCGGCAAGCTTGGTCTGCACGAACAGCTCTTCGCGGGCGACGCCGCTGTTGCGGATGCCTTCGCCGACGCCGCGTTCGTTGCCATAGGCCTGCGCGGTGTCGATGTGGCGGTAGCCCAGCTTGATCGCGGCAACGACGGCTTCGCCGACCTTGTCATCGTCGATCATCCAGGTGCCAAGGGCGATTTTCGGAACGGCCACGCCGTTCGGCAGGGTCTGAGTCTCTTGAAGGATCATAACGTTCGTCCTTTCTTTGCTGGCTTTTCAAAGCCGGGTTACAGGTGGGAACGAGCAGTGCCGTTCATCTGACCTGCTAGATAGGCGCGCGGACCGGCTGCGATAATCGCCGGAAAATCACTCTCACCCATGATCGGTACTCATCAATGAGACTCGGCCACGCGCGCCCCGATCTTACAGGAACTGACCGTTGTCGACCTGAATGACCTGCCCGGTGACCGCGCGCCCCATATCGGAGGCAAGGTAAAGCGCGGCATAGGCCTGATCGATCGGCTCGGTCGAGGGTACGGTGGTGTTGGTGTACTTGTCCGAGAATTCCAGCATCTCGCCGCCGCCCTCTTGCTCACCAGCGGCCCACGCACGCGCGGCGTCCGTGTCGGTCACGCCGGGCGCGATGGCGTTGCAGCGGATGTTGGTGCCGGACAGGCGGATCGCGATGTTCAGCGTCATCGTGTTGATGCCGCCCTTCGTCGTCGTATAGGCCACGCCGCAAATCGGCTTGGTCCCGTTGACCGACGACACGTTGATGATCCGGCCCTCGTTGCGCGGCATCATGTGGTTGATCGCCTCGCGGCAGTACCGGAACGGACCGGCAAGGTTGATCTGCATGATGTCGTCGAAGTGGTCGTCGGTCGTCTTCTCGACCGCGTACATTTCGCCGACGCCCGCGTTGTTCACCATGATGTCGATCTGCCCGAAGGCGTCGATCGCTTGCTTGAACACCTTGGCAGGGGCATCGCGGTCGGCACTGTCGGCCACGACACCGATCGCCTTGCCGCCCTTGGCTTCGATCGCGTCGACCGCCTTGTCGAGCCCGTCCTTGCCGCGGGCCGTCAGGACGACATTCGCCCCTTCTTCCGAGAAGAGTTCGGCAATGGCGAAGCCGATGCCCTTGCTGGCCCCGGTGATCACCGCGGTTTTTCCGCTTAGCAGCTGTTTCATTGGTTTTTCCTTCTTATCCAGATCGTTGCGTCTGGTTTCGCAACGTGCGGCACGGCGTTCGCGCCGCTCTGAGCACAGATAGCCACGGCCCCGGGCCGGACTACGGCGCCGCGCTGCACGTCATTCATGACGCAGTTTCATCAAAGAACGGGGGGCGTGGCCGCTGCACCGCGTGTCGGGACGCAGGATGAAAAAGGGCGGGCGCGTTTCCGCGTCCGCCCCATCCATCGACGATGTATCGCCGCCGGAAAGGTCTTTGGGATCAGCCGTTGTAGTCTTCGTCGGCGACCTTTTCCATCCACGTCACCGGGCTGCCGTCGATGCTTTCCTGAATCGCGATATGGCTCATCGCGTTCTCGGGCGCGGCGCCATGCCAGTGCTTTTCACCGGCGGGGAAGAACACCACGTCGCCGGACGTGACCTCTTCCACCGGGCCGCCTTCGCGCTGAACGCGGCCGCGGCCGAAGGTGATGATGATGGTCTGCCCTGCCGGGTGGGTGTGCCACGCGGTGCGCGCGCCCGGTTCGAACGTGACATGCGCGCCCGAGGTGCGGCCGGGCTCGTCAGCTTGGAACATCGGGTCCAGACGCACGGTGCCGGTGAAGTAGTCTTCGGGGCCCTGCGAAGAGGGATTGCTGCCTGCGCGGATGATTTTCATTGGATTTCTCCTTTTGTGGTGCGCCTTAGCGCAGTTTTTCGAAACGGTAGGTCCACGACGCGGGCCCCGGCTGGACATAGGCAAGCTCGACCGTCGCCATGGCGAAGGGCTCGACGTAACGGGCATTGCGCAGCCCGCCTGTGTCCTGTGGCTCGAATCCGATGTCGCGGATCAGGGAAAAGGCGACGTCCTTGGCATCGTCGTGATCGCCATAGGCCATGACGTGGGGCGGCGTTGGCTGCCCCTTGCGGTCGAAGACGGGAAAGAAGCTTTCCGACGGCGTGGTCGAGAAGCACCCGACCCAGCGGGCATCGGGGCGCATCTTTTCCAGTTCCTCGGCGCCCGACGTGGTCAGGCCCAGCACCAGTTCGCTGTCGGTGTCGTTCAAAGGGATGCAGCAGTTCAGCACGACCGTGCCCGCCAGATCGCCCGCTTGGTCCAGCACGTCATCGACCTTTGACCAGTGAACCGCCAGAAGCACGGCATCGGCGTCCTTTACCGCGTCGGCAACGCTGCCATAGCGTGCGCCCGCCTCTTCCGCGAGACGGGATAGCTTTTGCTCGGTCCGGGCGAAAGAAAAGGTGACGTCATGGCCCGACTTGGCCCAAAGCGTACCAAGCTTGCCGCCCATCAGTCCGGAACCGAGGATGCCGATTTTCATGTGGGTCTCCTTTTTCAAGGGCCGACGCGCAGGAAGCCGCATTCGCGATGCTTCGACCGTCGCCGGTCATGAGTCAGATGTGGGTTTGGGCCTGACCAGGTAAATGATAGTTTAAAGCACCCCAGTCATGAACCAAACTCATCAGTCCCACATTAGCGGACGACTCCGCGCGGGCGCGACACCACCAGCATGGCCAGCACGCCAAGGACGCTGAACGCGGTGCTGGCAATGACAGCCGCGTGCCAAGCGTCAAAGAAATCGGTCCCGGCACCGGATTTCTGCGCGATCAGGACGGAAATCAGCGCGATACCAAGGGCAGAGCCAAGATAGCGTGCCGTGTTGTTGGCGGCAGAGCCCATCGCGGCGCGTTCCGGTGGCACGGTTTGCACCGCCTCGTGTCCCAGCGATGCGTTCAAGATCCCGTTCGACACGCCCGCGATCAGCAGGCCCGGCAGCACAACCGCCCAGCTTGTCCCGGTGCCAGCGGCCAGCATCAGGGCTTGTCCCACGCCGCAGCCAGCGATGGCGCCGATGACCCGCTGGCGCGGTGTCAGGCGTTCGGGCAAACGGCCAGACGCCAGCGCGGCCACCACGGTGACACCCGACCACGCCAGCAGGATCACCGCGGCGCTCATCGGACTTTGGCCCATTCCCCGGACAAGCGCCGTGGGCACCATCGACATCAGCGCCAGCACGCCCGCGCCAGAGGCGAAGGCCGCAAGCGTGGCGCCGGAGAAATCGGGATAGCGAAACAGCTCAAGCGCGAGGATCGGGTTCCCGGTCCTTCGCTCGATGCGCCAAAACAGGCCAAGCAGGACCACGGCCCCGATCAGCAGCGCGGTGACAAGCCCTGTCGAGCCGACACGGACCTCGATCAAAGCGGACATCAGGCAGGCCAGCCCGGCGATCAGCAGAACGCTGCCCCCAATGTCGACCCGGTCGCCGGTCCGGTCGCTTTCGGGAAGTCGCGACATCGCCATGACCGCCAACGCGGCAGAGACCGCCGCGACCGCCCAGTGCGTTGCGGTCCAGCCGGACACAGCCAGAAGGCCAGAGGCGATCAGCGGTCCCACCGCCACACCCGCGCCCAGCGCGGCGGCCCAAACCGCTGCGGCCCGCCGCCGGGCCTGCCCATCGTAGACCTGCCCCAGAAGACCCAGCCCGCAGGCCATGATCCCCGCACTGCCCAGTCCCTGCACGACCCGCATCACGATCAGCATGAGCCCGTTCACGGACAGCGCCGCGGCGACCGAGGACGCCGCCGTCAGCCAAAGCCCGGCCACGAAGGTCCGGCGCCGTCCCAGCGTGTCGCCCAGCGCGCCAGCGGTCAGCAGCCCGCACGCCGCGCCAAGGGGCATTCCACTCATGATCCATGCCTGCGCGCCGGGGCTTAGCCCTAGCGCGTCCGTCATGGCGTCCAGTGTCGTGAGAGGGGCGGTGAAGACCACCAGAGCGAGGCAGGTCGCGATGGCCACGATGATCAGCGGAAGATCTGTCGGGGTCGCGGGGCGTGGGTCAGCCATCTGGGGTCTCTGAGTATCTTTTTAAAGCCGGCCAGCCAGCCAGCGATGCGGCGGGGGAGGATCCCCCGCCGCACTATCTTTTCTGGTGCGGTCGTCCGCCCGATTACTCGGCGCGCGACTCGAACACCTCTTTCGCGACCGGCATGGCCGAGAAGACGCGCGGCCAGCCAGCATAGAACGCAAGGTGCGACAGCATCGCGCCTGCTTCTTCCTGCGTCAGGCCGTTGTCCATCGCGCGGTTCAGGTGGAACGTCATCTGCTCGGGCTGGCCCGCCGCGATCAGGGCGGCCACGGTGACGAGCGAACGGTCGCGCGGCTCGAGATCAGGGCGCAGCCACAGGTCGAGGAACAGGATCTCGCGCGTGGTATCGACCACGCCCGGCGAAACGTTGGCATAGTTGCTTTGCACGGTTTCCTCGCGCGCGGCCTCGGCTTCCTCGTTCAGCGGCAGAAGCTCGGGGTCAACGGGAGGCAGATCGTCGGCGGTGATGCCGCGAGCCTCGAACACCGGGGCGGTCGCCTCGGCGGCGGCGATGGCGTTGCCCATGCCGGTGTAGAAGGCGAGGTGCGTGATGGTTTCCGAGATCTCGGCCGGGGTCACACCGGCGTCCAGCGCCAGCGCGACGTGGCTTTCGATGTTGTTCACCTCGTGCCGGGTCATCAGAGCCGCGAAGGTCACCAGCGCGCGGTCGCGCATCGACAGGGCTTCGTCGTTCCAGACGCCGTCGAAGATGTCCTCGTTCAGGTGGTTCTGCAGGGCCGGGGCCACCGCGCCGACCGAAGAGGGGATGGTGGTTTCAAGGTCTTGGGCCACTGCGCCCGAGGCGAGAAGGGCGAAGGCGGATGCGGCGAGACGGGTCTTCATGGGGTGCTCCCTGTTGCGTGTCATCTGCCTTAGGATCTAGGCCCTGCGCCCCGCCGGTTAATGCCGACCCCCGCCAATCCAGCTATGACTCCCCTTCATCAATGCCCCGTCAGTCCTTGTGGCGAAGCGCGTCCAGCACGACCTGAAAGGCCGAGGACGGGCGCTGGCGGCTGGGATAGTACAGGTGGAACCCCGGAAACGCTGGCGAGTAATCCTCGAGACAGGTGCGCAACCGCCCCGCCGCGATCTCGGGCGCGGCCAGCCGGTCGGGAACAAGCGCCAGCCCGTGCCCGTCCACTGCCGCCCGCATCACGGGATGGATGGTGTTGAAGCACGCCTGCCCCTGCACCTTCACGTTGATCTCGTTGCCATCCTGATCCTCGAACTCCCACGCGTACAGCGCGCCGTGCGTCGACAGACGAAGGTTGATGCAGCGATGGTCGGTCAGGTCCTGCGGCGCCTGCGGAACGCCCGCGACGTCGAAATAGTCGGGCGCGCCAACGCAGATCATCCGTTCGTCCGGCCCGATCCGCATCGAGATCATGCCGTCGCTGACCTGATCGCCGTACCGCACCCCGGCATCGCATTGCGACGACGCAAGGTCTGTATAGCCATAGTCCATCACCAGTTCGATATTCACGCTGGGATACTGCTTCAGCACCGGCGACAGCTTGGGCCACAGGATCGTCTCGATCGCGTATTCCACCCCGACGATCCGCACCGTGCCCGTGGGCTGGTCCTGCGAATCGTTCAGCGCCTGAAGCCGCGCCTCGATCTTTTCGAAGCAGGGATTCAGCGTGGCCAGCAGGTCCTCGCCTTCCAGCGTCGGCGCGACTGACCGCGTCGTGCGGGTCAGCAGCCGCAGGCCAAGGCGCTTTTCCAGCCCCTTGATCGTATGGCTCAGGGCCGATTGCGACACGTTCAGCCGTGCGGCGGCCTTGGTGAAGCTGCGCTCTTCCGCGACGGCGGCCAGCGCGATGAGGTCGTTGATATTCTCGCGAAGCATAAGGGAGGCCTGCGTCTGTCTTTCCAGTATCATGGGCGGTCTCCCCTACGATATATGCGTGACGCTCATGACGTCCACGATTGTACGATCACGGTTTCAGGCGCAGAAGGCGGTCGCTGGACGGCCCATCCCGGCGCGGCGACCGGTTGGTCGTGATCGCCCAAACCGTTCCATCGACGACCAGCACGTCGCGAATACGTTCGCCTGCATCAAACGCGGTCGAGACATCGCCATCCGGCGTCACCGCCAGCACCGCACCGGACCGCATCGCGGCCAGCAAAAGCGTGTCACCGTCCCATGCCAGCCCGGACGGCGCCCAAGTGCTGCGGCCTGAATGCGCCAGCGGGGACGTCATGCCGTCGCCCGTCTCGTCACCTTGCACCAGTGGCCAGCCATAGTTGCCGCCCGCGACGATGCGGTTCACCTCGTCATTGCCGGACTGCCCGTGCTCGGCAGCAAACAGCTGGCCGTCGTCGTCCCACGCCAGCCCTTGCGGATTGCGGTGGCCCAGCGAGTAGACCGGCGAGTCCGGGAACGGGTTGTCAGCCGGAATGGCACCGTCCGGCGTCAGACGCAGGATCTTGCCCGCAATGCTGTTCAGGTCCTGCGGCAGCGCGCGGTTCTCGGTCCAGCCGGTTGTGACATACAGCATCCCGTCGGGGCCAAACGCCACCCGACCGCCGTTGTACAGCGGGTGGCCCGGAATGCCGTCCAGCAGCACCCGCGTCTCGCGCCAGCGGTCGCCGTCCAGCACCGCCTCGATCACGCGGTTGCTGCGCGCGTCGGGTGTGCCGGTGTGGTGGTACAGAACGACCCGGCCCGTGGTGGCGAAGTCCGGCGTCAGCGCAAGCCCCATCAGCCCGCCGCCCCGGTCGTTCAGGATCGGCGCGCTGGTCTCGACCGGCAGGCGACGGAAGTCACCGGATTCGAAAATTCCAAGCGTCCCGGCTTTTTCCGTGACGTACAGCGTGCCGGACGCGGCCTCGACGTCCCAAGGATAGTCGAGCCCGTCCAGCACGGTCTCCTGCGCCGCCACCGGGGCGGGCAGGAGAAGCGCGGCCAAAGCTAGGCCGCGCAGTCGGGAAACCCGATCAGTCACCGTTGTACTCTTCATCGGTGACCAACTCGCCCCATGTCACGGCGCTTCCGTCCTCGGCCGCCTGAATGGCGTAGTGCGTCACCGACGTGCTGTCGGTCGCGCCGTGCCAATGGTTCACGTCGGCGGGCGCGAAAACGACGTCGCCGGTGCGCATGATCTGCTTCGGCTGGCCTTCTTCCTGATACCAGCCGGTGCCAGCGGTCACGACGAGATACTGGCCAATCGGATGCGTATGCCAAGCAGAGCGCGCGCCGGGCATGAAGGTCACTTCACCGGCGCTGACGTCGTTCATGTTCCCGCCGAAAACCGGCGCGACGAACACGGTGCCGGTGAAGGTTTCGGCGGAACCGATCTGGCCGCCGCGTTCAAGGCCGGTCGTGTGTTCCATCTGCTGCGCGGATGCACCGGTGGCGGCAATGGTCAAGGCGAGTGCGGTAAGCGTACGTTTCATGTCGGGTCGTCTCCTTTTGATGAGGCGGCCTGAGGGCCTGCGCCGGGGAACATCCCCGACCTGCGAGACAGACCTATGGCGAAGGCGACGTGTTATAATGGCCGGAAAGCGGATGGCACCGATGAGGGCGACTCATCAATGTTGCCGGTTGATGCGGCGTTGACTGGCCGGATTGATGAAGCCGCCTCATGGGAGACAGTTCATATGCGGGGATAGTCGGCGCGGCTGGGCCGGTTAAATGCTGTCTTGACCGCAATGCAGAGACGCCGTGACACGGGCGGCGACATGAACCGCCCCGCAGCCGCGCTTACGGCTCTTTGTCTCACCCTGGCACCGGCGGCGCAGGCCGCCCAAGACCAGACCATGAACGAGGATGGCAAGATGAAGATTGACGTCATTGTCGAAACCGAAACGCTCAGCGCCACGCTCGACGACAGCGCGCCGGCCCGCGACTTTGCCGCGATGCTGCCGCTGGAGTTGTCGCTGTCCGACTTCCACGGGATCGAGAAAGTGGCCGACCTTGGCCGCCAGCTCGACAATTCCGGTATGCCGAAGGCTTACGAGCCAAAGGCGGGTGACATCACCCAGTACCGCCCATGGAGCAATCTCGCGATCTTCCTCAAGCCGTTCCAGTCCTCTGCCGGGTTGATCCGGCTGGGACAGTTCGACGGTCCCGTCGACGCGCTTGACCGCGCCAGCGACGTGCCGGTCCGCATCCAGCTGGCCGACTAGCCCCAACACGGCGCCATCGCGCGACCGATCCTGCTGCCTGCGTGCGGCGGGCTGGCCGCCTTGTGCGCCTGAAAACAGGAAAGACCCATGACCACCAACAACTATATCTTCGACCTTTCCGACAACGTGACCCGCACGCCGGTCACCTTCGACACCCGCTATGGCATCGGCATCTCGGCGGATCTGTATCGCCCCGCCGATTTCGACGAGACCGCCAGCTATCCCGCGCTGATCGTCGGCGCGCCCTATGGCGGCGTGAAGGAACAAGGCCCCGGCATCTACGCCAACGAACTGGCCCAGAAGGGCTATGTCGTTCTGACCTTCGACCCGGCCTACAACGGTGCGTCGGAAGGCTATCCGCATCACCTGTCGTCGCCCGACCAGATGGTCGAGGATTTCATGGCCGGGGTCGACTTTCTTGGCACCCGCCCCTTCGTCGACCGTGAGAAGATCGGCGCCATCGGCATCTGCGGTTCGGGCGGCTTCGCCCTGTCCGCCGCGAAGGTCGACCCGCGCATCAAGGCCGTCGCCACGGTGTCGATGTACGACATCAGCCGGATGCAAAAGATGGGCTTCGGCGACAGCATGACCGATAGCGACCGCAAGGATCTGCTGAAGACGCTGGCCGAGCAACGCTGGGCCGACTTCGAAACGGAAGAGCCGGCACTGACGGGTCGCGGTGCGCCGCTGGACTGGAACGCGGACGAAAACCCTGTGGGCGCCGAGTTTGGTGAATTCTACTCGCGCCCCCGTGGCTATCACCCGCGTTCGATCACGCAGTTCACCATGACCAGCACCGCGTCGTGGATGAACTTCGCGCTGCTGAACGACCTCGACTGGCTGGACGGCCGCCCGACCCTTCTGGTGATGGGTGACGACGCGCATTCGCGCTATTTCTCGGAAGACGTGTTCAAGGAACTGCCCGAGCCCAAGGAACTGTACATCGTAGAGAACGCGAACCACGTCGATCTGTACGACAAGATGGACAAGATCCCCTTTGCCAAGCTCGAGGACTTCTTCGGCAAGGCTTTGAAGTAACAATATCGGGAGGGGGCCGCGTGACCGGCCCCCTCTTTTCCCGGCCCGCCAAGGCCGGGGCCGCATTGATGAGCCAGCCTCATGCTTACTATGGGTTCCCGCCGCATAGTCTGGCCCCCGGCCGGTCGCTTACCTAGTGGCAGAAGCCACACTGCCGCGCGCACGCCGCTGGGCTGCCGCAGCGATCAAGGAGCCACCGAAATGCAGCTGACCGTCAATGGAACCACACGCGACGTGGACGTCGAGCCCGACACCCCGCTTCTGTGGGTGATCCGCGAGGAACTGGGCCTGACCGGCACCAAGTACGGCTGCGGCATCGCGGCCTGCGGCGCCTGCACCGTGCTGGTCGACGGCTACGCCACCCGGTCCTGCGTGACCCCCGCCGATAGCGTCGAAGGCGCCGAGATCCGCACCATCGAAACCGTCGAGGAAACCGAAACGGGCCGCAAAGTGGTCGAGGCTTGGGTGGACCATCAGGTCCCGCAGTGCGGCTATTGCCAGTCCGGTCAGGTGCTTGCCGCCACCGCTCTGCTGACCGAAACGCCGAACCCCACCGACGCCGATATCGAGGGCGCGATGTCGAACCTGTGCCGGTGCGGCACCTACAACAAGATCCGCGCCGCCGTCCGCAGCGCGTCGGAGGCCTGACCCCATGGGCCTGATGCAGAAACTGACCTCCCGCCCCATGAACGTCTCGCGCCGCGGCTTTCTTGCCGGATCCGGCGCTTTGGTGCTGTCGACCGCCCTGCCCGCCCGCATGGTCCGGGCGCAGGGTGCCGAAGCCCCTGCCGTGCAAACCCTGCTTGAACTGCGGCCCGACGGAACCGCGCTGCTGCGCAGCCCTTTCGTCGAAGGCGGTCAGGGCATTTTCACCGCGATGGCACAGATCGTGGGCGAGGAACTGGACCTTGCGCCCGAGCAGTTCACCGTCGAAGTCGCCGCCCCCGGCGCGGGTGCCGCGCTGACTGGCGGCAGCGCCTCGACCCGGTCCGGCTATGAACCGATGCGCCAGCTTGGCGCTGCCGCTCGCGCCATGCTGATGGAAGCGGCCGCCCAACAATGGGACGTCGACGTCGCAGAACTGACGACCGAACCCGGCGCGGTGCTGCACGATGCCACCGGCCGCCGCGCGCCCTACGGCGACCTTGCCGCCGCCGCGATGGACCTGCCGGTGCCGACCGACATGACCCTGCGCGATCCGTCCGAGTTCCGGTGGATCAAGACCTCGGTGCCCCGTATCGACGTGCGCGCCAAGTCGACCGGCGCCGCGAAATACGCCATCGACCAAGAGGTCGAGAACATGCTGCTGGCCGCCGTTCAGCACGCGCCGCGCCTTGGCCTGACGCCGGCCTCTGTCACCAACCAGTCCGACATCGAAGCGATGCGCGGGGTGCATTCGGTGCACCTGCTGGACGGGGCCGTCGCCGTGGTGGCCGACAAGTTCTGGCAGGCCCGCCGCGCCGTCGAAGCCGCCGAGGTAGAATGGACCGAAGGCACCGCCGAATGGCCGATGCCGGCCGATTTCTCGTCGTCCGCATTCCGCGATACGCTGGCAGACGCCGCGGGCGACGCGGTCGAGATCGAGGCGACAGGCGACGCCGCCGCCGCGCTGGCCGAGGCTGGGACCGTGGTCGAAGCCGTCTACGACGCGCCCTTCGTGGTGCACGGCCAGCTTGAGCCGCCCTCGACCATCGCGCGGTTCAACGACGATGGTTCGCTTGAATTGTGGATGCCGAACCAGTCGCCCGGCCAGTTTCAGGCCGCTGCGGCGGAAGCCGCCGGGCTCGAGCCGGCTCAGGTGCGCATCCACAGCCAGTCGCTGGGCGGGTTCTTCGGGCGTCACTTCCTGTACCGCACCGCGAACCCCTTCCCGCAGGCCATCGCGCTGGCACAGGCCACGGGCCGGCCGGTGAAATTGATCTGGACCCGCGAGGAAGACTTCCTTCGCGATGCTCCGCGTCCGCTGGGCGTTGCCCGTTTCCGCGCCGCGATGGGCCCCGAAGGCCCTGTCGCGCTGGAGGCCACGGTGATCGGCGAAGGCCCGACGCAACGCTGGTACGGCGCGCCTCCGGGCAACGATGCCTCGGCCAGCGAAGGGATCTCGGGCAAGAGCTATGCGATCGAGAACACGCTGGTCCAGCAGGTGCCGCTGCCCAACCCGGCGGTGATCGGCTATTGGCGGGCCGTCGGCCATTCGATGCATGATTTCATGTACGAAGGCTTCCTTGACGAGCTCGCGGCCGCCGGGGGTCTGGACCCCTATGAGATGCGCCTGTCAATGCTGTCCGGCAACGACCGCCTGCACACCCTGCTGACCCGCGTCGGCGCGTTGTCGGGCGGCTGGCAACCCGGCACGTACGAGGTCGACGGCACCACCCGCGCGCGGGGCGTGGCGATGGCGTCGCCCTTCGGGTCCGAGGCCGCGGCCATCGCCGAAGTCTCGATCGACGGCGGCGAAGTGCGCGTGCATCAGGTCTGGGTCGCACTGGACCCCGGCCAGATCGTGAACCCGGCGGTGGTCGAGGCACAGGTACAGTCCGCCGTTGCGCTGGGCGTGTCGCAAACGCTGGTGGAAGAGCTGGTCTACGAAGACGGCGAGCCCACTGCGCGGAACTTCGACATGTATCCGATCCTGCGGCCCGACCAGATGCCCGAGGTTCACGTCGATATCGTTGAAAGCGGTGCCGCCATGGGTGGCGTTGGCGAACCCGGCCTGCCCGCCGTGGGCCCTGCCATCGTCAACGCCGTCGCGGTGCTGACCGGGCAGCGGGTGCGCAGCCTGCCGCTGTCGAAGCACAACTTCGGTTAAGGCGCCTTCGGGCTTCGTTGCCAGAAGCATGGCCCGCGCGGGATGGGAACCAACCCGCGCCGCGCCGTAACGGGCCGAGCCCGTAGGTCGAAACAAATGTCCGCCGCAGCCCAAGGCCGCGGCGGACATTTCCGTTTAATATGGCTCAGGCCAGGTTCGACTCGGCGAACTCGTAATTCGCCAGCTTGTCGAGGAAGTTGGTCACGTAGTCGGGGCGCCGGTTGCGGAAATCGACGTAGTAGCTGTGCTCCCACACATCCAGCCCCAGCAGCGCCGTGCCCTCGCCGGTGGCCAGCGGGTTTACACCGTTCGGCGTCTTGGTCACGGCCAGCTTGCCGTCGGCGCCTTGGATCAGCCAAGCCCAGCCCGACCCGAACTGGCCGGTGGCCGCCGCCTTGAACGCATCCTTGAACTGACCGACCGAGCCGAAATCTTCGACGATTTTCGATTCCAGCGTGCCGGGGATGTTGCCGCCGGTGGGCGACAGCGCGTTCCAGAAGTGGATGTGGTTCCAGTGCTGGCCCGCGTTGTTGAAGATCGGCGCACGCGAGTCGTCGCCATAGGTCAGGGCGATGATCTCTTCCAGCGACTTGCCGGCAAGGTCGGCGTTGGCGTCGACGAAGCCGTTCAGCGCGGTCACGTAGGTCTGGTGGTGTTTGTCGTGGTGCAGTTCCAGCGTCTCTTGGCTCATGCCGCGGGCGGCCAGCGCGCTGTGGTCATAGTTCAGGGCGGGAAGTTCGAAGGCCATGATTTTCCTCTTTCTCTTCGAAGCCGACGCTTGCGTAACGCAAGGCGATCGGATAATTAAACAAGCCATGGCTTTGAAAAATAAACCGAGCAATATGTCAAGCTCTGACTTGGAAAATTATGGCTGGTCGCCGCGTGCGCCCTCTGACCGCATGCTGTTGTCGCTGAAGATGCACGGCGCGCAGACGTCGGCCCAGGTGGGCGGAAAGCTGGGCATCACCGGCGAGGCCGCGCGCCAGCAGCTTGTCCGGCTGTCCGAAGACGGGCTTGTCGGCGAAGAAAAGCGGTCAGCCGGGCGCGGGCGTCCGTCGGTGTATTGGCACCTGACGGAAAAGGGGCAGGCCCGCTTTCCCGACACGCACGCGGCGCTGACCGTCGACATCCTGAAAAGCGTGCGGGACCTGCTGGGCCCCGAGGCGCTTGATCGGGTCATCGGCGCCCGCGAAAGCGCCACGCAGGCGCTGTATCAGGCGGCCATGTCGGACTGCACCAGCCTGAAGGACCGGGTCGAAAAGCTGGCCCAGCTTCGGTCCGAAGACGGTTACATGGCATCCGCCGAAGAGGCCGATGACGGCTCTGTCTTCCTGATCGAGAACCACTGCCCGATCTGCGCCGCCGCAAGCCTGTGCCAAGGCTTCTGCCGCGCCGAGAAAGCCGTGTTCGAAAACGTGCTGGGTCCGGGCGCCCGCGTCGAGCGCGAGGAACACATCATCGCTGGCGGGCGCCGCTGCACCTATCGCATTTCGGAGGCCGGATAATGTCGGCGCATCCCCGTGAAACGACGTCCCCCAAGGCGGCGGACGCCATCGCCGAAGGTTTGGACGAAGCGATGATCCGAACGGTCGTCCACCAATTCTATGCGCTGGCGCGAGAGGACGATGTGATCGGCCCGATCTTCCCCGATCGCGTCCCCGACGACCATTGGGCCGCGCATCTTGATCAGATCGAAACGTTCTGGACCGCCTCTCTTCTCGGCACCCGCCGGTACGAGGGGCGGCCGATGCCGAAGCATCTTGCCATCAGGGAACTGAACGACACGCACTTCATGCGCTGGCTGGCCCTGTTCCGCCATACGGTCAGCACCGTCTGCCCCCCGGTGACGGCGCAACTGTTCATCGACCGTTCCGAACGCATCGCGGCGTCGTTCCGCATCAACATCGCGATGCACCGCGGCGAAGACCTTGTGTTCCACCCGCCGCTAAAGCGGGAAAGCTATCCATAGGGGACGCGGGTGGCTGCTGTACCTGCGCGATGGCCGGGAACATTCAGCGCCGCAGCCCAATCGGATCTGGAGATAGCCCCGCCAAAGCCGCCATGTGCCAAGAAAGGACTTGGTTCGAGCTGAGGACAGGCATCTGAAGATCGTCCGCAAGCTCTGGCAGGATGTCGTACGTCCGCAGGTTCGTGCACGACAGGAATACGGCGTCCAGCGCGCAGCGACCGGCCAAAGCGCGCGCGGCCTCTGCAATCGAACGCGGATCGATGCGCGCAACGCGGGCCTCGATCATTTCGCCGAAGGACAGCATGTCGGGCACGGCAACGCCGTGGGTCACAAAGGCGCGCCGAATGGGCTCTGCGACAGAGGACACGTAGGGCGAAACTATGCCGACCCGCCCGATATCCAGCTGTTCGAACGCCGCAAGCGCGGCCGACAAAGGATCGGTCACCTGCAGCGCCTTCGCACCGGACGCAACCAGCGTCCAAACCCTGTCCGGACCGATCTGCGCCGCTCCGGACGTGCAGGCATATCCGACAACGTCGAACGTACAGGCCGGTGGCAGAAGGCTCGCGGCGGCGACCAGCTCGCGTTCCATCCCAGCGATGCTTTCGGGGGTCAGTTCGTCTCCGGACGGGACGCGGGTGACATGCAGCCGGGCAAGATCCGGCGTCACGTCTCGTCTGATGTCCGTTTCGACCGTCTCGTCCACCCGCAGCACGATCAGCCCCATCGCGGGAAGCGTGCTTTCAAGCAGGTGATACGGGAAGGACGACATCAGGAAAGCTCTGGCAGTGCGGACGGCGCGCGGGGGGACAGAAGTTCCACGCCATCAGCCCGCAGGACGATGTTTTCCTCGTGGACAAGAATTCGGTCGCCGTCGACCACCGCGCCCGGCTCCAGCGTCAACACCATGCCCTCGCGCAGCGGCGTGGTGTCCAGCGGTGTGAACGACGGCCATTCAGTCAGCGTGATGCCCAGCCCGTGCCCCAGCCGCCCCCCGGCGGGCCGCGCCCCGTGCGTGTGCAAGGCTTCCGACAGCAGGCGATGCGCGTCACGCGCCAGCATCCCGGGGCGCAGCGTCGAAAGGGTATCCTCGGTCGCCTGCCACAGCGCGTCGTGGGCCTTGCGCACGGTGTCCGACGGCGGGCCGATGGAAAAATTCCGGTCGAAGTCGCAGAAATATCCGTTCCTGACGGCACCGGTATCCAGCATCAGCACGTCACCGCGTTGCAACGGGACAGCTGCGGCAGGAGAGATCACGTCGGCGTAACCGCTGGGCCCTGCCCCGCCCGCAACATAGCTGACCCAGTCCGCGCCCTCCTGCAGCAGCGCGGTCTGAAAGTCGCGGAACACCTGATCCAGCGGCTGACCGGCAAATGCAAATTCTGCGACCCGCGCAAAGGCACGTCCCGCAATTGCGCAGGTAGTGCGGATCGCCTCGACCTCGGCTTCGCTTTTCACCTCGCGGACACGCTGCACAGCGTCCGTGCCATCGACCAAGGCGCGCGGCGCGATGCCTTGCGCGACCCGCTGATAGTCGGCGGCGGGCATCCGCACGTGCGTCTCCAGCCCCATCGGCACCCCGATCCGCGCGGTTTCCGGCAGCAGACTGCAAATCGTATCGACCAGCAGACTGACACCGTCGTCTTCGGGATGGGGCGCGTCCCAAGTCCGGATCTCTTCGATCCACGTCCGGCCCATTAACGCGGCGCCGATACTGGGGATCACTACGACCGGGCTGCCCACCGCCGGGACGATCAGGAACCACGGACGCGCCGGGCTTTCCCAGAACCGCGTGAGGAATCCCGTGACATAGAAGATGTCCGCCGCCGTCGTCAGGAACAGCGCGTCCAACCCGCGCGTCTTCATTTCCCCCTGTAACCGCGCGACGCGGCCGCGGAACTCTTGCGCCGGAAAGACAAGCGACGGCTCAGCCATCCTCCGGGCCTTCGCTGACGATCCCCAGCACCCGGGCATCCGGCCCAAGGTTAAGCCCCGCCAGCAAGGCGGCAAAACCCGCGGCCCCGGACGGTGTGGTGTCAAAGCCGTGGTCTGCCAGCGTGTCGGTGCCAAAGCGCGCCTCGGCTTCGGTGATGGTGACAAAACGGTCGGCGTCCCGCGAAAGCCCGGCCAGCGCGATCATCGACGGCGTCTTGCAGTCCAGCCGCCCCATGCTTGAAACCGGCCCCTCTGACGTGACGAGTTGTCCGGCGCGAATGCTGTCGATCAACGCGGGCGCCGCGTCGGGTTCCACGACCACGATCGTGACAGCGTCACCCCATGCCAGCCGGACATGAGCCGCGACTGCGGCAGCCAATCCTCCGACCCCGGCCTGCAACAGCACATGGGTCGGCGGCGCATCCATCTGCGCGACCGCCTCGGCGGCAAGTTGCGTGTAGCCTTCCATGACGCGCAGGGGCAGCTCGGTGTACCCGGGCCACGAACTGTCCGACAGCAGCGTCCACCCGTTGGTCTCTGCGGCCTCGGCGGCGGCGGTCATGCTCGCCTCATAGTCCGCGCCAGCCCGGACCACCTGTGCGCCGTGGGATTCCAGCCGTTTGGCAAAAGCGTCAGGGACGGCTTCGGACAGGAAGATCACCGCCGCCGCGCCAAACAGCCGCGCGCCCGCCGCCACCGACAGCCCATGATTTCCGGCACTGGCCGCGACGAAGGTCTGGCCGGCAAGGGCGTGTCGAAGGGCGTGTGGATCGTGGCCCGCGCGCGCCGCCGCCAGACGCGCGATCGCATGAGTGGCACCCAGCGCCTTGAAGCTGCCCAGCCCCATGCGTTGGCGTTCATCCTTCACCCAGACAGCCGCGACTCCGGAAAGGCGCGCAAGTCCCGGTGCATCGCGCAGCGGCGTCTCTTCATTTGCGGGACACAGTCGGAGCAAAGCGGCGACACCTGACGCATCGGCAACGGGCATCAGCCCATCCGGGTCAAGCCCCACCCCGCGCCACGGGTTGTCGAGTGAAACAGGCATCTTGCTCCTGGCTGGATTTGGATCACGCACAGTAGGCACCGACATCAACCTGTCGCGCAAGTGTCGTGGCCGGGCTGCTACGGGCCAAGGAGGCCGGGACCGCCTTGTCGGCGCCTGGCCCCGCAACAACGGCAAGGACCAGGACATGCGCCTGCGTATTTAAGACGACAGCGGATCGACAAGGACGGCGGAAGGACAGGTCAGCTTTCCCCACTGACCAAGCTTGAGATGCTTGGCGATACTTGCCGCCTGCCGGGTCACGCGGACCTCCGGCAGATAGAAACCGACACCGACCGGTCGGGCGAACACCAGAGGCGGATGGGTCCGAACCAAGCACCGAAGTTGCTAAAGGCACCGCTTAAGAAGCGAAACAGGCCTGCGGGCTTTCGCGGTGTTTCAGAGGTTTTGGAAAGTGACGCGCTTGGGAGGAGCGCCCAAAGCGTTGTGCAATAAAACCTTTTTCGTACTATGAACAAAAAATCCGCTCGTTCCTTTTCAATGGCTTGCCGGCCGAATTGTTCAGAAACTCCAAAATCGTCGCTTTTGACGACGAAAGTGCCCTCTTCGGCCGACGAAGCCCCACGACATGGGCGCCGTGCAGACTGAGGCAAAGTACCTACGGCTAACGCGCCTGTTGGCCAAGCTGCATTTACAACGCCCCCGGCTTATTGCGAGAACACGATTCGCCCGACCCCGGTCCCGGGGGTGAATTCCGGGACAACCAAGGAGAGTGATGGATGCGACTCGACGTCTGGCAGGCGCTGCACGAGGATCTTCAACCCGGAGTGCAGCCGGACCAAGAGACCTTTGCCGTTTCTTTCGGTGACACTCAGATCCTGCTGCCGATCCGTGTCCTGCCCGAAGGTGATCGGGCGGTCGTCTCGCTGATTTTGAATCAGGCGTCGTTCGCGGTGCTCGACCTGCTGGCCGACCGGCTGGCCGAGGCCGTCGCGCCCCATGCGCCCGAAGTCGTCATTGCCGTGCCAACCCTTGGCCTGCCGCTGGCCGAGGCCGTCGCGCGGCGGTTGGGGCATGCGCGGCTGGTGCCGTTGGGGTATTCACGCAAGTTCTGGTACGACGAGGCGCTATCGCTACCGCTGTCGTCGATCACCACGCCGGGCGGCGGCAAGCGGCTTTACATGGATCCGCACATGCTGCCGCTGCTGCAGGACAAGAGGGTTCTGGTCGTGGACGATGTTCTGTCGTCGGGCGCCTCGATGGGCACTGTGCTGAAGCTGCTGCGCCTTGCCGAAGTCGACCCGGTGGCGATTGGGGCGGCCATGCTGCAAGGCACCCGCTGGGAAGATGCGGTGGACCGGCCCGTCGTGGGCGCCTTCCGCACGCCGATCCTGACGCGGACAGCCGATGGCTGGAGCCCCGAATCCATCGTCTGACTGAACCGGCTTAAATTCCGGGCAGCCGCGCCAACCCACTGCTGAATTGCTGGACTTGCCCACAGATGCGGGCGCGTCCCGTCCAATTTTCGTGGCCTTCGCACTGGACAACCTGCGGCCCGCTCCCTCAACGCGTATACGGTATACGATTTTGCACGGGCCGGACACGGCACGGCATGGGTCGTTCGGGAGGAGAGGAAACAGACGTGAACCAAGCGTGCGGACACACAACAGGGTAAAACACATGACCAAATCCACTTCTTCCAAGCTATCGCGCCGTCAGGCACTGATCCTGGGCAGTAGCGCGCTGGCGGCGCCGATGCTGTCTTTGCAGACCCGCCCGCTGTGGGCGCAGGAGACCACCCGCGTCGCACTGACGCTGCCGTGGGTCGCCAACGGCTCGAACTACTGGCCGATGCTGGGCAAAGAGATGGGGATCTATGCCGACAACGGCATCGACGTCGAAGTATCGCGTGGTTTCGGCTCTGTCGCGGCGGCACAGGCGGTTGCGAACGACCAGTTCGATTTCGGCGTGGTTTTTGCCAGCGGCAACATGCTGGCGCAGGCGCGCGGGCTTGACCTGATGGTGCTGGGCACCGTGAATTATGACGCGACGATGGGGATCGCGACGCTGGCCGACAGCCCGATCGCCACGCCGAAGGATCTTGAAGGCAAGACGCTGGGCATGGTCCCGACCTCGGCCGAGGCGCCGTTCTTCCCGGCCTTCGCCGCCGCTGCAGGGATCGACACCGACAAGGTCGACATCGTGCAGGTGGACAGCAAGGTCATCGAACGCGCACTGCTCGACGGGCAGGTGGACGCGATCACCGCCATCGGCTCCAGCTCGATCCCGAACATCGTTGCCGCCGGTGCGGACCTGCGTTTCATGCTGTGGAGCGAATATGGCGTCGAGCAATACGCCGCACAAATCTGCACCCGTCGCGAGACCTACGAGGCGAACCCGGACCTGTGCCAAAAGGTCGTGGACGCGACGCTGCAGTCCTTCGCCTATACGCTGAAGAACCCCGAGGAATCGATCAACGAATTCGCCCGCATCGTCCCCGAGGTCGGCCTGACCGCCAACGGCCTGCCAAGCGCCAAGATCTCGCAAGGCATCGCGCAATTGGTCGCGATCCGTCCCGAGGCGATCGAAAACGCGCTTGGCTACTCTGATCTCGAAAAGATCCCGGGCATGATGCAGGGCGTTCTGGACCTGGGCACCATCGAGAACCCGGTCGTGCCGCCGCTGGAACAGCTGATCACCAACGAGTTCGTCGGCAACGTGACCCTGTCCGCAGAGGAATGGGACGCGGTGCGCTCGGCCAACGCGGAATACGCGCAGTACTTTGGCTAAGACCGATCCGGGCCGCGCGGCGCATGGCGCTGCCGGCCCGCGGAAAGAAGGGGCAGGGGCGCACACGTGGCCCTGCCCTAGAAGTTCAGGAAAGCCCCCATGTCGATGACCCCCGCCGCAAAGCCCATAGCGCCCCCCGAACAGGCCGCCGACCCCCAGATCGCACGCGACCGCCGGGCGGCGCGGATGGCGACGCTGCGCCAGATCCTTCTGCCGACGGGCACCGCGGCGCTGGCGTTGCTGCTGTGGGAAATCGTCGTGCGGGTGATGGACATACCGCCGGTGCTGCTGCCCACGCCCTCGGGCATTTGGGTGAAGCTGGAACAGCTGTTCCTGCCGCTGATCCTGCGGCACGCCATTCCGACGATGACGGAAAGCCTGATCGCCTTTGCCATATCCACCGTGGTCGGCATCGCGTTGGCCGGGCTGCTGAGTTCGTCACGGTTGCTGCGCGAGGCGCTGTATCCCAACGTCGTGTTCTTTCAGCTGATCCCCAAGATCGCGCTGGCGCCGCTGTTCATCGTCTGGCTTGGCATCGGCGCGGAATCGCGGCTGTCGTTCGCGGTGTTCATCAGCTTCTTCCCCGTGGTGATCGCCACGCTCGCCGGGCTCGACAACGTCGACAAGTCACTGATCAAGTTGTGCCGCGCGCTGAAAGCCAGCGAATGGCAGGTGTTCCGCGACGTGCGGCTGCCCTTCGCGCTGCCTTATGTCTTCAGCGGCATGAAGATCGCCACGACGTTTTCGATCATCGGGGTGATCGTGGGCGAGTTCATCACCAGCCAGGCGGGGCTTGGCTATCTGGTGCTGTTCGCCTCGGCGCAGGCCGAGACAGAACTGATCTTTGCATCGATCACCGTGCTGTGCGTCTTCGGGCTGGTGTTCTACGGCGCCATCGCCCTTGCCGAAATCTACCTGCGCCGCCGTTTCGGCGCCTGAGGAGTGACCATGCCCGGTATCGTTCCCGTTCCCGCCCGCCCCGAACCGCTGACCTGCGACCTGTCGAAGACCGCGCTGATCGTGATCGACATGCAGCACGCCTATCTGTCGGAAGGTGGCTATCTTGATCTTGTCGGCTTCGGCGTCGACGGCTCGGGCCCCGTGATCGACCAGGTCGTGCGCACGATCGAGGCTGCGCGCGCCGCGGGGATGCTGGTCATCTACATGCAGAACGGTTTCGACCCCGAACTGACACAGGCGGGGCCCGAAAGCTCGCCCGTGTATCACAAGTCGAACCCGCTGAAGTTCATGCGCGCGAACCCCGACTATCGCGGCAAGCTGATCACCAAGGGCAGCTGGGATTATGAATTCGTGGACGCGATCAAACCTGCGCCGGGCGAGATCGTGATCCACAAGTCCCGCTACAGCGCGTTCTGTTCGACCCAGCTGGAAGCGATCCTGCGGGGGCGGGGCATCACCCACCTGCTGGTGGCCGGCGTGAACACCAACGTCTGCGTGGAATCGACCATTCGCGACGGGTTCCACAAGGAATTCTTCTGCATGATGATCGCCGACGCGACGCTTCAGGCCGGTGACGAAACGATCTTCTACGCGACGTGCTATAACATCGAGAAGTTCCTGGGCTGGGTCACCAGCACCGACGAGGTCGTCGCAGCCCTTGGTGCCGCCGGGGCAGGGGGTGCGGCATGACCGCAACCGCCGCAACCACCGCCGTCGCCGATTTCCTGACGCTGAATGGCATCAGCAAGATCTACCGGACCAACGGGTCCGAGGTGCACGCCGTCGAGCATGCCGCGTTCACCATTCCGTCCGGCCAGTTCGTGTCGATCCTCGGGCCGTCGGGCTGCGGGAAATCCACGCTGCTATCGATGATCGGCGGGCTGGAAACCCCCACCACCGGTCAGATCGCCATCGGCGGCGACCCCGTGCGCGAGCCGCGCGACGACATGGGCTATGTGTTTCAGGACGCGACGCTGCTGCCGTGGTTTTCCGTGCTGAACAACGTGCTGTTCCCGGTGCGACTGCGGAAGGGCAAGACATCCGCCTATCATGACCGCGCGCGGGAACTGCTGGAAATGGTCGGCCTGTGGGAGTTCCGCGACAAGCGGCCCGATCAGCTGTCGGGCGGGATGCGCCAGCGCGTGGCGATCTGCCGGGCGCTGATTACCGATCCGGACATCCTGCTGATGGACGAACCGTTCAGCGCGCTCGACGCCATTTCGCGCGACGAGATGAACGTGGCGCTGGCCTCGATCTGGGACAGGTTCCACAAGACCGCCGTGTTCGTCACCCATTCGATCCGCGAGGCGGTGTTCCTGTCGGACCGCATCCTTGTCATGAGCCGCCGGCCCTCGGCCATCTGCTATGACGTGACCGTGCCCTTCGCCCGCCCACGCGACGCCCATGTCGAAACGGACCCCGAATTCGTGCGGATGGTTTCCGATCTTCGCGACAAGATCGAAGAAGGCTACAAAGGCTGACATGACGTCCACGCCCGATCCTTTTGCCGACCTTGCCGCCCGCTGGGAGGACCAGCGACCGCAGTCCAAGGTGGACACGATCATCGGGCTTCTGCGGGATGCCATCGTCAGCGGTGAGCTTCCCCCGAACATGGCGCTGCGGCAGGATCCGCTGGCCCAGCGGTTCGGCATTTCCAAGATCCCATTGCGCGAGGCGCTGGCCCGACTGGAGGGCGAAGGCTTTGTCGTTACCCATCCGGGGCGCGGCGCCTTCGTCACCGACCTGCGGGCCGAGCGGATCCGCGAGATCTTTCAGCTTCGCGTCGTGCTGGAAACCGACCTGATCGCCGCCGCCGTGCCGGTCATGACCCCCGCCGCACTGGACGAGGCCGCGCGGCTGATCGACCTGTTCGACACCGCCCCCACGGCTGAACTGGGGCAGATCAACTGGATGATCCATTCCACGCTGTATTCGCCGTCGGAACGCGAGCTGTCGCTGCAGATGCTGCAGGGCCTGCACACCCATGCGCAGCGGTACGTCCAGCTGCACATGGGCGCCGTCGACCGCGAACGCGACACCAATGCCGAACACCGCGCTATCCTGGCCGCGTGCCGCGCGGGTGACACCGAGGGCGCGGTCGCGACCCTGCGCGACCATCTCGAAGGCATCGGGCAGGCGATTTGCATCCATGTCGAGCGCGTTATCGCGCAACGCGCCAAAAGCCGGTCCTAGACCGCAGGAGACGATCATGCCCCTCGAACCCTTGGACCCCGCCGCGATGGAAATGGCGTACAACAACCAGCTCGCCGTGCCGGACCACTATCGTTATTCGCAGGCGTGGCTCGACAACGCGACCTTCGTGCGCAAGCACATGGCCGCGGCGGTGGATCTTGCCTATGGCCCCGGCCCGCGCGAACGGCTGGACATCTTTCCCAGCCCCGTGCCGAACGCGCCGGTGCTTGTGTTCATCCACGGCGGCTGGTTCCAGTTCCTCGACAAATCGTCGCTCAGCTTCGTCGCCGCGCCCTACGTGCAGGCCGGGATAACCGTGGTGGCGATTTCCTACCCGCTGACGCCCGACGCGCGGATGCCGGAAATCGTGCGGGCTGCCCGCCGTGCGCTGCTGTGGGTCCATGCGAACATCGCCGATCACGGCGGCGACCCGGCGCGGATCTCTGTCGCCGGGCATTCCGCCGGCGGGCACCTGGCGCTGAGCCTCGGGTTCCGTGACTGGACCGCCGACGCCGGTCAGCCGGATCTTGTGAAGGGCTGCTTCCCGATCAGCGGGCTGTACGACCTACGGCCCGTGATGGGCACGATCTACAACGCCAAGATCGGGCTGGACGCTGAAACTGCTCTGGAATGGTCACCGCTGGAGAGGTTCGAGCGCGCGCCGTCGCATCTTCTGGCCATCGTCGGCGGTGACGAGATTTCCGGTTTCCAGTGGCAGCACCGCGCGCTGATGGACTTCTGTGCTGAACAGGAGATCAACGCTGCCGAGCATTCCGCACCTGGCCGGAACCACTATTCCGTTGTGGACGAGTTCGCCACCGCGAAGGGCGCGCTGTTCGGCAAGGTCGCCGGGGCGATCCAGTTTCTTTGATAACATAATCATGGTTGCTGGACGGAAGTTGCCGGCCTGAACCCTGAAGCCGAGATCGGCCAGCACCACCTGCCCCGGCAGCCAGCGCCCGCCCTCCTCGCCGCGCAGACCGGCCAAGACAATCCTGATCTTCTCTTCGGCCGAATAATGTTCGCGCGTCTTTCGCTTGATGCCCCTGACCAGCTTGTCAGCGGCATACTTCGATGTTTCGGGTTTCTTGTTCATCTTCGCTCCATAGTGGCTTCGACGAACAAGAACCCCTCCGTTGCTCAAACCCCTAAATCTGTCCGGTAGGCGCTGATGTCAGACACCATACGCCCAAGAGACGCCCCTGCGCAGCACACTGCCGGCAAGCTTTCGTTAGCTTTCAGCAATCCGCTGACGGGCCCGAAGGATGTGATTGCGGAACGCGTGGCGCGCCGTATTGGCGTCACGCTCTCGCAATTTGCGGTTCGGGCACGTCGACACCATGATCGCGTCAAACTGCACGTTAGCCGCGAAACATTCTTCGGACGCGTCATTCTCGATCGGCTCGCGCATGTCGCGCAGCACAAGTTCAAGCGAATGCAGGATGTCTTCCGTCTCTGCGCCGCGTTGAACGCGCCTTCGACTGTTCGCCCCCATATTGCGGCCTCGGGAAGTGCTCAGCGGACTAGCTTGCGGCAGGCACGGTATAGTGGCGCACTCATCAGTACGATGATCAGAATGCGCACCAGATGAAATGCCGTTACCATCGGCGCCAAAAGATGCAGGGCGGTGGCGGTGATGCTCATCTCGGCCACCCCGCCTGGCGACGTCGCAAGAGCGAGGGTCTGGAAGTCCAGCCCTGTCGCCACGGCTACGCCCCACGAAAGCACCACGTTGAAAAGGATCAGGAAGACCGTGCCGCCGACGGTCGCGGGCAGGAATTTGCGCATCTGCAACAGGATCTTGGGTTCGACGCGGCTGCCAAGCGCGACACCGATCATGACCTGTGCGACATTCACGAACTCGCTCGGGACGCTCGAAATACGGACCGGGCCAAGGATGGCAAAGCCACCCATGGCAAGCCCCGCAAGGAAATACGCATTCATGACCTTCAATCGATCCAGCAGCCAGCCCAGCAGAACGGCACCCACCAGCATTCCGAAAAGCCCGAGCCACGAAAGCGGCATCGTCTGAGGCAAGGGCGTCCGGGCACCTGCGTCGCCAGACAGCAAGACCAGCAAAACCGGCAACGTTAGCACCACCAGAATGATCCGCATCGACTGCGCCACGGCGACCAGCGCTGTATCACCGCCGTACCGTTCGGCCATGATCGACATTTCGGCTACCCCACCCGGCATCGAGGCGAAGTAGGCGGTATCGAACCCGACCCCCGACCGAGCGACAATCGACGCCGAAAGAATACCTGCTGCGATCGAGGCGGCGGCGCAGACGAAGATAATCCCCACGTAGGACGCCAAACCTTCCACCACCTCTGGCGTGAACGTGGTCCCGATGGCGACGGCAGCGACCAATTGACCGATCTTGCGCAGTTGCGGAGGCGTTTTCACCCGGACTCCCGACAGCGAAAGAATGGCCGTGCCGACCAGCGGGCTGACCAGCCATGGCAAGGGTAGCCCCAGCACGTTTGCGCCGGCGCCCAGAACGCCGCCGAAGCACAGG
The DNA here is from genome assembly GCF_029168315.1 of Psychromarinibacter halotolerans. Taxonomy (NCBI): domain Bacteria; kingdom Pseudomonadati; phylum Pseudomonadota; class Alphaproteobacteria; order Rhodobacterales; family Paracoccaceae; genus Psychromarinibacter; species Psychromarinibacter halotolerans. Next base: position 223,572 of record NZ_JARGYD010000003.1, read on the forward strand.
ATGAGAATTAGTCTGATCATTCTAGGTCCGCCGGGATGGTTCGTGGGTGTCGCCGCTTGGAGGAGTAAGCCGCCCTTAGCGCCAGCGCGTTTGGAGGTCTCAAAAGCACGCCGGGCAACGGATCGGCTATCGCAGTTACGAGATTGCGACCAACGTCGCTCTGTTCAGTCACGCGCTTTCGCCAATCTTCTGGCCGACCAACGCGCGTTGTTCGGCGTCCTGTCGCTTTCGATTCAGCTGGTTTGCGCCCCGCACCCCGGCGCGTCGGACAGCCTCAGGCGTGGCGGTTTCGGACCTCATGCCACCTCGTTCCGCATCGACGCCGATGCCGCGATGACCAAGTCCGAGGCGAATTCGGCGATCATCGTGACGGCCGCATTGATGTTGCCACCGACAAGGTCGGGGAAAACCGAGGCATCCACGACGCGCAGCCCCTCTGTGCCGCGAACCCGGAACGCCGGATCGACGACAGCCGTATCGTCTGTGGCCGCGCCCGCCTTGCATGTGCCGACCGGGTGGTGTGCAGTCGCCGCGTTCCGGCGGACGTAGTCTTCTGTCACCTCGTGCCCCGGCCCCGGCGCGGTTTCGGCTTGCAGATACTGTTCCATCGATGGCTGCCGCGAGATCTCGCGCATCAGGTTCGCGCCACGGATGACATCGCGCATGTCCGCGTCCCGCGACAGCAGGTTCTGATGGATAGCGACCGGGGTCGACGGGTCGTTCGACTTAAGCTTGATATGCCCACGGCTTTCGGGGCGCAGAAGGACGGCCCGCGCCGAAAATCCGTCGGCATAGGGTTTCCGCAGCAGTCCGGCGCGCATATACGGCTTGGCCGCCGAGGCCCGGAAAAGAAGCTGCACCTCGGGAACGCCGTCCCCTCCATCCAGCGGCAAGAACCCGGTGACGCCGGTGGGAAGTTCCGTTGCGGGGCCGGTTCCTGTCAGGTACGCCTGCGCCATCGCCCGCGAAATGCGGTCGGCGCGCATCAGGTGGTGGAAAGGCCCCGGCTCTTTCCGCGTAAACTCGATCCCGACCGAAACGTGGTCCGACAGATTCTGCCCCACGCCCGGAAGATCCACGACCGGCCGGACACCGGCCTCGGCCAGATGCGCCGGGTCGCCAATGCCCGAGAGCATAAGAAGTTGGGGCGAGTTGATGACACCGCCCGAGAGGATAACCTCGCGGTCTGCCAAAGCCACATGCTCGCTGTCGCCCTGCCGATAGGCGATGCCGGTGGCGCGCGTTCCCTGCATGACGATCCGGCTGGCAAGGCACCCGGTGGCGACGGTCAGGTTCTTCCGGCCAAGGACCGGGTAAAGATATGCCCGCGCGTTGCTGTGGCGCCGGCCCCGATAGATGAACTGTTGCATCCGGGTCAGGCCGCTTTGGCTGGCGCCGTTGTAGTCTTCGACCCACGGGAAGCCCATCGCCTGCCCCGCTTCGCCCCACGCATCGGTCAACGGATCGTGGAAACGGGTACGGCGTGTGCGCAGTGGCCCCGAGCCGCCGCGAAAGGCGGTCTCGCCCCCTTCCCACGTCTCGCTTCGTTTGAAGTAGGGAAGCACTTTCTCATAGGCCAGATCCGGCAAACCAAGACCGGCCCATCGGTCATAGTCGGCTCGGTTTCCTCGGACATAGGCCATGACATTGATGGAGGAAGACCCGCCGATCGTCTTGCCCCGCGCAAATTCCAGCGATCGTCCGCCAAGTCCCGGATCGGGTTCGCCGAAATACATCCAGTCGTGCATCCGTCGCTTGTGCATCATGCCCCAGCCAAGCGGAATATGGATCAGCGGATCTCGGTCCCAGCCGCCGGCCTCGATCAGCAAAACCCGGCAATCGGGGTCCGCAGTCAACCTGTTGGCAAGGACGCACCCCGCCGATCCTGCGCCGACGATGACATAGTCGAAGGCAGTTTCGGTCATTGGCATTCTCCCTGCGTGTCGGTCCGGTGACGTTGTCCGGTCCCCTAGGCGCTAGCATGCCGCGCTGCGGCGAACCAAAGGCCATGCGGTGGCGGGGCAAACATATCAGTTATGCCTCGACGGGCGGCGCGAAGCGCGGATGCATGGTCGCAACCCAGCTTGAACAAGGACCGCGGCAGATGACGACTTTCTCCTTCTCGATGCAGACGGCTCAGATGCTGATTGACGGTGAACTGGTCGAGGCCGCAAGCGGCGCCCGCTACGACAGCCTCGATCCCTGTACGGACAAGCCGCTGGGTAGCGTGCCGCGCGCCAGCGCCGACGACATGAACCGCGCGATCGAGGCTGCGGAACGCGCACAACCTGCATGGGCCGCTCTGTCCGTGCGAGAACGCGGAACGTTTCTTCGCAAGCTCGCCGCCGCGCTGATGGAACATGCCCAGCCTCTGCTGGAAGTCGAAGTTCAGGACACCGGCAACGTGATCAGCGAGATGGGCACCGATATCCGCCGATCGGCCGAGGCGCTGGAATACTACGCGGGGCTCGGGCTGGAGCTGAAGGGCCACACGATTCCGGCGACTCCCGGCAATATCCACATGACCATCCGCGAGCCCTATGGCGTCGTCGGAAAGCTGGTCCCATTCAACCACCCGCTGATGTTCGCCGCGGCCAAGATCGCGGCGCCCTTGATCGCCGGCAACACCGTCGTCCTGAAACCGTCAGACCAAAGCCCGCTGTCGGCCTGTTATCTTGGTGCGATGTGCAAGGATGTGTTTCCCGCGGGCGTGGTCAATATCGTCACCGGCCTTGGCGCCGAAGCGGGTGACGCGTTGGTCGCCCATCCCCGCGTAAAGCGGCTGGGCTTCATCGGCTCGGCCACCACCGGGCGGATGATCCAGCGCCGCGCGGCAGAGGTCGCGGTCAAGAACATCTCGCTGGAACTGGGCGGCAAGAACCCAATGATCGTCTTCCCGGACGCAGACCTGAAGAAAGCCGCCCGTGCGGCGGTGGCGGGGATGAATTTTGCGTGGCAGGGCCAATCCTGCGGCTCGACCAGCCGCCTGTTCCTTCATGACGACATCCACGACGAGGTGCTGACCGACATCGTCTCGATCGTGCAAGGCATGAAAATCGGCAAGCCGATGGACGCGGACGCTCAGGTCGGGCCGATCAACAACCGCCCGCAGTACGACAAGACACAGTCCTATGTCGCGAAGGCTTTGGAAGAAGGCGCTCGGCTGGAATGCGGCGGCAAGCGGCCCGACGGGTTCGATCCGGACGGCTACTGGTATGAACCAACGATCTTCTCGGGGATGACGCCCGACATGACGCTGGCGCGCGAAGAGGTCTTCGGCCCGATCCTGTCGGTCTTCCGCTGGACCGACCTTGAAGAGACGATCGTGCACATGAACGCGCTCGACTACGGGCTGACCGGCGCGGTCTGGACCAGCGACCTGACCACCGGCCTGACCGTCGCGCGGCGTATCGAAAGTGGCGTGATCTGGGTGAACGGCGTCGGCGCCCACTATCCGGGTGTCCCCTTCGGCGGGAAGAAGAACTCGGGCGTGGGCAGCGAGGAAACCTACGAGGATATGTTGAGCTATACTGAGGAAAAGGCGATCAACATCATCCTTTCCTGACGGATCAGGCAAGGCCCCGCGTGGCCCCGCCATCCGCCGTCAGAGATGTGCCAGTGACCATCGACATCAGGTCCGAGCACATCACCGTCGCCAGCTTGGCGATTTCCTCGGGTTCCGAAATCCGTCCCGCCGGAAGGTCGGCCAGCATCCGGGCTTCGATCACCTCACGCGTCTCGCCCGAACGGCTGGCCATGCCGTCCAACATCTTGTCCCAGCGCGCCGTCCGCGTCGGCCCTGGGTTTAGGGCGTTCACCGAGACCCCCGTGCCTGCCAGTTCCTGCGCCAATGCCGTCACTGCGGCAAGGCAGGCCGCGTTGGCCGCCGATCCCGGAGCCATACGCGCACCCGGCTGGTGCCCGTTGTTGCCAACGATCGCAACGATCCGCCCGTCCTTTGCCTGCGCCATTGCCGGTGCGACACGTCGCATCAGGCGCACCATCCCAAAGAACTTCAGGTCCATCGCGTCTTGCCAGACCTTGTCCTCAAGGTCCCAGAACAGACCGCCCTGCGCCGCGCCCACGCTGATGACCAACGCCGAAGGCGCGCCCAGCCGTTGCACTGCAGTGTCGATTGCCGCATCGACCGACGCGCTGTCGGTCAGGTCTGCCGCCTGCCAGTCGCAGCCGATCTCGTCGCCAAGCGCGGCGAGCGCCTTAGCGCTGCGCGCCATCGCAAAGACGCGGGCGCCTTCGGCGGTAAGCTCACGGGCTGTGGCAGCGCCGATCCCCTGCGTAGCCCCGGCAACGATGACCGTGCGACCTTTCAAACCAAGTTCCATTCAAGCTGCTCCTGTGGCGGCGGTTCTTGTCAATTCGACCAAGCGACAGCGTCATCCGCCGACTTTCCGCATAAAAAACGCGCGCTTGTCTCGTGGCCACATTATCGGAAGCTGGGCGCGTTGCAGTTCCCGTCGGGTGCCTAACAGATATACCCAACCGGAATACGGAGTCGGGTATGGAGCTTCGGACGCTCAAGTCTTTCGTTCAGGTCGCCGAGTCGCGAAGCTTCTCTCGCGCGTCCCTTGTGTTGCAGATTGCGCAGCCTGCCCTGTCGCGGCAAATCAAGAAGCTGGAAGACGAACTGGGCGTCGAGCTTCTGTATCGCAATGGCCGTGGGGCGATCCTGACACCTGCAGGTGAAGTCCTTCTGGAAAACGGCAGGCAGCTGATCGCCGATCTGGAAGCCACCAAGAACGAGGTCCAGACCGCCGGCGGCAAGTTCTTTGGATCCGCGTCGATCGCAATGCCGGAAAGCGTCGGCCGCGTACTTGGCGTCTCGCTGGTGGAACGCGTGCAAAGGCAATACCCCGGCCTGCGCCTGCGCATCACCGAAAGCTTCAGCGGGCATGTTGTCGATTGGCTAAGCAGCGGACGCTGCGACGTGGGCGTCATCTACGAACAGACCAGCACCGCCTCGATCATCGCGGAGCCAACTGTGGAAGAAGACCTGATGCTTCTTTGTGCATCCGAGCTTCTGCCCGCCGCCGCTGTGGATGGGACGATTCCATTCGCCGCGCTGGACGGGCTGCCTCTCGCTCTCCCCGGTCCGGCGCACAGCCTGCGCACAGAGCTTGCGGATGCGGCCAGCGACGCGGGCATAAAGCTGGACGTCCGGTTCGAGATCGAGTCCCTGCACACCATGGTCGCGACCGCGCGACAGGGGCTCGCGTATACCGTTCTTCCCCTTTGCGGTGCGCTGGAAGTCATTGATTCTGGAGACTTAATCGCGCTTCGCATCGTTGCCCCGCAACTCAGCCGCGTGCTTCATGTCGCGACGGCATCGCAGCGGCAGTCGGCCGCCGCATCGCGCCACGTTGCCCAGATCCTGCGCGACCTGATGCACGAGAAATCGGCGTCCGGCGTCTGGCGCAAGTACGACGCTGCATTGCAGAAAACCGCATAGCAGTTATGCCGCGCCACATCGGTCCTGACGCTGGACAGGACCGCGAACCGCATGCCTGAATTGGACTTGTCACACAGACGACAAGGTCCGCCTCTCCACGCTCAAGGAGCACAATCAAATGAAATTTGTAAGCAAAACGGCCATTTGGCCGGCCGCTCTTCTATTGTCCACCGGTCTGGCATCGGCGCAGGAAGTCACCCTTAGCGCGGTGACCACCATTTCTCCCGGCCATGCACTCGCAGCAAGCTTCGTCGAATTCGTCGAAGACGTGAATGCCAACGGCGAGGGCGTTCTGCAGATCGACATCCGCGGCGGTGTCGAGGTGATCCCGCGCAACGAACAGTACGGCGCCGTCAGCTCTGGCGTGGTCGACATGTTCATCGGCGCGGCCGGCTATTACCACGGCGTCCTGCCGGAACTGGCGGTGATCGACGCCGCCTCGGCCCCGGCCGACGTGATGCGTGCCGAAGGCGTGATCGACGCGCTGGACGAGGTCATGCAGGAAAAGACGAACGTCAAGCTGCTGGCGCCGTTCGGCACCGGGTATGCTTTCCAGTTCTACACCATCGACGCACCCACCATCACCGATGACGGCGACGTCGATATGTCCGGCATGCGCGTGCGTGGCGGCCCGAGCTATGCGGCGATGTACGACGCGCTGGGCCTGACCCGCATCGATATCCCTGTGCAGGACATCTACACCTCGCTTGAACGCGGCGTGATCGACGGCGTGGGCTATACCACGCTGGGCGTTGCCGACAGCGGCTGGCAGGACTTCATCGGCTACCGCATCTTCCCGACCTGGCGTCAGGGCAACACGATCCTTGCGATGAATGCCGAGGTGTTCAACGGCCTGACCGAAGAGCAAAGCACCTATCTGATGGACATGGTCCTGAAGCACGAGATGCTGGCCTACGACCTCGCCCAGTCGCTGGAAGAAGAAGACACGGCCGCAATGCGCGAAGCCGGTGTCGAGGACATCATGCTGGAAGGCCCGGGCGCCGAGACGATCCTGGGTGCCTTCGCCAACACCTTCTGGGAAGCCGTCGAAGCCGATGCCGGCGCCGAGGTTGTCGAGCGGTTCAAGCCGCTGATCGACGCCGCGAACGAGGCCGCCGCTGCAGCCGAAGCCGAAGGCTGAGCCCTTCCCAGCCGGGCCGCGCGTCAGTTGCGGCCCGGCGTCCTCTCTTAATAACGAGTCCCCCCGGATGACGACCGCTGCCGCTTCTCCCTCTGCATTCTCCCGAGCCTTCGATAAATTGCTGGACGCAATGGCCGCAATCGCCTGCGCCATTCTCGCGCTGACGCTGGTTGCCATCGTCTATGACGTCATCACCCGGAACCTGAACATGTACGGCGTGACTTGGGTCTTGGCGATGACCGAGTACGGACTGGTCTATATGACCGCCCTCGGCACACCTTGGCTTTTGCGCAATCGCGGCCACGTGTCGATCGAGGCTATCCGCCGCCATCTGCCGGAACCAGCTCTGGTCTGGCTGGAGCGTCTGGTGCTGGTCCTTTGCATCTTTGCCTGCCTCGTCGCGATCGCTGCAACGATCACTGTCATCGACCGCTACTGGACCAACTACGACACTAGGGCGCGCTTTCTTCGCCGCTGGTGGCTGTACGCCCCGATCCTGGTCTGCTTCGTGCTGTGCGCGATCCAGTTCCTGCGCTTCCTGTTTTCTCCCGGGACGTTCTTCACGCCCGCCGATACCGAAGAAGGACTCTGATCATGGGGTTCGAATGGTATGAAGCCGCCCTGATGATGATCGGCTCGGTGCTGGTCCTGATGGGTCTGTCCATCCCGGTGGCTTTCGCCTTCCTGCTGATCAACATCGCCGGTGCTTACATCTTCATGGGGGGCTGGCGCGGGGTCGTACAACTGGTGGCGAACTCTGGCGACGCCGTCGCAAGCTTCGTTCTGGTCACGGTGCCGCTATTTATCCTGATGGGCACCCTGTTCTTCCACTCCGGTCTTGCGCTGAAGATCATCGGCGCTGTCGACCGAAGCCTATCGAAGGCCCCGGGACGTCTAAGCTATATCGCGATCATCACCAGCACGATCTTCGCGGCCCTCTCCGGATCGAACATCGCGAACACCGCGATGATGGGCCATCTGCTGCTGCCCGAGATGGAAAAACGGAACTACAAGCCGATGATGTCCATCGGCCCGATCATGGGCTCTGGCGGACTTGCGCTGCTGATCCCGCCTTCGACACTGGGTGTGCTGCTGGGTTCGATTGCGCAACTCAACATCGCGGCCCTGCTGCTGGCCGGCATGCTGCCCGGTCTCGTCCTTGGCGCGCTGTACATGGCAGTGGTCAAGATTCAATCGATGGCTTGGCCCGAGGCCGCACCCGCCTACGATGTGGAACCTGCTCCGCTGCTGGAAAAACTGCGGCTGTTCGCGGTCTATGTCCTTCCGATGTCGCTGGTCGTGTTTTGCGTGGTCGGCTTCATCCTGCTGGGCATTGCCACGCCGACCGAGTCCGCCGCGTTCGGTGTGCTGTCGGTCCTCGCGCTTGCGGCGTGCTATCGCTGCCTGTCCGTGAAGATGCTGAAGAAGTCGCTGATCTCGACGCTGCACGTGTCGGTAATGGTGTTCTTCATCATCCTGACGTCCAAGAACTTCAGCCAGATCCTTGCCTTCTCCGGCGCGACGCGCGGCCTGATCGACGCGGTGACCATGCTGGACTTCGGCACCTATGGCACGCTTGCGCTTTTGTTCGGGGTGCTACTGGTTCTGGGCATGTTCGTCGATGGCATCGCGATGATGCTGCTGACCATTCCGGTCTTCTTCCCGATCATCACCCAACTGGGCTTCGACCCGATCTGGTTCGCACTGATCATGCTGCTCGCCATCGAGATGAGCGGCACCACGCCACCCATGGGCCTGATCCTGTTCGTCATGCAGGGCGTCGCGCCCAAAGGAACGCGCTTCTGGACCATCGTCAAAGCCGGCTTCCCCTATCTCGCCGCCGACGCCGTCCTGTTGCTGCTGCTCATACTCATGCCGGGGTTGGCCCTCTGGCTGCCATCGCTGATGCGATAAGGAAGGACGTCACATGACACATTGCATCGTTGTCGGATCGGGCCCGGTCGGGTCGAGCACGGCACTGGCTCTTGCCAAGAAGGGGTTCCGGGTCACGCTGCTGGAACGCGAAGCGACCCTCCCCGCCGACCCCCGCGCAGCAACCGTCCAGCCGCCGACGCTGGAGATGCTCGACGAGCTTGGCGTCACGCCGCGCCTGTTGGAGCAGGGACTGATGGCGCAGGAATACCAATTCCGCGACCGCGCCACGAGCGAGGTCATCGCCACCTTCGACTACGGCCGGCTGGAGGGTGAGACGAAATTCCCCTTCGCCCTTCAATGCGAGCAGTTCAAGATCGCCAGCACTGTCGTCGAGGCGCTGCGTAGCGAACCCCAAGTCAAGATCCGACTGGGTGAAGAGGTCGTCGGGCTTTCGCAAGACGCCGACTCGGTATCTGTGACGCTGGCAAGCGGCGATACATTGACCGCCGATTACCTTGTCGGGTGCGACGGCGGACGGAGCTTTGTTCGCAAATCCAGTGGGATCTCGTTCGAAGGCTTCACCTACGATGAGCGGTTCCTTGTCCTGACGACCCGCTACGATTTCCACCAGCACGGTTACGTCGTCCGCAACTACTCGCTGGACCCGGCGCAGTGGTGCTCGATGTTCAAGGTGCCGCACGACGGCCCGCCGGGTCTGTGGCGCTGCGTTTTTCCCGTCGCCGGTCCCGATGCGGAACTGAGCAACGACGAGGTCCTGTCCGACGCGCACGTCGGCGCCCAGATGGCCGCGCTGAACCACGGGCTGACCGAGGAAGACGTGCTGCACCGCAACGTCTACACCGTGAACCAGCGCGTCGCGGGCCGGTTCCGCGCGGGGCGCGTGTTCCTTGCCGGGGACAGCGCGCACGTGAACAACCCGCTGGGCGGGCTTGGCATGAACTCGGGCATCCATGACGGCGTCAACCTTGCGGGCAAGATCGCCGAAGCGGTCGCCAGCCCCGCCGACGCGGACGCCATCCTTGACCGCTACGACACCGAGCGGCGCGAGTTGGCGAAGGAATTCGTTCAGGCCCAGACCATCCGCAACAAAAAGCGCCTTGAGGCGCGGACGCCCGAGGCGCGGGCTGCCGCACGCCGCAACCTTGCGGACTCCGCCGCTGACCCGGAGCTGCATCGCGCGTGGGTTCTGGATGCGTCCCTGCTTGGCAGTCTCAGAAGTCTTGAAGAAAAAGGAAAAGCGGCATGACCGTCAAACCCGATGCCCTTGGACACCGACTAAAGGTTGGTGTGGTGGTTCCCTCTACGAACACGACCGTCCAGCCGGAAACCGACAGCGTCCGCGTCGAAGGCGTGACGTACCACATCGGGCGCATTCCGATCAGCCAGAAAAAGATCTCTACCGACAACTTCCTTGATCACGTCGCAGCCATGCGAGCCGGGATCGAGGTTGCCGCCGATCAGGTTCTGACCGCCGGCGTGCAAAGCCTGATCATGGGCGTCGCGCTGGAATGCTTCTGGGGCGGGCTGAAGGGTTCGGCCGAATTGCAGGCACGGCTGGAAGAGCGGCTGAAGGTGCCTGTTATCCTTGGGTCAGAAGCTATCCGCGCGGGACTGAACGCCTTCGGTGCGAAGAAGATTGCCGTGCTGACCCCGCACATGCCCAAAGGCGACGACGAGGTGCGCAACTGGCTGACCGAGGCGGGATTCGAAGTCGTGGCGCTGGAAGGTCTGAAATGCGAAAGCCCTCTGGCGATTGCTCAAGTTCAGGAATCCGAAATCCGCGCCGCGCTGATGCGGATCGACAGCCCGGAAGTGGACGCACTGGTGCAGGTTGGCACCAACCTTGCCGGGGCGCGTGTCTGTGCCGAGGCGGAACGCTGGCTGGGCAAGCCTGCGATCCAGATCAACACCGTCAGCGCGTGGCACGCCATGCGCAGCGCCGGCATCACCGACCGCGTCGCCGGTCTGGGCCGCGTGCTAGAGGAGCACTGATGGGCGCGCCCTTCTCTATTCCCCCGCCAGTGCCACGCATGTGGATCGCGGGCGCGCTGGTGAGCGCGACCGGGCAGGCTCCGGTCCTGAACCCGGCAACGCTGACCCCCGTGACGACGGCGCCGCTGGCCACGTGCGACGACCTCGATCGCGCCGTCGACGGCGCCCGCGCGGCGCAGCCGGGCTGGGCCAACCGGTCCTTCACGGACCGCGCAGCGACGTTGGGCCGAATGGCCGATGTGCTGATCGCCCACGTCGAGGAACTTGCGTGGCTGACCACGCTGGAACAGGGTAAGCCGCTGACTGCCGCGCGGGGAGAGGTGATGCGCGCCGCCGGTGCGATGCGCGAGATCGCCGGCATAGAGATCCCACGCCAAACGATCCGCTCGGACGCCACCGGGCGCGTCGATCTGATCTATCGCCCGCTTGGCGTGATCGGTGCGATCACGCCGTGGAACGTGCCGCTGATCCTTGCCGCGCCAAAGATCGCGTCCGCGCTTTATGCGGGGAACGCAGTCATCCTGAAGCCCGCGCCGACCACGCCCCTCGCCTCGCTGCGGATGGGAGAGCTTTGGGCGCAGGAAATCGCGAGCGATGACCTTCCGCCCGGCCTTGTTTCGATCCTGTCAGGCGGCAACGATCTGGGCACTTGGATGACGGCGCACGCCGGTATCGACAAGATCAGCTTCACCGGCTCGGTCGAAAGCGGCAAGAAGGTCATGGCCGCCAGCGCCGGAACCCTGAAGCGGGTCACGCTGGAGTTGGGTGGCAACGACCCGGCGATCCTGTTGGATGACGTGGACATCCCGTCCATCGTGCCCGCCCTGTTCGGCGGCGCCTTCGGCTTGTCGGGCCAGCTGTGCATGGGGATTAAGCGACTTTATGCCTCGGCCTCGATCTACGAAGACGTCGTCGCCGCGATGACCGCCGCCGCGAAGGCCGCAGTCGTCGGGGACGGAACAGACCCCGACGTCACCGTCGGCCCGGTGCAGAACGAGGCACAATACCGCCGCGTGCTGGACCTGATCGAGGACACCCGGCGGCAACCCGGCGTGCGCATCACCGCGGGCGGTCGCGCGTCCGAGCGCACCGGATATTTCATCGAGCCCACCATCGTCGCCGACATCGCCGAGGGCACCCGCATCGTCGACGAGGAACAGTTCGGGCCCGTCCTGCCGATCCTGAAGTACGACACCGTGGACGAGGCTGTGCATCGTGCGAACGCCTCTGAGTTCGGGCTCGGCGCGTCTGTCTGGACGCAGGACGTGGCCCGCGGCGCTGAAATCGCCGCTCGGCTAGAGGCCGGGTACACATGGGTCAACAGCCATGTCGGCACGACCCGAGATCTGCCGTTCGGTGGCATCAAGCAATCAGGCATTGGCCGTCAGGGCCATTTCATCGGCGTGACCAGCGACATGGAGCCTCAGGTCATCGTCATTCCAGCAGCGGGCACCGCGGACGAATCCCGCATTCAAGCCCTCGAATTTTCGGAGTAACCCATGTCCAACCCACGCATTCCGTTCCGTATGCGCACCGAGGCTCCTCGGCTGCCCGCGTTTCAGGGCAAGACGATCCTCGTGCAGTTGGTCATGAACCTCGAGCACTGGCGTTTTGACCACGGCATGCCGCGCGGCATCAGCACGTCGCCGCATGGCAAGGTTTCGATCCCGGACGTCCCCAATTTCGCGTGGGCGGAATACGGGATGCGCGTCGGCCTGCCCCGAATGTTCGATGCTATCGAAAAACGTGGTCTGACCGCGTCGTGCAGCATGAACGCCAACGTCGTCGAAGTATATGAAAGTTGCGCCCAGAAGGTCCGTGACCTTGGCTGGGAGTTCATCGGTCACGGAATGTACCAACAGTCGGTGAACAGCGAACCGGACGAATTCGCCGTGATCCGGGACAGTCTTCAGAAACTCTCCGATTTCGCCGGTACGAAAATTCGCGGCTGGCTTGGGCCCGGCCTGAGCGAAAGCGCCGATACACCGGATTATCTAAGCCAACTCGGCATCGAATACCTCCTGGATTGGGTGCTTGACGATCAGCCCTGCTGGATCAACTCCGACCCAAGGCCATTGATCAGCGTTCCCTACAATCTGGAACTGAACGACAGCGTTCTTTACGCAATGTGGAACCTGCCCACTGGCGCCTTCCTAAGCCGTCTCACCCAAACGCTTGAAACGTTCGACGCAGAGCCCGAGACATCGCCCAAGGTCTTGTCGCTCGGACTGCACCCGCACCTGATGGGCGTGCCGCACCGGGCGGGCGAGTTCAACGCGATGCTGGACCTGCTGACGGCGCACCCGGACGTGGTCTTCGTCCAGCCACATCAAACGATGGACTGGTTCGCCGAGGCCGTTCCGCAAGACGTCGATGAAGCGGCCCGCCGGGTAACCGCCTGAAGGCCGCCATGGGGGACAGATTTTCCAGCATGCCGCACTGGTCCGATGCAGCGCTAAAAGCCGGGCTTCAACGCGCGATGGACTTGGATTCAGACGCGGTTTCGGCTGCCGCCCGCCGGGCCACGCAGGTGGCGGCAACCGTGCGCGATCTTGCCGCCACGGCGCCCTCTGGCGCTGGGACTAGCTGGTCGCCGCGTTCCGGCACACCCCGGCAACCGGAACAGATGGACCGCGCGGAAGACCTGCCTGCATGGCGAATGGGCATAGCCGGGCTTGCGACTGCGTTCCGATCCGGCGAACTGAAGCCCAGCGTGGTCTTGCAGGATCTTCTAGACCGGATCGACCGCTACGATCCGACGCTCAATGCTTTCGTGCGCCTGACCCGCGACCGGGCATTGGTCGAAGCCCGCGCGGCGGACGCGCGGTTTGCTGCTTTCCAATCGGGTGGAACTGAGCCGCCCGCACTGTGCGGCATTCCCTACGGCGTCAAAGACATCATCGATGTCGAGGGACTTCCGACGACCTGCCAATCGCACCTTCTTGTCGACAATGTCGCCTCATCCGACGCCGACATCGTGCGTATGTTAAAGCAGGAAGGCGCCGTGATCGTGGGCAAGCTTGCAACGCATGAATTTGCGAATGGCCTGCCCAGCTTCGACCTGCCCTTTCCCCCCGCTCGCAATCCGTGGAACCCAGAGCATCATCCCGGGGGCTCGTCGTCAGGCGCGGGCACGGCGGTTGCGGCGGGTTTCCTGCCGCTCGCCATAGGAAGCGATACCGGCGGGTCCGTCAGGCATCCCGCGAGCGCTTGCGGTGTCGTCGGTTTCAAACCGGGATATGAAAGGCTCCCCGTGAAGGGGGTGTTTCCGCTTTCCCCCACGCTTGACCACGTCGGCCTAGTGACGCACACCGCTGAGGACGCCGATTCTGCCTACGCTGCTCTTACCGGCTCTAGACGTGCCGCCGAGCGGCCGCTGGCAGGTTTGCGCGTCGGTTACGTCCGGCACTTTCACACGACGGATATGGACGCCATCGAAGACGTCGCGACGGCGCTCGACATGGCAGCGACCCACATGAGCGCGTCCGGCGCCGATGTGACAGAGGTCTTCCTGCCGCCTTTGACGACGTACTTCGCAGTCAACCGCGTCATCCTTCACGCCGAGGCATGGCCGATCCACCGCAACTGGTTGCGTGAGACCCCGTCGGCCTATGGGCGGGCCACCCTCGAAAGTCTCATGGTCGGCGCCTTTCTTGACCCGACAGCGGTGACGGCGGCCCGCGGGTTGAGGGACCGACTGCGCAACGAGATGACGGCCTTGTTCGACAATGTTGACCTGCTGCTGTGCGCCAGTTCCATGGAGCCCCCTGCACGGTTCGACGACCCGGAAGAAACCGCGCGGACCTATGTCCGGCAGGCGCGAACCCCGTTCAACATCACCGGTTTTCCGGCGCTTACGCTTCCCTTCGGCCTGACCGGAGAAGGGCATCCGCTGTCCATCCAACTCGCCGCGCGGGAAGATGCCGAAGACCTTCTCCTCGGGGCGGCCATCGCGTTAGAGAAACTTCGCGGCCCGGCGCCCGCGCCGCCGATGGCTTGGTAGGCGTCCGCGCCTGGGAGCTTTGACCTGAGCCCGACTCTCCTTCGCATTCGCGGAGAGTCCGCAGGCTGTTGCGCTGCTCCAGCCCGAGAGGCAGGTTATGTCGCCGGAAAGTTGGGGGGCCAGAAGGCATCCCCATCGCATACTTTCGGTTTTCCTAGGACTTCGCATCGGGCGCCCCATCCATCGGTCCCGGGACGCGTAGCCATTCCTCACACCACATTCGGAGCTCTGTCGTGTGAACCCCGCGCAAGTAACAAGCTCACGACCCGCCGCTACTTTGAACAGACACCGGTCAGTAGGAGTCTGCGCTGAACCGGACACGACCCTACATGTCGATGCCGACAGGATCGCCCAATCGACCCCGGAAAGCGCGTCCCGGAAGTATCGCCAACACCCGTGGAAATGAACACGCAAGGGATCGACGAAGCCCGCTTGGACGTGCGCGGCAACATGGAGCACGGTCACGCGTCGTCCCGATCCATCTCTCGCTCTGCGGCAAGATGGTGGCAGTAGCAGTGCCACAGCTTCGTCACGGTTGCCTTGGTCCAGGCGACCGGCGGTCCACTCATGCGCGTCTTGTTAAGCACACCGAGCGCATTTAAGTGCTCGGCTCTTGCCGCCTTGGTCATCGCAACGACTTCTGGGTGCGTGTCGAAGTACCGAAACATCGACCTGTCGCGGTCCTGCGCACGGCACACGTCTCCCCCTAGAGCGTCTCTCTACGCGATCCGGCTTGCCGAAGCAGGGGCCACCACCCATCAGATCGGCGCATGGACCGGTCACGAAAGCCTCAAAGAGATCGAGCACTACAGCAAACAGGCGAACAGAAAGCGGTTACTGATGGGACCGAACTAGGAACAGAAATTGTTCAGGGCGTAGCCCGACGAACAAAAAAGGCCCGCAAGCCTTTGATATGTCTGACGTGTTTTGGAAAGTGGCGCACCTCGACGGAGAAAGTTCGAACACTCTGTTTGAGGTTTTGGCGGATTGGGAACGTCATCTCGCATCTATAGACGCTAAGCGTTCGAGGTGCGAAAATGACAAGTTCGCGCCATAAATTCAATGAGATAGCGAAGCCCGAGGCGAAGAAGGCGAAGTATCCGCCGCCGTTTTCGCTGCGCCTGACCTATGAAGAGCGAGCGCGGCTGGATGCCGAACGGGGCGACAAGTCCCTTGCCGCCTATATCCGAGAACGTCTGTTTGGCGATGATGCTGCACCGCGCAAGCGGCGCGGCAACAGCCCTGTTCAGGACAAGGAAGCGCTTGGTCGTATAGCTGGGGCGCTCGGTCAGTCGCGCATATCGCAAAACCTGAACCAGCTCGCCAAGGCCGTGAACTCGGGTTCTTTGCCCGTCACGCCCGAGACCGAAGCGGAACTCAAAGAAGCCTGCCGCGAAGTTTCAGAGATGCGTGCTGAACTCTTGGCGGCGCTCGGCAAAGCGCCAGGGAGCGAGCGATGATCTTGAAAGCCAAAGAGCGCGGCAACGCCCCGCAACTTGCCCGCTACCTTCTGGCGATGCGGGACAACGATCACGTCGAGCTGCACGATATGCGCGGCTTCATCAGTGATGATCTGATCGAGGCGTTCGGCGAAGCCGATGCCATCGCGCGGGGAACGCGCTGCGAGAAGCACATGTTCTCGATGAGCTTCAATCCGCCCGAAGGTGCGAATGCCTCCATCGAGGACTTCGAGAAGGCCATCGAGCAAGTCGAAGCGAAGCTCGGGCTGGAAAATCAGCCCCGCGCCATCGTCTTCCACGAAAAGGACGGACGGCGACATGCGCACGCTGTCTGGTCGCGGATCGACAGTGCGCGGATGCGAGCGCTGAACCTGAACCACTACAAAATCAAGCTGCGCGATGTATCGCGTCAGCTCTACCTTGAACACGGCTGGGCGATGCCGCGCGGCCTGGAAGATCGCCGTCTGCGCGATCCCCTCACCTTTACGCATGAAGAGTGGCAGCAAGCGCGGCGGGCTGGTCTTGACGCCAAGGAACTGAAGGCCGTCTTCAAGACTGTCTGGGAGGCCTCAGACAACCGCGCAGCCTTTGAACAGGCACTCAAGGAGCGCGGGTTTTGGCTCGCGAAAGGTGATCGGCGCGGCTTTGTCGCGGTCGATTATCGCGGCGAGGTCTATGCCGTTGCCCGCTACAGCGGCGTGAAGGCAAAGGACGTAGAAGCCAAGCTCGGCGATCCGAACCCCCTCCGCACGGTCGATGAGGTCAAAGCCGAGATCGCAAGCGGCATTTCATCCAAGCTGCAAGAGTTCATCAAGGATGTGGAGCGCGACGCCGCGAGACGTGCAGCGCAGATTGAATTCCGCAAGGCGGAGGTTGTGCAGCGTCACCGTGAAGAGCGCCTCCAGCTAACCGAAGTCCATGAAAAGCGCTGGCAGGCTGAGACCCGCAAGCGGGCTGAACGTCTGCCGAAAGGATTCTCGGGCATCTGGCATCGCCTGACAGGACGCTACGCCAAGGTCAGAGCACGAAACGAACATGAAGCGCTCGAAGCCCTGCGCCGTGACCGTGCCGAGAAAGACACTCTGATCGTCAAACAGATCAAAGAGCGGCAAGCGCTTCAGCGCGACATCCACGCGCATAGGAAAGCCGCTCAGCACGAGCTGCTGCGGTTACGCGAGGACGTGACGCACTATATGCGCGATGATCGGCCTGACCCTGAGTTCAGCCGCACTCGTGATCGTGAGAAGGATCGAGTAGAAGAAGGTCGCAAACGCGAAAGCGTTCCGCGTCGACGACGTAGGCAGGGTATGGAGCCGTGAGTTTCCCATCATTTGATCACGCATCCGCAGCTTCGCTAATCAGACGTGGATACAATACCTTAAACCAATCAGATAAAAACCTATTGCCGCTGCAACCATCGCGGCATCCCAGAGTCCCGCAGCAAAGATAACTGAATAAAGCGCCGCCGCGACGCCAATAGCCATAGTTTTTTCCTTTCCACATCGAGGAGAAAGAAGAATCACAATTATTGCTATCGTAATCATGAAGCTATGCAGAATTACTTTTTCACCAACTCCATCAACTGAGCTAATAAACCTCCCGAAGCTTGAGCAAAGAAATGCGACCGAAAAAATGAGCGTCGCCACGGCACACGCAATAGACTTGGAGGAAAGCGAAAGAACGCCAATGGCTTCCCTTTTGCTGATCGGCGCGCAAAAACCCAAAAGAAACTCCTGATACGTTTTATCAAAAGACGCTTAGCTTAATATTTTTAAAGCCTTCAATCAACTTCAATCAAGTTTTCGCCGAATAGGTTCAGGGTCAGAAAGAGGATGCCTGCTCTTAGGCCAGCCGCATCCGTCAACCCTGCTTCGTGTCTTACACATTTTCTAGCGATAATCCGCGTCTGGAAACGCTGGCGCTGTCCTTGGCAAGCAACGGGACGGCGAGCGAACCCGATGCCCTGCTCTTTCCGATCAGTACCGCGATCAATCCTGCTGGTCTCTAGCGATACCACCGCAAACCGTGGCGGCGCTCCCTGCGCATCCGCCTGTGACGTTCTGGCGTCAGTCCGAACCATCAGAGCCTTCATAGGCCGAGATGATGGGTGTGAGCCGAATGGCTCTGAGCAGTTCGGAGCCTCCTTGAAGCCAAAGGAGGATGACATGAAACTTGTCACTCGATTTGAGGCGGCAACGCTGAGCACCGCCGAATTGTACGGCCTGCGCAAAGAGGCGTTCATCGCTTTCACCGCCGCCCCGCGCGGCTCGCAGGATCAGCGCGACGCGCTCGTGACGATGCGAACTATCGAAGATGAGCTGGCGACCCGTGCGCCAGGTCTCTAACCTGAAGCGGCTGGCCGTAAGGTCAGCCGCGAATTTTCTGCCCTAAAGCAGTGCGGCTTGGCTTAGCAGGATTAGCTTTGCCAAGCCTCATTCTCATAAATATCAGGGTAGTCAGGAACCGTGACGAACTCGACACCCAATCGCTTGAAGAACAGCCTACGACTATCGCTGCCTTCGTCGTCTTTCACAACAAACCAAATCTTCTTCGGTGGCTCGGGTGTGATTTTTTGTAGC
This sequence comes from Psychromarinibacter halotolerans, assembly GCF_029168315.1. Taxonomy (NCBI): domain Bacteria; kingdom Pseudomonadati; phylum Pseudomonadota; class Alphaproteobacteria; order Rhodobacterales; family Paracoccaceae; genus Psychromarinibacter; species Psychromarinibacter halotolerans. Next base: position 242,110 of record NZ_JARGYD010000003.1, read on the forward strand.
TTGGCTCGTTCCAAGAACAACCACCTTAGAAAGTTCTCATCCTTTCCGAAGGTGAAGCCAAAGATCACGATAGGGCAAAAGAAGATGACTTCGAGCCAAGTGTCTGAACCATGCCATTCACCGCCCCCATTCTTTATGACCTCGCGCAAGCTGTTCTTGCGATTGTAAACCCAAGACCGCGCTCGCTGAACAGAACCCATATAATGAGTCAATCCCAAGCGAATACTCCGAGAATACTTCATCATACCGTGGGCGTGCCAGATTGCGAACTCCGACCTGGGGTCATCTACTCTTCGATCAGAGAAATACGAACTCCAAGGGTAAAAATCTGTGAACCCTTTCTTGGGGTGGAAGAGCTCAAGCTGCTTAGATCGGGAGAGGTTCTCGTCGAAATTCACTGTGATGATCGGACGACCATGCCGATGCGCCCACCCAGTTATGGTCTCGTGGTGAACCGTATGTCTCCAGCCCTTCATCAAATCGCAAAACTCACTTTGCAGACTACTGCGATCCTCCCTGGGATGGGCGAGATCGAGGATATCGAAAAACTCCGTATTCGACATCTCTTTCCTTTCGTCTGCTGTTAGGCGTAGGCCTTGCTGACGAGAAAGTGCTCCAAGCAAACCAACCCAGCTTGAGGTGCTGTCCCCGCCATGAATATTAATGCCATTCCCAATAAGCAGGGCTGGCTTTTCCTTCCGTGTAAGAATGTCGTTCAATGAAACCATACTGCTCCCCATTTCAAGCTGGTCTAGGTTAGTACACGCCACGTGCGTATAACAGGATGATTAAGAAGCAATCTTTGAGCGATCCACAGTTTATTGGCGGATCGCGTCGCGGCTGGCCTCAAGGCCAGCCGAAAATTTTTTGCGCTTTCAGAACAAAGAAAGCTGCGCCCCGCGCCAGCCTGTACGCTCGGCCTCGTGGTCGAGCCATGCGGTGACGAATGCGACCGCGCCGCCGTACTCCGTCACCGTTCCATTGTTCATGAAGTGCGAGCGGTAGCCTGTCTTGGTGACAGGTAACGGCGCTTTGCCCTCGCTTCGTAGTTCGATGTGATCGACCATGCCGAATTCTTCGGGGGTGAACGTGATCTCGATCCGAACACCGCACCATACGATTGTATGCTTTTCCATTATCTTGCCCTCCGCCATGGCGGAGCCGCCGCTTACGCGGCGACTCCTTCCTTGGTTTCAGTCTGGGCTTGAAGGCTGTGCAGGAAATCCGCCGCCTTCTGGGCGTGGGCGGCTGCCGAAAAGATCGCCCGCTTGTCGTCTTTCAGCACCTTGAGCCAGCTTTGGATATAAGCGGCATGGTCTGTGCCAGCCTCTGGCGTCAGACCAAGATCGGCACACAGGAACGCCGCACCGAGTTCGGCAACCAGTTCTTCGCGGGCATAGCCTTCGTCGCCCCATTTCTTGCGCCCGAATTCACGATCAAGGCGCTTGGGGTGCTTCGTCCAGTGCGTCAGCTCGTGCGCCAAGGTCGCATAGTAGGCCTCGGGGCTGCGGAAACACTCGAAAACAGGCATCTGAACGTGATCGCTGCCGCCGCTGTAGAAAGCCTGATTGCCGCCGTGCCGAACGTCCGCACCTGTCGCCGCGAAGAAGTCTTCGGCATGCTCGATGCGTCGCGCGGGATCGATGACAGGCTCGGGCTTGAGGTAGTAGTGCTCGGGCCAGCCTTCGATCTGCTCAACATTGAAGACGGTGTAGGCCTTCATAAACGGGATGGTGCGTTCTTCCTCCGTGCCGTTGTCCTGCTCTTCGGTCTTGGTGATGGTGTTGGCATAGAAAACGGAATTGCCGCGCTCGCCCTTTCTGACATGTGCGCCCAGTTCTTGGGCTTGGCGATAGGTCATCCAGTACGGGGAGCAGTAGCCCGCTTCCATCGCCGCGCCCCACAACATCAGAACGTTGATGCCGCTATAGGCTAGGCCGTTATGGCGCAGGGGCTTGGTCACACGCCCATCCATGTTGCCAGCGCTCCACGGCTTCAGCCATGTGAGTTCGCCCTGCTCCAGATCGGCGATGATCTTGCCTGTGACTTTCTGGTAAATGTCTTGTTTCACTTCCTTTTCTCCTATGTTTGGTTGCGCATGCAACCGAACTGCCCCTCTGGCGAAGAGAGGGGGGAGACCGTCCAGACCGCAGACAGCGGTGGGGGATCACCCGTCCTGCACAAGCGAAGCGCGGAAGGATGGGGAGACCGCTGACTGCGCCCGAAGCTCATGCGAAGGGCTTGGTCTTGACGGCGGATGGGGTCGCAGACCCCAAAACAAAGAAGACAAAGTCGCCCGCCAGGGCTGGCACCAGATCACGCGCAAGGGATGGAAGCCGAATGGCCGAGACCGCCAAAGGCGGGCTCGGTTCACGACAGCCCGACCCGAAGGGTTGCGCCAACTGGCTACATTGGCCAATCATCGCCAAGAATCGATGACTTTTCTTACAAGCCAAGCGCACTGCAGAAGCGGTGCGCTTGGCTAACCGAAGGTAATCTGAAATCGAACATCGAGCTTTACAATGTTGATTTCTATGGATTAAAATGGACGAGCAATGACAGGCACCATCGAATACGCAGAACTGAAAGATATCAAGCTCGACCCTCTTAACCCGAGGCTCGGTCGCTCCCTTAATGGTGCGAGTCTGTCACAAGATGAAATCTACGACAGAATGAAAGATTGGTCTCTGGAAGAGCTAGCAACATCATTTCTGGAGAGCGGCTTTTGGGTCCACGAGGCCGTCTTGTGTGTAAAAGAGGAACTCGACGGCGAAGAAGAATTAGTGGTGGTCGAAGGTAATCGGCGGATAGCCGCTCTAAAACGACTTGCGAAGACCTTCGATGGCGAAGACACGTCCAAACGCTGGCTGGACATAATTGACGGCGAAACCCGCCCCGACGATATGTTCAAAAACGTGCCAATTATTGTGGTCGGTTCGCGCCAAGAGATCGTTTCATTCTTGGGGTTTAGGCATGTAACGGGAATTAAAGAATGGGCGCCCCCTGAAAAGGCGCAGTTTATAGCCAAAATGATCGACGAGGGCGGACTGTCCTACCGCGATGTTATGCGAAAAATTGGCAGCAAGACGCCAACTGTGCAACGAAACTATATAGCCTACTGCATTCTTCGCCAAATGGATGATATTGAAGACGTTGTCGTTCAAGAGGTCGAAGATCGTTTTAGCGTCCTTTTCCTATCCATTCGAACTTCAGGCGTCCGAAATTTCCTCAACCTTGATCCAAAGTTTCAGGTAGAGCCAGGCGAAGTCTATCCCCCCATCCCAGAAAAGAGTATCCCGAATTTAGTTGAGTTCTCGAGATGGCTGTTTGGCGACCAGGAGAATAGCCCAGTAGTGAACGACTCTCGTCAAATAGAAAAGTTTGCAAGTGTGTTGGCTTCGGAGGACGGTCTAGAGTATTTGCGAAGGGTTAGGAAACCAAGCCTAGACAAAGCATTTGTAATCGCTGGCGGCGATCAGGAAGAAGTCTATGACCTAATATCAACAGCGACAGTTAATCTTCAGGAGGCGCTTACTACAATTCACTTCTACAAAGAAGATGATCGATTGAAAAGCGTATCCAAAAAGATGTTTAGTACAGCACTTCAAATCAAAGAAACCCTTGGAATCGAGTAAATATGCTCCAGATTCCCGAGAAAGATTTCAAAAAATCCGTGAATGTCTCTAACGTAGGGGTCACGTCCCTAGGGGACTGGCTGGAAGCTTGCCTACTTTTTTCCAGTGACCGCGTGTCTAAGAACGACGTCGTAGATTTGCTTATCGAAGAGCAAGTGTGTGACGATGATAGTCAGGACTTGGCTTATCAGATTGCCACGAACGGATGGGATGAACTTAGCCGCCGCCAGAGGTGGGGTGGACTGTCACTTGAGGCCGATTTCACAAGAGACAGACTGACGCGCCGTACAACATGGGAGGATGACCTCTTCTCCTCGTTCATGGTGTTGTTGTCATTGTTCAAAATATTTCCTGAGTGGGCGGCGGGGCATCGCGATTTTGTCGGTCAAGGTGATCTTTTTGAGCGCTGTACCGAACTGATATGTCCTGCCCTACTGCCAGGCTGGAAAACCTACCGTGCAGGTTGGACGCCCGAAGACGCGAAGAACATCCCAGGAATTGTTGATGCTCTATGTGAACTGCTGTTTACTTCAGGCGCAGCAGACCTGAATGAGTGGATCGCACCGCAAGGAAACGATGGCGGTCTTGATCTCGTCTGCTACAAAACATTCGGGGATGAGCGGGAAGGAATGCCTGTATTCTTTCTGCAATGCGCCAGCGGAAAAAACTGGCGAGATAAAATACATACTCCAAACGGTAGAACTTGGCAAAAATACTTGAATGCGGCTGTGATGCCTAGCACGGGAATTATTGCCCCTTTCGTAATCGAAAGCGCAGAGCTAAAGCGAGCCTCACTGGAAGGGCAAGCTATTGTTTTTGATCGCCTAAGGCTGTTGAGTGCAAAACGGGAAAATCCCATTGAGCTGCCTGATGAACTCGCGAATGACCTTAAGGCTTGGATGCAAGTGAGAGTCGATGCTTTGCCGATAGCTTGATTGGTGGTGCTATCATTAAATGAAAAGTTGAGAATTCAGCGGCGGTCAAGTTGCACCTCATCGGCCTTGGCCTTTCGCCTAAAATCAACCTCTATTCGCCATTCGAAGACAGTATAGAGGTCAGTGTGGCATGAGAGATGGACACAAATTCAGTCAGATCGAGATCGAACCTTACATTATCAATCGGAGTTTTCGGAGAAATCTCTGGAACAGGAAGATCGGTCGCATCGAAAACTGCAAGTGATGTACCATCTGGGAATGCACTCAACCTCATTGAATTGCGGTAGATATCCTGCCCGCCCTTCATCAAACATTGACGCAAGAACGATGCGCGCAATTCTGTTTCTATGATCTGGGAATAAATTTCCTCCATCAACTCCGCTGTGGTGGATCCAGAGTTCAATTCGACCAAATTGAGTGACGCAATATAGACCTGAAAGTCGTCATTTGGCCGAAGCTGATCGAGAGAAAACCGATGCTTCCTCCTTGAACTTGTAGTCGTTTTGACCTCAAGAACAGCCCCACTAGTCACGAAGTCATACTTAGCCATCTTGTGGCTGCACCAGCAGCGAACAGCAGATTCAACATTGTCCGCACACGATAGTATGTACAGTTCACCCCAAAGGCCGACAATGTCTCTATCCGCACCCCCGATCTTCTTGAACAGGTTTGCAAGCTCTTGAATACTAGAGGCAATATCTCGATTTGAAAAAGGTGCACGGGCACTATTAAAAGTCTCTTCGAGGACCAATAACAGCATCCGAACAATGTCTGGGTCATTCTCGCGTAGACTGACAATGGTGTAGATACCTGAAGCACTCGCACCGTCTGCCGCGTCAATGGTACAATCTCTGGAAAAATGGGCAGAAATAGAGCGTAATTCGATATCGCTTCTATGATCATCCAGACGCGCGGTGAAGAGCAACGATGGGTACGCTTCGCCATCCACAGACAGCCACAACGAGGAGTCGGAATTCAGCGGTTGACCAAAGAGTTGATCACACCCTTCGGGGAAGTCACTAACAAGCTTCACGTAGGTCTCGAAAAGCACTTCCGCTACCTTTCGATCCACACGCGCTCCATGAGATGATCAGGAACATGAACGGCCAATGTGGGCACATCCCTGATCATCCGCTTCTTGTCAGAAGTCTGGATATCATATCGGTGGAGTTGGAAGGTTATCTTCTCCGCAGATACAAGTGCTCTGGCGCCTGGATAGTTTGTATTTGCGTTAGCACCTTGGAAGAGGTTCTTGATCTTTGGCGGGGTCGTATTCCCAAGGGTGCGGACGGCATCAACGTCTGACCAAGGCCCTGAAAAAGCATAGAAGCTACAGGTCAAATCGGGCTCTTCGTTCGCCAGGCGCTCAAGCCCTAGCAGAAGTGCAGAATGCTGCAGGTTGTCGTCCGGCCACTTGTAGCGAAGCTGTCCAATCCTAGGGAGCAAGTCGGCGAGCTTGATACTATCGCTAAATGCTGGAACCAACTGTTTGTCGTTCCATCCAGGTTCAGCGTAACTCTGAAAATCAAAGTCAGCGATAACGCTATCAACGACATCGCGGTTCTCCGAAACTATCTCCGAGTCATCGAACGGATGGTCAGGGACAACCCAACCACCACGGCCTTTGGATTGATACATTTCCAGAAGTATAACGGAACTGCGAGTTGGCTTCAGGCTTTGGTCGAGGAAGTAGGTGCGCCTCCAGTCCTTCAGTGTCTTATCTTGCGCCAGATGGTATCGAATTGAGCCACGGATGGACTCCTCGTGCTTCACGTAGTCAGTGAAGGCATCGATATTCTCTGCAGTCAGATAAATTCGGCAAAGGCCTAGGTAGCCTCGTTTGTAACCAAAAAAACGAGCCCGCTGCTGAATGTTGTCAGCGTTACCCACGCCCGTTGATCGAGGCATGTAGCTTACCGTCAGGCCTTCGACTGTGAACCCCCTATCAAGCCCGATACCGCCGACCAAAATCCAGCTATACTCACCCTTCCAATCTACGCTTGGGATGCGGTTCTTTTCCCGTGTGTTAAGTTCAACCACAGCAGTCTCCTCGATGGCATCGAAGAGAACAGAGAACACATCCGCAAAGGTGAATGATGTTTCGTACGTCTTGAAGAGCTCTTTCGCAGAAATTTCGAAGGCGTCTACCAAGTCGGCATAGTCTTCGTGGTCTTCATCCTGGAGTATGATCGACCAATTCTTCTTAGTCTGCTTCACCCACCGCGCAAACATCAGATGCTCATCTTTCGGCACTGCAGGATGAATCATCATCGAGCGATTACGCCCGTTCTGATAGTCCTCTTCCAACAAGCCTATCGCTACACCTACAAAATAGTGACGAAGCGCAGCAAGTAGACTGTTGGGCGGCTCAATGGGCGGGTCGTTCTTGTCAGGTACATCGCCAAACGGAATTGGTTCAATGTACTTGCTTGCACCGTCAACAAAGAACTCCTGTCCTCCCACATACATGCTACCAGGGGTCAAAACGCATCCAAAGTCGGGCGAAAGGGTATCAATCCGACTGATTAACAGCGGAGCTTGCGGAGTGGCGGTGTAGAGCAAGTAGCTATGATGGGGAAATAGTTTTCGCAAACCCATGATCCGCGAGTATGTAGTACTCTCTTCATCTTGCTTTGCCCTGGTATTAATTCCAGCCTGATCTCCTTCGTCGTCGATAATAAGCGTCGGCACATCCGAAAGATCAGATTTTGAAAGTAACTTCGAAAGGTTGTCTAAGTGCTGGTGCTGCTTCATCGAAACGATGAGGATAGTTCGTGCACGCGGACTACCCCGCCGCCATTTGGCGAGTTCCATGTTCACGCGATCAAGCTCGCTTTGCTGAAAACCTTTCTGCTGCGTGGAAAACAACTTCCAATCGCGCGTAGCATCAATATCGAGGTCTTCCTTCAGGCGCGCGTGAGACTGCTCAACAAGATTATTGGTGGTCCCAGCCAACAAGATTACAAGGCGGTACTTGTTGTCTCGGGCTAGCGCAGCAAGGCCTGTGAAGGAGAGTGTCTTGCCGCTTTGCACATAGCCGATGACAAGACCTGTATTGGTCTTCCCCGCCACGTTCGGATTAATGCAGTCGCCAAGAATTTTAGTCGTTTCCTCAGAGAGTCTATCTTTCTCTTCTTGGGACAACGCACTGCTCGCTTCCAGCATATCACCGAAGGAACTACCCTGCACAGGGTTCCAGCCCCCGCGCCCCAATGGTGCAGTGGGAGCAACCTTAATAACGCTCGTTTTACTAGTCATTCATCGTTCTCTTGGACATTTGGTTTTTTAGAATTTCATTGGTGTAGCGGCGGATTACTGTAGGTTTCTTGTCTGCAAGCTCTGCCGCAACGACTTCGGCCAACCCCATAGCTGCCGCTATATTAAGTATCGCAGTAAAGCTGTCGGCATCCATTGTTGGGAACTGCGCCATGAATGGGTGAAGCATGGCTACCCGCACCGTCACACGGCGCGGCTCAGGGTCAAGGATCGAAGGGTGATCCTGAATGGTAAGCCAGTCTGTATCATCATCGGCATAGGAAAGTTCGATGCCAACGATCCATGGTTCACCTCTAAAGCGAAGCTGAAACTCGGCATGTTCCTTGTCCGCACTTGCAAGATCAGGGAGCGTCTCATCCTGATCTGGGGTGGCCTGGCTAGAATCGCTGTTATGGGTGAACAAATCGTTCACCTCGTCGCTCGCCGACAGTGTCGCATTTCTAAGGTTAGCCGCAGTCGCATTCAGAGCTGCAGTGGCATCCTTGCGGATGCCTTTTACGCTAGCTTTGGTGCGATGTTCGCGCGCTTGTTGAAGAAGCGGGAAATTTTCTTCCGACAAGACCTTGCGCAATTTCCGCAAAAATTCGTCTTCACTTTCCTCCCATTTAATACCGTCTTTCGTATGTGAAACAAAAAAGCCTTTCAAATGAATCTCACCGAAAATCCTTTGGTAAGGGTATGTGTTCGAGCGACCAAATATGTCCTCAGGGCGATAGGCCTCGTCTGCGCTTCCCATGATTAAGCGCTTGCGCCGAAAGAGCGCCAGTCCCGCCAAGCGCGTACTCGCGGTCTCACGTATCGCCACGAAGCCAGTTGCCGACTTTCCATCACCAAGGTCGAAGTCGATCTCCTTCTTCCACAAGACGGTTTCGCCATCTGGGTCGCGATAACTAGGTGCGCTCAAGATAGCTGGATCTTCATACTTCAACTCCTCACCATCAACGAAGAGCGCCAGGGAGCCGTCCCGAATGTAGACGCGATAGATGCTTGAGAGGTGTTCCTTGATCTTGTGAATCGTCTTGCCGCGCGGGAAGCGGCGAATATTCTCAAGCCTTACTTCTGTGTAGTGCTTGTCTTCCGCAACTTTCATTGACAGCACGTTGAGTTCTTCGATGCTGTCATGAACGATCTCATCGATATTGAAGATGACGGTTCGCTCAACGTTCTCACCTAGAGCGCTGGAGCGGACACTCCAATTCGGAGCAAACCAGCAAGCCGCGCTCTTCATCCCCATGCCGAACTCAGACAATCCAGTGGCGTCGGGTGGTATTTCCGCAGGGCGGAAAGCCCTTTGGTAGTCGGAAGAAGAAATTCCAGCGGCGTTATCTTTTATAGAAATTGTATTAGCGGGAACATTGAAATCTATATCAACGCGAAGCTTAAAATTCTTGCCATCTACGGACTTAAGCTTCTTTTTATTTTCTATGCTACTTTGTATCGAGTTATCGACAAACTCGGCAAGGGCGAACCAAGACTTGTAGTTCAGATGGGGGAGCACCGAGAGAACATTGACGCCAGGGCGAATATTTACCGAGCTTACCTGTATCATTATTCTGCCGCTACCGCCATGCTATCGGTGTTTTCAAAAGGTTCACGGTTCAGCAGGCAATCGTAAATGTGCCCGACTACATCTACGTTAACCGCATTTCCGAATGCCTTATATGCACCATTCTTGGAGTCTGGCAGGTGCTTAAGCGCCCCCATGCTCTGCAAACGGCTACATTCACGAGGTGTCATGTACCGCCTACGCCAAGCTACAATTGGTACTTGGCTTGTAGTCATCGCTATAAGTGATGGGGCTGAATCTGCCTTTTTCACACGAATGCCGCTTGCACGAAACTGAAGAAGATGCTGCCAGATATCACGCTCCGCACCTTTACAGTTCCATTCCAACTTTTGGAAGCTAGGTGGAAAGTCTTTGATCTTTTCTATCCAGCCATCGATCAACTTCTGGTGTCGCACGTAAAAATCGCGGTTTTTCTGAATGAAATCAATTTTCCATTCAGGAAATGCATCCAGTTCAGTGCGTGCGTAGCTTGGCAGCGCCTCTTTCACATCTTTGGAAGACAGCCCCTTTAGAGGCCTACCGAATGCGCCTTTGTAATTTCCGAGCCCTTTATAGGAACGCTTGTGTGGCGTAGTTCCATCGAGGGGATAGTCAGCTCCGAATTCCATTGCCCATATTGGGAATGACGGCAACTCTTCTTCGCGAGGAAATGCTGCGACAAATTCCTGCCAGGTTTCGATGTACTTTACATGGTTTTCGTTTAGACCATGCGCATCGGGAGGATTGTTGTCGAGAATCGAATGAATAGAGATTTCAGGCATTTTCTTTGGCTTCCGCCAATCAAAGCCGCCCAACCCCTTTTTATCTCCAACAATGAAGGCACGTTCGCGCTTCTGGGGGATTCCAAACATGTGCGGCGACAGGCGTTCAAAAGAGATATCGTAGTCTTCGCGAAGCTGTGAGCAAATAGTATTCCATGTGTCTCCGCCGTTATGCTTAATCAGATTCGGCACATTCTCGATGATAAAGTATCGCGGCTCCTTCTGCTTTAAGATCGCCACGACATAATCGAACAAATTACCCCATTGCGGACACTCCAGTCCTTTTTGATCCCCTGCTTTTGAGAACGGTTGGCACGGGAACCCCGCACACAGGACGTCGTGATCTGGAATCGAGGCTACGTCTACGTTGCGAATGTCGCCATGTGGCCTAAGACCGAAGTTCTTCTCGTACAGATCGGAGAGACCAACGTTCAACTCAGACGCGAACACGCACTCCGCCCCGCGCTGACTAAGCGCTTGGTGGAACCCCCCTAGACCTGCAAAAAGATCGATAAATTTCATTCGGTTACACTGCCTCACGTTTTTGTTGAGGCTACATCCACCAATCGGTTTTTGCAACACAAGCTTTCGCTTCATCTACTCCATATTGGGCTCGTGGAGCGCCTATTAACAAGATGGTGCGCCTTTCTGCGAACTGTCAACGTAGTTGTAGATGAACGAAAGAGGGTATTGGGTAGGTTCCCCCGTCGCACTGACGCGACCCAACCCGCGTCGGTTGGTCTCGATGAAGTCGTCTCCATGAAGTGGCCTCCACGGCGTGGCGCAGTTCAATCGAGCGGTCGGTTGTTCATGGTTCGGTGTCGGTGGAGAGGCAAGTCTCCAAGTCCGACGAACTGGGCTTGGGGGTGGTGATAGACCCCCGAGAGTGATCCATCTTCGGCAAGATGGCGGCATCCAATCCGCGCAGGGTTGGTCTCCATGAAATGGTCATGGGGGTATCGGGGGAGCAGGAACGCGCCCCTGATTGGTGATGCAACGGTCAGACGTTGCGAGTGGGTTTCAAGGGGCGCGATAGCCCCTGATCTTCCTGAAAGGATCGATGGGTGCAGGGAGAGCGAAGTCTCCCGCGAGTGATTGAACGGCGATACGTTCTGCTGGCTCTGGATGGGGTCACCCCCCTTGACAGAGCCACGGCCTGGGGGATGCAACGGGGGCGCGCAGCGAGCCCCCTTGCCAAGATGGTTTTGTACTACAAAACACATCTTGCGGTATCGCCTTTCGGCTCCTTTAAGCCTTTGTATTACAATGAATGTCGCGGCGCATCAATGCGCACCAACTCTGGACTACTGCACCCTCAACTGGCGCTGAGGATGCTTTCCAGACGGGGCTCAACCTTCGCCCGTAGCAGTTCGATCAGCTCGGGGTCGCCCCGCTCGTACTCATCGGGGATGTGTAGCGTGACGATCCTGCTGTCGGCTGGGCGCTGCTTGTACTTTTTCCTGATGCGATCGCGGTGGTGGTTTTCCATCGCGAAGATCAGATCGGCACTGGCGACAAGCTCCTTGGTCAACGGTCTCGGGGCTTCCGAATCCGTGCCCGCCGACACGGCCTCGATGCCAGGGAAATCCCTGAACACATCCTCTGCGGTCGGACTTCTGAGCTTGTTGGCGGTGCAGACGAACAGAACTTTCATGCGAGGATTCTAGCCTATCTGGATGGGCTACGGAATCCCGTTTTCTTTGCCGCTGCCCCCATCTTCGATCCTGACCATCTCGATTTCGAACTCGGGATGGAGCGGGTTGGCGTGCGTCATGTGGTTCGGCCTGCCCATTATGCCGCTGAAGCTCAGCTCACCCCTCAAGGTCATCGGGTTGTCCTTGGTTTTGTAGAGGCGGTAGAGCCGCGTTTCGAGTACGGTTCGGGTTGCCATCAGAAAGCGCGGCACAGCCCTGTCGGACTTACCGAACCCAACGAAGACTCCTGCATCGTGGATGAAAGACAGCTCATCAGGAAAACTGTCGTATTCGGGCTCGGCGTAGAAATTGACGATATTTTCAGAAACGAGAAGCGAATTGGATTTCTCCATCGGCTTCATTTCAATCACCGCATAGGCGACCTTTGACGCCAGCGGTTCGACTGGCGCGGGCGAAAATTCTGCGAATGCGCTCATCACGGTTATTTCGCTGAAGCCGCTTTGGGCGTCCTGACGCCTATCTGTACTGGCATAGACGTGGTAGCGCCCCGCCAGTTCGGCCAAGTCTATTTGCGGCTTTCCGCCGCGTGAAAAGAAGTGCGCGAACGTAGCAGCCCCCTGTTCGATATCAGGCGGCGGCACACTGCCAAGATAAACGGCTATCGCGTGTATGAAGTCGTCAGGCTGGCGGTGCTTCCCTTCCAAAAACCGCGAAACACGTTTTCGGCCTGCATCGAAATCCAAAGCGAAATTTGTCTTCCTTGTGATGTCGATTGCCAGCCCCTGAGCGGTGAGCTTCATCGCCTCGCCGTATTCGCGCAAGGCGCGGCGCAGGCGTTCTCTCTCGTCATCGGAATAGTGAAAGTACTGCTCTGCCATCTTGCCGTGTCCAGGTTGTGTCCGTGACGAGTTCGGATTCTTTGTATCTATGGAGAGCCATCACATGAACCCGCGTCAACCGACGGAGAGTCAAGATGGCTGGCAACCAACCCAAGAACACCTCACCGACTGGAGCCCTGCTCCTGGGTGTGTCGTTCATCGCGCTCGCCCACTACGCGCCTGCGATGCTCGGCGGCACGAATGCCGCTGATGATCTCTACCTTGGATTTTTCAAAGCGGTTGGCGGCATCACCGTGCTTGGCAGTATCGCGGGTTACTACAGTGCCTGGAGACAGCTTGAAAAGCGCATTGCCAGCGAGAAACCCTCGGGCGTCTTCGGCGAAGCCAGCTTCGCGACGGTCGAAGATTGCGACGATGCGGGACTTCTGAACCCTCAAGGCCTTTACCTTGGCACACTGGACGGCCAGCCGCTCTTCCATAGCGGCAAGGCGCATCTTCTGACTTGCGCCCCCGCCCGCCAGGGCAAGGGCATCAATGTCGTCCTGCCGAACCTGCTGCACTACACGGGCTCGGTCGTCGTCACCGACCCCAAGGGTGAGTTGGCTGCCGTCACGGCTGCTCACCGCCGCGAGCGGTTCGGACAGCGCGTTGTCGTGCTGAACCCGTGGGGGCTGCACGGCCTGCCGCAAGACCGCATCAATCCGCTCGAAGGCTTGATCGCCATTGCGGGCGATCCCGCCCGTCAGCGCGGCCTGACCGATGAAGTCAAAGCCATCGCGCTTCAGCTTCTCCCTGAGCCCGAAGACACCAAGAACTTCTATTTCCGCGAGGGGTCGCGCACGATCCTGCGCGCGGTGCTCCTGTATCTCGCACTCAGCCAGCCCAAGCTGTGCACGCTTCCCGAAGCATGGAGGCTCGTCGCCAACCCGAAGCGGCTTGCCCGCGCCGTCGATGCGATGTGCCGTTCGGATGCACTTGGCGGGCTTCTGGCCGATCTCGGCGATGATCTCGCCTCTCAGATCGAAGGCAATCCCGACCAGTTCGCCGACTTCCGCGCGGGGGCGGTGCAGGCGCTCGATATCTTCGAGCCTGGGGGATATCTCGCCGATGCGGTCAGCTTTTCAGATATCGCGCTCGCCGATCTGAAAAGCGGTGACGTCTCGATCTATCTGGCTTTCCCGCAGGATCGGATTGCTTCGCACGGGGCTGCGCTCGGCCTGATCGTCAATCAGGCCATCACCGCCGTTGCCCGCTCCGATGAACGCGGCCAAGTCCTGTTCTTGCTCGATGAGTTTGCCAACATGGGCAAGCTCGCAGGGCTCGCCGAAAGCCTGACCGCGCTGCCTGGTCTCGGCGTGCGGGTCTGGATGTTCGTGCAGGAACTCGCAGAACTGATCCGCATCTACGGTCAGTACACTGCTCGGACGCTGCTCTCGCAGGCTGAAGTGAAGCAGTTCTTCTCCGTTCAGGATTTCGAGCTGGCAAGGACGCTTTCGCAAGCACTCGGCCAGAAGACCGTGAAGACACGCAACTTCAACCTTGGCCGCCTCGACACCGATGAGATCGGCGAAAGCCTGTCCGAGACAGGCAGACCACTCATGGCTGCCGATGAAATCAGACTGATGCCACGGGACAAGCAGTTGCTTCTCGTCAACGGCCTTCTGCCCGTGAAGGCGCAGCTCGTGCCCCTTTGGTTCGTTTCGCCTTGGCGCGATTGGGCAGAGCCCAACCCCGTCGAGGGAGACTTCCCCAACCCGAGGCCGCTCTTCCAGCTCGGCTACGAACTCAAACGCCAGGAAAGGAAATGACCATGAGCAAGTTTGACGTCAAAGTCGTTGGTTCCAAGCCACCCAAGCGCCCCGAAGGCGCGATCAAACGGCTGCGCCGCAGGATTGGCGGCGGGGTCAAAGCCGTGCTGATCCGCCCGAGAATGATCTTCGTTTCGGGCATCGCGGGCTTCGTGCTCTTCGTCGGCACTCCGCACGTTGGATGGGACTACCAGTGCAGCCACTCAACGCGGGGATTTGGCTCCTGCAATTCCGCTGCTTGGTGCGCCTACTACGGCATTCAAGGCCGCCGCGTTGAGCGGCCTGGATACGGCGAGCGCTGCCAGCTCGTGACCTTCATCCCCCTGAACTGGAACAAACTGATCGAAGGAGTCCTGAAATGACCAAGAAAAACTACACCGCAACGCTGAATGGATACTACGCCGAGAAACTGGAGCGTCTCGCGAAATTCCACGGCAAGGAAGATATCGACGCTTATGCCGAGAAACTTTTGCAGCACGCAATCGAGGAATCCGAAATCTGGATGCATTCTGAAATGTATCTGAATTACAGGTACCAGATCATCGATTTCGAAAATGAGCAGGAGAAAATCTGGGGCGAATTCGACCTCAGCGACCTGAAAAGAGGAGAGGATATCGATGACGACCTACCCTTCTGAAAACCGCATAATTTGTAGGGTTACAGTGGAAAGTGGTAAAATGAAGATAACTGAAAATAACATTCTTCAGGAGGATTGTGCCATGAAGGATGAGTTAGACTTCGCAGGTCATAACCTGCAAGAACGCTTTGATGCGTCCGCAAGACCCGTCATTCGCGTTGATGTTGAGAAATACCAAGCTTTTCTGGACAGCGCCGACATGACTGACGCGCAGAAGGAAGAGTTCTTACAGTCGCTATGGTTCATCATCGTGAGCTTTGTCGAGCACGGCTTTGGTGTCCATCCGCTTCAAGAAGTCTGTGGAAAAGATCACAAGAGCGAAGCTCACAGCCCCAAAGCTGACTTCAATCGGCTAGGATCGTCGAATGCAGAAGACAAGAAGACGGGGCGCGATATGCCGCCCCGACTGGAGGCGGAATGACGTACCACGAGAACAATACCCCTGAAATCAGCAAGGCAGTCATCTACTGCCGCGTATCGAGCACGAAGCAAACGGTACGCGGCGATGGCCTCGGCTCTCAGGAGACTCGTTGCCGCGAGTTCGCCAAGTACAAGGGATATGAGGTTGTCGAGGTCTTTCAAGATGACAGCTCGGGCAGCCTCACGTCCCGCCCAGGAATGCAAGCGATGCTCGCGTTCCTGAGTACCCGTCGCAAAGAACCACACGCCGTCATCATTGACGACATCAGCCGCCTTGCGCGCGGCCTGATGGCTCACTTCGATCTGCGCGTGAAGATCGGGGACGCTGGCGGCGTCCTCGTCAGCCCTTCTATCGAATTCGGCGAGGATTCGGACTCGCAGCTCGTGGAAAACCTTCTGGCGTCGGTGTCTCAACACCAACGTCAGAAGAACGGCGAGCAGACCGTGAACCGCAGGCGGGCACGGGTTCAGAATGGCTATTGGGTTTTTCAGGCACCTATAGGCTACCGCTATGAGCGCGTCAGCGGTCAAGGCAAGGTATTGGTGCGCGATGAGCCCAATGCCTCGGCCTTGCAGGAAGCGCTCGAAGGCTACGCCTCGGGGCGCTTTGAAACGCAAGTGGAGGTCAAACGCTTCCTGGAGCGCCAGCCCTCATTCCCGAAAGACCTGCCTGGCGGAGAAATCCGCAATCAGCGAATCTATGACATGCTCACCCGCGTGATCTACGCGGGCTACATCGAAGCGCCGAACTGGAACGTCTCGCTGCGCAAGGCGCAGCATGAAGGCCTGATTAGCTTTGAGACCTTCGAGAAGATTCAGGCGCGTCTGAAGGGGACGGCAAAGGCTCCTGCTCGCAAGGACATCAACGAAGACTTCCCGCTGCGCGGCTTCGTGCTCTGCGATGATTGCAGCAAGCCACTGACGGCCTGCTGGTCGCAAGGCAAGAGCAAGAAATATCCCTACTACCTCTGCCCGACAAAGGGCTGCCCGAGCTATCGGAAGTCCATCAAGCGTGAAGAGCTGGAGGGCGAATTCGAGGACGTTCTGCAGACCCTCCAGCCCACAGAAGGCCTATTCGCTCTCGTGAAGGCAATGTTCCGCGATGCGTGGGACATGCGCCTTGCTCAAGCGTCTGAAGACACGAAGGGCGTGAAGGCGAACATCAAGCAGATTGAGAAGCAGGTCGATCAGCTCCTTGATCGGATTGTCGATGCCAGCAGCGACTCCGTGGTTTCTGCTTATGAGAAGCGCATTGCCAAGCTGGAGCGCGAGAAAGTTCTCGCCGAAGAAAAGCTCGCCAAGAGTGGCAAACCCCGCCACACCTTTGAGGAGTCGTTCGAACACGCCATGCGTTTTCTCTCAAACCCCTGGAGTATATGGAAGAATTCAGATTTAACCCTAAAGAAAACCGTCCTTAGGTTGGCGTTTGTAGAGCCTTTGCCCTACCGCCGAAACCAAGGACTTCGAACACCTAATTTAGCCTTACCGTTCAAGGCTTTAGGTGACATTTGCGGTCACAAATGTGAGATGGCGCGCTGGGGAGGATTCGAACCCCCGACCCCTTGATTCGTAGTCAAGTACTCTATCCAACTGAGCTACCAGCGCGCGGGGTGAGGGCGATGTAACGGTCCCGCCGGGGCTTTGCAAGGGCGATTTCGTTATTCTGCCGCCGCGTCGAGTTCGACGACCACCTTGGGCAGATGAATCGTGAAGGTCGTGCCCTCGGGGCCCGTGGTTTCCAGCATCAGACGGCCGCCGTGGCCCCGGATCAGTTCCTGCGCGATCGCAAGGCCAAGACCGAAGCCGCCCTTGCGGGTGCCGCCCTGGAACGGCTGGAACAGGTGATCGCGCGCCTTGGGCGGCAGGCCGGGGCCGGTGTCACGGATACGCACGATCCAGTCGCGGTCGGTTTCCTCGGCTTGCACGGCGATTTCTCCGCTTTCGCCGCTGGCGATGATGGCCTGCCGCGCGTTCCGCAGCAGGTTGCCGATGACGCGATACAGCTGCTCGGGGTCGGCACGGATCGACAACGTGGCGGGGACATCCTCGGAGAAGCTGACGTCGTGATCGCCACAGGCAAGGCGCTCGGCCTCGACCACGTCGGCCACAAGATCCGCCAGCATCAGCCGGTCCAGCGCGGGGGGCGGCTCTTCGGCCTTCCCGAAGGCGAGCGTCGACTCGCATAGGTTCACGGCCCGGCTGATCGAGCTGACCAGCTTCGGCGCTGCGCGTTTGACCATCGGGTCCTCGGACCGTTCAAGCCGGTCGCCGAACAGCTGCGCAGTGGTCAGGATGTTGCGCAGGTCGTGGCTGATCTTGGCCACCGCACCGCCCAGCTGCGCCAGCCTGTCTTTCTGCCGCAGCGCGCCCGACAGGTGCGTCTGTAGCTCGGCCAGCGCCACCTCGGCGTCGCGCAGCTCGCGCACCCCCGCCGTCGGCACGATGATCCGGCGCGCATCCTCGGGTGCCTCTGCGTAGCTGGTCATCGCGGCCACCACGCGCTTGATCGGGCGCACGATCAGGCCGCGCACCGACAAAAACAGCAACAGCGCCGTGACCGCCGAAATCACCGCAGACAGCGCCAGAATCCGCGCCCCGTATTCGACCATCTCGGCCCGCATCGGGGCGCTGTCCATCGTGACCTCGATCAGCTGCCCGGCCTCGCGCACCGGGTCGCCGATCACCCGGATGACGTCGTTGCCCGACCGCAGCAGCCGCAGCATCGCGTCGCGGATCAGTTCCAGCCCTGCCGGGTCCCGCAGGTCATAGGTGGCCGACACCGGCGCCGGGATCTCGGAGGACAGGATCAGCTGCCGCGCCTCATCGCGCCGCAGAACGACGTTGTAGACGCCCGCATTTTCCAGAAGCTCGCGTTCCAGCCCCGCGTCGATCATGTCGTTCGCAAGCAGGGCAAGCGACGCGATCTGCGCCTTCTCCAGCCGCAGCTGAAGATAGTCCTCGCGGAAGCGCGCCACCGAGGGGACGAAGATCATCACCTCGGCGAACATCACGAACACCGCCGTTAGGATCAGGAATCGACCCGAAAGCGAATTGAGAGCCATGAATGACCTTTGCCCGTCAGGGCAGTAACCTTTGAACCAGCCCGACGACCCGCTTCACGGTCGGGTTATCGAACAACTTGGGGCTAAAATAGGCCCCCGCGGCGCGCTTGTTAAGCTCTGCAAGCGTCGGATAGGGCGCGACCATTGCGCTGACCGCGCTCATCTTCAGCTTGTTGGCGATGACCAGCGACCACGTTGCGGCCAGATCGCCAGCCTCGGCGCCCACGATGGTCGCCCCCACTGGACGTCCGCCAACCACCATGACCTTCACGAATCCCGTCGTCCGGCCGGTGGCGATGGCGCGGTCGTTCTCGGCGTATTCGGCACGAACGACCTCTAGCCGGCCGCCGTATTCGGTGCGGGCCTCCGCCTCGGTCAGGCCGACTTGGGCAAGTTCGGGATCGGTGTAGGTGGCGCGCGGTAAGTGGGCGTCCTTGGCACGCGCCGGCAGCCCAAGGGCCAAGGCGCGGACCACGACGCCAGCATGGTAGCCCGCGACATGGGTGAACTGCTGCCGCCCGGCGGCGTCGCCCACCGCATAGATCCGCCGGTTGCTGCTGCGCAGGTCGTCGCCCACCACCACGCCACGGTCGGTCTTTACCCCTGCCTTGTGCAGGTCCAGCCCGTCCGTGTTCACCTTGCGCCCGACCGCGACCAGCAGATGCGAGCCGGTGAAGGCGCCCTGCCCCGTCTCGACGGTGATGCCGTCGCCGCCAGTGACTTTCTCAGCCTGCGCGCCCTCGACGATCCGGACGCCTTCGTCGCGAAGCTTGCCAAGCACCAAGGCGGCCGCTTCCGGGTCGTCCCGGCCAAGCGCCTTGTCGCCCTCGATCACCGTGACCGCGCAGCCCAGCCGACGGTGGGCCTGCGCCATCTCGATGCCTATGGGACCGCCCCCGATGATCAGCAGGTGGTCGGGCCGCTCGCGCAGGTCGAACAGCGTCTCGTTCGTGAGATAGGGCACCGTATCCAGCCCCGGGATCGGCGGTACAAGCGGCGCGGACCCGGTCGCGACCACGAACCGGCGGGCACGGATGACATAGGGCCCGGCCTGCACCTCGCGGTCCGAAATGAAGCGCCCCCATTCGCGGATGACCCGCACGCCCAGTCCTTCGAACCGTTCTTGGCTGTCGACGGGCGCGATTGTCTCGATCGCGCGGCGGACGTGATCCATCGCGGCGGCATAGTCGACGTCGGGCGCGGCCGGCGCCACGCCAAGCGCCGCACCAGATGTCATCGCGTGCGCCTGCGACGCGGCCGCGATCAGCGCCTTGGACGGGACGCAGCCATAGTTCAGGCAATCGCCCCCCATCTTGCCGCCTTCCAGCAGCACGACCTGCGCCCCCATCTGCACTGCACCTGCCGCGACGCTTAGCCCGCCCGACCCGGCGCCGATGACGCAAATGTCCGTCTTGATCGTCTGTGTCATCACAGCCCCTTCTTGCCGCGCAATGCTTTCAGCCCGATCGGCAGCGCCGCCAGCGCACACAGACCGAGTATGGGGAACAAGATATGTGGCTCGAACACGATGCCCAGGTCCGGGGTCTCGCCGCGCTCGAACACCTCTCCCAGCCCCGCCCCGACAGAGGTGTAGACGACCGCCCCCGGAATGATGCCAAGGAAGGTGGTCACGACAAACCGCCATGTCGGCACCTGCACGAAGGCCGGAACGAGGTTCGCCACGAAGAACGGCACCGCCGGGATCAGGCGGATCAGGAACAGCATCGACCACTGGTTCCCGTCGATGCCATCCTTGATTCGCTTCACCAGCCCCTCGCTGCCCTCCAGCCGTGCGCCAAGCCGGTCACCGAAGCCCCTGCGCGCCGCAAGGAAGATCAGCGTGGCGCCCGTGGTCGCGGCGATGATGTTGAACAGCGCACCGGGGAAGGTCGCGAACAGGAACCCGCCGGTCAGCGTCGCGATCGTCGCGCCCGGCAACGAAAACGCGACGATTGCGGTGTATATCGCGATGAAGGCCAGCACCGTCAGCAGGTAGTTCCGGTCGCGGAACTGCAAAAGCGCCTCGCGATTGTCGCGCAGCGCATCGAAACCGAGATGATCGCGCAAGGTAAACGCGCCCACCACCGCGACCACGGCGATGACCACGATCGGCAGCTTGCGCAGCAGCCCGTTCGCAGCCGTGCCGCCTGTCCTGTCCGTCATCTCGGATCGCTCCCGTTTCATCGCCCCCACAAAGAATGGCGCGGGCACCGGTCCGCGAACAGGCCCTTCACGGGCGAGTGATGGGGATTGAGCCCTGCGCGCCGTTTGTTACAGTCTGCGGCACCCGATCCGGACAACCGGCAATCGCGCGGCGATGTCCTTCGTGGAATTGAAACATTCCGCCGGCGGATCGGTTGACAGCACGCACGGCTCCGCCTAAAGACCGGGCTTCGAATATGACGCGACCTGCGAATCCTTTTGCGTGGGTCGGCCAGACGGAGAGTTTCGCGATGAAGCGCACATTTCAACCCTCGAACCTGGTCCGCAAGCGGCGGCACGGCTTCCGCGCGCGCATGGCGACGAAAGCTGGCCGCAAGATCCTGAACGCGCGCCGTGCGCGTGGCCGGAAAAGCCTGAGCGCCTGATCTACCGATCACGCCCGTTATCAGGGTAGAGGTTCCAATGACGACACCGCCGGCGGCCTCCGGGATACGGAAGCCGCCGGCGGTGCCGTTTGGGCTGTCCGTTTTGCGGAATCGGCCCGATTTCCTGAAAGCCAACCGCGGCAAGCGGCAGGCGATGCCCGGATTCGTCCTGCAGGCCCGCCGCCGCGATCTTGCCGAGCCGTCAGAGACGGACGTGCGGGTCGGCTTCACCTGTTCCAAAAAGGTCGGCAACGCCGTGGCGCGCAATCGTGCCAAGCGGCGCCTGCGTGAAATCGCGCGACTGGTCCTGCCGGTCGAAGGTCGGTCGGGCTGGGACTATGTCCTGATCGGGCGGGCCGGTGAAACGGCGCGCCGCCCGTTCGAGGTGCTGAAGGCGGACCTGCAGGTCGCCCTGTCGCGGATTCACGACACATGAGCCCCCTGGCCCGCATCGCGGCCCTGCCCGTCCACGCCTATCGGCTGTTGCTGTCGCCGTGGATCGGACATTCCTGCCGCTTCACGCCGACCTGTTCGGTCTATGCGCTCGAGGCGCTGGAACGCCACGGCGCCTTTAAGGGCGGCTGGCTGGCCCTGCGCCGCATCGCGCGGTGCAATCCGTGGGGCGGTTCGGGCGTCGACAACGTGCCCGACTGACGGCGCGGCCTAGTCGAGGCCCGCGATCACGGCCCGCAGCGTGTCGATCCCCTCGCCCTTCTGGGACGACGTCGTCACGATGCCGGGGAAGGCGGCGGGGTGCTTCGCAAGCCGTTGCCGGACTTGGTCCAGCACCTTGTCCAGCTCTCCGGCTTTCACCTTGTCGGTCTTGGTCATGACCACCTGAAACGTCACCGCAGCGCGGTCGAGTTCCTTCATGATCTCTTCGTCCGGGTCCTTCACCCCGTGCCGGGAATCCACCAGCACGAAGGCCCGCCGCAGGCTTTGGCGGCCGGTCAGATAGGCGCGCAGCAGGCGCTGCCACTTTTCGACCACCGGCAAAGGCGCCTTGGCGAAGCCGTAACCAGGAAGGTCGACAAGATACAGGCCGTCGCTGACGGTGAAGAAGTTGATCTCTTGCGTGCGGCCGGGTGTGTTCGACGTCCGCGCCAGCGCGCGGCGTCCCGTCAGCGCGTTGATCAGCGACGACTTGCCCACGTTCGACCGTCCGGCAAAGCAGATCTCCATCCGGTCCGCCGGCGGCAGGCCGTTCATCGCGACGACGCCCTTGAGAAAGTCGATCTCGCCGTGGAACAGCCGTGCGCCGTCGTTGCGCTCTGTGTCCGACACCTCGACCAGCGGGAAGACAGGTTCCATCAAAGCACCTCTACCTTGTCACCGACAGCCACCGGGCCGCTTTCGACCACCTCGGTCTGTACCGAGAAATCGCGGTGTCCGAACGTCTTTAGCGTCCCCAGCGTATCCGCATCCCGCACGCCCGTCTCGGGGTTTGCGGCGGTCGCCATGCACCGCCCCGTCGGTTCGACCACGCGCAGCACGGCACCGCCGATCCGGACAGAGCGTCCGACCCAGTCGAATTCTTCCCACGGCGCGGGGCCGTCGATCCAGATGTTGCCGCGCCAGCGATGGATCGACAGCGGTTTGCCGATACGCTGTTCGACCGCGGCGTGCGACGCGGTGTTGCACAGCGTGATCGACGGGAAGGCGGCATCCGTCATCCCACGGCCCGGCACCCGCACGATACGCGCCGGCATGGCGCGCCCTTCGGGCATCAGCGGGGTGACCCAGTCAAGAAACGCTTCTGCCCCGTCATCGGGCCGGAACGTCAGGTCGGGAAGATCCGGGTGATGCAGGGTGACGGTGGCGGTCGCCTCATCCAACGCGGCGGTGATCGCAGCCAGCGCCGCGTTGGATGTCACCCGCGTGAAGGCGGCGCAGCGCGACCACTCTTCGTTGGTCGCCTGCGATTTTTCATGTGCAACGGCCCAGGCGCGGTCCCACGGCAGGCATTCGCCCTGCCGCAGGTCCGTCCGATCCAGTTGCTCGCGCCCGTGGCTCTTGATCGGGAAACGCCAGAGCCCGGAGACGCGCGCGGTCATTTCTTCGGCTTGCCTTTCCCGGCAGCCGCCTCGGCGGTCTTCTTGCGACCGAAGCTTTTCTTGATGTTGCCGAAGACGTCAGGCTTGTGACCGTGGCTGCGCATGATGATGTACTGCTGCGTGAACGTGATCGTGTTGTTCGCGATCCAGTACACGACAAGGCCACTGGCGAAGCCGCCCAGCATGAACATGAACACCCACGGCATCCACGCGAAGATCATCTGCTGCGCCGGGTCGGTGGGCGCCGGGTTCAGCTTTTGCTGCAGCCACATCGAGATGCCAAGCAGCAGCGGCAGGATGCCGATGAAGATCAGCGCCAGCGTCGTTCCCGGATCGGGGGCGGCCCACGGAAACGCGCCGAACAGGTTGTAGATCGAGGTCGGGTCCGGCGCGGACAGGTCGCGGAACGGCCCGAACCACGCGGCGTGCCGCAGTTCGATGGTGACGAAGATCACCTTGTACAGCGAGAAGAAGATCGGGATCTGCAGAAGGATCGGCAAACAGCCCGAAGCGGGGTTCACCTTGTTCTTCTTGTACAGCTCCATCATGCCTTGCTGCATCTTCTGGCGGTCGTCGCCGGCGCGTTCCTTCAGCTTCTCCATCTCGGGCTGAAGTTCCTTCATCTTCGCCATCGAGACGTAGGACTTGTAGGCCAGCGGGAACAGGATCGCCTTGATCAGCAGCGTCAGGGCAAGGATCGACCAGCCCATGTTGCCGATCACACCGTTCAGGAAGTGCAGCGCGCGGAAGATCGGCTTGGTCAGGAAGAAGAACCAGCCCCAGTCGATCGAGTCGACGAAATTGCGGATGCCGAGGTTTTCCTCGTAGTCGCGAATCGTCTCCCATTCCTTGGCGCCCGCGAACAGCATGGTCGAAACCTCGCCGGTCGCGCCCGCCTCGACGGTGATCGCCGGCAGGCGGCTTTCGACCTGATAGATCTCGGCGTTCTGCACGTATTTGGCGACGGACTGGAACGACTGCCCCGGCTGCGGGATCAGCGTGGTCATCCAGTATTTGTCGGTGAACCCGATCCAGCCGTTCTCGGCGACGTCGATCACCTCGGCCCGGGCAGCCTCACGCTCGACGAAGTCCAGATCGGGAAGGTCGGAATAGCCGAGTTCCTCAAGCGAGTTGTCGCTTTGGCGCACGACGCCTTCATGCAGGATGAAGAAGCCCGCGGTGTCGGGTTCGCCATGCCGCGCGACGATGCCGTAAGGCGCCAGCCGCAGGGCCGCGTCGGTGGTGTTCTCGACGCTTTGCGTGACGGTGAACAGGTAATCCTCGTCGATCGACAGCGTCCGGCGGAAGATTGCGCCGTTGCCGTTGTCCCACGACAGCGTAATCGGGTTGCCGGGCGACAGGGTCTCGCCGCTTTCGACCGACCATTCGGTGTTGGCGCCGGGCACGTCGTCGAAGCCGAGGTTACCAGCGGGCGTCCAGCCGTACAGCGCGTAGTACGCGCCATTGCCGCCAACCGGCGACAGCAGCGGGACCGTCGGGCTGTCGTCGTCCAGCGTCTCGCGGTAGTCCTTCAGGCGCAGCGTGTCGATGCGGCCGCCCAACAGCGAGATCGAGCCTTCGACACGCGGCGTGTCGATCGGCAGACGCGCGATTTCCTGTGCAGGGGCCGGTGCCTCGCCCGCCGGGGTGGCCGTGTCGCCGACACCGCCCGGAGGCGGGGCTGCAAGCTCGCCCTCGGTGGTTTCGATCACGTCGGTTTCCGGGGCGATCGGCGGTTCTTCCGGCGGGAACAGCAGGAACCATACCAGGATCACCGCGAAAGAAAGGGCCGTTGCCAGAATGAGATTCTTGTTCTGGTCGTTCATGAACCGTTTGCCAATACGCTGAAGTCAGGTCAGCGCAGGTTCAACAATCCAAGGCCAGAAAGGTCAAGCGGAATCCCGGAAAGGTGACTGCAACGCTGCGGCCCTGCACAAGGACCAAATGTCATTCTCAGGCCTCGCGCGCGATGCGCGGCTGGTCGGACAGCCGCTGCCGGTGGATGCGGATCCAGTCCAGCGTTTCCGCGAACGGCATCGGTCGCGCGATCGAGAATCCTTGTACAAAGTTGCACCCAAGCTGGGCCAGAAGCGCATGTTCGCCCACGGTTTCAACACCTTCGGCCAGCGTTTCGATTCCTAGCCGTTCCGCCATCTCTAGGATCGCGGTCAGAAGCGACTGCTGGTCGCGGTCCGTGTCGATCCGGGTCACGAAGGACCGGTCGATCTTGATCCGCCCCACCGAGAAGCGGCGAATATTCGCGATCGAGGCGTGGCCGGTGCCGAAATCATCAAGGTCGATCTTGCAGCCAAGCTCGTTCAGGCGGGTCACGTTGCGGGTGATGCTGTCGTTCTCGGACCGCGAGATCACGGTTTCGAGGATCTCCACGCACAGCCGGTCGGGCGACAGGTCGAAGCGGTCGAGTTCCCACCGGATCCGGTCGCACAGGGTCGGGTCGGCAAGTTCCTCGTGGCTGAAATTCACTGCGACATTGGGCACATGCTCGCCCGCTGCGCCCCAGTCCCGCAGGGCCGTCATGCTGTGGTTCAGGATCACTTCGCCCAGCCGCTGGCTTAGGCCCGACGCCGCGATCGCGGGCAGGAAGGCGCCGGGCAGGATCACGCCGCGGTCCGGATGTTCCCAACGCGCCAGCGCCTCCATCCCGGCGATGTCGCCGGTGTCGGTGCTGATTTGCGGCTGGAACCACGGGCGGATCTGCCCGGCCTCAAGCGCATCGGACACTTCTTCGGCCAGCCCGGTCCGCTTCACCCGCTTGCGCGGCGACTGCGGCGCGAAGGCGCGGATCGCTCCGACGCCGCTGGCCTGCGCGTCGCGCAGCGCGGTCTCTGCCGCGTCCAGGCAGGCATCCGGGCTGCGTTCCGAGGCGCGCCGGGGCAGGCAGAACCCGATGGACGCCGACAGGAACAGCCGCATCCCGCCGATCACGATCGGCGCGCCGATGGCCTGCTGCATCCGCGCCGCGACTTGGATCATCGCTTCAAGGTCAAGACGCCGGGCCGGGGCCAGTGCGACCGCGAACGTCGCCCCGTGCAGGCGGCAAGCAGTGTCACCCTGCCGCAACGTCGATCCGATGCGTTCGGCCACCTGCCCCAGCACCTGGTCGGCGGCGTCCGCGCCATAGGTGTTCCGGAACGATTCGAATTCGTCGATCTCCAGCACCACGGCGGCGGTGCGCGAGCTTGTGTCGCCGTCCTTCTCGAACGCGCGTTGCAGGGTGTCGAGAACCGCCTGCTTCAGCGGCAGGCCGGTGATCGCGTCGCCGTCCGGATCGGACCGGTCCGCCGACCGCATCGGGGCGAACAGTCCGACAAGCCCCATCGCCGCCGGCACGAAGATCGCCATGAACAGCAACAGCCCTTCGCCCCCGAACCAGTAGCCGCCAAGCGTCAGGGCCGGGACGAAGGCAAGGATCTGCGGTCCGACGAACGCCGTCCGGGCGCTGGTCAGAGCCTGTTTCAAGAATTTGCTGATGATACGTGCCATGTCCCGGCCCCCTGCTGGCCGGGCAATCGCAGATCCCGGCGGTCGCAGGCAGGCTAGGCAAGCCGCCCTTGCGTCAGGTTAAGAGAGCTTCGGAACTTCCGGCGCATTTTCCTTTAATGCGACGGGTTCCCGCATCAGGCCCGCGAAATCGAATAGGTCGGGATCCAGCAGGTGCGAGGGCCGCGTGTTCATAAGCGCGCGGAACATCTTCTGGCGGCGGCCCGGGTGGTTCTTTTCCCACTGGTCCAGCAGCGCCTTTACCTGCATCCGCTGCAGCCCGTCCTGCGATCCGCACAGGTCGCAGGGGATGATGGGATAGTTCATCGCCCGGGCGAATTTCTCGCAGTCGGCCTCTGCCACGAAGGCCAGCGGACGGTAGACGAACAGGTCGCCTTCCTCGTTCACCAACTTCGGCGGCATTGTCGCCAGCCGCGAGCCGTGGAACAGGTTCATGAAGAAGGTTTCCAGAATGTCATCGCGATGATGGCCAAGCACGACCGCCGAACACCCTTCCTCGCGCGCGATGCGGTACAGGTTGCCCCGCCGCAGACGCGAACACAGCGCGCAGAAGGTGCGGCCCTCGGGGACCTTGTCCATCACGATGGAATAGGTGTCCTGATACTCGATCCGATGCGGCACGCCCTTGGCTTGCAGGAACTCGGGCAGAACCGTCGCGGGAAATCCCGGCTGACCCTGATCGAGGTTGCAGGCAAGGATGTCCACCGGCAGCAGCCCGCGCCACTGCAATTCATGCAGGACCGCCAGCAGCGTGTAGCTGTCCTTGCCGCCCGAAAGGCAGACCAGCCAGCGGGCGCCGCGTTCGATCATCCCGTACTTTTCGATGGCGTCGCGCGTGTCGCGCACGATCCGCTTGCGGAGTTTCTTGAACTCCGTGGTCGCGGGCGCGCCGGAAAAGAGCGGATGGATGTCTTCGGATTCGTCGAGCATGATGGCCGATCTCCTAGCCTGCGCGGGGTCCAAAGGCAATCTCGGCAGGACTTGAGCCGACCCGTGATCACGCTTAACAGGGATCACAACAACGGAGACAGCATGAAGACCCGCGAGATGAACCCCGACTGGATCGTGACGGCCCGCACCCTGAACACGGCGCTGCCCTACCTGCAGCGATACGCGGGGGCGACGGTGGTCATCAAGTTCGGCGGCAACGCGATGGGCGATCAGGACGCGATGGCGAGTTTCGCCCGCGACATCGTGCTGCTGCAGCAGGTCGGCGTGCATCCCGTGGTCGTCCACGGCGGCGGCCCGATGATCAACGACATGCTCAAGCGGCTGGATATCCAAAGCGAGTTCGTGCGCGGCAAACGCGTCACCGACGCGGCCACGGTCGAAGTGGTCGAGATGGTGCTGTCCGGCCGGGTGAACAAGCGGATCGTGCAGGCGATCAACGACGAGGGCGGCCGCGCCGTCGGCCTGTCGGGCAAGGACGCCAACATGATCGTCTGCGACCCGGCCGATCCCGCGCTGGGGTTCGTGGGCGACCCGGTAGAGGTCGACCCGACGCTGATCCGTCAGCTGCATTCGGCCAACACGATCCCGGTCGTCGCCCCCATCGGCACCGGCCGCTCGGGCGAGACCTACAACATCAATGGCGACACCGCCGCTGGCGCGGTTGCCGGGGCGCTGAAGGCCGACCGCCTGCTGCTGCTGACCGATGTGGCCGGGGTGAAGGATGGCGAAGGCAACGTCCTGACCCAGCTGACCGCCGCCGAGGTGCGCCAGCTGACCGACGACGGCGTGATCGCCGGCGGCATGATCCCGAAGACAGAAACCGCGCTGGCCGCGATGGCCGCGGGCGTGCGCGCGGTGGTGATCCTAGACGGTCGCGCGCCCAATGCCTGTCTGCTGGAGCTGTTCACCCAACATGGCGCCGGCACCCTCATCCGCGGCTGACGGCCTCGCCCTGCCCGGCGATCTGGCCGCGCGGCTGGCGGCTGCCCGGCTGGACGTGTTCGGCGCGTTTCACCCCAACGCCGACGACGACGCGCCGGACGGCACCGGGACGATCCTGCTGCTGGGCCCGCACGAGCCGGGTTTCTGGGCCCACGTCAGCGCCGCGCCCGAGTTTCTGGACGGGCGTGCCGACCCGATGGACCGCTGGTCGCTTCGGGTGATTGCCGACATCGCAAAGGCGACCAGGACAACGGCGCTGTTTCCCTTCGGCGGCCCGCCGTGGCGGCCCTTTATCCGCTGGGCGACGCGCAGCGGTCGGGCCTGGACCTCGCCCGTGCAACTGTTGGTGCACGACCGGGCCGGGCTGATGGTGTCCTATCGCGGCGCGCTTGCGCTGACGGACCGGTTGCCACTGCCGCCCGCCGCTTCGCGCCCGTGCAACACCTGCGACGGCGCGCCCTGCGCCACGGCCTGCCCTGTTGGCGCCCTGACGCCGGCGGGCTACGATCTGGCGGCGTGCCATAGCTTCCTTGACGGACCGGAAGGACGGGACTGCATGGAGAACGGATGTGCGGTGCGCCGCGCCTGCCCGGTGTCCGCGCGGTACGGTCGCCTGCCGGAACAGTCCCGATTTCACATGAAAGCCTTTCACCGATGACCCTTCGCCTGATTCTGACCCGCCACGCAAAGTCCGGCTGGGACGACCCCGAGCTTTCGGACCACGAGCGGACGCTGACCAAGCGCGGCCGGCAGGCGGCCGCGACGATCGGCGCATGGCTGAACGGGAACGGGTACGTGCCCGACCTTGTGCTGTCGTCCGACGCGACCCGCACGCGCGAAACATGGGCTTGTATGCAGGACGCCCTGCCCGCACCCGCCCGCACCGAGTGGACGCGGTCGCTGTACCTTGCCGGGACCGGCGCGATCCTGACCGCGTTGCGCGGCGCGGGCGACGCCCGAAGCGTCCTGTTGCTGGCCCACAACCCCGGCATCGCGCAATTCGCCGCCTCGATCGTCGCCAGCCCCCCGCACCATGCGCGGTTCAGCGATTATCCGACCTGCGCCACGCTGGTGGCAGAGTTCGATGGCGACGATTGGCGGACCGTGGCGTTCGGGACAGGTCGCGTGGTGGCCTTCACGGTGCCCGCCGATCTGACGGACTGAGACCGCGAGGGGGCTTTGCCCCCCGGCCCTGCGGGCCTCCCCCCAGGATATTTCCGGACAGAAGAAGCAGGGGCGCCCGGAAACACGAAAGGGCCCCCGGTTTCGCCGGAGGCCCCCTTTTCGTGTCGTCGCCCGGTCGTCAGTGGCCGAGGATCTGGCTGAGGAACAGCTTGGTCCGGTCCGACTGCGGGTTGTTGAAGAACTCTTTGGGTTCGTTCTGTTCGACGATCTGACCCTGGTCCATGAAGATCACCCGGTTCGCCACCGCTTGGGCGAAGCCCATCTCGTGCGTGACGCAAAGCATCGTCATGCCCTCTTCCGCAAGCTCGATCATGGTGTCGAGCACCTCTTTGATCATCTCGGGGTCCAGCGCCGACGTGGGTTCGTCGAACAGCATGATCCGCGGCTTCATGCACAGCGACCGCGCGATGGCGACCCGCTGCTGCTGGCCGCCCGACAGCTGGCCGGGGTACTTGTTGGCCTGATCGGGGATCTTCACCTTTTCAAGGTAGTGCATCGCCGTCTCTTCGGCTTCCTTCTTGGGGATCTTGCGAACCCAGATCGGCGCCAGCGTACAGTTTTCCAGAATCGTCAGGTGCGGGAACAGGTTGAAGTGCTGGAAGCACATCCCGACCTCGGACCGGATCTTGTCGATGTTCTTCAGGTCCGAAGTCAGCTCGGTCCCGTCCACCACGATCTGTCCGGCCTGGTGTTCCTCCAGCCGGTTGATGCAGCGGATCAGGGTCGACTTACCCGAGCCCGAGGGCCCGCAGATCACGATCCGCTCGCCGCGATAGACGGTCAGGTTGATGTCCCGCAGAACGTGGAACGTGCCGTACCACTTGTTCATCTCGGAGATCTGGATCGCGACCTCGTCCGAGACCTTCATGTGGCTCTTGTCCACGGCGCGGTCCATGACGGGTTCGTTTTGAGTATCGGTCATAGAGAGGTCTCCTTACCGGTGGTCCGTCTTGAGCCGGCGCTCGAGATACATCGAGTAGCGCGACATCGAGAAACAGAAGATGAAGAACAGAAGGGCGATGAAGGCGAACAGTTCCCAGTAGACGCCGTTCCACGCCGAGTCGGAGCGGATCGAGTTCGACAGCCCGAGCGGGTCGAGCAGGCCGATGATCGATACCAGCGTGGTGTCCTTGAACACCCCGATGAAGGTCGACACGATCCCCGGGATCGAGATCTTCAGCGCCTGCGGCATGATGATCAGCCGCTGCGACTGCCAGTAGTCGAGGCCAAGACTGTCGGCGCCCTCGTACTGACCCTTGGGCAGTGCGGCGAGACCGCCACGGATCACCTCGGCCATGTAGGCCGCGGCGAACAACGTCACCATGATCATCACCCGCAGGATGATGTCGAAGTTCGTGCCCGGCGGCATGAAGATGTTCAGCAGCGTGGAGGCCACGAACAGCAGGGTGATCAGCGGCACGCCCCGGATGAACTCGATGAAGCCCACGCAGATCGCCTTGACGATCAGCAGGTCGGACTGGCGGCCCAGCGCCAGCACGATCCCGATGGGAAGCGAACAGCCGATGGCGACGACGCCGATCAGGATCGACAGCATGAAGCCGCCGAAGTTGCGCGAGGCGACGGGTTCGAGGCCGATATTGATGATCTGCCCGAGTTCTCCGGCCAGCGGGCCCGCGATGAACAGCCACCACAGCACCGCCGCGACGACCGCCGCGATCAGCGCAGACAGCGAGCCGATCCGCGGTGCCAGAAGCTTGGCGCCGAAGAACAGGATCGCAAAGCCGACGGCCACGCAGATCGGGCCCCAGATGGTGCCACCCCACATCAGCCACGGCATGACGAAGGGATAGGCCGCCGTCACCCACAGAAGCTTGTTGGGCGCCCACGGGAACAGCACCGGGGCGACCGCCACCAGCAACAGCACGAACGCCAAGATCGGGCGCCAGTACAGTTCGGACGGGTAGAAGCCGAACATCAACTGCAGCCAGCGTTCGTTGATCACGGCCCAGCAGGCGTGGCCGTGGGTCTCGCCCCAAGTGGCCTGCATGATCTCGCGGCATTCGTTCAGCGAACTGGCGGTCCAGACGGACTGGAACACCCACGGCAGGATGCCCGCCAGAATATAGGCGATGAACAGCAGCGAAAGGAGGCTCAGGACCGTGTTGACCGGCCCCGAGAACAGGTTGGCCCGCGCCCAGCCCACGGCGCCGACGGACGATGCCGGCGGCTCTTGCT
Source organism: Psychromarinibacter halotolerans (assembly GCF_029168315.1). Classification (NCBI taxonomy): domain Bacteria; kingdom Pseudomonadati; phylum Pseudomonadota; class Alphaproteobacteria; order Rhodobacterales; family Paracoccaceae; genus Psychromarinibacter; species Psychromarinibacter halotolerans. The sequence goes on from NZ_JARGYD010000003.1 coordinate 274,143, forward strand.
GAGGCAGCATGCTGTCGCGGACGAAGCGGATGGTTTCTTCATGCGTATCGCTCATGTCACCGCTCCACCAGCTTCACACGGTTGTTGTACCAGTTCATCACCGCCGAGATGAGCAGCGAGATGACAAGGTAGACCAGCATCAGAAGCAGCACGCATTCCAGCTCGCGCCCTGTCTGGTTCATCGTAATCCCGCCAAGGGTGCCGGTGATGTCCATGTAGCCCACGGCAATCGCCAGCGAGGAGTTCTTGGTCAGGTTCAGATAGTTCGAGATCAGCGGCGGGATGATCACCCGCATCGCCTGCGGCAGGATCACAAGACGCATCGTCTTGCCCGGACGCAGGCCAAGGGCGTTCGCCGCCTCTGTCTGCCCGCGCGAGATGGCAAGGATGCCGCCCCGGACGATTTCTGCGATGAAGGCCGCGGTGTACAGCGACAGGGCCAGCCACAGGGCGATCAGCGAGTTGCGCATGTGCGTGCCGCCGCCGAAGTTGAAGCCGCGCAGTTCCGGGTATCCAAGGTGGAAGCCCAGCGCGATCAGCACGATCAGCATCGGCACGAACAGGATGGCAAGGTTGATGTGCCATGTCTTCGGCCGGACGCCGGTGGATTCCTGAATGCGGCTCGCCCGTGCCGACATCGCGCGGATGCCGAAGATGCTGGCAACCAGCACGGCGAGGATCAGGATCAGGTCCAGCGAGATATCGAACCGCAGCGACGAATTTCCGAACAGGTGGGCATCGCCCAGCGACCGCGAAAACAGGGGTTCGGGGACATAGACGCCCCGGTTCGTGATCGCGACGGTGTCGAACACCTTCATCGTCGCCTCGGGCTCGTCCCCCCGGAAGGCGCTTGGCGCCGGAAGGCTTTCGATCAGGACGGCCATCGCCAGCACGATCCAAAGAAGCACGGGCACGTTGCGGAACATCTCGACGTAGACCGTCATGATCCGCGCCACCAGCCAGTTGCTCGACAGGCGCAGCACGCCGACAAGCACACCGACGATCGTCGCCGTGATACAGCCGAGGAACGCGACCAGAAGCGTGTTCAGCAGGCCGACGAAGGCGGCCCGAAGATGCGAGTCCTGGTTGTTGTACTCGATCAGCATCTGGTTGATGTCGTAACCCGCCGGCTCGGTGAAGAAGCCGAATTCGACCGGCTTGCCGAGCGTGTTCAGGTTGGCGATGGTATTGTTGATGAGCCAGGCCGCCAGCAGCATGAAGCCGATCATCGCAACAACCTGGATCGTCATGGAACGATACCGGGTGTCGTAGATCAGCATGCTCAGCCTGAACGACTCCCGTGGTGGGTCCGTCAAGGTCGTCATGAATTTCCCCTGTTTGCCCCGCGGCCTCTCCTCCCGACGCCGTTATCGGCGTTCCTGGAACTGCGGGTGCGGCTTATTCTTGTTGTTATATGGCAGAAGGGCGCGGTTTGACCCGCGCCCTTCGCCGTGTCCGTGTTACCGGAACGGCGGTGCGTAGAGCAGGCCGCCGTTGGTCCACTGAGCGTTCAGGCCACGGGCCAGACCGATCGGGGTGGACTCACCGATGTTCTTCTCGAAGATCTCGCCGTAGTTGCCGGCGACGCCCAGGGCGTTCACGGCCCAGTCGGCGTCGAGGCCAAGCATTTCGCCAAGGTTGCCCTCGGTGCCCAGCAGGCGGTTGATCTCGGGGTTGTCGGTGGCGGCCGAAGCCATGTCCGACAGGTTGGCCGAGGTCACGCCGTATTCTTCGGCAGCGATCAGCGCGTTCAGCGTCCAGCGGACGATGTCGCCCCACTCGTCGTCACCGTGACGAACCAGCGGGCCCAGCGGCTCTTTCGAGATGATTTCCGGCAGGATCACGTGATCCGTCGGGGTCTCGAAGGTGGCGCGGGTCGCGGCAAGGCCGGACGCGTCCGTGGTGTACACGTCGCAGGCACCGGCAAGGTACTGCTGCTGAGCTTCGGCGTTGGTTTCGATCGGAACCGGCTCGTAGCTCATGTTGTTGACGCGGAAGTAGTCCGCGAGGTTGAGCTCGGTGGTGGTGCCGGTCTGGATGCAAACGGTGGCGCCGTCGAGTTCCTTGGCCGAGGTCACGCCCAGCTCTTTCGGAATCATGAAGCCCTGGCCGTCGTAGTAGTTCACGCCGACGAAGGTGAACTTGAGGTCCACGTCGCGCGAGAAGGTCCAGGTGGTGTTCCGGGCCAGCATGTCGATTTCACCCGACGCAAGCGCGGTGAAACGGGTTTTGCCGGTGGTCGGAACGAATTCGACAGCGGTCGGGTCGCCCAGAACGGCGGCCGCGACGGCACGACAGACAGCAACGTCGAAGCCCTGCCATTCCCCATTGGCATCGGGAGCAGCGAAGCCCGGCACGCCGGTCGCAACGCCGCAGTTCAGCGTGCCGCGGGCCTTGACGTCGTCAACCGTAGCGGCCGAAGCCACGCCAGCGGCAACGCCGGCGACGGTGAGTGCGCCAAGAAATACGGATTTTTTCATGTTTACCTCTTCCTGAGTTACCGCCCTTCCCGTCGGGCGTTTCTCCCGGCCCTTTGGCCGGATTGAGATCATGTGAAGGCAGAGAACCCCCCTCAACGCCCGGGAGTGTGGGCGAGAATTGACTGGAAGGTCAAGGCTGCTGTGGACGAAAGGGAAGGGTCAACAGCCTGATTTTTCGTCAGGCGCAGTTTTTACGGGCACTCGTTGGACAACAGGTGAAAGAACCTGTGCGCCCGGAGAAAATCGGTGCGTTTTGCCTCGGCCAGCTCGGCCGCCTCGTCGTCGACGCCCCACTGTTCCGCCTGCCATGTCTCATCTATGCGCGACCTTTCCCACAAATCTTCCACCGGAAGAAGATTCCGAGTCGCGGCAAGGCCGATCACCAGCGAACCCGACAGCGACACGAGGTCGTGAAAACCGGTCAGCTCGAACGGATCCATGCGGTGGACCTCGGCGGACAGGGCCGACAGCGCGGCGTCGGGCTGCGGCTGGTGCATCACGCCCTCGACCGGGATCAACCGGGCGCCGAAGGTGTCGGCGGCCCAGTCCAGCAGGGGGTCCCACGCTTCGGACTGGCGCAGCACCAGCCCCTCGGGCGAGTCCGCGCGATAGCAGGTCAGGTCGCTGTCCCCATAGGCCGCCAGCATCTCGGCCACCTCGAACCGCTGCGGCGTGACCTTCTCGATGGCAGAGTTGGCGGCGCGGGTGAACGGCATGGTCAGCGGCGCGATCACCTCGTCCTGCGCGGCCCACTCGGCGGCGATCTCGTCTGCCAGCGCGCGGCTGGGCACCGCAAGATCCGCCTTGCCGGGGGTTTTCACCGGGCGGTCGTCCAGCCGGACGCCGAAGCCACCGGCGTGCGGTTCCACGGTGACGTCCTTCCAAAAGCGGCGGGCTTTCCATTCGGTCATGCAGGTTCTCCGAGCAGGGACCCGATGGCGCCGGGCAGGTCCTCGACGCGATGCGCAAGAGCGTCTGCCGCCAGCCGGTCGGCGGCATGCGCGCCCCACGTCACGCCGATGGACCGGACGCCGGCGGCGCGGGCCATCTCCATGTCATAGCTTGTGTCACCGATCATCACCGCGTCGCGCGCCTCGGCCCCAGCGTCGGCAAGGCAGGCGGCAATCATCGAGGGATCCGGCTTGGACGGGTGGTCGTCAGCGGTCTGGGTCGAGATGAACAGGCCGGTCAGCCCATGCCCCTCGATCAGGGCATCCAGACCGCGGCGCGATTTGCCGGTCGCCACGGCCAGCAGCGTCCACGGATCGGCGGCCAGTTCGTCCAGAACCTCACGGATGCCGGGGAACAGCGGGTTCATCCGGGCGGCGCCCATCGACAGCCGAATGTCGCGGAACGCGGTGCGGTACGAACGCCCGACGGCGGCGCAGGTCGCAGGGTCAAGGTCAGGGGACAGGCGCGCGACGGCGGTTTCGACCGACAGACCGATCACCGCCCGCACGTCGGCGGACGCGGGACGCGACAGATCGTGCGCGGCAAAGGCCTGCTGCATCGCGTCGACGATGTGGGACTCTCCTTCGACCAGCGTTCCGTCGACGTCGAAGATCACCAGTTTCAGCCGGTCGGTCACTTCACCTGCTCGAACGGGTCGTCCGCTGCAAGGTCCTCGGTCCAGCCCAGCGTCTCCCAGCTTTGCGCCATGTGATCGGGCAGCGGCGCGGTCACCGTGACCGCCTTGCGCGTCACCGGATGTTCGAAGGTCATCGACCGGGCGTGCAGGTGAAGCTTCTTCGAGATGATGCCGCCCAACTGTGCGCCCCAGCCGTCGCCAAGGTTCTCTTGCCCCGACCCGCCATACTTGCCGTCGCCGATGATCGGATGGCCGATTGCCGCCATATGCGCCCGAAGCTGGTGCGTGCGGCCGGTGATCGGCTCCATCGCGACCCAGCTGGCGCGGCTGGCGACGCGGTACAGCGTGGCGTACAGCGTGTCGGCGCGTTTCGCGCCCGGCGTCTTGTCGATGTCGCGGGGGTGGACGATGTGCATCTTCTCGCCCTCGCCGCCCTTGCCGTGCCCGCCGGCCTTCACAAGACCGAACCGGATCTCGCCCAGATAGGGCGTCGGCACCCCGGCGACGAGCGCCCAGTAGATCTTGCGCGTCATCTTGTGCCGGATCGCGGCGGTCAGCCCCTGAGCCACGGCGTGCGTCCGCGCCAGGAGCAAGACACCCGAGGTGTCCTTGTCCAGACGGTGCACCAGCCGGGGTTTCTCGTCGTAGCCAAAGCGCAGCGCCTCGGACAGGCCGTCGACGTGGCGCGTCTGCTTGCTGCCGCCCTGCGTGGGCAGGCCCGCCGGCTTGTTGATCGCGATGATATGGTCGTCGCGCCACAGAACGCAGGACCGGATCATCTCGGCGTCCTTGTCCGACATCTTCGGCTGCGCGGGCAGCGTCGGCGCCTCGCCTGGTTCGGGCAGGGGCGGTACGCGGATCTGCATCCCCGGCCCGACGCGGGTCGAGGTCTTTACCCGGCCGCCATCGACGCGGATCTCGCCCTTGCGGCACATCTTCTCGATGCGGCCCTGCGGGACGTGCGGGAACTGGCGGCGGAACCAGCGGTCGAGCCGCTGTTCGCCCTCGTCAGGACCGACGGTCAGGGTCTGAACACCGCTCATGCCGCCACCCCGCGCGCGGCGGCAAGGCCCGCGAACAAGGCGGCCAGCGACAGAACCACCGAGGCGATTACGTACAGCGCCGCCGTCCCGATCGCGCCGCGTTCATACAGCGTCACCGCGTCCAGCGAGAAGGCCGAGAAGGTGGTGAACCCGCCCAACAGGCCGGTCATCAGCAACGGCGCGAAGCGGTTGCCGCCGAGTTCCGCGAGCGCAACGACCAGCACGCCCATCAGGAACGAGCCCGCGATGTTCACGATCAGCGTGCCCCACGGAAAGCCCGGCCCGATCAGCCGGATCGCGGCAAGGCCGGTGAGGTATCGGGCGGACGCACCGACTGCGCCGCCAAGGGCGACCATGGAAAGGGTGTTCAACATGCGCGGTGACTTGGCGCTTCGGCGGGAAAGAGTCAATCGGGACGCGTTCGCCGATGCCCCGGAAAGGGGCTCTGCCCCCCGTCGCACCGAAGGTGCGCCACGAGACCGGGCGGGGGCTCTGCCCCCGTCGCACCGAAGGCGCGCCGCGAGACCGGGCGGGGGCTCTGCCCCCGTCGCGTTCCGCGACTCCCCCGAGGTATTTCGGAAGAGAAGAAGCAGGGGCGCGGTCAGGCCAGCAGGGCGCGCCAGCGGTCGAGGATCAGTTGAACGCCGGTTTCGCCGAGCTCGGCCGAGGCGTCGCGGGCGGTTTCGGTGTACCATGTGGTGTTGTCGTCCAAGCGGGCGGCGTCGACCGCTTCGGGTGCCAGCGCCATCATCAGGGACGTTTCGCCGATGCCCGCGTGATCGAAGGGGTAGCTGGCGGTGATCCGGGCGTCCATCAACGGGTGGACCGAGATCCAGTTGAACGGGTCGGTCCCGTTGTCGTGCTGGGCGTAATAGTCCGCCATGTCGTTGTCGCCCCACCAGCCTTCGCCGCGCTCTGCCTCGAGAAAGCGGAACAGCGCCTGTCGCGCGGCGAAGCGGAAGGCGAGATCCGTGGGCATCCCGGCGGCGAAATTCTCGGTCTGGTGATGCACGACCGCGTGGATGTTGCGAAAGCCGGTGCGCAACAGGCCGGTGAACAGCGCCTCGGCGAACGGCTGGAAGCGGTCCGCGTCGACGTGCACCGTGCCGCTTTGCGGCCCCGCGACCGCAAGGCTGGCGGCGCCGAACGGAAACGGCGGCAGAAGGACAAGGTCCACTTCCTGTTCCAGCCGGTCGAAGATGCGGGTCACGGCGAGGGTGTCCATCCCGACGGCCATGTGCTCGCCGTGGTATTCCAGCACGCCCAGCGGCAGGATCACCGGCGTCTGCGCTGCGATGGCCGCGCGGATCTGGTGGGGCAGCATCAGTTCATAGCGCATCGGCCTATTCCAGATTGGTGTGGCGGGCGCGCATGGTCGCGGGCGTTTCGCCCAGCCGCGTGCGCAGGTCGTTCACCATCAGTTCGAACAGGACGAACATCGCCCCTTCGAAGACCGAGCCCATCGGCAGCACCGTGCTGGCCCCTGCCCCGCTGTCGCGCGCCATCGTCTGAGCCGGGATCGCGAGCACCGCGTCGGCCAGCGCGGCAGAGGGCGTGTCCGGTTCCGCCGTCAGCAGCAGAACGCCCGCGCCCGCCTGTTGCGCCACACGCATCAGCGCGGTGACGGTGGACAGCTCTCCGGGACCTGCCGAGGCGAAGAACAGGTCGCCCGGCCCCACTGGCGGCGTCGCCATTTCTCCTTGCACATGCGCGTCCAGCCCGAGATGCGCGAGCCGCATCGCGAGACCGCGCATCATCAGCCCTTCGCGACCGCAACCGTAGACGACGATGCGGCCCGCCGCCGCGATGCGCGTGCAGGCGGCGTCGACCTGCGTCGGGTCCATTCCGTCGAGGGCGGCGCCAAGTTCCGCAAGGGCGGTTGAAGCGCCCTTCATTGCGCCAGCTCCGCCGCGATGTCCTTCGTCTGCTCGTAGAGCCGCAGGAACAGTGCATGTTGGCGGGCATGGACCTCGTGCTGTTCCGGCGCGATCGTGCGCGTCACCGGGTTCCAGCCGTCGATGTCGCCGGGCTGTGCCAGACCGACGGCGCAGGCGGCAAGGAAGGCGTCGCCATAGGACGCCCCGACCGTCCGCTCGCAGACCTGCTGCGGCACGTCGCCGATGTCCGAGGTCGCCTGAAGCCATGTGGCGTTCTGCACCCCGCCGCCGACCGCCAGCACCCGGTTCGGCGCCGCGCCGGCCTCGCGGTAGGTGTCGAACACATGCGCGGTGCCGTGCGCGATGCCCTCGATCAGCGCGCGGTACATGTCGCCGCGGGTGTGGGTCAGGTTCAGGCCGAAGAAGGTGCCGCGCGCGTTCGGATCGTGGATCGGCGTGCGTTCGCCCGAGAAGTAGGGCAGCATCAGCAGCCCGTTCGCCCCGGGCGGGCTTTCGGCGGCCTCGGCTGCGAGAGCCGGGAACGCCTTGTCGCGCGGCAGTTCGCGGGCGAAGCGGTCGCGGAACCAGTGGGTCAGCGTGCCCGAGGTGGCGAGCCCGGCCATCGAGGCATGCGTGCCCGGAAACAGCCACGGCGCATACCACAGGCGCGGGTCGGTGACGCGATCCGGCGTGACCTCGATGATGAAGACGGTCGAGCCGTACATCATCATCATGTCGCCGGGCGCGCGGACGCCGACGCTGACCGCCTCGGCCACGGCGTCGATGGTGCCGGCGGTGACCGGCGTGCCGGGGGCAAGGCCGGTTTCGGCGGCGGCGGCCTCGGTCACGTGCCCCGCGATCTCTGTGGACCACAGCAGGCGCGGCAGGCGATCGAGCGGAACGATGTCGCCAAGGTCGTCGGTCCAGTCGCCGGTGGCCACGTCGTACAGCGGGGTGAACCCGGCGGCGGTGTAGCGGTCGATGGTATAGTCGCCGGTCAGCCGGAAGTTCAGGTAGCTGGTCGAGGTAAGAACCTTCGCGGTCTTCTCGAAAAGCTCTGGCCGGTTGCGGGCCAGCCACAGGATCTTGGGGCCGACCGACTGCGACGTCAGGGCATTGCCGCAGCGGTCTAGGATCACGTCGGCTCCGATGGTGTCGGTCAGCTCTGCGATCTCGGCGCTGGCGCGGGTGTCGACGCCATAAAGCACGCCGTTCATCAGCGGACGGCCATCGGCGTCAACCGGCAACATGCAGGGTCCGATGGCAGAGGTCGCGATGCAGGCGATGTCGGCGGGGTCGATGCCGGAACTGTCGAGCAGCTTGCGCGTGATGGTGACGAAATCGCCCCACCAATCCTCGTCGGCGCGGTGCTCGGCCCAGCCGGGGCGCGGCACGATCATCTCGTGCGGCGCGGTGGCCTGTGCAAGGATCGCGCCCGAGGCGTCGACAAGGACGCCCTTGGATTCGAACGTGCCGATGTCGACACCAAGCGTGCAGGTCATTCGGGGTCTCCGTCGCGCAGCAGTTGGAAGTCGGGGCCGATCCGCGAGACGGCGGCGGTCAGCAGCTGTGTCAGCTGTTCAAGGTCCGACAGATCGCACATTTCGAGGCTGGAATGCGAGTATCGCATGGGGAAACCCACGTCGATTGCGACAACCCCTTCGCCGACAAGCTGGATGTAGGACAAATCCGTCAACACCCCGACCTGCGCCGAACGTTGCAGCGGCAGGCCCTCGGCGCTGGCCGTCTGCTCGAACAGGCGCACGGCCGAGGGGTGCGGGATCACGCCGTTCAGCGTACCGCGCCCGTGGAAGGAATACAGTGACATGCCGGGGCCGCCGCCAAGCACCATCTCGCCCCGGTCCGCCATCTCGGGGGTGTCGGTGGCAAGCATCAGGTCGACCTGTACAGCGATGTCGGGCTTCAGCGCCTGCCCCGCCACCTGCGCGCCGCGCAGGTTGAATTCCTCTTGCGTTGTGAAGACGACATGCACGGTCGGGCCACCCACGCGATCCGACAGCGCGCGGGCCAGTTCCAACAGCACGGCACAGCCTGCGCGATCATCGACCGAGGTGCCCGCAATGCGGTTCCCAGCCAGCGGCAGGACATCGGGGCGGTAGACGACCGGCGTTCCGATACGAATGCCCGCCGCCTCGACCGCCGCCTTCGACCCGTGGCCGGTGTCGATCCGAAGGTCGGCTGCCTTGGCCACCGAGTATTTCTCGTCGGGCTGGGTGGCGTGGTGCGACTTGTTGTAGATGATCCCGGGGACGTCGGCTGCATCGGTGCACAGCAGGACCGCCTGCGAGACAAGCGCCCGTTCCGGCACGCCACCCAGTCGTTCCACGCGGATCATGCCGTCGTCTTCGACCTTGCGCACGATGAAGCCAAGTTGATCCATATGCGTGAAGATCATCACGGTCGGGGCGTCGAAGCCACCGTCGAACGTCGCGATCAGGTTGCCCAAGCGGTCGGACCGACTGTCGATCCCGCATTCCGCCAGCCGCGCCGCGATGGCCCGACGAACGCGGTCCTCGTGCCCGGACAGCCCGGGAATCCGCATCAGGTCTTCAAGGTCGCGCCGAAGCCTTGCGGACATGTCAGACGCCATGCGGCGGCCTCGCAGGTCGGCAAGCTGAACGGGCATCGGGCACGGCGGCGGGCGTGCGTGCGGCTGACACGACTGCGACGCCGGTCCCGGCGGTGAACGTGAACATGGCTCCTCCCTTCGGCGCGGACGCCTTCGGAAGCAGCCTACTCAGGTTCACATGCGAAGGGAAAGGGGGCAGCGACCGCCGCGCGCCGCTTGGCGCGGGCGGCCTGACTGCGGATCAGAGCGCGACCTTGCGGCTTTCGTCGATGTAGATCTCGCGCAGCCGCGCCGCGATCGGGCCGGGCTTGCCGCCCGCGACGGGGACGCCGTCGATCTCGACCACCGGCATCACGAAGGCCGAGGCCGAGGTAAAGAACGCCTCGTCGGCGGACTGCGCCTCGTCGATGGTGAAGGCGCGTTCCTCGACTTCCATCTGCGCTTCGCGCGCCATCTGAAGAACGGCGGCACGGGTGATGCCGTGCAGAATGTCGGTCGACAGTTCACGCGTGATGATCTTGTTGCCCTTCACGATATAGGCGTTGTTCGAGGTTCCCTCGGTCACCTTGCCGTCCTCGACCATCCACGCGTCGTCGCATCCGGCGGCCTTGGCCATCATCTTGCCCATAGACGGGTACAGCAGCTGTACCGTCTTGATGTCGCGGCGGCCCCAGCGGACGTCCGGCACCGAGATGACCTTGATGCCGGTCTTCGCGGTCGGGTTGTCGGCCAGACCGGGCTTGTTCTGCGTGAACAGCACCAGCGTCGGCGGCACGTCGGCAGCGGGATAGGCGAAATCGCGGTCGCCGGGCGCGCCGCGCGTGATCTGAAGGTACACAAGCCCCTCGTCGATGCCGTTCTTCGCGACCAGTTCGCGATGGATCTCCAGCAGTTCGTCGCTGGTCGCCGGGGCCTTCATCTCAAGCTCGTTCAGCGAGCGTTCCAGCCGCTTGGCGTGACCGTCGAAATCGACCAGCTTGCCGTCCAGAACGCTTGTCACCTCGTAAACGCCGTCCGCGAACAGGAAGCCGCGGTCGAAGACAGAGACCTTCGCCTCGGTTTCGGGCAGGTACTCTCCATTGACGTAAACGGTACGGGTCATCGGCGGTCTCCTTGGCTGAGTCCCGTCCTACATGCCGCGCCGCAGCGGCAAGGGAAAGGGGAAACCGCGAGGTGGCTGCTAGCCGCCCGCAACATGGCGGGCCGCTGCGGCATTCGCCGTCGCCGCCGCGTCGGACAGCGGCGCGCCGCGCATCAGCGCCGCCACCAGCGCCCCGATGAAATGGTCCCCGGCGCCGTGGGCCGACACGACCCGCACCGGAACGCCCGGCACCACGCCGGATGCCTCGGCAGAGGCGAACGCCACCCCGGCCCCGCCAGCGGTCACCACGGCGGCAGGCACGCGCCCCGTCAGCGCGCGCGCCGCGGCAAGCGCATCCTCCAAAGTGCCGACGGGCGCGCCGCAGATCGCCTCTGCCTCGGGCTGATTGACGACAAGAATGTCCACCAACGCCAACAGCGCATCCGGCATCGCGCGCATCGGCGCCGCGTTCAGGCAGACCCGTGCGCCATGCGCCCGCGCCGCGGTGGCAGCGGCTAGGTTGACGGCCTCGGGCACCTCGTTCTGTAGCAGCAGGAAGGCCGCGTCGTTCCATAAGGCCGGGTCCGCGACGACAGCCGGGGCGATGGCAAGGTTCGCGCCCGACACGATAGCGGCGGCATAGTCGCCCGCGTCGTCACCGATGGCCACGCTCATCCCCGAACCGGTGCCAGCAACCCGCGCCACGTTTTCCGCCGACACGCCGCCCGCGGCCAGCCGGTCCAGCAGAAAGGGCGCAAAGTCATCGTCCCCCACGGCCGAGACCATGCGGACGTCACAGCCCTGCCCCGCCAGCGCAACGGCCTGATTTCCGCCCTTGCCGCCGAACTTGGGGGACCACGCCCGCGCGGTCACCGTCTCGCCTGCGGCCGGACGGTGCGGCGCATCCACGAAGATGTCGTAGTGCAGGCTGCCGACGACCACCGCGACGGCCATCGCCTATTCCCCGCCCATGATCCGCTGCACCGCGCGCTGGCTGCGCGGCGAATCCTGCGCCGCGATCGCCTCGTGCAGGGCGTTGTCGCCCGCCACCCGCTTTGCCATCGCGATCAGCCGTTCGGTGACCTCGATGTTGGTGGCACATTCCTCGACCGGGTCGATGCCCGAGGCATCGGGGAAGGTGTCGAAGTAGATCACACCGTCGAACCCGTCGCGCGTGATCTGCCACAGCAGTTCCAGCGTCGCCTGCGGATGGACTGACCCGACCATCAGCCCGTCGTCGCGCTTGCCATAGCCATCGTTTAGGTGCACCCCCAGCAGGCGGGAGCGCCGAGAGATCAGCGTCGCGGCGAAGGCGGGCATCTCGTCGGCGTAAAGAACGTGGGCAAAGTCCAAAGTCACGCCAAGGTTCGGCAGGCCGACCTCGTCGATGGCCAGCAGCGTCGTGGCGACATCGGGCATCAGCGCGTAAGACCGTGGTTCGTTCGGCTTGTACTCGATCGAGATCATGCATTCGGGCGCGTGGGCCGCCACCTCGCGGATGCCAGAGACCTCGTCCTCCCACATGCGGGCGTAATCGCCCTGAAAGCTGTAATCGAAGCCGTCCTGCCCCAGCCACAGCGTCATCAGCGGGGCGCCCATCTCTAGCGCGGCATCAATGCCCGCCTTGGTCTGGTCGATGGCCTCTTGCCGCACCGCGCGGTCGGGATGCGTGAAGGCGCCAAGCTTGAAGGCGGGGTTGGTATAGTACCGCATCGCCAGCCCGTTCACCTCTAGCCCGCAGTCGCGGATCGCCGCGGCGGTGTCGGCGGGGGCGCCGGGGACGTGATCGGGATAGTTCAGGTCGACATGGGTCAGGCCCGGCACCTTCGTGGCGCGATGCGCGCACATCAGCGCGGTCGGCTTGCCCTTCAGGTCAGGCCATTCCGTCTCTGCCCGTGCGGCAAAGGAATTCAGGCGGGTCGCAAACTTGGTCACCGGTCTCTCCTCCCCGGCACCCGCCCTGATCGAGCGGGCGCCCCCTGTATCATCGTCCGCCCCGCAGGGTCCTCCCGGACGTATCGGCGTCAGGCCGTCAGATCTGCCGAACCGCGCCCTTCGCGGCGCTGGTGGTCAGCGCGGCATAAGCCTTCAGCGCGGTCGTGACCTTGCGCTTGCGCTTTTGGGCCGGCTGCCAGCCTTTCTCTTCCTGCGCCTCGCGGCGCGCCGCCAGCGTGGCATCGTCGACGGCAAGGTTGATCGTCCGGTTCGGGATGTCGATCTCGATCAGGTCGCCCTGCTCGACCAGCCCGATGGTGCCGCCCTCGGCCGCCTCGGGAGAGACGTGACCAATCGACAACCCCGAGGACCCGCCCGAGAAGCGGCCATCGGTGACCAGCGCACAGGCTTTGCCCAGACCTTTCGATTTCAGATAGCTGGTCGGGTACAGCATTTCCTGCATCCCCGGCCCGCCGCGCGGTCCTTCGTAACGGATCAGCACGACCTCGCCTTCCTTCACCTTGCCGGTCAGGATTCCCGACACGGCATCGTCCTGCGACTCGAAGATGTGGGCGGGACCGCTGAACTTCAGGATCGATTCATCGACACCGGCGGTCTTCACGATGCAGCCGTCCTCGGCAAGGTTGCCGTACAGCACGGCAAGCCCGCCGTCTTGGCTGAACGCATGCTCTTTCGCGCGGATCACGCCACCTTCGCGGTCAAGGTCGACCGACGGATACCGACGGTCCTGGCTGAAGGCGACCTGAGTCGGCACGCCACCCGGCGCGGCCGAGAAGAATTCGTGCACGGAATTCGCCTTGGTCTGCTTGACGTCCCAGCGTTCCAGCGCCTCGGCCATCGTGCCCGAGTGGACGGTATTGACCGTCGTGTCCAGCAGGCCCGCGCGATCCAGTTCGCCAAGGATCGCCATGATGCCGCCGGCGCGGTGCACGTCCTCCATGTGGACGTCGTCCTTGGCGGGCGCGACCTTGCACAGGCACGGGACCTTGCGCGACAGCCGGTCGATGTCGGCCATCGAGAATTCGACCTCGCCCTCGTGCGCGGCGGCCAGCAGGTGCAGCACGGTGTTGGTCGAACCGCCCATCGCGATATCAAGGCTCATCGCGTTCTGGAACGCCTCGAACGTGGCGATGTTGCGCGGCAGGACGGTGGCGTCTTCACCTTCGTAATAGCGTTTCGCGAGATCGACGATCAGGTGGCCCGCCTCGACGAACAGCCGCTTGCGGTCGGCGTGGGTCGCCAGCGTCGAGCCGTTGCCCGGCAGCGACAGGCCCAAAGCCTCGGTCAGGCAGTTCATCGAGTTCGCGGTGAACATGCCCGAGCACGACCCACAGGTCGGGCACGCCGCCTGCTCGATCGCCTCGACCTGTTCGTCGGTGTACTTGTCGTCGGCGGCGGCAACCATCGCGTCGACAAGGTCCAGCGCCTTTTCCTTGCCTTCCCACTCGACCTTGCCGGCCTCCATCGGGCCGCCGGACACGAAGACCACGGGAATGTTCAGGCGCATCGCGGCCATCAGCATGCCGGGGGTGATCTTGTCGCAGTTCGAGATGCAGACCATCGCGTCGGCGCAGTGCGCGTTGACCATGTACTCGACCGAGTCGGCGATGATCTCGCGCGAGGGAAGCGAGTACAGCATCCCGTCGTGGCCCATCGCGATGCCGTCGTCGACGGCGATGGTGTTGAATTCCTTGGCGACCCCGCCGGCGGCCTCGACCTCGCGCGCGACCATCTGGCCCAAGTCCTTCAGGTGGACGTGGCCGGGGACGAACTGGGTGAAGCTGTTCACGATGGCAATGATCGGCTTGCCGAAGTCGTCATCCTTCATGCCGGTCGCACGCCAAAGGCCGCGGGCCCCGGCCATGTTGCGGCCATGCGTGGTGGTGCGGGAACGGTAATAGGGCATTGCTGATCCTCCGGGCTAGCGGGAAGGTCTTAGCGCAGGATCGGGGCGAATACCATAAGCGGAGTCGACGGATCAGCTTTCGGGGCGCGCAGGGGGGACAGTGCCGGGCTGGGGCTTGGGGGGTGAAGGAATGGTGTGTCCGCGGACTGGGGTTGGTCGGGTTTGCGGCATGAACCAGACGCAGTCGTCCAACGCAATCTCGAGTGCGTCAAAGATGCTCTAGCAGAAATGCCTTCTGGAGACGCGACGCTTCGTCGAACAATTCGGACGGATGCCACAACAGCCCAAAATGCCCGCCCGCAATCTCGTGCTTTTGCTTGGGTCCCGGGAGCAGGTCGTAGACATGGCGCGCGACCTCGGGGTTGGCGGCGGGTATTTCGTCTTCGAACGACAGCATCACAAGGGTGGGCACCTTAACGTGAGGCGCGCAGTGCGACACGTTGTAGGCCGTGTCCAGTTGTATGCTAGAGACCTGGCAATCGTTTTCCCATCCGCTATTCAGCCGCGCCCCGTGTTCGATGAACCACCGCCAGGCCGTCAGTTCGTCGAAATTGCTCGGCTGGCGCATCGGGTCAGGCATGACCACGGGCAACCGCAGGCTTGTCTGGCGCGGCAAGCCAAGGATGTCGTCCGAATCCAGTATTCTGGAATACTCCGCGATGGCCCGGCCTTCGGTGTCGGATGGCAGAATTTCTCTGCCAAAACCCGGGCACTGAATAACGACGGCGGCAGGTCGATCGTCCACCGCCGCAACGAGAAGCGAGACGTCACCCGATAGGCTGTCACCCCAGATGGCGATGCGATTTGCATCAATGTCCGACCGCTCGGAAAGGGCGGTCAGCGCGTCGCGATAGCCTTTGGCTTGAAAGAAAATGTTGACGTCACGGCGAGGTTCGCCCTCGCTCGCGCCGAAGCCCCGGTGGTCGTAGACTAGGGCGGCAATCCCGGCTTCCGCGAAGGCCTCGGCGTACTTATCAATCGTCATAGTGCGCGTCGCCGTGAACCCGTGGGCCATGATGACCGCCGGCAGATCGTCTTGTTTGCCGGCCGGCAAATACAGCCATCCTCGCAACGTTGCACCGAGGGAGTGAAAATTAAAATCTTCCCGAGAGTAATGCATATCTAAGCCCAAGCCCAATCAATCCGCAAAGAAAATTAAGCATGCCGTGCCGCACACCTCAAGATTTTTGGCAGAAACTACATTGGCGCTTTCTAAGGCTGCGTGACATTAGCCCCGAACCCGACCTTCCCCGCGTGATGCCCGACATGCCATGACGTACCCACCCGTGGACACCGCCAAAGAAAAACGCCCCGCTCGTTTCCAAGCGGGGCGTTCTGTTCACTCAGGATCGGTCAGCGATCAGTCGCGGCTTTCCGGCGTTTCCACCAGACCGGCGTCGAAGTCGTCGTCGGACATGAAGTCCTCGACCGGGGCGGCCAGCGCCGCGGCTGCTTCCGCCTCGGCCCGTGCCTCTTCGATCACCTTGTTGTCGCGCTCTTGCGCCACGCGACGGACCCGCTGGGTCGCGCCACCCGTACCGGCCGGGATCAGACGGCCGACGATGACGTTTTCCTTCAGGCCGACCAGCTTGTCCCGCTTGCCCTGCACCGAGGCTTCGGTGAGGACGCGCGTGGTTTCCTGGAACGACGCCGCCGAGATGAACGAGCGGGTCTGCAGCGAGGCTTTGGTGATCCCCAGAAGGATCGGCTCGCCCTGGGCCAGACGGCCCCCCTTCGACGCGGCCTTTTCGTTGGCCTCGTCGAACTCGATCTTGTCGACGTGCTCGCCCTTGAGAAGGGTCGTGTCGCCCGAGTCGAGGATCTCCCACTTTTGCAGCATCTGGCGAACGATCACCTCGATGTGCTTGTCGTTGATCTTCACACCCTGCAGTCGGTACACGTCCTGCACTTCGTCGATCATGTAGTCGGCCAAAGCCTCGACACCCATGACGGCAAGAATGTCATGCGGCGCCGGGTTGCCATCCATGATGTAGTCGCCCTTCTGCACGAAGTCGCCTTCCTGCACCGGGATGTGCTTGCCCTTGGGCACCATGTACTCGACGGGCTCCATCGACTCGTCCGACGGTTCGATCGAGATGCGACGCTTGTTCTTGTAGTCGCGTCCGAACCGAACGTAGCCGTCGATCTCGGCGATGATCGCGTGATCCTTGGGACGACGCGCCTCGAAGAGTTCCGCCACCCGCGGCAGACCGCCGGTGATGTCCTTGGTCTTGGCACCTTCGCGCGGGATACGCGCGACGACGTCGCCGGCCTGAACCTTCACACCGTCTTCGATCGACAGAATGGCGTCCACCGACATCGGATAGGTCACCGGGTTGCCCGCATCGTTGCGGACCGGTTCGCCATCCTCGTCCACGAGAATGATCTCGGGCTTCAGGTCGCTGCCCTTCGGCGCGGACCGCCAGTCGGACACGATCCGCTGGGTCATGCCGGTGGCCTCGTCGGTGTCCTCGCGGACCGACAGACCGGCGACAAGGTCGACGAAACGGACGGTCGCGTCCTTCTCGGCGATGATCGGAAGGGTATAGGGATCCCACTCGATCAGCTTGTCGCCCCGTTCGACGGTTGCGCCGTCTTCCGGGAACACCTTGGTGCCGTAGCCCAGCTTGTGGGTGGCGCGTTCGGTGCCGTTCTCGTCCATGATGGCAAGGGTCATGTTCCGGCCAACAACGATCTGTTCGCCGGCGGCGTTGATCAGGATGCTGGGGTTGCGGAATTCGACCTTGCCCGAAGCCGAAGCTTCGAGGAACGACTGCTGGCCACCCTGCGCGATGCCGCCGATGTGGAACGTCCGCATCGTCAGCTGCGTGCCGGGTTCACCGATGGACTGCGCCGCGATGATGCCCACGGCCTCGCCCTGGTTCACCATCGTACCGCGTGCCAGGTCGCGACCGTAGCACATGGCGCAGACGCCTTCCTCGGCCTCGCAGGTCAGCGGGCTGCGGATACGCATCGAAGCGACACCGGCGGTTTCCACCGCATCGGCCTTGCGTTCGTCGATCAGCTCGCCCTGGCCCACCAGAACCTCGTCGGTGCCGGGGTTCAGCACGTCCTCGGCCGCGACACGGCCCAGGATGCGCTCTGCCAGCGACGCCACCACCTCGCCGTCGTTCACGGCGGCTTCGGCCGTGATCGACTTCTCGGTGCCACAGTCGTGCTGGCGCACGATGCAGTCCTGCGCCACGTCCACAAGACGACGGGTCAGGTAACCCGAGTTCGCCGTCTTCAGCGCGGTATCGGCCAGACCCTTACGGGCGCCGTGGGTGGAGTTGAAGTACTCCAGCACGGTCAGGCCTTCTTTAAAGTTCGAGATGATCGGCGTCTCGATGATCTCGCCCGAAGGCTTGGCCATCAGACCGCGCATCCCGCCCAGCTGCTTCATCTGGGCCGGCGAACCCCGCGCACCGGAGTGCGACATCATGTAGACCGAGTTCGGTTCCAGCTCTGCGCCGGCATCGTCGTACCGCACGGCAGAGATTTCGCCCATCATGGCGTCCGCCACCTGGTCCGAACACTTCGACCAGGCATCGACCACCTTGTTGTACTTTTCGCCCTGAGTGATCAGGCCGTCCATGTACTGCTGTTCGAACTCTTTGACCTGCTCGCGCACGCCGTTCACGATGCCCCACTTGGTGTCGGGGATCAGCATGTCGTCCTTGCCGAACGAGATGCCGGCCTTGAAGGCCTCGCGGAAACCGGTCGACATGATCTGGTCACAGAAGATGACCGACTCTTTCTGACCGCAATAACGGTAGACGGTGTCGATGACCTGCTGCACTTCCTTCTTCCGCAGAAGACGGTTGACCAGCTCGAACGGAGCCTTGGCGTTCAGCGGCAGAAGCGCGCCGAGCTTTACGCGGCCCGGGGTCGTCTCGAACCGCTGCCAGACTTCCTGACCTTCCTCGTCGATCTGCTTCACACGCGCAGTGACCTTGGCGTGCAGGTGCACCTCGCCGGAATCCAGCGCGTGCTGAACCTCGTCGGTGTCCGCGAAGACCATGCCTTCGCCCTTCATGCCTTCGCGCTGCATCGTGATGTAGTACAGGCCAAGGATCATGTCCTGCGACGGAACGATGATCGGCGCGCCGTTGGCGGGCGACAGAACGTTGTTCGTCGACATCATCAGCACGCGCGCTTCCAGCTGGGCTTCCAGCGAAAGCGGAACGTGGACGGCCATCTGGTCACCGTCGAAGTCGGCGTTGAACGCCGAACACACGAGCGGGTGCAGCTGGATCGCCTTGCCTTCGATCAGCGTGGGTTCGAACGCCTGGATGCCCAGACGGTGCAGCGTCGGCGCGCGGTTCAGCAGAACCGGGTGCTCGCGGATCACCTCGTCGAGGATGTCCCAGACTTCCGGGCGCTCTTTCTCGACCAGCTTCTTCGCCTGCTTGACCGTCGAAGACAGACCCTTCGCCTCGAGCCGCGAGTAGATGAACGGCTTGAACAGCTCGAGCGCCATCTTTTTCGGCAGACCGCACTGGTGCAGCTTCAGCTCGGGGCCGGTCACGATGACCGAACGGCCCGAGAAGTCGACGCGCTTACCCAGAAGGTTCTGGCGGAAGCGGCCCTGCTTGCCTTTCAGCATGTCGGACAGCGACTTCAGCGGACGACGGTTCGCGCCGGTGATGACGCGGCCGCGACGGCCGTTGTCGAACAGGGCGTCGACGGATTCCTGCAGCATCCGCTTTTCGTTACGGATGATGATGTCCGGCGCGCGAAGCTCGATCAGGCGCTTCAGGCGGTTGTTCCGGTTGATCACCCGGCGGTACAGGTCGTTCAGGTCCGACGTCGCGAACCGGCCGCCGTCCAGCGGAACCAGCGGGCGCAGTTCGGGCGGGATGACCGGGATGACCGTCATGATCATCCATTCCGGGCGGTTGCCGGATTCCAGGAAGCTTTCGACGATCTTCAGGCGTTTGATGATCTTCTTGGGCTTCAGTTCGCCGGTGGCCTCGGCCAGATCGGCGCGCAGCTGCTCGGCCTCGGACTCGAGGTCGATGTTGGCCAGCATCTTGCGGATCGCCTCGGCGCCGATGTCAGCTTCGAAAGCGTCACCGCCGTAGGCGTCCTGCGCGTCGTTGAACTCTTCCTCGGACATCAGCTGGCCGTAGGACAGGTCGGTCAGACCCGGCTCGATCACGACGTAGTTCTCGAAGTACAGGATCCGCTCGAGATCGCGCAGCGTCATGTCCAGCATGAGGCCGATCCGGGACGGAAGCGACTTCAGGAACCAGATGTGCGCGACCGGCGCGGCCAGTTCGATGTGGCCCATACGTTCGCGGCGAACCTTCTGCAGCGTGACTTCCACACCGCATTTCTCGCAGACGACGCCGCGATACTTCATCCGCTTGTATTTGCCGCACAGGCATTCGTAGTCCTTGATCGGACCGAAGATGCGCGCGCAGAACAGGCCGTCACGCTCGGGCTTGAACGTCCGGTAGTTGATCGTCTCGGGCTTCTTGATCTCACCATAGGACCAAGACAGGATCCGCTCGGGCGACGCCAGCGAGACCTTGATCTCGTCGAAGGTCTTCGGCGCCGCAAGCGGGTTGAACGGGTTGGTGGTCAGTTCCTGGTTCATATCGAATTCCTAATCAGGGGCGTTGGGAGGGGGACGGTGCGTGGAAGACACGCACCCTACGGTTGGTAGGGTGCGCGCTTGTCGCGCAGCGTTACTCTTCCCCCTCCGCATCCAGGAGTTCCATGTTCAGGCCGAGGCCGCGGACTTCCTTCACGAGCACGTTGAAGCTCTCGGGAACGCCCGCCTCGAAGTTGTCCTCGCCCTTGACGATGCTTTCGTAGACCTTGGTCCGGCCCGCCACGTCGTCCGACTTCACCGTCAGCATTTCCTGCAGGGTGTAGGCGGCGCCGTAGGCTTCCAGTGCCCAGACCTCCATCTCCCCGAAACGCTGACCGCCGAACTGCGCCTTACCGCCCAGCGGCTGCTGGGTCACAAGCGAGTACGGGCCGGTCGACCGCGCGTGGATCTTGTCGTCGACAAGGTGGTGCAGTTTCAGCAGGTACTTAATGCCCACCGTCACCGGCCGCGCGAATTTCTCGCCCGTCCGCCCGTCGAACAGATCCGACTGGCCGCTTTCATTGAAACCGGCCCGCTTCAGCGAGTCGTTGACGTCCGCTTCCTTGGCGCCGTCGAACACCGGGGTGGCGATCGGCACGCCGCGGGTCACGTTGCCCGCCGCTTCCAGAAGCTGCTGGTCGTCCATCTCGGCGATGCCTTCTTCGTAGACATCGTCGCCATAGGCGATCCGCATCGCTTCCTTGACCGGGGTCAGGTCGCCGTCCCGCTTGTAGGACTGCAGCGCGTCGTCGATCTGGATGCCCAGACCGCGTGCGGCCCAGCCCATGTGGGTCTCAAGGATCTGGCCGACGTTCATCCGCGACGGCACGCCGAGCGGGTTCAGAACGAAGTCGACCGGGGTCCCGTCGCCAAGGAACGGCATGTCCTCGATCGGCACCACGCGCGAGATGACGCCCTTGTTGCCGTGACGGCCGGCCATCTTGTCGCCCGGCTGCAGCTTGCGCTTCACCGCGACGAAGACCTTGACCATCTTCATGACGCCCGGCGGCAGGTCGTCGCCACGACGGACTTTCTCGACCTTGTCCTCGAAGCGCGCGTCCAGCGCCCGCTTCTGGGCCTCGAACTGGGCGTTCAGCGCCTCGACCATCTGGGCCTCGGCGTCGTCGCTCAGTGCAAGTTGCCACCACTGGCCACGGGACAGCATCTCCAGCAGATCCTCGGTGATTTCCGAGCCCGGCTTGACGCCTTTCGGACCCTTCACCGCGGTCTTGCCAAGGATCATGTCCTTCAGACGCGCGTAGATGTTGCGCTCGAGGATGTGCAGCTCGTCGTCGCGGTCGCGCGACAGGCGTTCCACCTCTTCCCGCTCGATCTGGAGGGCACGTTCGTCCTTCTCCACGCCGTGACGGTTGAACACGCGGACTTCCACGATCGTGCCGAAGTCGCCCGGCGGAAGCCGCAGCGAGGTATCGCGCACGTCCGACGCCTTTTCACCGAAGATGGCGCGCAGAAGCTTTTCTTCCGGCGTCATCGGGCTTTCACCCTTCGGAGTGATCTTGCCGACAAGGATGTCGCCCGGCCCGACCTCGGCGCCGATGTAGACGATGCCAGCCTCGTCGAGGTTGCGCAGCGCTTCTTCACCGACATTCGGGATGTCGCGGGTGATCTCTTCCGGCCCAAGCTTGGTGTCACGGGCGGCGACTTCGAATTCCTCGATGTGGATCGAGGTGAAGACGTCGTCGCGCACGATACGCTCGGAGATCAGGATCGAGTCCTCGTAGTTGTAGCCGTTCCACGGCATGAACGCGACGACCACGTTCTTGCCCAGAGCCAGTTCGCCAAGATCGGTCGACGGACCATCGGCCACGACTTCGCCCTTGCCGACCTTGTCACCGACCTTCACCAGCGGGCGCTGGTTGATGCAGGTGTTCTGGTTCGAACGCTGGAACTTGCGCAGACGGTAGATGTCGACGCCCGGATCGCCCGGCTCCAGATCTTCGGTCGCGCGGATAACGATCCGCTGCGCGTCGACCTGGTCGATGATCCCGGCGCGGCGCGCCTGAATCGCGGCGCCAGAGTCGATGGCGACCTTGCCTTCGATCCCGGTGCCCACGAACGGAGCGTCGGCCTGCAGCAGAGGCACGGCCTGCCGCTGCATGTTCGAGCCCATCAGTGCGCGGTTGGCGTCGTCGTTTTCCAGGAACGGAATAAGCGACGCCGCGACCGACACCAGCTGTTTCGGCGACACGTCGATCAGGTCGACGGCCTCGTTCGGCGCAAGCGTGTATTCACCCGACTGGCGGGTGTTCACCATCTCGTTCACGAACTTGCCGGTTTCGTCCAGCGTCGCGTTGGCCTGCGCCACGGTGTGACGCATTTCCTCGGTCGCGGACATGTAGTGAACTTCGTCCGTGACCTGACCGTTGTTCACCACGCGGTACGGGGTTTCGATGAAACCGTACTTGTTCACGCGGGCAAAGGTGGCGAGCGAGTTGATCAGACCGATGTTCGGACCTTCCGGCGTCTCAATCGGGCACATCCGGCCATAGTGGGTCGGGTGAACGTCGCGCACCTCAAAGCCGGCACGTTCGCGGGTCAGACCGCCCGGGCCAAGCGCCGACAGGCGACGCTTGTGCGTCACTTCGGACAGCGGGTTGGTCTGGTCCATGAACTGCGACAGCTGCGACGAGCCGAAGAACTCGCGCACGGCGGCGGCGGCCGGTTTCGCGTTGATCAGGTCTTGCGGCATGACGGTGTCGATCTCGACCGACGACATGCGCTCCTTGATCGCGCGTTCCATCCGCAGAAGGCCGACACGGTACTGGTTTTCCATCAGTTCGCCGACCGAGCGCACCCGGCGGTTGCCGAGGTGGTCGATGTCGTCGATCTCGCCACGGCCATCACGCAGGTCGACCAGCGCCTTCACACAAGCGACGATGTCTTCCTTGCGCAGGGTCCGCTGGGTGTCCGGCGCGTCAAGCGCGAGGCGCATGTTCATCTTCACGCGACCAACGGCCGAAAGGTCGTAACGCTCGCTGTCGAAGAACAGGGTGTCGAACAGGGCTGAGGCGGCATCGACGGTGGGCGGCTCGCCCGGGCGCATGACCCGGTAGATGTCCATCAGCGCGGTGCCGCGGTCCATGTTCTTGTCCTGGGCCATCGTGTTGCGCATGTACGGACCGACGTTGACGTTATCGATGTCCAGAACCGGAATCTCGGTGATGCCCGCGTCGACCAGCTCTTTCAGCGTGCCGCCGGTGACTTCACCTTCCTTGTCGGTTTCCCACGTCAGTTCGTCGCCGGCTTCGACATAGATCGCGCCGGTTTCCTCGTTGATCATGTCCTTGGCGGCGTACTTGCCAACGATCTGCTGGAAGGGAACCAGCAGTTCGGTGATCTGACCCTCGTCGATGATCTTCTTGACGGCGCGCGGAGTGATCTTCTTGCCGGCTTCGGCAAAGACCTCTCCGGTGGCCGCGTCGACCAGATCGAACGGCGGACGAGTGCCGCGGACGCGCTCGGGGAAGAACTTGGTCTTCCAGCCGCGGTTCTTCTCAAGCTCGTAGGTGACCGTGTTGTAGTAGGCGTCCATGATCGCCTCCTGGTCCAGCCCGAGGGCGTACAGGAGGGTGGTCACCGGCAGCTTGCGGCGACGGTCGATGCGCGCGAACACGATGTCCTTGGCGTCGAATTCGAAGTCCAGCCAAGAGCCGCGATAGGGAATGATGCGGCAGGCGAACAGCAGCTTGCCCGAAGCGTGGGTCTTGCCCTTGTCGTGATCGAAGAACACACCCGGCGAGCGGTGCATCTGGGAAACGATGACACGCTCGGTTCCGTTCACGATGAAGGTGCCGTTCGGGGTCATCAGGGGCATGTCGCCCATGAAGACGTCCTGTTCCTTGATGTCCTTGACCGACTTGGCGCCGGTGTCTTCGTCGACATCGAACACGATGAGGCGAAGCGTGACCTTCAGCGGCGCGCTGTAGGTCATGTCGCGCTGCATGCACTCGTCGACATCGTATTTCGGCTTTTCAAGCTCGTACTTCACGAACTCGAGAACGGCAGTCTCGTTGAAGTCCTTGATCGGAAAGACCGAACGGAACACGCCGTTGATGCCTTCGTCCAGCGCGGGCTCGATCGCGTCGCCGGATTTCAGGAACAGTTCATAGCTGGATTTCTGAACCTCAATGAGGTTCGGCATTTCCAGGACTTCCCGGATTTTGCCATAGTATTTACGGAGACGCTTCTGGCCAAGGTAGCTGGACGCCATAAGGGAATACACCTCTCATCATAGCAAACGCGGCGCCGTCGGGGCTTCGGCAACGCGCCCTTGGGTCAGGTGGGACCGATCTATCCCTGGCAGCCGTCCCACCGGCTGCCGCCCGATCGGTTTCCGCACCTTAGGAAGGGCTCTGGGCTGCAAAGCCCTTCCTGAGACGCGGATGGCTGGACCCGGAAAACACCCGGATCCAGCCGCGTTCGAACTTCTCATCCGTTCCACATGGGAACGGCGGAAATCACTTGACTTCGACCTCGGCGCCAGCCGCTTCCAGCTTGCCTTTGATCTCGTCGGCTTCGGCCTTGTCGACGCCTTCTTTGACGGCTTTGCCGCCGGCTTCGACCAGTTCCTTGGCTTCTTTGAGGCCCAGGCCGGTGATGGCGCGGACTTCTTTGATGACGTTGATTTTCGAAGCGCCAGCCGATTTCAGGATGACGTCGAATTCGGTCTTTTCTTCTTCGGCAGCAGCGTCGCCACCGGCAGCCGGACCGGCCATCATGACAGCGCCGCCTGCAGCGGGCTCGATGCCGTATTCGTCTTTCAGGATGGTTTTCAGTTCCTGAGCCTCGAGCAGGGTCAGGCCCACGATCTCTTCGGCGAGTTTCTTCAGATCAGCCATTGTACTGTTTCCGTTTTCCTAGATGTGTTCCAACGCGAGAGGATACAACCCCACGCGGGATATCCCGTTTGCCTTAGGCCGCTTCGGCCTTTTCCTCGATAGTCGAGAGGATGCTTGCGATGTTCGAAGCAGGTGCGCCAATAGCACCGGCGATGTTCGAAGCGGGCGCACCGAGCATGCTTGCGATCTGAGCGATAAGCTCGTCGCGCGAAGGCATTTTCGACACGGCCTCGACACCGGCACGGTCCAGAGCGTCTTCGCCCATTGCACCGCCAAGGATCTCAAACTTTTTGTTATCCTTGGCGAAGTCCTCGGCCACCTTGGCTGCTGCCACGGGGTCCTCGGAATAGGCGATTACGGTCATGCCCGTCAGGTAATCAGCGATCGAAGCGTTCGGCTTACCTTCCAGGGCGATCTTGGCGAGCTTGTTCTTGGCAACGCGCACAGCCCCGCCCGCAACACGCATGCGTGCGCGCAGGTCTTGCATCTCGGCAACCGTGAGACCCGCGTAGTGTGCAACCACCACGACGCCAGAGCTTTCGAAGATCTGGCCGAGTTCCTCGACCACTTTCTCTTTCTGGGCTCTATCCACAGTTTTACTCCAAGTATGGAGGGCCTTGGCGACCCCCCGGCTCCTAGTTCACCGGGCAGTTGCCCGGCGTCGGGTCCTTACGGGTCCAGCCAATTCGCCCCGAAACAGCCCGGCGAAAGTTCGGGGGCCATCCGAAGAATTCTTGGTCTCTTCCCGTCTCGGGCAGGAATTATGGCTTCGAAGGAACTCGGGCCACCCACCGTCTCGGACGAATCATCCGGGCACCCAAGAGACTCGGGCACCGGACAAGCGGTGTGTCTAGACGCTGGCGTGAGGAATGTGAAGCCCCGAACCACAGAAAAATCCGCCCAGACGCATTGCATCGCGGGTCGGCCTGTTTCAGGCGATGTTCGGCAGGCGCATCAAGTTGCCCATCACGGAGGGTAGTGTGCGGGAACGGCCCGTCCAGATCAAGTGGTTGCGTAAAAATCGGGCGGTTCAAGGGCGGCTGGCGATCAACTGGCAGCCCGCCCGACCGGATCGTATAGTACCGGCAGCATCGCGAAACAGGACACGCCAGCCACAATGAATTCCCGCACCGACCGCCGCGCCGCTGGCAAGTCTCAGGGGAAGGCCAAGGGCCGCCCGACCACCGTCGCGGATCTGCGCGCCCGCCTTGACCGCGCCCGCGCCGCCGGGGCTGGCAAGGACGCCGAGGCGCGCGCCCGCCGCATGTTGGCCGCCTATCTGGATACGGCTGTCGCACACGGCCTTTCCCTGCAACAGGCGGCAGGCGAACTGGCCCGCGGTCAGGCAGCCGTTCGGCTGGGCGATGTGTCGCGCGATGCGCTGATGCAAAATCCGCCCCGCGCCGTGACCGAAGCCGCCTGTGCCGAAGGCTGTGCATTCTGCTGCATCCTGCAAGGCGGCGACGGCGGCACCATCACCGAGGCGGAAGCATCCCGCCTCCACGACGCCCTGTCCCCCCTTGCCGGTCAACCCGACGGGCGCGGCTGGCACCCAGCCGCCTGCCCCGCCCTGGACCCCGAAACCCGCGCCTGCCGCGCCTACGAGGCGCGTCCGACGATCTGCCGCTCGTTCATCTCCACCGATGCCGAGGCGTGCCGCGTCAACGCCGAGGGCGGCGCCGAAACGGGCGCAGGCCTGCTGGGCAGCCACCTTGACTATCTCGCGGTCCACGCGCTGTCGCGGGATCTTCTGAAAGGGCTTGCGCGGGTGCCCACCTACGCGATGGCCCGGATCGCACAGGGCGCGATCGACGGAGAAGACCGCGCCACCACGCTCGACGCTGCCCGCCACAAGCCGCGCGCACTGGAAGACGCCTGCAGGGACGCCGCCAAGGCAGGGGGCCGCTGACACTTTCCAAAACAGAAAGGGCGGACTCGCAGGCCCGCCCTTTCGAATTCCGATGTCGAAGCGCCTTACTCGGCGGCTTCGGCCGGTGCGTTGCCGGTGGCCGACAGCACGTCGATCGACACGCCCGGGCCCATCGTCGAGCTGATCGAGACCTTTTTCATGTAGGTCCCTTTGGCGCCCGTCGGCTTCGCCTTGTTCACCGCGTCCACGAAGGCGCGCACGTTGTCAGCCAGCTGTTCGGCCGAGAACGAGGCTTTGCCGACGCCAGCGTGCACGACGCCCGCTTTCTCGGCCTTGAACTGGACCTGACCGCCTTTGGCAGCCTCGACGGCTTCCTTGACGTCCATCGTCACCGTGCCGACCTTCGGGTTCGGCATCAGGTTCCGCGGGCCAAGCACCTTACCCAGACGACCGACGATCGGCATCATGTCCGGGGTGGCGATGCAGCGGTCGAAATCGATCGTGCCGCCCTGAATGGTTTCCATCAGGTCCTCGGCGCCAACGATGTCCGCGCCAGCGGCGGTGGCTTCGTCAGCCTTCGCGCCACGGGCGAACACGGCGACGCGAACGGTCTTGCCGGTGCCGTTGGGCAGAGTCACGGTGCCACGGACCATCTGGTCGGCGTGACGCGGGTCGACGCCCAGGTTCATCGCGATCTCGACCGACTCGTCGAATTTCGACTTGGCGTTCGATTTCACCAGTTCGACAGCTTCCTCAACCGACAGGTTTTCCTTGCCGGCGAAGGCTTCGCGCGCAGCGCGGGTGCGTTTTCCGAGCTTTGCCATCTTACTTCACCTCGATGCCCATGGAGCGGGCGGAGCCCAGGATGATCTGCATCGCGGCGTCGATGTCGTTCGCGTTCAGATCTTTCATCTTCGCTTCGGCGATTTCTTTCACCTGGGCGACGGACACCGAACCCACGGTCTCGCGGCCGGGGTTGTTGGCGGCGGACTTCAGCTTGGCAGCCTTCTTCAGATAGTAAGACGCGGGCGGCGTCTTGATGTCCATCGTGAAGGACTTGTCTTGGTAGTAGGTGATCACGGTGGGGCACGGCGCACCGGCTTCCATTTCCTGCGTCTTGGCGTTGAACGCCTTGCAGAATTCCATGATGTTGATGCCGCGCTGACCCAGCGCCGGACCAACCGGCGGAGAGGGGTTCGCTTGTCCGGCGGGCACCTGAAGCTTCATGGTGCCGGCAATTTTCTTGGCCATGTGCCAATTCCTTTGTTCAACACCCGCACGACGCGTCCTGCGGGTTTCGGTTGATGTGGTCTGGTCCGGACATCGCGATGCCCTCGCCTCCCACACGGGATGCCGTCTTTCGACAACAGACGCGGCCCATACACCCCCGAACGGGATTCGGCAAGCCTGACCCGCCCGCTTCCGCGCGTCGCCGTTGGTGCCCGAGACGCTTGCCACAAGCGACCCGCTGACCCTACGGTCGCCGGACACTAGGTAACAGGACAACCGATGAGTTTCGACTTCACTGCGCTGCTGCCCGAAGGCACGCCCGCCCCGGCCAACCGATGGTCCGGCTTCCCCGAGTTCAACTTCGTCGGGGGCCACATCGACAACGCCACCGTCCCGGTGGACGACCTGCGCGCGGCGATGGACCGGGCGCTCGCGCGCGAGGGGGCCGACATCGCGACCTACAGCCTGCGCAGCGGGCCGCAGGGCTATCGCCCCTTGCGGGACTTCGTCGCCGAGAAGCTGAACCGGTACGCGGGGATCGAGACCACTGGCGACGACATCCTGCTGACCTCGGGCTCGCTGCAGGCGATGGACCTGGTCAACACGCTTTTGCTGGAACCCGGCGACACCGTGATCGTCGAAGAAACCAACTATGGCGGCACCTTCTCGAAGCTGCGCGCGATGGGCGTGAAGATGGTGCCCGTCGCTCTTGATGCCGACGGGATGCGGATGGACGCGCTTGAAACGGCGCTGAACGACCTTGCGGCGCAGGGCATCCGGCCGAAGTACATCTTCACCATCGCGACCGTCCACAATCCGACCGGGACCATCCTTCCGCTGGACCGCCGCCACCGGATGCTTGAACTGGCGAAAGCGCACAGCGTGCCGATTTTCGAGGACGAATGCTATTCCGACATCGTCTGGGCCAACGAACGCCCTCCCGCGCTGCGGGCGCTGGACGACAGCGGAATGGTCATCCACATCGGCACGTTTTCCAAGACGGTCGGCCCGGCGCTTCGGGTGGGCTACATCAACGCGGACTGGCCCGTTCTTGGTCGGCTTGTCGCGCTGAAGAAGGACGCCGGATCGCCCGCATTGGAACAGATGATGCTGGCGGAATACGGCATAGACCGGTTCGACGCGCACGTCCGCCACTGCAACGCCGTGCTTGAAGGCAAGCTGGACGCGCTGATCGACGCGGTGAACGAACACTTCGGCACGACGGTGCAGTTCGCCAAACCGCCCGGCGGTATCTTTCTTTGGATGAAACTGCCCGAGGGCGTCACCACGCCCCGCCTTGCGGCGGTGGCCGGCGCACAGGGTGTCGCCGTGAACCCGGGGCCGGACTGGTCGCTGGAAGGCGACGCGGACCGCTGGATAAGGATCTGTTTCGCCAATCCGCCGATCGAAACGATCCGCGCCGGCGTGGCGAAGCTGGCGACGATCTGTCAGGCGGAATTCGGCGTGCCGGAAATCAGCGGCAACGTCCGGCGCTAGCACATGGCGTCGAGGAGGGACGCCTAGCTCAGACGCCGAAAAGGGAGGATACCTTGGCTCAAGATCTTGATGGAATGACCGCTTGCGTCACCGGCGGCGCACGCGGGCTGGGCGCGGCCATCGTGCGGCGACTTGCCGAGGATGGTGCCGCCGTCGTCATCGCCGATGTTCTGGACGACGACGGCACGGCCCTTGCCGAAGACCTGACCGCGGCGGGAAAGACGGTAAGCTTTCGGCACCACGATGTGACGTCCGAGGCCGACTGGTCCGCGCTTGTCGATGCCATCGACGCCACCTTCGGCAAGCTGGACATCCTCGTGAACAACGCCGCCATCATCATTCGTCAGCGGCTGTCGGACCAGACGCTGGACCAGTGGCGCCGCGCGTTCGATGTCAACGTCGCCGGGACCTTTCTGGCGATCCGGTCCTGCCGCGAACTACTGAAACGGTCTGGCGCGGCCTCGGTCGTGAACATCTCGTCGACCGCGGGGGTCGTGGCGCATCTCGACCCCTCCTACACCGCCAGCAAGTGGGCCGTGCGCGGACTTACCAAGTCGACGGCGCTGGAATTGGTCGGCGACGGCATCCGGGTCAACTCGGTCCACCCGTCGACCATCGCCACACCGCTGACCGCCGCCGCGCCCGCCGGTCATCTAGAGGCGAACCGCCACGCGATCCCGCTTGGCCGCGAGGCCCAGCCGGAAGAGATCGCCAACATCGTGGCCTTCCTCGCTTCGCCGCAGTCGTCCTACATGACCGGCAGCGAGCTTGTCGCGGACGGCGGCATGACGACCGCCGGCGTGGCGCATATGCGCGACCAGTTCCAACGGGCGCTCACCGAAGGCAGCTAAGGCATCGCCGCAAAAGAAAAGCCCCGACACTTGGCCGGGGCTCGTCGTCTTGTGACCCGCGCGGGGAAGCTGGCAAGGGCGATTAGCCCTGCTTGGACACCTGAGTGTATTCCAGTTCCACCGGGGTCGCGCGGCCGAAGATCGACACCGACACCTTCAGGCGCTGGTTGTCGTCGTCCACTTCCTCGACCATGCCGTCGAAGCCCTCGAACGGGCCGTCGGTGACGGACACCTTCTCGCCCACGTCGAAGTGGATCAGGGTCCGCGGGGCCTCCTGCCCTTCCTCGACACGGTTCAGGATGCCATTCACCTCGGCGTCGCGCATCGGCATCGGCTTGCCCTGCGGACCAAGGAAGCCGGTGACGCGGTTGATCGAGGTGATCAGGTGATAGCCCGCGTTGGTCATCTCCATCCGCACCAGCACGTAGCCGGGCATGAAGCGGCGTTCGGCCGTGACCTTCTTGCCGCGCCGGACCTCGATGACCTCTTCGGTCGGGACCAGCACTTCTTCGATCTCGTCCTCGAGACCCGCGTCGGCGACGGCATGCCGGATCTGTTCCGCCACCCGTTTCTCGAAGTTCGAGAGCACGCTCACCGAATACCAACGCTTGGCCATACCGTCGTCCGTCCTGATCTACGCCCGAATTTCCGTCGGAAATCCGCGCCGTTGTTCCCATTGTTCCCGAACACACTAAGGCGAGGCTGTCGATTCGATGCTCGCGATGTCGGGGAAGTTCGGCCCCGATACAGCGCAATCACACGGAATTCAAGCCGATTGACCCGCAAAGGCGCAGCGGCGTTCCTTCTGACACGGAACCGCGGACCGGGATCACGCCTTGCGCAACTCGCTTTCGGATTTCAGAACCTCGTCCCCGTCCGATTGCTCGATCCGGTAGGCGGGATTGTCTTCGTCGGCATTGCGGGTCACCTCGGACCCCTGCGCCTTGATCGTCGTCTTCTGGGTGTAAACCTTCTGGACGGTACCGGTCCCGGTGCCGTTGCCCCAGTCCCACTCGACTTTGTCGCCTTCGTCGTAACGTGCCATGCGCGGTCCTCCTTCATTGGCGGACCAGCTAGGCAGAAGCGCCCCCACGGCAAGGACCGGGCGGCGCTTTCGGGTGTGATGTCAGGCAGGTTCCGCCAAGGCGGAGAGCCGGTATCAGCCGACGTAGGTCAGCAGGATCTGCAAGCCCGAGCGGATGACCCAGTCAACAAGGAAGAAGAACACCGCCGTCAGCGATGCCATCACGAACACCATCACGGTGGTCAGCAGCACCTCGCGGCGGGTCGGCCAGACGACCTTCGCGATTTCGGCGCGGACCTGCTGGACGAACTGAAGCGGATTGGTACGGGTGGCCATCGTCATTCCTTTGGATCGGATCGGGCGGCAGATACGGGTTTTCGGCGCGCATTTCAAGCGGCACCAGAGTCACTTCCAGTCGAAGAAGCCTTCGCCCGCCTGCGCAAGCAGTCCCGCAGCCATCGCGCGCCCCATCTCGGGGCCGTCCTCGACCGCCCCGACAATGTCATCGGCCAGTGCTTCGGACCCGTCGGTCCGCAGGATTTCACCACGCAAACGCAGACGGTTGCCGTCCAGTTCCGCCAGCCCGGCAATCGGCGTTTCACAGGACCCGTCAAGCGCCGCAAGAAAAGCCCGCTCGGCCGCAAGCCGCTTGCCGGTTTCCGTGTCGTGGATGGCCTCCAGCATTCCCGCCACGCGGCTGTCGTCGCCGCGCCGCTCGATCCCGATGGCGCCCTGTGCGATGGCGGGCAGCATGTCGTCGGGGTCGATGGGCCGGTGCGGCACCTCTAGGTCGGGCATCCGGTTCAGCCCCGCCTTGGCAAGGAAGGTCGCCTGCGCCACGCCGTCGGCAAGCTTGCGCAGCCGGGTCTGCACGTTGCCCCGGAACTCCACCACGGCCAGATCGGGCCGCCGGTTCAAAAGCTGCGCCTTGCGCCGCAAGCTGGACGTCCCTACCACGGCGCCTTCGGGCAGGTCCCCGATACCGCCCAGCGTCGGAGAGATGAACGCATCGCGCACGTCCTCGCGCGGCAGGTAGCAATCCAGCACCAGCCCGCCCGGTTGGTCCACTGGCATGTCCTTCATCGAATGCACCGCGATGTCGATGCCGCCCGACAAAAGCTGTTCCTCGATCTCCTTGGTGAACAGCCCCTTGCCGCCAAGCTCTTTCAGCGGCTTGTCCTTCGCGATCAGCGCGGCGTCGTCGCCGGTGGTGCGGATCACGACGATCGAAAACGCCTCGGCCGGCAGGTCGAAAGCGGCGGCAAGCCGGTCGCGGGTCTCGTGCGCCTGCGCCAGCGCAAGCGGCGAGCCGCGGGTGCCGATCTTCAGCGGGTCGTTGGGTGTGGGCATGGTCATGAACCCCGCCATAAACGAACCGCGCGGAAAGGAAAACGGGGCGCGGCATCCGGGCGCGCCGGACTCGATCCGCTTGACTCCGGTCGCTGCGCGCTAGACCTGTCACCGGAACGAACGGGAGTTTTGAATGACCTCGAAGACGATCCTTCGCGCGCTGGCGGGCGAGACACAGGCGGTGCCGCCGGCATGGCTGATGCGGCAGGCGGGACGCTATCTGCCCGAGTACAAGGCGACGCGGGCGCAGGCGGGCGATTTCCTGTCTCTGTGCTACACCCCCGATCTGGCCGCCGAGGTCACGTTGCAACCGATCCGGCGCTTCGGCTTCGACGCGGCGATCCTGTTCGCGGACATTCTGCTGGTACCGCAAGCGCTCGGCGCCGACTTGTGGTTCGTGACCGGCGAGGGCCCGCGTCTGTCGACCATCGACGGGCAGGCCGACTTTGACGCGCTAAAGCCGGTCGGGGCGATCCACGACACCCTGTCGCCGGTCTACGAGACGGTGAAGATCCTGTCGCGGGAACTACCCTCGGACACCACTCTGATCGGTTTCGCCGGGGCACCTTGGACCGTCGCGACCTATATGATCGCCGGGCGCGGCACGCCCGATCAGGCCCCGGCGCACGCCCTGCGCACCGGCAACCCGGCCCTGTTCGACGCGCTGATGGACCGCATCACCGAGGCCACAATTGAATACCTATCCGCACAGGTCGAGGCCGGGGCCGAAGTGGTGAAACTGTTCGACAGCTGGGCCGGTTCGCTGCCGGCGGATGCCTTCGAAACCTATGCCATAGCCCCGGCCCGCCGCATCATCACCGCGCTGAAAGACCGCCACCCCGGCCTTCCCGTCATCGCGTTCCCGCGCGAGGCCGGACCGGCCTACGAAGGCTTCGCGAAGGCGACCGGCGCGGATTGCGTGGCGCTGGACAACTCGGTCGACGCCGCTTGGGCCGTGGCGCACGTCCAGAAGGACGGCTGTGTTCAGGGCAATCTTGATCCCAAGCTGATGGTCACCGGCGGCCAGCAACTGATCGACGAGGCGAAGCGGATCAAGGCTGCCTTCTCTGGCGGGCCGCACATCTTCAACCTTGGCCACGGCATCACCCCCGACGCGGACCCCGAGAACGTGAACGTGCTGCTAGAGGCGATCCGCAGCTGACGCGCCCCGGTCGCGGGTCAG
Organism: Psychromarinibacter halotolerans; assembly: GCF_029168315.1. Lineage (NCBI taxonomy): Bacteria > Pseudomonadati > Pseudomonadota > Alphaproteobacteria > Rhodobacterales > Paracoccaceae > Psychromarinibacter > Psychromarinibacter halotolerans. Next base: position 308,127 of record NZ_JARGYD010000003.1, read on the forward strand.
GTTGGGCCGGACACCGGCACGGCTGTGGCCCGCCGACCACCCCCGTTGCGTCCGATCCGAATGCACGGGTGACTTTGCCCCGCCCTGCCCCTTAAGCTTCCCTTGCGTCAGTCCGCAGGGGGAGCACCGAGATGGCGAAACCGATCCGCGAAATAACCATCGTCGGCGGCGGCACGGCGGGCTGGATGGCCGCGATGTTGCTTCAGACCGGGCTGCAACAGGGCCGCAAGCTGAAGATCACGCTGATCGAGTCGCCCGACATCGCCACCGTCGGCGTCGGAGAGGCGACCGTCCCGAACATGCCGCGCACATTGCACCAGTGCGGGATCTCTGAACGGGACTTCTTTCGCACCTGCAACGCGTCGTTCAAACTTGGCGTCGATTTCACCGACTGGAACCGGGACCGGGCCGGCAAACCGATCTCGTACATCAACCCGTTCGCCCGCCCGCCCGCGCTGGGGCATCAGGAACTTGGGGTCTATTACAGCGACCTTGGCGCCGGCCCCTTGGATTTCGTCCAGACCTATACGCCCACCGTCGATTTCATCCGCGCCTGCCGCGCGCCACGGATGTCCGGCGCGGGGGAGTTCGACCAGAAACTGAAGATCGGGTACGCCTACCACCTCGACGCCGGGAAGTTCGCCGGGCTGATGCAGAAGACCTGCACAGAGGCCGGTGTCAGGCACCTGCGTGACAATATGCAGGACGTGGAACTGGACGACCGGGGCTATGTCGCCGCGTTGCAACTGGAACGCTCGGGACGGCATCCGGTCGAGCTGGTGATCGATTGCACCGGCTTCCGCGGGCTGGTCATCAACAAGGCGCTGAACGAACCGTTCGTCAGCTATTCCCGCTATCTGGCCAACGACCGGGCGATGGCGGTGCAGATCCCGCACCGTGACAAGCAAAAGCTAGAGCCCGTCACACGTTCCACCGCGCTAGGCGCCGGGTGGTCGTGGCGCGTGCCGCTCTACAACCGGATCGGCACCGGCTATGTCTTTTCCAGCGCGCACCGGACCGACGACGAAGCGCGCGACGAATTCCTTGCCCACCTCGGCCCCGATGCGAAAGACGCAGAGCCACGCGTGATCCCCATGCGCATCGGCCGCAACCGCCGTGCGTGGGTGAAGAACTGTGTCGCGCTGGGACTGGCCGGGGGTTTCATCGAGCCGCTGGAATCCACCGCGATCCACATGATCGACATGAGCGTCCGGTGGCTGACCACCTACTTCCCGGACAGCGATTTCGCGCCGCCGCTGCGCGACCACTTCAACCGGCTGACAGACCGCATGTACGACGAAGTCCGCGACTTCATCGTCCTGCACTATGCGCTTGGGAACCGGACCGACAGCCAATACTGGATCGACGCGCGCGAGACGCTCGAGGTGCCGGACCGGCTGGCCGAGCTGCTGGAAACCTGGCGCTATGCCCTGCCCGGCCCCTTGGACCTGCCCAAGGCCGTGCTGTTCGACCACTCGACCTATCAGGCCGTGCTGCTGGGCAAACGGGTATACGAGACCGGCTATGGCCGGGGCAAGCTGGCGCGGGGCACACGGCTGGATGCGGCCCAGTGGAAGTCTTACCTCGGCCAGATGCGGGCGCAGGTGAAACAGAAGGTCGAGGTCGCCTGCGACCACCGCAGCTATCTTGCCGAGATGCGGGGCGAGATCCGCCCCGGCGCCGCCGCGCGCCAGCCCGCGATGGGGGGCTTCGCGATGCCGCAGGCGACGGTCCCCCTGCCCGGCACGCCGCTGTCCCACCTGCCGAAGGCGCCGCCCGCCCCGGACACGCTGGACGACGAAAGCGCCAGCCTGCTTTAGCGCAGCGTCACCGCCATTTCGCCAGCGGCGGCAGGCTCATCAGGACGGCATCCGGGTCGTGCCCGGTGGCCAGTCCGAACTTCGTGCCACGGTCGTAGACAAGGTTGTACTCGGCATACAGCCCGCGATGGACCAGTTGCGTGTCTTTGTCCGCGTCTGTCCACGGGGTGTCGCGGCGCCGCTCTGTCACCGGCAGGAACGCTGGCAGGAAGGCGCGGCCCACGTCCTGCGTGAAGGCGAAATCCGCCTCCCAGTCGTCGGTGTTCAGGTCGTCGTAGAAGATGCCGCCCACGCCCCGTGCGCGCTTGCGGTGCGGGATATAGAAATACTCGTCCGCCCACGCCTTGAAGCGATCGTAAAGATCGGCCCCGTGCGGATCGCATCCGGCTTTCAGCGCGGCGTGGAAACTGGCGGTATCCTCGTCATACTCGATGCAGGGGTTCAGATCCGCGCCGCCGCCGAACCACCACGCGTTCGGCGTCCAGAACATCCGGGTGTTCATGTGGACGGCGGGTGTGTGCGGGTTCTGCATATGCGCGACAAGGCTGATGCCCGACGCCCAGAACCGCGGGTCGTCGGTGATCCCCGGCACACCGCGCGCCGCCATCGACACCTGCGCCGCGTCGCCCAGCGTGCCGTAAACGGTCGAGATGTTGACGCCGACCTTCTCGAACACGCGACCGCCCCGCATGACGCTCATCAGGCCGCCGCCGGCATCCGCCTCGCCCTCGGCGGCGCGACGGGTCTCGGTGACCTCGAACCGGCCGGCGGGCTGTTCGGCGAAGGGGCCGGTGGACTGGCTGTCCTCCAACGCCTCGAACGCCGCGACGATGCTGTCGCGCAGCTGGCGGAACCAGCCCGAGGCACGGGCCTTGCGGTCGTCGAACGACACGTCGCTGTCATCGGGCATCGCGGGTCTCCTTCTGCGTCTTGCGGCGTAGATGCGCGGCCCGGCGTCCGGCGTCAACAGCCCTGCCCGGGCCGGATCGCCGCAATCGTGGCCACCAACGAAAAACCCCGGCGCAATGGCCGGGGTCTGTCCGTGTCCGATGCCGTGTTCGGCAGCGACGCTTAGCGTTTGTCTTCGTCGTCCTCGTCGTCGACATCCGGCTGATCGTCGCCCGACGGCAGGTTGAAGAAGCTGTCGGCGTCCGGCAGATCGTCTTCCTTGTCGTCGTCATCGCCGCGCGGATCGTCCGACAGCGAGAACGTCTCAAGCCCCGAGATCGCCGTCGGGATCTTCGGATCGGTATCCATTTCAAGGCTCTGCTCGGTCGAGACCAGCTTGCGCCGCTCGTCGTCGGTCATCACCGCGTCCAGCTTCTTGGCCGCCTTGGCCACCGCCGCGTCCAGTTCCATCTGCTTACACAGGCCCAGCGCGACGGGGTCGATCGGCTGCATGTTCGCGATGTTCCAGTGCGTGCGCTCGCGGATCGACTGGATCGTCGGCTTGGTGGTGCCCACCAGCTTCGAGATCTGGCCGTCGGTCAGCTCGGGGTGGAACTTCACCAGCCAAAGGATCGCGTTCGGACGGTCCTGACGCTTGGACAGCGGGGTATACCGCGGGCCGCGCCGCTTTTCCTCGCCCACGGCGGCCGGGTTGTGCTTCAGCTTCAGCTTGTACAGCACGTCCTTCTCGGCCTTGTCGATATCCTCTTGGGTCAGTTGGTTGTTGGCGATCGGATCGAAGCCCTTCACGCCGGCCGCGACGTCGCCGTCCGCGATGCCCTGAACCTCCAGCTCGTGCAGTCCGCAGAAATCCGCGATCTGCTTGAAGCTCAGCGTCGTGTTATCCACCAGCCAGACAGCGGTGGCTTTCGCCATGATCGGTTTCGCCATCATCCTGCGTCTCCTTCGACAAATACCTTCTTCGCCGTGAAAACGGCTGGTCCGGCTGGACCCTATCCTCGTTTTCGGGGAAGTTGGCGGCCCATATAGCGTCAAATTGCCCAAAGGAAAAGCCCCCATGCGCTGGATCGCAGCCTTGTTCCTAACCGCGAGCACCGCCTTTGCAGAGGGCGAGGCACCGGGCGATTTCGACTATTACGTCCTGTCTTTGTCATGGTCGCCGACGTGGTGCGCGCTGGAAGGCGAAGCGTCCGGCAGCGCGCAATGCGACGACGAGAAAGACTTTGGCTGGGTGATGCACGGGCTGTGGCCGCAGTACGAAGACGGCTGGCCAAGCTACTGCCGCAACAACACCCGCAACCCGTCTCGGTCAGAGACCGCCGCGATGGCCGACATCATGGGGACCGGCGGGTCCGCGTGGCACCAGTGGAAGAAGCATGGCCGCTGCGCCGGCCTGACGTCGGACGACTATTTTGCGCTGGCCCGCGTCGCCTATGACCGCATCACCCGCCCCGAGGTGCTGCGCAGGCTGGAAGAACCCGTCACCCTGCCCGCGTCGGTCATCGAGGACGCTTTCGTCAAGGACAACCCCGGGCTCCAGCCGGACGGGATCACTATCACCTGCCGGTCCGGTCGCATCCAAGAGGCGCGGATCTGCCTGACCCGCGACCTAGAGTTCCGCGAGTGCGGCGCCGATGTCCGGCGCGACTGCACGATGTCCGACGCGCTGCTGGACCCGATCGACTGAGCGGGTTCAGTACGTGTCCCATTCGGGCGCCCAGTCGGGATCGACCACGCGGTCCTGCCGGTCCAGCCGGTCGATCTGATCGATGTGGGCATCGGTCAGTTCAAGGTCCTTCGCGGCGAAGTTCTCGGCGATCCGCTCGGGCTTCGACGACGTCGGGATCACCACGTATCCCTTGAACATCAGGTAGGCGAGCGCCACCTGCCCCTCGGTCGCGCCAAGCTCGTCGCCCAGTCCCTTCAGGATCGGGTCGTCCTTGATGCGTCCACGCGCCAGCGGGCAATAGGCGGTCAGGCCGATCCCAAGCTCGCGGCAGTGCTGCACGATCGGGGTGTTCGCCAGATACGGCGACAGCTCGATCTGGTTCATGAAGATCCGCTCGGGCCCGCCAAGGATCTGCGCGGCTTCGTCGATCAGCGCCTTGTTGAAGTTCGACACGCCGATGTGCCGGACAAGCCCTTCGTCCTGCACGCGCGCCAGCGGGGTCAGATAGTCTTTCAGCGGCATGTCCTGCGACGGCCAGTGCAGGTACATCAGGTCGACTTGATCCAGCTTCAGCCGCGTCAGGCTGTCGTCCGTCGCCTTCCGGATGTCGCCGTACTTGGACACCGGGATCTTGGTCGTGATCCAAAGGTCGTCCCGCGCGATACCGCTTGCGGCGACAGCGTTTCCGACTTCGGTTTCGTTGTCATAGGCGTCTGCGGTGTCGAGGTGCCGATAACCGGCCTCTAGGGCAGCGGCGACCAGCTGTTCGCCTTCGCCCCCTTTCTGCGTCCACGTCCCAAATCCAATCTGGGGAATATCAGTCAGCAATCTCTTTTCCTTCCGATCCTCACGATAAGAAGAACGGTGAAGCCGGCAAAAAGTTCAATCTTGCAGGGATTGCACGTTAGAAAAGGCGCCTTTCGCACCTTATGGGAGAATTAAGTTTTAAGCTTGCACCAATTCCGTGCACTTTGATGGCGGTTGCGCCAGTCAGCCCGCAACCTGAAGGACGATCTTCCCGATATGGGCAGAGCTTTCCATCCGGGCATGGGCTTTCGCCGCCTCGGCCAGAGGGAAGGTGGAATCCATCACAGGCGCCACGCGGCCCGCTTCCAGCAGCGGCCAGACATGGGCACGCAGGCCGTCGGCGATCTTCGCCTTCGCCGCGTCGCTTTGCGGGCGCAGGGTCGACCCCGTGACCGTCAGCCGCCGCGCCATGATCTGGGCGAAGTTCAGCTCGACCTTCGGACCGGACAGGAAGGCGATCTGAACCAGCCGCCCGTCGTCCGCCAGCGCACGCACGTTGCGCGGAATATAATCGCCGCCGACCATGTCTAGGATCAGCTGCGCGCCACCCTCTTCCTTCAGGATCTCGACGAAATCGTCGTCGCGATAGTTGATGGCCCGTTCGGCGCCCAGCTTCTCGCACGCCGCACATTTCTCGGCGCTGCCGGCGGTCGCGAAGACACGGGCGCCGAAATGCGCGCCCAGCTGGATCGCGGTCGTGCCGATACCCGACGATCCGCCGTGCACCAGAAACCGTTCGCCCGCGGCCAACCCGCCGCGCATGAACACGTTGGTCCAGACGGTGAAGTAGGTTTCCGGCAGGCAGGCCGCCGCGGCCATGTCCAGAACCTTGGGCACCGGCAGCGCGTGGGCGGCAGGCGTCACGACGTATTCCGCGTATCCGCCGCCCGGAAGCAGCGCGCAGACGGCGTCGCCCTCTTTCCACTGCGTCACGCCCGGGCCGACGGCTGCGACCGTACCGCTGGCTTCCAGCCCGGGAAGATCGGACGCACCGGGGGGCGGCGCATAGTTCCCCGCCCGCTGCAACGCATCGGGGCGGTTCACGCCGGCAAAGGCCACGCGGATCAGGATCTGACCGTGCCCCGGCTGCGGAACCGGGCGTTCGGTCGGGCGCAGGACCTCCGGGCCGCCGGGCTCGGAAATCTCGATCACGGTCATCGTGTCGGGCATCGGTGTCTACCCCTCGCCCCGCGCGTGTCCGGGCAAACCGGACGGATCGCGGTGCTTTGGCGCCTTCACCCGCGACATCAGCCAGTTTGGCCCGGCCATCAACCCGTTCAGGACTGGGTTCTTGCGCACCTGCGCCTTCATCTTTTCGATCCGCATCACGTCCTCGATCCGGCGATCAAGGAAGGCCCAGGTGTCGGCGCGCCCCTCGCTGTCGTCGCCCAGCCAGAACAGCACGGTCGACCCGTAAACCCCGGCCAGCGTCGCGCGCTTGGTGTACCAGTTGATGTCGTCCGACGGATCGCCAAGGGCGGTCCAGATCGCATCGCAGGTTTCCCAAATCAGGCGCGCGCCTTCGGGCGCATTCTGCGGCAGCGCGAAGAAGGCAGATCCCCGGCGCACAGCTTCGCGGTCGTCGATCGCTTCGATCCGGGCGCGCACCGCGAAGGTGATGCGTTCGCGGATCTTCATGGTCGAAAGGTCGGCCTGTTCCAGCCGCGCCAGCATCGCGGCGTCGCCGCGCCGGTGAAACGCCGCCGCAAGGTCAAGCGCCCCGCGCGGCGCGATCGCGCGCGCCTCAACAACGGTCATACCAAGGTCGTGGGCGGCGGCGCGGAAGCTGGCGTCGGACCAGCCATCGAAGGCCACATGCGGCAGCATCGCGTCCAGCAGGCGCGCACGGTCCGGCGCGGTCGTCCCGTTGGCCCCGGTGTCATGGCCCGGTTCGGTGGATGGATCGGTCATCGGCTCCTCCGTCATTGCCCGCCTGGATGCGGGCCGGCTTTAGGTGGACAAGGTAGCTTGCCTTTGCTATACGGCCACCTCCTGCAATTTCCGCAACCCTAACTTAGAAAGGTGGTGACAACCACATGCAGGTCAGCGTTCGCGACAACAATGTCGATCAGGCCCTTCGGGCTCTGAAAAAGAAGCTGCAGCGTGAGGGCGTCTTCCGCGAGATGAAGCTTCGGCAACATTTCGAGAAGCCCTCCGAGAAGCGCGCACGCGAGAAGGCCGAGGCCATCCGCCGCGCCCGCAAACTCGCACGCAAAAAAGCCCAGCGCGAAGGTCTTCTCTAAGACCGACAAGGCTCGGCTGGTGGGGCAACCCGCCATTCAGACGACCCCCGCGGCATCGCCCGGGGGTTTGTCATTTCCGGGGGCAGGATGCGTACCCGCGTTCTGCCCCCGCCCTTTCGTCATGACCTCGGCCAAAATCCGACCCCACCGCACGCACGCCGTGGCGGGCGCTCCAGATCCCTTGGGTAGCGGTCGGCACTGCGCCGTCCGACATGACAATGTGCGAAAGGCGTGGGTCCGTTAAGGGCCGTCTCTCTGTGGCAGCGCGGGCCACAAGTTGCACGTCAAAGATGTGTCCGACCTTCCCGGGTGATGAGCCGCGAGCGTTGCACACCGCTTTGCGGCGACTGCTACTGTTCGCGCGGACTCGCAGGTGCCCGTGTGGCGGACACCGCCGTTGGACAGGCAGTGACGAAGGCGGGAAGCGTCACCGGGCGGGCATGGACATGTTGCGACTTATTGCGACCGCTCGCGGATGCGCATCAGCATGGTGCGTGCATGGGTCAGTTGTGCGGCCAGTTCATGAGCGCGCGCGGGACGGGCCCAAGACGGGGCGGCTTCCGGATTCGCCGCCTGGCTTCCGGGTTCGACCCCTTGGCGTGAAGCGACGTGGGTCCCGACCGTTTTGCGCGGACCGCCAATTCGCCGGCCTGGGCACCCCCTCCCCCAATCCGGGACTCGGCGGAGCAGCGGGACCCGACTTCACTGCCCCGACGCGTGGCATTCGCGCATCAGGCAGATCTGCGCGCCGCGTCCCAAGCCTGCTGCTCGTCTTCTGCCGAGTCGTCGTCGCCGAAGCGGAACGCCGCCACCGCGCCGGCCAGCCCTTCGGCGCCGGCGTTCATCGAGCCGACGGCCGCTGTCGTTTCTTCGAACATCGCGGCGTTCTGCTTGGTCACCTTGTCCAGTTCGTTGGCGGCGCTGGTGATCTCGGACAGGCTGCCGGACTGGGCGCGGGTCTCGGTCGCGATGCGGCCGATTCGCTCGGCGGTTTCGCGAACCGCGGTCACGATCCCCTCAAGCGCCTCTCCCGTCCGTCCGACCAGTTGCACGCCTTCCTGCACCTGCTCGCCACTGGACGAAATCAGCTGGCTGATCTCGCGCGCGGCCTCGGACGAGCGCTGGGCGAGCGCCCGCACTTCCGAGGCGACGACAGCGAAACCCCGCCCCGCGTCCCCGGCGCGCGCCGCCTCGACCCCGGCGTTCAGCGCCAGAAGGTTGGTCTGGAAGGCGATGTCGTCGATGACATTGGTGATGCGGGCAATCTTGCCCGACGAGGATTCGATCAGGCCCATCGCCGCCACCGTCCGCTCGACGATCTCGCCACCCGCGCTGGCTTTGTCCTGCGCCTCGCCCGCATAAGACGACGCATCTTCTGCCATCGACGCAGCCTCGTCGACCGACGCGGTCAATGCCGTCAGCGCCGCTGCCGTTTCTTGAAGGGTTGCCGCCTGCCGCTCGGTCCGGATCGAAAGCTCTTCGGACGAGCTGTTGATCTGCGACGCGTCGTTGCGGATGCGGTCGGTGTAGTCCGCGACATCCCGCAAAGCTTCCGAAAGCTGGGTCAGCGCCTCGTTGAAATCCGCGCGCAGCGGTTCGTACTCTTCGGCAAACGCCGTGCCGATGCGCGTGTTCAGGTCGCCGTTGGACAGCCCGCGCAGGGCGATCTTCAACTTGTCCAACACTTCGCCCAGTTGCTCTGTCATCTTGCGGCGCGACTCGGCTTCGCGTTCTTCCGCCTCACGCATCCGCTGCTGGGCGGCGTCGGCCTCGGCCTGCTGTGCCTGCACGGTCGCGGTCGCGGCCTCTGCCCGAGAACGGGCGGCTTCCGCTTCTACCCTGTCGGCCTCGGCCTCTGACTGCGCGGCCCGCGCCTTTTCAAGCGCCTCGTCCGTTGTTTGCTTCGCCTCTGCCAACGCGGCATTCCGGGCCTGGCTTTCGGCGTCCATCTTCAGGCGGACGCGCACTGCGATGACCAGCGCGGCCGTTTCCACCAGAACGATGGCGCCGTGAAACAAGGAACGCTCGATATTCGCGAGGATGTCGGACGACGGATAAACCAGAGACGGAAGCAGGATGCTAAGCGAGACGTGGTGCAGCACGATGGTTCCCGCCGCGAACAGGATCGCCCGAACCCCGACCAATGCGACCATCGCCGCAAGCACCGCGAAGAAGGACATATGCGCGTCAAGCTGCCACGGATGGCCTGCAAAGGCCGCCGTCAGGCCGATTGCCTGTCCGACCATGCCCTGCCCGACTGCGATGCGCCCAAGCCGCCCGCCCGTCCGCATTCCGACCTGACCCAGCCCCGCGAAGGCGGCCGAGATCCCGACAGCCACCCAGCTTTGCGAGCCGGTCAGCAGGACAACCAGCGCAACCACCGGCACGCCCGCCCATGCACACATCATCAGCCGCCGCGTTGCGGTGTCGCGGCTTTTTTCCAGTTCACTGTTGCCGTTTTCCATTGCTCAACCCACTCCACATATCGCTGCCAGCGCCGTGCCATCAGTCACCCACCACGCGCCTTCGCCCCTGACGCGGCGCGCGAACCCTTCGGCAGCGTCCGGTGCGGTCGTGTCGGTCGTCGCCGCGAAGACCGCCATTGGCGCGCGGATCGGCCCGACCAAGCGTCCGCCCGCACGCGCGACGATCTCACCGGCATTTGCCCAAGGCGGCACGATCACCAGCATCGGCCCGTCGACACGGGGATCGCCGCCGACGATGGCGGCCACCGGCCCCGACAGCACGGCCAGAACCGGAAACGCGAACAGGGTCAGACGCACCTTGGCACCTCTCTCAAGTCGCGAGGGGTATAAGCGCCGAATGCTTAAGTCGGTCTGAACGGCAGCACACAAAAAAGGGCGGCCCGAAAAGGCCGCCCCAAGCCGGACAGTGGCTGTGACAATGAAAGCGTCAGGACTTCAGCCAGTCGCGCGCCGCGGCGTGATCTTCCGCCGGAAAGTACCGGGCTTCCTTGCCCAAAAGGCGCTTACCCAGCCCCACGGCCATCTTCTGCCAGCCGGCATCCCCGACGATGGCGGCGCGGTCCAGCATCGGCGCGTGGTCGCGGACCAGCTTGAAATGCTCGCCCAGCGCGCCGAAGCCCTGCCAGCCGTCGAAGTCGCGGATGTCCAGCAGCAGCCGGAACCGCGTGTTGGCCCGGATGAAGGCGTTCAACTGCTCGACCTCGGCGTCGTAGACTGCGCTGTCCAGCTTCCCCAGAAGCTGGATTTCCAGCGCCCCGTCACCCAAATCGGTCTGGTGGATCGCGCCAAGGGATTCCGTCAGCCAGCGTTTCGCCTCGTCCACTTGGCCGGGCTGGAACACCATCACCGGGCACGGCAGGATCACCGAGAATGCCTTGATCGCTGTTGCGATGCCCTTCGACCCGGTCACCACCGCGATCCGGTCGAACCCGCGCCAGTGCTTCAGCCCCGTGCGGGCATCGTCCCACAGGGCGCCCAACGTAAAATCGCTGACGTTCGAGTCCATCTCCAACAGCAGGCGCACGCGCGCGTCGCCCTCGGTGGCGGCGTCGATCGCGGGCATCAGAACGTCGCGATAGTCTGCGTCCGTCACGCTGCCCGAGACGTGGACGTGCAGCATGTCAGCGCGTTGCGTTTCCTTCAATTCCATCATGACGGGTCCCTCCGACAGTCTCCCTTACGTCATATAGGAACGCGGCCATCCGCCTCACAGGCGGTCCGGCAAGATGTCACACTGGCAGGGCGGTGGTCTGGAACACCGTGCGCAGCGCGAAGGACGAATGCATCTGCGCCACGCCGGGCAGCCGTGCAAGATACCGGCGGTGGATGCGCGCGAAATCGTCGGTATCCTCGGCGGACAGCTTCAGAAGATAATCTGCCGTTCCCGCCATCAGGTGGCATTCCAGCAGGTCGGGGATGCGCGCGACCTCTCGCTCGAAGGCGTCCAGCACTTCCTCTGCCTGCCCGGACAGGGTGATCTCGACGAACACCGTGGTGGGCCGGTTCAGCTTGCGGGGGTCCAGCAGAGCCACGTAACGGGCGATGATCCCCTCGGCCTCCAGCCGCTGCACCCGCCGGTGACAGGCCGAGGGCGACAGGTTCACCGCCTCTGACAATTCGGCGTTCGAGATGCGCCCGCGTTTCTGCAACGCCCTCAGGATTCGGCGATCGGTATCGTCAAGTTCGGTCATGGCGCAGATTCCTCCCGCGTATCCGCCGATTTTGCGCATGATCTACGCCAAACCGGCACGGCTGGCACCAAAATTCCGATGAGATTGCGCGGCGCGCGCGACAAGCTGACTGGAAACGAGGAGGAACGCCATGAAGATCGGTTGCCCGAAGGAAATCAAGCCGCAGGAATTTCGCGTCGGCGTCACGCCCAGCGCCGCGCACGAGGCGGTCACGCACGGACACGCCGTGCTGGTCGAAACCGGCGCGGGCATGGGGTCCGGGTTTACCGACGCGGATTACATCGCGGCGGGTGCGACCATCGCGGGCAGCGCGGCGGACGTCTTCGCCGAGGCCGACATGATCGTGAAGGTCAAAGAACCGCAGGCGACGGAACGGAAGATGCTGCGCGAGGGGCAAATCCTGTTCACCTACCTGCACCTTGCGCCGGACCCGGCCCAGACGGCGGATCTGCTGGCCTCTGGCGCCACCTGCATCGCCTACGAAACGGTGACCGACGCCAACGGCGGGCTGCCGCTTTTGGCGCCGATGTCCGAGGTGGCGGGAAAGCTGGCGCCGCAGGTCGGCGCATGGACGCTGCAAAAGGCCAACGGCGGTCGTGGCGTGCTTTTGGGCGGCGTGCCCGGTGTGGGACCGGCGCAGGTGGTTGTGTTCGGGGGCGGTGTCGTCGGCACCAACGCGGCGCGCGTCGCGGCGGGCATGGGCGCCGATGTGACCGTGCTTGACCGCTCGTTGCCGCGGATGCGCTATCTGGACGACGTGTTCGGCGGCCAGTTCCGTACCCGGCTGGCGTCCGCCGCGAACACGGCAGAGCTGGTGGCGCAGGCCGACATGGTCATCGGCGCGGTGCTGATCCCCGGGGCGGCGGCGCCGAAGCTGGTGTCGCGCGCGCAGCTGTCGACGATGAAACCCGGTGCGGCGATCGTCGATGTCGCCATCGACCAAGGCGGCTGTTTCGAGACATCGAAACCCACTACGCACGAGGATCCGATCTACGAGGTCGACGGCATCATGCACTATTGCGTGGCGAACATGCCCGGCGCCGTGGCGCGGACGTCGACCATCGCGCTGGGGAACGCGACGATGCCGTTCCTTCTGGCGCTGGCCGACAAAGGCTGGCGCCAAGCCTGCGAGGACGATCCCCACCTGCTGCAAGGGCTGAACGTCCACGCCGGCAAGCTAACCAGCTATCCGGTTGGCAAGGCGCTTGGCATCGACGTTTTGTCGCCCGCGCTGGCGTTGAAGGCCTAGCGGGTCAGCCCCGCGCTGAGGGTCCAGCCGGTCACGCCGGACTCGTGCTCGACCATGACCCACGGGCCGCTTTTTTCGATGACCGCGACCCAGTCGCCGCGGTCCATCCCGCGCAGAACGGCGAAGTCCTCGCCGGGGCCGGAATGGAGGTCAAGCTTGCCAAGGTCGGGCCACACGACCGAGGTATAGCGCGCAGCGGAGTCAGACGTGGCGGCGGGCGGCGCGGCGACCGGAGCAACGGCGGTCACGACCGGTTCGGACGTGGGGCGCGGCATCGGGGCGGGTTCAGCGATGGCCGCCACCGGCGCGGCGGACGGTGCCGCAAGTGCCGCATTGCGCACCCAGCCCTTGGCGCCCGACGGAAGGCGCACCAGCGTCCAGCCTGATACATGTTCGATTGTCGCGATGTGCGATCCGCTTCGGGCGAACGTCACGCTGCCGTCGATCGTCTGGACGCTTGTCCCGGCCGGGGCCGTCGCAACCACGCCGTACAGCATGTCCGGCCCGGCCCTAAGCCCCGTCGCATCCCCCAACATCGCCTGACCGGCCTGCGCGCCCTCCGGGGCAAGCCCGACAGCGCAAACGGCCGCGAGCGAAAGAAAAGCCTTTCCGATCATCATCAACTCCTCCGTCAAACAATTCGTGTCTTCAAATCCGGCGGCCGACCTGTGCCAGCCTAGCAGCCGCCCGTTCGAAACCGGACCACCGCGCTGCGCCCGAACCCGATGCTGCCATACCGCTAATGATTCGGTCGCAATGCAATCTGCGAACGTAGTCTAGCATGGCTTGCGGAAATTGCCGCCATGTCGGGGAAACGGTCCGCGCCGTCAGACGTCGCGGGCCGCTTCAGCGTTTGTCACGGCGTCATCAGACCGGCTTCTTCAGCGAGTCGCGGATTTCCAGCAGGACATCCAGCTCGGTCGGCCCGGCGGGCGCGGCCTCGGCCGGTTCATCCTCTTTGCGCACCGCCATGTCGCGAATGCGGTTCACGTAGCGGACCAGCATGAACACCACGAACGCGATGATGAGGAAGTTGATGACCGCCATGATGAAAGCGCCATAGGCGAACACCGCCGCCCCGGCCTCGCGCGCGGCTTCAAGCGAGGCATAGTCGCCCTCGCCGCTGAGCAGCAGGAAGTTGTTGGTGAAATCGAACCCGCCGGTGAACAGGCCGATAATCGGGTTGATCAGATCGTTCACCATCGAAGTGACGATTGCCGTGAACGCCGCACCGATGATGATGCCAACGGCCATGTCCATGACATTGCCCTTGGCGATGAAAGCCTTGAATTCATTGAGCATAATTCGTTCCTTCGCTCGCAGGTTGCAGCGACAGGATACCGGCAGCGCCGGGAAATCTTAACTATTATCTTAACAGCGCCTCAGGATTGCCGGGATTGTCACCCGTCAGACGCATAGGCGCCGCCCCCGAACAGCCCGAACGGGGGCGGCGCCTTTCGGTGCCGTGCGCAGGCGAGTCCCCTTCGCCGTGTATTTCAGCGCGCCAGCACCTCCAGTTGCTCGCCGTTCAGGCAGTAGCCCGGCGCCCTCCGGGCCCCTGCCGCGTTCTCGACAAGCCACAGGATACAGTCGTCGGATCGGGTGCAGGACCGGCACGTTGTGACCATTTCCTGCAACCGCTCGCCGCCTAGTGTCCCCTCGACCTGGTCGGCGCTGGTTCCCAGCACCTGCGACATGCCCTGCATCAGACAGGCCGTGTTGGCGTCTTCCATCCGATTGCTCATGACAGTGACCTCCGTTGCGTATGCGTCGCGACCTGCCGACAAGACGCAAGTTAACGGAGCACGCAGAGCCGCGCCTTGATCAGGATCAAGGTGTCAGAGACCGGCGGCGACCCGACGCACGACGTCGATCCGCTCGCTGTTGGGCGGATGGGTGCCAAGGAAGACGTTGCCAGGGTCGTCGATGCGATCGAAGTACAGGACCCCCGTCAGCGGATCATAGCCCGACCGCGCGGCGATCACGGTGCCCAGCGCGTCGGCTTCCAACTCGAAGGTCTTCGCGAAGCCGCGCACCCCCAGTTCCGCACCGATCGACTGGACCGCGACAAGATCCTCGCCCTGCAGCCCGGACATTTCCGCAAGCACGGCGGCCAGCACGGCACCGCGCGCGGCGCTTTCCCGCGCCTTCGGGATATGCCCGAGGATGTGATGCGCCGCTTCGTGGCCCAACACGAAGGCAAGCTCGTGCTCGTTCCGCATCTCGGCCAGCAGGGCCGCGGTGACGATCAGCACGGCCTCGCCGTTCGGGCCTTCGGTCTGGAACGCGTTGGGCGGCGCCGACGGATCGGCATCCAAAAGCACAACAAAATCGCAGTTCCGCACGATGCGTTCCGCGCGGCAGACCTGCTCTGCCACCGGCAGCGTGCGCGCCACAACGGCGCCCAGTTGCGCGTCACCCGCCGCAGGGGACAGCGCCCCTTTGTCGTCGGCGAACACACCGCCCGAAGGCCCGTCGATCCCCGCCGGAGGGGAAAGGGTGCAGGCGGACAGCAAAACGCAGAACAACGGAAGGACGATACGGAACATGGTGGCCTCTGACGATGAAGCGCCCAGCATAACTGCCGTATAGGCAGACGCCAGCGGTCAACGATCACGATTCCCGCAATCCGTCGCCGCTTCCGCGATGTCGCCCCGGCGTCCCCCGTAATGCCGCTGGGCAAAGACCGGCGGCACGGCTACGGTCAGGGCATGTTTACCATCGAACACGACTTCGACGCGACCGTCGTCACCCTCGTCGACGAGGGCAGCGTCCACCTTCAGGAGGACGTCATCATCAACGCCTTCGAAGACTGCGTAACGGTCGAGCAACTGGACCCGCACACCGACAGGCTGCAGAAAATCACCCTGTCGATGGCGCAGCTGCGCGACCTGTCCGCCGCGCTGAACCTGCCGGAAGGCGTCTACCGTCTTCGGCGCACCGAAGACTGACGCCGCGCCCCGCGCTTAGTAACGCCGCTTCTTGCTTTTCCAGCTGTCCAGCCATTTGCGAACGCGGCCCCGCCGTTCGTCGATACGCGCGTCGGCGGCATCCCATGCATCGCCCGCGCGTTCCATCGCCGGGTCGACGGACCGCTCGCGGAACTGCCGCCACATCGCCCGGATGAACAACGCCGCCACCCCGATGAAGACGAAGAAGAAGACGTTGAACCACGGGAACGGGCTGTCGTCCGGGCTGTCGACCGGCCGGATCGCGATGGCGTTCGGATAGATCGTGAAGAACCGGTTACGCCAGCCGTATTGCGTGATCACCACCCACTGCGGGTCCGCCGCCGTCGACTGCAGGTTCGACGCTTCGGCCTGCAGATCGGAACTGTCGAACTTGAAATACGGCGGCCATATCCAGCCCGTGTCCTCGTTCCGGTAGACCATCACGCCATAGCTGTCGCGCGGGATGAAGCCGAACAGCCACGTCTTGCGCTTCTGCGTGTTGATCAGACGCACGTCGCGAGTCTCACCCTCGACGTTGCCGCTGTCGGACTGGGCATAGAACGTCCGGTTGAAGGACGAGAAATCCATCCGGATGACCTCGGTCCCTGTGATGCGCGCGACATCGTGGCGCGGCAGCACGTAGCTCAGCGTGCCGAACACCAGCACGAAAGCCACGATGCGGAAGAACCATTTCACATAGACCATGCGTCTCGCCTTAATTCCAGTTCGTCAGGATCAACACCGCGACGACCATCGCGGCGGGGATGATATAGACCAGCAGGATCAGCTTCGGCCTGATCGATGCGTGGTAGTCCTTCATCCCCTCTTCGACATAGTGCGCCCGGGCCTCGGAATCACCACCTTCGGGGTTGTCCGCGTCCCACGCCTTTTCCAGCTTCTCGCGCCGGACGGACCGGGAATACAGCCAGACCAGCCCGTAAACGATGCTAAGCCCGATGAACCCGAAGACGATCAGCCGCACAAGGTTCATGGTTCAGTTCCTCCGCACCGCGCCCCACGGGCCAACGACGTCCACGATGTCCCGGCCCCGCGTCCACGGCCCGCCGCGCCGCGCGGGCTCGGGCTGTGTGTCCGGTTCCTGCATATCCGGCTCGGGACCGAACAGCGCCTCTCGGGCGCCAGCCTTGTCGACCTGATACTCGGCGGCAAGAAACTCGGCCACGAATTCCTTCTTCATCTCGCTCCAGCCACGGTACAGCGTGTAGAACAATTCCTTGTGGCAGATGAACAGCTGCCGCACGTCCAGCGGAGTCAGCTCTGCCAGAAGCTGGTTCACAAGATTCCGCTGCGGCCCGGCCGTGGCGCGGAGCGTGTAGAAATACGCGGGATGGTCGCTGGCGATCCGGGGCCAGTCGCCACCGCCCTCGGCCCAGCGCAAAAGCGCGTGCAGCCCGTGATAGGCCTCGGGCAGCGCGCTGCCCAGTTGCCGCGCCAGCATCCGAAGATCGCGCCGCGTCGCGCCGGTCAGATCGTGCCCAAGGGTCGATGCCACGTCCACAAGGATGAAATCCATCTTCTGCCGCAGGATCGCCGCCGCATCCACGCCGCGCGCCTTCACGATCGGTTCGGCCAATCCGTTCAGATCGAGAAACTTCGCGATCCGGTTCGGTTCGTTCAGACCAAGCACGAACTTGATCGGCAGGTCTCCCACCGACGCCCCGCCGCCCGTGACGATGGCCGCCGGATGCTCGACACCCCGGAAGATGTAGATGCCGCCAAAATGCGCCGTCCAGTAATCCTGCACGTCCTCCGTGAACGTGGTCAGATCCACCGGGTTGCGTGTGACGTCGCCGGTCTGCTTGGCCAGCCCGATCATCTCGGCGATCAGAACGTCGTCCCACCACGCGTCGTCGTCGTTGCGGAAATGCTCGATCTTCTCCTGAAGCTTGCGCGCGTTCCGAACGTCGCCCGCCGTGGTATCGGCCTCGACCACGATGCGGCTGATGTCGAACAGCCGCTGCGGCGTCGACAGGTCGAGAACCGAGTTCATCAACTCGCCAGCCACCGCATCGCGGGTGGTCAGCGCGAACAGCTTGGTCTCGTTCTGCTCGATGAAATCCTTCAGGATCGTGCGCGAGAACGAGAACTTCAGGTTCAGCAACGGCGCCGATTTCTGTTCGGTCGTCAGCAGGATGAACTGCCGATTGCAGCCGTTCGGGTTCAGGTACAGGTGGTCGCCAAGTTCGTCGCCGATCTCCGGCGAATAGCCCGAGACGTCGACGTGGAAATCCTCAAGCGCGGTGGTCTTGCCCGTCAGATGCGTCAGCGCCCGGCGATAACGTTCCACCAGCGCGGGCGAGGACACCTCGACGAGATTGCCGAACATCAAGCCCTTTTCGATCAGGCGTCTCATATCTACTGACTCCAACAGCGCCGCTGGATCCACGTAGCGGCCCTAGCAATACAAAGTTCGTATAGTTCCGGGTAATGCATATCTGATGGCGCCGCGCGCATCATAGCATTCAACACAAAACTTGGCTTCACGCCCAGATCCAATAAGTACAGCGAAACCTGGGCGTAAACAGGATGATCCGACGGGACGGCGCGCCCGTTCGACGAAACCTGATGAAATCCTAGTTTTGGATACGGCGACCAGATGCGTCGCTCGACGCCCGCTACAAAGATCAACGGACAGGCGGAATAGCAGTTGGATGCTAAAGAAGTATCTAACCCGAGTCTCCTAATCAAACGCCCTGCGCGTAGGGCATCGGATACGCTCCCTCCTCCACTACCAAGTGCGACGGTCGTGGTTTGGGGGTTTTCCGCCAACCACTTTGAAAAGCGAACAAAGAAACCGTCTTCAATCTCTCCTATTACAGATAAGTACTCATCGTTCTGTCGAAACAGCGCATCGGGTTCATCGATAGATAAATAGGCAATATTCGGAATTCCGAACTGACCCAAGCAATCAAGGTTCCAAATATGTGCCAGCTCTACGCGTGATTTTTCCCGAAGAGACGAAGCTACAGAAGCCCAGTTCGACAGCCATATTGAGTAGGCCTGCAGATCATGTAAGCCATCTTCGTCAAGGTCTTCATGGAGTTGAGGCTCGGGGAACAATGGCAAACTTGTGGTATATTGCTCAAGACCAAGCAGTCTTCCGGCTACTTCGCAGGTATGCCTTGGAATGCCTAGCTCGTTGAGAAAGGTACCTGCTGATATGAACGCTCCGTGGGAAATGGCAAAGTCCCAGTAGATTCTAGATTTCTCGCGGCTTGCGGCAATCTCATCATCCCACGTGTCTGCGAGCGACAAACCACCCCAGGCCGAAGATAAGAAAATCGCAAGGACGTGAGAGACTAATTGCCGAGAGAACCACATAATAGCCAACCTATCGGTGCTGCGCCTTGTCGCGCCCTTTGCGCTTCTCTACCAACTGCGCCAGCCCCAGCCACGTCAGCAGCAGCACCGGCACCCACGCCACTGCCGCCGTGCCGGACAGCCTGAGAAAGAACAATCCGGTCGCCAACGGCGCGTCGCCGAAGGCCGCGCCGACCGCGACCCCGCCGATGGCATAGATCACCGCGAACACCACCGCGCCGGCCAGCAACACCATCCCGGCCGACGCCCAGATCGCTACCGCGACCTCCCACTGGCGACGGCTCCCCCGCGGCAGCATGACGATCGGCACGATGATCGCCAGCACGCCCAAGAGGATAAGCGGAACGCCAGTGTTCAGAAAGGATATAGGTTCGGTGTGGATCTTAGGTCTCCCCGGCCTGTCACTCTTGTCCCACGACGGTTCGATCCGGTGGACCCTCGGCTTGCGGATGCGCGATCCCCGCGTGGCCCTTGACCGCGACCAGTACGGTAACCGGTCCCCATGCGACAACGGTCAACACGGCTGCGAAGGACACGAAGGCAGCCGCATCCGCGGCCTCGCGCAGGCTCAGCCCATTCGAAACGAAATACAGGCCGACCGCGATCAAAGTGGCAAGCGGCACGACGCACGCGCTGACGAGAAACGCACAGATACCGCGCCCCGGTCCCGTCGCAGGGCCGAACCGTGCAAAACCGGCACCGACGACCAGCGCCAGAAGAACATGGAAAAGTCCAAGCAGAACGATCATTCCCTGCCCTCGGCATAGCGCCGCCGGGCTTCTTCCTGCCGGCCAAAGTCGCGGACCATCGCCTCGATCGCGACCTCGTCCGACTTGTCAGCATAGCGGAATTCGCTGTCGGCGTAGCGGTTCACCTCTTGGATCACCATGTCGACGGTGATCGGCTGCCGCATGTCTTCCAGCATCTTCAGTTTCTCGTCGTAAGGCTTGAACAGGAACAGGTCCGGCTGTTCCATCCATTCGTCGGGCAGCTCGAAATCCATTGCCCGCACCTTCACCGCGTCGGTGATGTTCTTGATCGCCCGCCCGGTGAACCGTTCGTCCGCCTCTTGAATGCCCTTCAGGTAGGTGCCGATCTTCGCGATGGTGTCCAGCTTGCCCAGCTTCGCCTCGGTCGCGTCCCACACGCGCATCAGCCCGTCTTCCTGCGGCCGCCCATGCTGTTCGAAGGACCGAGCGACGGCCTTCTTGATCTCCTGCGCGGCATACAACTCGTGGTCGCCCAGCGGGATGTCGTGCCGCTTGCCCAGCAGCAGCGCAAGGATGTCGACATAGTCGTCCCGTGTCTGCGGCCCGTCCACAAGGAACCGCGCCCCGGCCCGCTGGCGCAGGGCATCGTCCACGTTCTCGGGATAGTTCGAGAACATGCCGAAGGTGCAGTTGCCGCGCACCACGGTGTTGGCGCCCGCGAAGGCCTCCATCAGCACCGCCGTGACCTCTTGCTGACCGGCCGAGGACTGGCGGTCGCCGCGCTTGCCCGCGATCTGGTCGATGTCGTCGACGGTGCCGAAGCCGATCACGTTCGGATCCAGCACGTTGTCGATGAAGGCGCGGGCGTTCTGCCCCGACTTGCCCTGATAGCTGTCGATGTTGTCGATGCCGAAGTTCTGATAGCGGAACGGGTAGCCCGCGTTCAGGCAGTACTCGTTGATCAGCCCCGCCATCATCTGGATCAGGGTTGTCTTGCCGGTGCCGGGCTTGCCGTCGCCCATGAAGGTGAAGATGAACCCGCCCATCTCGGCGAAGGGGTTCAGCTTGCGCTCGAAGTCGTAGGCCATCAGCATCTTGGCCAGCTTCATCGCCTGATACTTGGCGATGTGGTTGCCCACCACCTCGTTCGGCTTCTTGAACTGCATGGTCAGAGCTGTGCCCTTCGCCTTCCGCGCCGGGCTGAAGCCTTGAATGGTGAAATCGTCCGCCTCGACCCGCCAACTGGCGCCGGTGAAGGCGCCCAGCCGTGGCGCGGTCTGCGCCCGCAGGCCCACTTTCTCCATCAGCGTCTCGGCGAAAGCCAGCACGACCGCCACGATCTTCGCCTCGCCGTCCGCGAAACGCTCCAGATCCTGATCCAGCTCCCAAAGGGCGCCGTGCAGGGCAAGCTGCGCGTTGTCGGTCAGCATCTCGTCGATGCCGCCCAACTCGACGGTGACCTCCGAGGCCGAGGACGCCAGAAGAAACGCCACGCCGTTTGCGAAGGTGTACAACACCGCAAGCGCCTCGGCCTGCAACAGCTCGGCGAACTCGGCAGAGCGCGCCTGCGGCAACCGGCCCTCAAGGTTTTCCTTCTTCAACGCCGTCAGGCCGGTGGCCTCGGAAAACCCGTCACCCACGGCCAATGCGATGGCGATGGCGCGGCGCAGCGACTGCATCACCGTCGCCTGCACCGGCGACACCAGCGCATCGCCGCCGTCCGAGCTTTCGATCCGCTCCAGCAGACGCACCCCCTCGGGCCGTGCGGTCGACCGCGTCACCAGCCCCGGCGTGGTCGACCGGAACCGCCGCCGCGTGCCGATCCCGCTGGACCGCTCCGGCTGCGGCGCCTCGCCCGGTTTCGCGATCCGCGGCGTGTGGTCGAAACCTTCCAGCATCGCCACGGCGGCATCGTAATGCGCGCGGATCTCCTCCTCGCGCAGTTCCATCTGATCGCCCGAAACGCTCATCTCGAAATCCGTTCTTCTTCTGTCTTCAAATATCCTGGGGGAGGCGCCGCAGGCGCCGGGGGCAAAGCCCCCTCTTCGCGAACGACAGGCCCAATCGCCTGCGCCGGCGGCGCGCAGTATCGCCGCCCGCCGCTCATCGGTAGCTCACCACCTGCCCGCTGCGCGACACCACGAACTTGCGCACGTCACGAAAGCCGGGCGGGTTCTTCTCGGCCAGCACCTGAAAGGGACGCGCAGGCATGATGATCGACCGTTCGGTCGCAGTCGCCCCGGTGTCGACGCCCCGGCCCGCGAAGGGGTCCAGCGCGAAGATCTCGCGTTCCACGGTGCCGAACCAGCCCGACCGCTCGCGTTCGACCCGCTCGCTTTCCAGCCGTTCCTCGGTCCAGGCCAGCGCCCAGTCCTGCCCTTCCGGCGCGCGGGCCTCTTCCAGCACATCGTGGATCGGTCCGGTCTGCAGCGTGTAGGCGGCCGAGTACATCGGGCCGATGTGGAACCGTCGCAGCCGCTTGGGGTGCAGATCGTCGAAATCGCGGTCGAAGCCCTGCGCGATGGTCAGAAGCTTTAGCCCGTTCAGCGACTGCGCCATCAGGTGCGCCTGCGCCTCGGGCCAGCGGCGGTCGTCCACCGGCAGCCCGCGCGCGCCGCTGTCCTCGACCTCCAGCAGGTAGACCGCGGGCAGGTTCACCTGACTGTCGTAGACCGCCCAATGCAAAAGATAGCTGCGCCGCTGCGGCCCGATATCGCCCAGCCACTGCGCTTGCGGGTGGTTCTGCGCCCAGAACATCCCGTCGCGTTCCAGCGCCTCGTAGTACAGCCGCTGCGACATCGCGAATTGCAGCTTGGTCGGGATCGTCAGGTCGCCCACGATCTGCCGGATCATCTCGTCCTTCAGGGTCGCGGTGCTCATGGTGCCCGCCAGATGCCGCGACGCCTGCTGGGCATCGTTCGCCATCGTCAGCAGTTCGCGGAATACCGGGAACCCGCTTTCCGTCCGGTCGATGGCGATAGAACCGAAGAACGTGCCGGTGTCGCGGCCGGTCATCAGGTACTTCAGGCTCAGCGCCTCGAACGTCGCCGCCAGCGCCTGAACGTAGCCGCCCAGCACCTTGACGTCGTACTTCGTCAGGCCGCGTTCCTGCTCCATCACCGCTGCGACACGGGCCAAATGGCCGGTGATCGTCTCGAACTTCTGGAAATACCGGCGTGCCGCGAAAGTGTCGGTCAACCCGGCATGGTCGCGGGACAGGTCCGCTCCGGTGACGCCTTCACTCATCGCGCCGCGCCTCGCGTTCGAGGAACCAGTTCCTCATGCTTCCGGGCAAGAACCCGCCGTAACGGAACCGGGTCAGCCGGGCGGTGATAAAGGCCAGCCCCAGCATCACCGGCACGACAAGCACGTACAACAGCACCTCGTCCGGCAGGATCTGCGGCAGGACGAGATAGGCGACAAGCAGGCCCAGAAGCACGCCAAGCGGCCAGAGCGGTTTGCTCTTCCCCGTCATGAAAGGCTCACGCCCCGTACAGGTTCTTGTCGTGCTTCTCGACAATCTGCTGGAAGCGGCGGGCGAAGCGTTCGTCCGCCTTGGCCTTTTGCTCCAGCACCTTGCGGGCGAAGACCATGTGATCCTCGTGAGCCTCCATCATGTCGGCCATCCGCTGGTTCGTCGCGGTGCCGATGGCGGCCATCGCGGCCTGCGCTTCCTTGTCCGTCTCGACCCCGATCTCGTTGATCCGGTGCGCGACGTCCTGCTGCTGCGCGGTCTTCAGCGACTTGGTCAGGGCATCGTACAGCACAACGCGCTGCTTCGTGTCAGTCTGCAACTTGTTGATCAGCACCATTTGCGTCGCCGCCTGGTTCTGCAGGCTGTCGACCCAGGTTTTGCCCTTCTCGATGTAGCGTTCCAGCGTCTGGCTTTTCGCCAGCTTCACCTGCTCCTGCTGCACCATCTCGTTGTACTTGGCGTTCATCGCCGCCAGTTCGCCTTCCAGCTTCGTGCGGGCGGCGGCGTCCTGTTCGACGCTGATCTTGCTCTCAAGCTCGATGATCTTCGGATCCATCGACGCGATCTCGACGCGCAGCGCCTCAAGCTCGCTGACCACGGCCTCGCGCTCGTCCAACGTGCCGGAAAGGTTGGTTTCCACCCGGCCCTTGTGGTCGTTCAGCACGTCCAGCTGGTTTTCCAGCAGCTTCACGATGGTGTCGGACTTGCCGATCAGGTCCTGCAGCTTGTCGTCGATATTGGCGGTGCGGATGCGTTCCTGCCGCATCGAGTCCGCTTTGCCCTTGGCGAAAATGCCGACGAAGCTTTCCCAGCCCGTCTTGTTGCGCATCTCGTCAAAGTCCTGACTGAACCCGGCGGTCACGTCGTCGAGGCCCATGATCAGCTCGGCGATGTTGGCGTTCATCAGCTCGGTGTGGGAATGCACGTCGTCCAGCGTCGCGTTCTCGATGTCGATCGAGATGTCGTCGCCCGACTTGGCCTTGGCCCCCATCGTCTCGACCCGGCTGGTCAGTTCGGAAATCTTTGCCTGCGCCTCGGCCACCTCGGCCTGGCTTTTGCGCACCTGGGCGTCAAAATCGCTCATCGCTGTCCTCGCGTCGCAAATGAAGTCTTCTATCTGCGGGATGTTTACCCCGCTTTGTTTATCAGGTCATCCCGTTTCCGCCCGGTTTCAAGGGGGCACAAGGGTCGGGATTTCCCGACCCTTGACAGCAGGCTGTGGCCGAAATCAGGCACTTGACCGGCGTTTTACGGGGTTCCGGCAGGCCTCAGCCGACGCAGTTGAAGCCCGGACCATAGGGGTAGCCGGTGATATTTTCGGCCCCGTCTTCCGTGACGACAAGGATGTCGTGTTCGCGATAGCCGCCCGCGCCGGGCTGGCCGTCGGGGATGGTCAGCATCGGCTCCATCGACACGACCATGCCTGGCCGAAGCACGGTGTCGATGTCCTCGCGCAGTTCCAGCCCGGCCTCGCGCCCGTAATAGTGGGACAGGATGCCGAAGGAATGGCCGTAACCGAAGCTTCTGTATTGCAGCAGGTCGCGCTCGGCGAAGAACGCGTTGATCTGCGCCGTGATGCCCGAACAGGTGGCACCCGGCCGGATCAGCGACAGCCCAAGTTCATGAGCCCCGACATTGGCGTTCCACATCTCAAGCGAAGCGTCGTCGGGTTCGCCGACGAACAGCGTGCGTTCCAGCGCTGTGTAATAGCCCGAGATCATCGGGAAGGCGTTCAGCGACAGGATATCGCCTCGCTGCAACCGGCGCGCGGTGACCGGGTTGTGGGCGCCGTCGGTGTTCAGCCCCGACTGGAACCAGACCCACGTGTCGCGATACTCGGCGTCGGGGAAGCGGCTGGCGATCTCCAGTTCCATCGCGTCCCGCCCCGCCATCGCCACGTCGATCTCGCGCGTGCCCTCTCGGATCGCGTCGCGGATAGCATAGCCGCCCACGTCCGCCACGGCGGCCCCGGCGCGGATCAGGTCGATCTCGGCGGGCGATTTCATCATCCGCTGGCGCATCGTTGCCGGGGCGATGTCGACCATCTCGGACGGCGACAGGAAGGCGGTCATCGCCGTTTGCGCGGCAAGCGTCATGTGATCGCCTTCGATCCCGACGCGCCGCCCTTCGCCCGCAACGCTGCGGATCGCGCGCCAGTAATTGTCACGCGCCCAGTCGGTGTAGGTGATGTTGTCGCCGTGGCACCGCCGCCACGGCTGCCCCGCGTCGATCCCCGCCGAGATGGTCACGGACTCGGTCGCGGTCACCACGAGGCCGTAGGGCCGGCCGAAGCTGCAATACAGAAAGCCCGAGTAATAGGCGATGTTCTGCATCGAGGTCAGCACGGCAACCTCGACACCGGCCTCGGCCATCGCGGCCCGCAGCCCGGTCAGCCGGGCGTCGTACTCGTCGGACGAAAACGGCAGCGGAACCTTGTCGCCGCCATTGTGAAAACGGAAGAATTCCGGACGTTCGGTCATTGTCATTCGATCTCCTGAACAAGCCCCGACCGCCAAGCCGGGGATCATCGGGTTCCCGGCGTACAGGACACTGCTGTGGAAGATCGCCGAAGACGCCATCTTCGGGATGCGCGGATCTTGCCCCCGGGCATGACAAGGGGCAAGCCCTCTTGCGCGCAGGCGCGGCCCGCCCCAGTCTGACCGCCAGCGAAACGGGAGAACAGGCATGCGACTGGACGGCAAGACGGCGATCGTCACCGGCGGCGGTTCCGGCTTTGGCGCGGGGATCGTGCGCAAGTTCAAGGCCGAGGGCGCGCAGGTCATGGTGGCGGACATCGACACCGAGGCGGCACAGGGCATGGCGGCCGAGGTCGGCGGCGTTGCCTGCACCGTCGACGTGGCGGACGGCGCAAGCGTCGCCGCGATGGCGCGCGTGGCGCTTCAGGTCTGGGGCCACGTCGATATTCTGGTCAACAACGCGGGCATCACACACCTGCCGACCCCGATGGAGGACGTCCCCGAAGACCTGTTCGACCGCGTGTTGGCGGTGAACGCGAAATCCGTCTATCTCACCGCGCGCGAACTGGTGCCGCATATGAAATCGCGCGGCGCCGGGGCCATTCTCAACCTTGCCTCCACCGCCGGGCTGTCGCCCCGTCCGAACCTTAGCTGGTACAACGCGTCGAAGGGCTGGATGATCACCGCCACCAAGTCGATGGCCGTGGAACTGGCGCCCGCCGGGGTGCGGGTCAACGCGCTGTGCCCCGTCGCCGGAGAGACGCCGCTGCTGAAAAGCTTCATGGGTCAGGACACCCCGGAAATGCGGGCGAAGTTCCTATCGACCATCCCGATTGGCCGCTTCTCGACCCCGGAAGACATGGGCAACGCCGCCTGCTTCTTGTGCTCGGACGAGGCGTCGATGGTCACCGGCGTCGCGATGGAAGTCGACGGCGGACGCTGTATCTGATCCCGGCGGCAAGGCCCGCTGCTGGGGGTTTGCGCATAGGCCATACAAGACAAGCTGCGGAGACCGCTGCATGAAACCCGGCCCCCTTAACCTGATCACCGACGTCGCGGGCCTTGTGGTCGGCAACGCCGAGGATCATGCGGTCAAGACCGGAACCACCGTTCTGACGTCCAAGCAGCCCTTCACGGCGGCGGTTCATGTCATGGGCGGGGCGCCCGGCACGCGCGAGACGGATCTTCTGGCCCCGGACCGAACAGTGCAGCAGGTCCATGCACTGGTTCTGTCGGGCGGGTCCGCGCTGGGACTGTCGGCGGCGTCCGGCGTGGCCGACGCGATGCGAGCGCGCGGCCAAGGGCTTGATGTCGCCGGACAAATCGTGCCGATCGTCCCGGCGGCCATCGTGTTCGATCTTGTGAACGGCGGTGACAAGGACTGGTCCGTGAACCCCTATCCCGCGCTTGGCGAGGCCGCGCTGTCCGCAGCTTCTGACACCTTCGACCTTGGGACGGCGGGGGCCGGGACCGGCGCCACCACGGCAGGGCTGAAGGGCGGGCTTGGCTCGGCCTCGGTCGTGCTGCCGTCCGGTGTGACGGTCGGGGCGCTTGTGGTGGTCAATGCCCTTGGCAGCGCCACGGTGGACGACGGCCCGCATTTCTGGGCCGCCCCGTTCGAGCTGGGCGATGAATTCGGCGGGCGGGGGCCGGCCGCCGCATACGATCCGCTGCCGTTCGCCACCAAGCACGGGCTGCGCAACGCTGCCACGACCATCGCCATCGTCGCCACCGACGCCGCGCTGGATCAGGCGCAGGCGACCCGGGTGGCCACCGCCGCGCATGACGGCATGGCCCGGGCGCTTGTGCCAAGCCACACCCCGTCGGACGGCGATCTGGTGTTCGCGGCGGCGACCGGCGCACGCGCGCTTGCCGACCCGGCGGGCGACCTGCTGGAGATCGGGCACGCGGCCGCGCTGTGCCTGTCCCGCGCCATCGCGCGCGGCGTCTTTCACGCGACCGGCGCAAAGGCCGACCCCTTCCCAACGTGGCAAGACCGCTTCGCTTGACGGATCCGGCCTTGCCGAGCCGGGCTAGCCCCCGACCACCGCGCGGGTCAGGGCGCTGTCCTTCTTGGCCAGACCGTCGATCACGTCGAAATGGTGCCGGCCCTCGTCGATGTACAGGGCGCTTCCGGGCCACGCGTCGGCCAGCCAGCGCGCCTGATCCAGGAACGCAGGCCGCTCGGCGCCGCCGACCCAGATGATCGTTTCCGTATCCCGCAGGGTGTGAATCAGCGCCGGGCTTTCCGACGCCGCCTCTTCCCGACGCAGCCGCAGGTCCCGGTTCATCTCGGTCTGCATCAGCGGGCGCAGGTCGGACAGTGGCGAGATCGGCACCACCCGTTCCAGACGCCGGCCAACCGCGTCCGGCAGCGCCACGTCCCGGCAGCGCATCCGCGCAGACAGATGCCCGCCGGCAGAGTGCCCCGTCACCACGATCGGCCCGTTCACCCGCGCCGCCGCAGCCGCGACCGCCGTCGCGATCTCGACCGTGATCTCGGAAATCCACGCGTCGGGCGCCAGCGTGTAGGACGGCATCGCCACCGCCCATCCTTGCGCCAGCGGCCCCCCGGCAAGGTGCGACCACAAGGTCCGGTCGAACCGGCGCCAGTACCCACCGTGAACGAAGACCACCAAACCTTTCGGTGTACCCTCTGGGTGAAACAGGTCGAACGCTTGCCGCGTTCCCGGCCCATAGCTGATGTCGCATTCCGCGCTGTTCCCCATCGTTTCGCGGAAGGCGCTGGCAAGCGCCGTCCACCGCGGAGGGTATTGCGCGGACCCGGGAATATAGGCCCCGTTCTCGTAGGCGTCTGTGAGGTTCATGCTCTTGCCCCTGTTGTTAACTGCACTCTATAGCCTTGGGAAAGCGTCACGCTAGCCAGACCTTCGAAAGGATCCCTTGATGCTAGATTCAACCACCGATCTCTCCGGCCTGCTGAAGGATTCCTCTTTGCTGACCGGCAAGGCTTATGTCGCGGGCGAGTGGATCGACGCGGACGATGGCACGACCTTCGACGTGACCAACCCCGCCCGCGGGGACGTTCTGATCAAGGTCGCCGACCTGTCCCGCGCCGAGACCGCCCGCGCCATCGCGGCCGCCGAGACCGCGCAGAAGGAATGGGCGAAGCGCACCGCAAAGGATCGTTCGAACCTGATGCGCGCATGGTTCGACCTGATCGTCGAGAATGCCGATGACCTTGGCACCATCCTGACCGCCGAACAGGGCAAGCCCCTGCCCGAGGCGAAGGGAGAAATCATGTACGGCGCGTCCTTCATCGAGTGGTTCTCGGAAGAAGCGCGCCGCGTTTACGGCGAGACGATTCCCGGCCACCAGCCCGACAAGCGGCTGACGGTCATCAAGCAGCCGATCGGCGTCTGCGCCGCCATCACCCCGTGGAACTTCCCGAACGCGATGATCACCCGCAAGGTCGGCCCGGCGCTGGCAGCCGGGTGTGCCATGGTCGTTCGCCCGCCGTCGCAAACGCCGCTGTCGGCACTGGCGCTGGCGGTGCTGGCGGAACGTGCCGGGCTGCCGAAGGGCCTGCTGTCGGTGATCCCGTCCGAAGCGGCGTCCGACATCGGCAAGGAATTCTGCGAGAACCCCGTCGTGCGCAAGCTGTCCTTCACCGGCTCGACCGAGGTGGGGCGCATCCTGCTGCGGCAGGCCGCCGATCAGGTGATGAAGTGCTCGATGGAGCTGGGCGGCAACGCGCCCTTTATCGTGTTCGACGATGCCGACATCGACGCGGCGGTCGAGGGCGCGATGATGTGCAAGTTCCGCAACAACGGCCAGACCTGCGTCTGCGCCAACCGGATCTACGTGCAGGACGGCGTCTATGACAAATTCGCGGAAAAGCTGGTCGAAGCGCTGAAACAGCGCAAGACCGGCGACGGGCTTGTCGAGGGCACCGATTTCGGGCCGCTGATCGACGAGAAAGCCGTAGCGAAGGTGAAAGAGCACGTCGTCGATGCGTCGGAAAAAGGCGCGCGCGTGATCTACGGCGGCGCGCCGCATGACGCGGGCCCGCTGTTCTACGAACCCACCGTCATCACCGGCGCGGACACGTCGATGAAGTTCGCGACGGAGGAGACCTTCGGCCCCCTCGCCCCGCTGTTCCGCTTCAAGGACGAGGACGAGGTGATCGACATGGCGAACGACACGATCTTCGGGCTCGCGTCGTACTTCTACGCCAAGGACCTGTCCCGCGTGTACAAGGTGGCCGAGGCGCTGGAATACGGCATTGTCGGCGTGAACACCGGCATCATCTCGACCGAGGTCGCGCCGTTCGGCGGCGTCAAGCAGTCGGGGCTTGGCCGCGAAGGGTCCAGCCACGGGATCGAGGACTATCTCGAGATGAAATACATCTGCATGAGCGTCTGACGCCCAAACCGGAAAAGCGGCTTAGTGCAGCCGCTTTTCCTTTTCTGCATCACCGGCACGGATGCGGCCCGTCAGACGCTGCAGCCGCGAGGTGAAGCGACGGTGCTGCTGGTCGAGTTCCACGAACTTCGCCATCCGTTCCAGCAGCGTCTGCACACGGTCTAGTTCGTCCTGCGCCTGCACGGGCTGGTCCCGGTCCAACATCATCCGCGCCTTCAGCAGCGCGACCTCTGTCCGCAGGACAAGATTCGCCCGCTGCGTGTCGCCGATAGCGCGGCCCAGAACTTCACCGGCAACGGCGATCTGTTCGGCGTCGAGTTCCTGCACCGGCCAGCGGCGAGGCCGCTTCACGTAGTTGATGCGGTACGCCTCTTCCACCGGGATCAGCGCATTCACCGCATCGATGTCGGCCCGCAAGCGTTCGATCATCGCTTCCTGCACCTCGACGGTCGGAAAATGCCGGTCGGGGGTCACTTCGGGCAGTCGGTCGGCCAGCGCCTCTCCAAGCGCGGCCGCGCCGCCGCGCACCTTGCCGTTGACCGCGCGCAAAAGCGCCAGTTCGCCCCGCGTCATCGCCCGGTTCACCACCCCGCGTCCGGGGTCCGTGAAGAAACCGGGCTTCTTGCCAAGAAACCGGGCCAGCCTGCCGCGCAGGCTGTCCCGGTGGCGGTCGTAGTTCAGCACCGTCCACTCGACATCGGGCAGCCCAAGATCGGTTTCCAGCAATTTCCGCGCCAGCGCCGGCTGCCGGAACCGCCGAAAGCCTTCGGCCGGATCATAGCTGGCGCCGCGCCGGCGGATCTCTTGCTGGTACATCGCTTCGGCATGGGCAACGGGGTCGCGGATGAACATCAGGATCTTGACGGCGCCGATGTCGTTTTTCTCGCAGATGCGGTGCAACCGAGAGCGGAACGCGACGTCCTGCAACAGGCCGGACAGCCCGACGTGGCTGAACAGGACCTTGTCGGCGTCGAAACGGTGGCCCGCTTCGCTGATCTTGGCCAGCCGCATCCCGTTGCCGACCACGGCGCTTTCGTCGCCGCCGGGATATTCGATCCCACCGGCCGCAAGCACGTCGGCAGAGCGAGCAAGAACCGACTGCAGGAAACCAGACCCTGTGCGCTCTTGTCCGATGTGCAGAAACAATTGCCGCATGAATACTCCCTGTTCGGTCACCCTAGCCGCAGATTGCCCGATGCCAAACGAAATTGTCAGGTCGGGCATCCCTGACCTTTTTGGGCGTTCACGGGACTCCTTGGTCGTTGAGGCCCCGTACCTTACTTGCTAGGTCTCGAAGACAATACTGTTTCCGGGACGCTTCAACATGGATCACCCCGCCACTGCACCTGACGCAGACCGCGAGGACGCGGGATTCTCGCTGCTTGAACTGATGGTGGTCGTGGTGATCCTATCGATCCTTGCACTGGTGATCGTGCCCCGTGTGATCAACCGCCCGGATCAGGCCCGCGTCGTGCGGGTCCAGACGGACCTTGCGGCGCTGGAAAGCGCGGTGAACCTCTACAAGCTGGACAACTTCCGATACCCCACCACCGAACAGGGTCTAGAGGCTCTGGTGACGCGCCCCTCTGGCGAACCGGCCCCGGCCAATTGGTCCGACGGCGGTTATATCGAGCGTTTGCCGAAAGACCCGTGGGGCAACGACTATCAGTACCTGTCGCCCGGCGTGCATGGCGAGTTCGACATCTTCACCTTCGGCGCGGACGGCACGCAGGGGGGTGACGGGCCGGATGCGGACATCGGGACATGGAACCGCGAGTGACGCCCGGCGACCGGGGCTTTACCCTCGTCGAACTGGTCGTCGTGGTGGCGATCCTGTCCGTGCTGACCCTGACCGTCACCCTTGGCACCAACCGCCCCCGCATGGCGCGCGGCCAAGACTGGAGCCGTTTCGCCACGCTGCATGAAAGCCTGCGCGAACAGGCGGTGCTGGGGCGGCAGGTGCTGGGGCTGGAACTGAACGACAGCGGCTTTCGCCGGATGCGCCGCGTCGATGGCATCTGGCAGGCGGACGGAACCGGAGGCGACTGGCAAGGCCCGGTGCGCATTCAGCGCCCCTTCGAACCCGGCGCCGTCGTCACCTTCCTTCCCGACGGCCGCAGCACTCCCGTCTCTGTGCGGTTCGGCAGTGCCGACGGGATGCGCAGTTGCGAGGCCGACGGCTGGAGCGCGCTGGAATGCGGCTGAGACGCACAGATCACGATACGGGCCTTAGCCTGATCGAGGTGGTGATCGCGGTGCTGATCCTGTCGATCGGCGTCGCCGCAGGCTTTCGCGGGCTGGGGCAGGCCAGCCGGGTGATCGGCGAAGAGTCCCCGCGCCTGATGGCCCGGCACGCCGCCCTGAACCGCGCGGAAGAACTTCGGCTGCTGGGCATGGCGGCGGGCAGCGCATTGCCGGACGTGGTAGCGATGGGCCCGTGGGACTGGCGGATCGAAGTGACCGGAACCGCCACCGCCGGCGGTTTCGTCGAGGCAACGGTCACTGCCAGCGCGGACGGGCTTCCCGGCGCATCGGTGGTCACCTACGTGCTGCCCGAGGCCCCAGAGGCCACGCAATGAGCGGGCGGGACAGAGGTCTCACGCTGCTGGAGCTTGTCGTCGTCATGGCGATCTTCGCGGTGATTGCGCTGATCGGGGCGCAGGTCATCGCGCAGGCGGTCCGGTCCGACGCGCGTATGGCCGAAACAAGCGAGGCAAGTGCCGACCTTGCCTATGGCCTTGCGCTTTTGCG
The DNA here is from genome assembly GCF_029168315.1 of Psychromarinibacter halotolerans. NCBI lineage: Bacteria > Pseudomonadati > Pseudomonadota > Alphaproteobacteria > Rhodobacterales > Paracoccaceae > Psychromarinibacter > Psychromarinibacter halotolerans. The sequence goes on from NZ_JARGYD010000003.1 coordinate 341,093, forward strand.
CAACGACCTTGGCGCCGCCATCGCCCTGCCCTTCTACCCGCCCGGCAACCTGCCGCTGCCCGCCTTCGACGCGCCCGCCCGGCAATCGCGGTTCGCGCTTAGCCTTGGCGGCCAGCCGGGTTTCGACGGCGCAAGCCCGGTGCAAGCCCGCGTGACATGGGCGCTGAACCCGGTGACGGGCGTCGTCACGCGCCAACACTGGCCCGCCCTGATCCCCGGCGACGTCCGGCTGGAAAGCCCGCAGGTCACGGTGTTCGAAGACGTCACCTCGCTGACCGTGGAAGGCTATGACGCGGCGGATGGCTGGACGGTCGGCTATCCGAAACCGGACGCGGACACCGACACGCTGCCCGACGCCATACGCGTCACGCTCGATCACCGCACGCTGGGCATGATCGCCACGGTGGTGGCCCTGCGATGAGGAATGATCGCGGCATCGTCCTGCTGAACGCCCTGATCGTCGTGTTGGTGCTGGCGCTTGTCTCGGCCACGCTGCTGACCCGGTCCGGCGCGGCGATGATGCGCGCCGTGTCGGTGCAGGACGCGGAACGGCTGGACCACCATTTGGACGCGGCCGAGAACCTTGTGCAGATGCTGCTGGCCGAGGCGGGCCGCGACGGGCAGATCGTCCACCCCGGTCAGGACTGGGCAGCCGAGACCCACGTTTACCGCATCGGCGACGGGCAAGTCCGGATCCGGATCACCGATCTTCAGGGCCGCATGAACGTCAACTGGCTGGCCGGGTCCGAGGACGAGATGGTTAAGGACGCCTTCACGCGGCTGTTTCAGCAGATCGAACTGCCGTTGCCCTTGCTGGACGAACTGCGTGACTACCTCGCGCCCGGCGGGCCGCGCAGCCTGCCTACCTATCTGCGGCGCAGTTTCCCCGTGCAGCCGCGCGGCGGCCCCGCGCCGACGCTCGAGGCGCTGCGCATCGTCAACGGCTTCGACGCCGCGTCCTTCGCCACCCTGTCCGATTACGCCGCCGCACTGCCGTGGGACAGCCGCGTCAACCTGAACACCGCGCCGCCCGCCGTGCTGGCGGCGCTGTTGGCCCCCTTTCCCGCGGACGTCCGGGCAGAGTTCCTGCGCCCCGACCGCGACGGCCCCATCGAGCACCTGAAAGAACTGCGCGACCTGACCATCGCGGTGCTGGAAACCGAGGATCTGTCGGACCTGCCGCTGGACCGCATGACCGTCACCAGCCGCTGGTTCGCCGCCGACATTCACGCCGAGCACGAGGGCCGCACCGCGTCGCGCCGCGTGATCCTGCACCGGGTAGACCTGGACGACGCACAGCCACGGGTCGTCCTTCGCTGGGCGCTGCCCGATTGAAGCCGCCGCGCCTTGCGCCCATAGTGCGACCTGCGGACAGGCAGCCGCAACCGCAGGCAGACGGAGAACACGCGTGAAACGGGGACAGGGACAGCCCGCGTTGTGGCGACTGGACGACGGAGAGGCGCCGCGCGGGCCGCACGTCGCGCTTGTGCCCGGCGCCGACACGCCGTTGCTGCCAGTCGATCTGCCCGACACGCTGAAAGGCATCGCGCGCGAGCGCGTCGGCCGTCGGCTGCTGGCCGAGGCGCTGGGACTGCCCTCTGAGACGGTCGAGATCCGGCCCTGCCTGCGCACCGCCTCTGGCTGGGACCGCGCCGTGGTCGCGGATGCCGGCCAGCTTGCGGACTGGCGGTCGCGGCTGATGCCCGGTTGCACCGCGCTGTTGCCCGACTTTGCCGCCCTGCCCTGCCACGCCCGCGTCTGGACCGTCTTGGTCGAGGACGGCATGGTCCGCGCCCGGCTGGGCGAAACGGACGGCTTCAGCGCGGAACCCGACCTTGCCGCGTTGCTGCTGGCGGATGCCGCGCCGCCCGAAGCGGTGCTGCGCCTTGGCGCCCCGGATGCCGCCGTCGACGCCGCCATCGCCGCGATCGGCGTGCCGGTCCACCACGACGCCGCCGCGCTGCAGGCTGCGGGCAACGCCGCACCCTTGGGCTGGGCCCAAGCGACGGCCGGGCTGGACCTGATGACCCCACCGCAGGCCGGCTTCGACCGGATCCGCGCCCGCTTGCGCAGGTGGGCCGCCCCCGCAGTGGCGGCGGCGCTGGCGCTTGCGGTCTGGCTGGGCGGCATCGCGTGGGAAACCGCAGACCTTGCCGCCCGCGCCCGCGCCGCTCAGGACGATACGATGGCTATGGTGCGCACGCATTTCGTGCCCAGCGGCCCGATCCTCGACATCCGCGCGCAGGTCGAGCGCGCATTGGCCGAGGCCGCCGCACCCGATGCGCCGGACCCCGACGCGCTGTTGCTGTTCCAGACCGCCGCTCCGTGGCTGACCGGTGATGGCATCGAGTTGCAGTCAATCGCGTGGCAACCCGAAACCGGTCTGGTCGCGTCCATCGCCCTTCGTGATTTCGCCACGCTGGAACAGATCGTGGCCGACCTGCAGTCCGCCGGGTTCGAGGTCGAGCAGCAGGACACCGGCGTGCGGTCCGGCGGTGGCGTCTCGGCCCGACTGCGGCTGGACCCGGCGGGGGCATGACGATGGACCGTATCAGCTATCGCCTGTCGCAGCTTTCGGATCGCGAACGCATCCTGCTTGCCCTACTTGCGGCGGTGATCGTGCCGCTGGCCGTGCTGTTCCTTGTCGCGATGCCCCTGCTTGGCGCCCGGGCCGAGGCCCGCGCCGACGTGGCCGAAGCCGAGACGCTGCGCGACTGGGTTGCCGCCCGCGTGACCGACCTGCCTCCATCCGGCCTGAGCGATGCGGGCCTGCCCGACACCGCCCCCCCGATGGGTCTGAGCGCGCTGGAACAAAGCCTTGTCGCCGCCGGGCTGCGCGACAGCGTCACGGAACTTGCCAACCGCGATGGCGGCGGCATCGAACTTGGCTTCGGCCCGGTGCCTTTCACCGATCTCATCGCGTGGCTCGCCAACGTCGCACCCGGCTGGGGCTATGACGTAGCGGCGTTCCGGCTAGAGCGCGATACGCCCGGCCTTGCCCGCGCCGCGTTTTCGCTGGAGCCCACGGAATGAGGACGCTTGTCCTTCTGGTCATTTTCGTCGTGGGCCTGCTGGCGGCGCTGGCGTGGCAAGGGCGGATGCACCACCTGCGGTCGGCCACGGCGCTTCCCGGATGGACCGACGCGATTACCCCGGACTCGACCGTTCGCCGAGGCACCGCGATCCTTCCCGAAGAAGTGCCGGTCGCCGGTCTCAGGCTGTCATGGATCGCGCGGCTACCCGACAGCAGCGGCTGGCAATGGGACGTCCGGCTGCACGGCACCGACATCGACGCGTCGGCGCGGGTGGCGGTGCCGTTCTGGCCCACGCCGCTGCGCGCCCGGATCACCGACGGCCATATGCCGGTCGCCGCGCTGGCCCCGGGTGTCGTCGGCCTGACCGGCGACATAAGCGGCGCGATCGGCGTGGTCGACCTCGGCGGGACGGCGGATGCCCCTGTGGTGACGGGCGAGATCACCGCCCAAGCGGTCGGCATCAGCATCGCCGGAACCGATCTTGGCGACGGCCCGCTGCGCGCCACGCTTGCCGAAAACGGCAGCTGGACCGCCGAACTTGCCCTTCCCGACGGCGCAGCCCCCGTCGAGGCGGAAGCCGAAGGTACGATAGACAGCGATATCGTGACCTATGTCGTGCGGATCGAGGACACCGGCGCGCTTCCCTCGGAAATGGTCGCGATCCTCGACCGGGTCGGTCGCCCAGAGGGCAGCGGATGGGTGATCGAGGGATCGCAAGCCACACGCTGAGCGGGAATGGCCCCAAGCCGCAAACGATGATAGACATGAAATCGCCGGTTTCCTAATGCATTGGCGGACCCCGGAGCCGTTTCAGCCATGACCGTCCTGTCGAACATCGCACTGTATGCCTCTGTCGCCGCGCTTGGCGTGACGGCGGGCGGCGTCGCGCTGACCGCGACAGCCCCGGAACCAACCAGTTTCGTAGCGCCTGAACCGGCGGGCGTTGCGGTCGAACTGGCGGCGGCGCCGACCCTGTCGCCGCAGTGGCCCGAGGTGTTCGGCACGGTGCCGCCCCCGGCGCCGGACCCCGAGCCTGCCCCGGAACTCGTCGCCGCACCGGCGCCTGAACCAGCGCCGCAACCAGCCCCCGAACCCGAACCGGAAATCCGCTATGACTATATCCTCGCCGGCATCGTCGCGGGCGACCGCGAAGGCTGGGCGCTTGTGTCGGCCGGTGGCTTGCAACAGCTGATCCGGGTCGGCGACGAACTGGACGGCGGCGAGATCGTCGAACGGATCGACGACAAGGGCGTCTGGATCACATGGCGCGGACTGCCACAGCTGATCCCGGTGTACCGCACCGACAGCAGCCTGTTCATGACGATCACGCCCACAGAACCTGCTGCGCCCCCAGAGACGCTGGGAGAGGTCGACGTGACCATCGAACGAATGGATCGCCGGTTTCTGCAGCGCACCTTCGAGGCCGCCGGACGCCTTGTGATGACCGACGAAGACGACGGAACCAGTGCGCTGGATGTTGTCTGGATACGACAGGGCGAGCTTTATGAGCGCATCGGACTGCGCACAGGCGATAAAATCTTGCGCATCAATGGGTCGATGGTGGAGAATCCAGACCTGCTGGCACATCTGCCAGACGCCATAACGCAAGGCGGGACCATCGACCTTGAAATCCTTCGCGATGGAACCCGCCAGATCATAAAGGTCAACCTTGGGCAAGGTTAGCAGAGCAGTCCTTGTCGCCCTCGCGCTGATATGCGCAACGCTTTCGACCGCACGTGCCCAGATCGCTCTCGACCTTCGGGACGCCGATCTGCGCAGCTTCGTCGAAATCGTAGCAGAGGCGACCAACAGGAACTTCACCCTGGACGCGCGCGTGCAGGGCACCGTGACCGTGATCGCACCGGGCACGGTGGATTCCGCCGCGCTGTACGAAGTCTTCCTCAACGTGCTGGAACTTAACCGGCTGACCATCATCGAGGGTCAGCAGGTCGACCGCATCGTGCCGCTGGACCTTGCCCGCGAATTGGCGCCCGGCGAACGGGTTCGGACCGCTGGCGGCGCGTTCGAGACGCGCGTCTTCGCGATCCGCAACATCCCGCTGCCGCAGGTGGTCGACGTCATCCGCCCGCTGCTTCCGGCAGAGGCGGTGGTGTCCACCATCGACCAGTCCAGCCTTCTGGTCATCTCGGACCGGCGCGAAAACATCGACCGCATCGACCGGCTGATCAACCAGCTTGACCGACCGGCAGGCCAGACGATCGAAACGATCCGGCTTAGCCATTCCATCGCGACCGAGATCCTTGCAACGCTGCAATCGCTGGACATCGTGCCGCCCGGCGGCAGCTTGTCCGCCGACCAGCGGTCGAACGCCATCGTGGTGTCCGGCAACGACGAATTCCGCAGCCGCATCCGGCAGGTGGTGACCCAGCTCGACACGCCGCAACGGTCCGTCTCGACCGCCGTCGTCTCGTTGAACTACGCCGACGCGGTGGAACTGGAATCGGTCATCGCCCGGTCGGTTCTGGCCGGCGCGCAGGATCAGCCGGGCGAGGTGACCATCGTCGCCGAGCCGCAGACCAACTCGCTGCTGATCACCGCCCCCGCCGACCGCATCGGCACCATCACCGCCGCGATCCGCCGACTGGACCAGCGTCCCAGCCAGGTGCTGGTCGAAGCGGTCATCTTCGAGCTTTCGGTGCAGACCCTGTCGGACCTGTCGGCCCAGTTCGGCGCGCTTTTGAACAACGCGCTGTTCGGCGGGGCCGAGTTTTCGATCGGCGGCCGCCCGTCGCTGACCTCGCTGGTGTCCGCCGCCATCGACGGCAACGTGCTTAGCCCCGGTCAGGGCGGTGTGCTTGGCGTCGGACGGCAGAACGGCGACGACGGCTTCCTCGGGTTCATCACCGCGCTGACCGGATCGACTTCGGCCCGGCTGCTGTCGACCCCCTCGGTGCTGACCCTGAACAACACAGAGGCCGAGATCGTCGTGGCGCAGTCGGTGCCCTTCGTCACCGGCAGCTATTCCACCGTCGGCGACAGCGCCCTGCCCGACCAGCCGTTCCAGACCATCGAACGCGAGGACGTCGGCCTGACCCTGCGCGTCACCCCGCAGATCACCGGCGATGCGACGGTGCGGATGTCGATCGAACAAGAGGTCTCGAACCTTACCAATTCGACCTCTGCAGCGGGGGGCGAGATCACCTCGAAGCGGACGCTGAACACCAACGTGCTTGTCGGCGACGGCCGCGTCATCATGCTGGGCGGTCTGCTGGAAAACGGCTCTGGCGCCCAGAACCAGGGCGTGCCGGGCCTGAAGGACCTGCCACTGTTCGGCAACCTGTTCCGGGGCCGTTCGGTTAACCGCGATCAGCGCGTGCTGCTTTTGCTGCTGCGCCCCCGCGTCGTGCACAACGACGAGGACGCACACCGCCTGACCGCCGAACTGGCGCTGGACGCCCGGCGCGCGTCGGACGCGATCAAGCCGAACCCGGACGACCGCTATCCGAACATGCCGCCCTCCAGCTTTCCGTTCGACGGCGCCAACCTGAACCAGCCGTTCGACGCAGGCTTCATCGACCCCTACGCGCGCACCCGCACCTTCCCGCCGCTGCCGTCGCGGCTGGAATTCAACGCGCCGTAAGCATCTTTGGTCTGAAAATATCCCCGCCGGAGGCACCAGAATTTTCGCGAAAATTCTGTTCCCCCTCGCCTAGCGCGCCGCGCCTGCGGTAAAGTCCCGACATGGCCGACCTGCCCTTCGTCTTTGCCCGCGACCAGCAGCTAGTACTGCAAGGCGACCGCCTGCTGTGCGGCCCCGGCGCCACCGCGTTCGGCCTGCGCGAGGCCCGCCGCCGGATGCGCCGCCCGCTTGCCGTCGAAACGCTGGACGCCGCCGCCTTCGATGCGCTGCTGAACGCGCACTATCGGCAGGGCGCCGAGGATGGTGAAGCCGACCTGTCTTTCGACCTTGAAACCCGCAACGGTCCCGGGCTGCGCGACCTGCTGGAAGACGCGACCGAGGCACCGGTGATCGAACTGGTGAACCAGCTGTTGCGCCGCACCGTCCGCGCCACGGCATCGGACCTGCATGTCGAACCGCACGAAGGCGGGCTGCGGGCGCGGGTCCGTGTCGACGGCATGCTGCGCAGCGTCATGGACCGCGACGACGTGCCGGTGAAACGCGTGGTGTCGCGGCTAAAGGTGATGGCCGGGCTCGACACCTCGGAAACCCGCCTGCCGCAGGACGGACGCATCGGCCTGCGCTATGGCGGGCGCGACATCGACGTGCGTATCTCTACCCTGCCCGGCCAGTTCGGCGAACGCGTGGTGCTGCGGATGCTGGACCGGCACTCGGGCCTGTTGCCGCTGGACGCGCTGGGGCTGAAACCCGCGCAAGAGGCCGTGCTGCGCCGCCTTGCCGACCGTCCCGACGGGATCGTGCTGGCGACCGGGCCGACCGGATCGGGCAAGACCACCACGCTGTACTCGCTGTTGCAGCTTGCGGACCACGGGCGGCGCAACATCGTCACGGTCGAGGACCCGATCGAGTATCACCTGCCCGGCATCAGCCAGACCCAGACCAACGCCGAGATCGGCATGACCTTCGCCGCCGGGCTGCGCGCCACGCTGCGGCAGGACCCCGACGTGATCCTTGTCGGAGAGATCCGCGACGGCGAGACGGCGCAGGTCGCCGCACAGGCGTCGCTGACCGGGCATCTTGTCTTCTCGTCGCTGCACGCGAACAACTCGGTCGCCGCCGTCACCCGGCTGCGCGACCTTGGGCTGGACAACTACCTGATCGCCGCGACCCTGCGCGGCATCCTTGCGCAGCGCCTTTTGCGGCGGCTGTGCACCTGCGCCACCACGGCGCCAACGACCCCCGACGAAGCCGCCCTGTTCCGCGCCGCCGGGCTGGAGCCGCCCGAAACCCTGCGCCACGCCGATGGCTGCGACACCTGCGGCGGCACCGGCTTTGCCGGGCGGCAAGGCGTGTTCGAGATCGTCGAGGTCGACGAGGCGCTGTCGGCCCGGATCGGCGAGAACGCCAGCGAACTGGAGCTGCGCAAGATGGCGATCCCGAAGGACGGTTCGCTTCTGGCGCAGGGCCTTGCGCTGGCGGCAGAAGGCGCGACCAGCCTTGCCGAGGTCCGCCGAGTTCTGGGCGACCTCTAGTGCAGCCCTTCGCCTACGTCGCCTATACCGCGAAAGGCCAGCGCCGGACCGGGACGCTGGTCGCGGATTCCGAGAAGGCGGCCTTCGACGCGTTGAAGGCACAGGGCCTGATGGCCTCGGAGATCGAAGCGCGGGCCGACACTGGCCCCAACCGGACAGCCCGCCGCGGGGCACGGCTGGACGCCGACGAACGCGCGCTGTTCACCCGCCAGATGGCGGTGTTGCTGGCCGCCGATCTGCCGGTCGAAAAGGCGCTGGACGCCGTCATAGAAAGTGACGGGTCGAAGGCGATGCAGGCCTTCGCCGCGCAACTGAAGGCGGCCACGCTGGAAGGCTACCCGCTGTCGGACGCCATCGAGACCAGCCGCGCCGGGTTCGCGCCCTACTACGCGTCCAGCCTTCGGGCAGGTGAAGGATCGGGCGAACTGGCGGCGGTGTTCGGCGGGCTGGCCGACTATCTGGAAGCGCAAGGCGCGAACCGCGCGGAAATCGCGACGGCGCTGGTTTATCCCGGCTTCGTCGCCGCCGTGTCGCTGGTGGTCTGCGCCATTCTCGTGACGACGGTCGCGCCTGAATTGGTCGGGATGTTCGAAGTCACCGGCCAGCCGCTGCCCGGCATTACGCGAACGGTGCTGGCCGTATCAGGCTGGATCGAAACGCACTGGATCGGCCTGTCCGCCGCGTTGGTCGCCGCGGTGCTGGCCGTGGTTGCCGCATGGCGCGTCCCGTCCAGCCGCGACCGGATGCGGCGCGCCGGGCTGAAGGTGCCGGTGTTCGGACGGCTGAAGCGGATGGCCATCGCGGCACAGTACCTGCGGACCCTGTCGGTCGTGCTGGGCAGCCGCCAGACCGCGCTGAACGCGGCCACGGGGGCGGCAGAGGTCGTCGATGTGTCGACCCACCGCGCCGAGGCCGACGCGGTCGTCACCGCCGTCCGGCAGGGCGAAAGCCTTGGCGCGGCGCTGCGGCGGCTTCCGATCCTGCCTCCGGTCGCGCTGCAACTGATCCGCGTCGGAGAAGACTCGGCCCGGCTGGCCCCGATGGCCGAACGCGCCGCGATCCTTGTCGAGACGTGGCTGGCGAACGACCGCAAGCGGCTGGCCGCGATCCTTGACCCGGTGCTGATGATGGTGGTCGGCGGCTTCGTCCTGATCGTCGTGCTGGCGGTGCTGTTGCCGATCTTCGACCTGCAATCGGCGGTGATGCAGTAACGGTCAAAGACCGTGGCTGCGGTCGTAGCCATTCATCGTCGCGGGCGTCCATCCCTGCAGCGCGCCGCCCGCAGGCTCGAACACCTGGATCAACAGGGGATAGCAGGCAGCGGTGTCGCTGGAATGTTCGGCGGAACAGTCGCCGCCGGGACAGGCCGACAGCGCGCCCAACAGGTCGATCTCGGCAAAAAACTCTAGGTAATCGCCGGGCCGCACCGGGCTGGCCTTCATGAAGTATTGCCCCGTGTCGGCAGTGAAACCGGTGCACATGAAGACGTTCAGCACGTCGTGAACCAGCAGCTCGGCCTTTGTCACAGGCATCCCGGTCTCGGCCGCCAGCGCGCGGGACAGGTTGGAATGGCAGCAGTGGTGATAGTCGTCCCCGGCCAGCAGGTGGTGCGTGTACGGGTCGCAGCGCGTCCCGATGACGTCGTGCACGCGCCCGCCGTGCGGGTCGGTGCCGTACCACGCCAGCGTATCCTCGGTGATCGTCGCCATCGGGCGAAGATAGGGAAAGCAGCTCCACAACCTGTCGCCGGTGGTGACATGCGTACCGTGCAGGGCGCGGGTCTTGCCCGAGAAGAAGCGTTCCGACAGATCGTTCGCCGCCCACAGGTTCAGGTCCCCGACCTGCGGCCCCTGAATCGAGGTGATCCGAAAGAAATGCCCCGCCGGCACCCGGAAGGTTGCGGCCTCGCGGGGGGCGGCAACCGTCTCGGCCACCAGCGTGGCGCCTTCGCGGGCGCGGGTGTACAGCGCAAGATCCGGCGGCGGCAACGATGTATCGGGATACGCCACGACCGGTGCGATCGCGCGGCGCGCCTCGGCGTCGGCGGGCGGGTGGCTTTGTCTGTCGGTCATCGCGGTGCCCCTACTGTCCCAAGATCCGGTGTACGGCGCGACAGGACATCCGGCACCGCGTGTTGCGAGGCCGATCTAGGACGATCCGCCCCGGCGCGTAAAGCACCGGCGCAGATACAAAGGCCGGTTAGCCGTCCGCGCGGGACGTCAGCAGAGCAAGCCGGGCATCGACAAGCTCGGTGCGGATCCGGTTGATGCGCTTGGCGCGCTTCTCGGTCGTCTCGCAGTCGCGCATCGCCGCCCGCTCGCGCTGGAGCCGGTTCAATTCCAGCTCCAGTTCGTCTTGCGTGCAGAAGGCGTAGATCGTCTGCCACTGCTCGCGGACAAGGTCGCCGTCGAAGCCTGAAGTCTTTGCCACGGTCCGGGGGCTCGGAACCAAGGCTGCGCGGCGCGGCAAGAACCGGAACGCGCGAGAGGTTTCTCTGATTGCAATCATTAAGATCACCGTTTGTTTTTGTTCTGCTCTTTCCTCCAAGTAGCCACGGCTTGTGATTCCGGCAAAGTCACAAAATCCTTACCCCCCGGCGGCAGGCTGAAATCCGGTCAGAGTCAGGCGCGAACCCGCCGAACCTGTGGCAAGGCTGTAACAATCAGGTCAGCAAGACGGGATCAGCCGGTGCGATCCGAGCGCAAACAGTGCCGCGGCGATTGGTTCGGGGGCGGAACAGTGCGCGCACCGCAGGCAACGCAGTGCCAGTCGCCCGCCGGTTTGTCCTGCCGCCAGCGGCAATCGCGACTCAGCGTCGTGTAGGTTCGCTTCCACCAGAGATAGAAGACAACGCCGATGGCGAGAAAGATGAAGAAGATCACGGCGACACCTGCAGCATCCCGGTCAACGGGATCGGAAAGACAAAGGGCCGCCCCGGTACTTCGGAACGGCCCTTGGATGTCGTGTCAGCTAGCTCAGACGATCCGGTTGACCATCATGCGCTTGATCTCGGCGATCGCCGCCGCCGGGTTCAGACCCTTGGGGCAGGTCTTGGCGCAGTTCATGATCGTGTGGCAGCGGTACAGCTTGAACGGATCTTCAAGGTCGTCCAGGCGCTCGCCGGTCGCCTCGTCGCGGCTGTCGATGATCCAACGATACGCGTGCAGCAGGGCAGCCGGCCCAAGATAGCGGTCCGAGTTCCACCAGTAGGACGGGCAGGACGTCGAGCACGACGCGCACATGACGCATTCGTACAGGCCGTCCAGCTTCTTGCGGTCCTCGATGGACTGCTTCCATTCCTTCTGCGGCCGGTTCGTCTTGGTCTCGAGCCACGGCATGATGCTGGCGTGCTGCGCGTAGAAATGCGTCAGGTCGGGGATCAGGTCCTTGATCACCGACATATGCGGCAGCGGGTAGATCTTGACCACCGGGGTCTTGATATCCTCCATCCCGTAGATGCAGGCCAGCGTGTTGATCCCGTCGATGTTCATCGCGCAGGACCCGCAGATGCCTTCACGGCAGGACCGGCGGAAGGTCAGGGTCGGGTCGATCTCGTTCTTGATCTTGATCAGCGCGTCCAGAACCATCGGACCGCACTTGTCCATGTCTAGAAAGTACGTGTCGACGCGCGGGTTCTCACCGTCATCGGGGTTCCAGCGATAGATCTTGAACTCGCGGACGTTCGTGGCGCCCTCGGGTTTCGGCCAGGTCTTGCCGGTACGGATACGGGAGTTCTTGGGGAGAGTGAGTTGGACCATGAGATCAGACCCCTTTCGGTTGACTGGTCGCGCTGAGGGCGGCGCGGGTGTTTTCGGGCGCGGCGACATCGGGATCGCCGAACTGTTCTAGGTAGGACCGCACCGCATCGCGCGGCAGAGAGATGTTCGTTTCGAACGCGCCCGCGACAAGCGCAGGCAGGCGATCGGCAAGCTCGGCCCGCGCGACGGTCGGCAGGCCGGTTTCGGCGCCGATTTCGCGGGCGCGGTTGTCGATGGCAACCACGATGATACGGCGCCCGTGGGAAAGGCCCCGGATCGATCCGTGCAGCCGCGTTCCCACGACGTCGCAGGGCCCCGCCGCCAGCGCGGCATCGTAGGCGGCCAGCGAGGGCGCAAGACGTTCGATCCCGTGATCGCCCAGCTTGGTCAGATAGTCGCCGTCGCGTGGCTGCTGCGGCCAGAACAGCAGGCGGTCGTACTGCGCCCGCAGGATATCCAGCATCGCGGCGTCCGCCGGATCGGCCTTATGTGCGGTCAGCGTGAAGATCACCGTGTCCGCCTTGCCCTGCGGCACTTTCGGACCCTGATCGGCATAGCGCCACAGCGTCGGGCAAGAGGTGTTCAGCCCGCGAAGGCCAAGTGTCTCGACGATCTTCAGGCCAAGCCCGTCACGCAGCGAATGCACATAGTCGCGGGACAGCAGCCGCTTCAGCAGACGCGCCTGCCGGGGATGAATGCGGTCGAAATCCCGGTTCGCGCCCACGCCGAACAGAACGACCTTCCCGGCCAGCAGGGGGATGTCGCGCCGCGTGACCTGCCAGACAAACCTGTTCTTGCGCTGGTTATGCGGCGCCAACGCGTTCGACCCCAACAGCAGCGCGATATCCGCGTCGGCCACAAGTTTGCGGCTGGACGCGCCAAGGCCGTCGTGCCCGGCAGAACTGCTGATGTAGGCGCCCGGAAACAGCCCTTCGAGATGCTTGCGGGATTCCTGCACAATGATCTCGTCGCCGACATTGTCAGAGGCGATCGATGTATCGATGAGATGTACGTGCCGGATCACCCGTCGCTCCGTCTGTCGTGGCTTGATGTCGGCGCTTCGAAGTGGGATCAGTATGCCGCCTTGCTTCGGAGCCCCGGAATGTTCGCACTCGCCGCCAGGTCTTTCAACCAGGCTTCGGAAACCTTCATCCGTCAGCACGCCCGTGGCATCGCGCCGGGCAACACCGCGTTCGTGACCTACGACGCCGCACCCGAACCGCCGCTGGATGGCCCCGTTCTGGCCGATCTCGGCCGCCGACCGCGCCGGCTGGGCGCGGGGGGATCCGAGATGTCGCGCACGACGCTTCCCGTCGGCCTGCTGCACGCTGGCCGCACGCGGCACGCGGCGCGCTTTTTCCGCGATACCGGCACCGAGGTGGCGATGGGCGAATTCGGCGTCTTCGCCTGCAAGCTTCTGGACGCGGCACGGCGCAGCGACGTGCGCTACTTCGTGCATTTCCACGGCTGGGACGCGTCGCGTGTGTTGTCCGACCCGAAGGTGCTGCGGCTGTACGACGATCTGTGGGCCCGCGCGCAGGGCTTCTTCGCGCCGTCCCGCTTTATCGCGGACAAGCTGATCGCCGTCGGATGCCCCGCCGACCGGATCGCGGTGACGCCCTGCGGCGTCGATCCCGACGCGTTCCCGATGTCCGCCCGCGTGCCGGGCCGGTGCATCATGGTGGGGCGCATGGTCGACAAGAAGGCCCCGCTGGTCAGCATCCGCGCCTTCGCACGCGTCGCGGACAATCACCCGGACGCCCGGCTGGACGTGATCGGCGACGGCCCGCGCCTTGCAGAGTGCAAGGCCGAAGTCGCCGGCATGGATCTGCCCGAAGGCCGCGTCGTGTTCCACGGCGTCCAGCCACATGACACGGTCCGGCGCATGATGTCCGAGGCGTCGATCTTCCTGCAGCATTCCGTGACCACGCCGGACGGCAACACCGAAGGTTTGCCCGTGTCCGTGCTCGAGGCCATGTCGGCCGGTTTGTGCGTGGTGTCGACCCGTCACTCTGGCATCCCCGAGGCAGTCATCGACGGCGACAGCGGTCTGCTGGTGGACGAGCACGATACCGAGGCAATGGCACAGGTGCTTGACCGCGCGCTGGCCGATCCGGCGATGTGCGCGGGGCTTGGCGATGCGGCGGCCGCGCGGGTTCGCGCGTCCTTCACCATCGACCACGCCATCGAGACACTGCGCGACAGGATGGGCCTGACCGGCCTTTGAACGATGCGCCCGAACGCCGGCCGCTGGCCGGCATTCGCAGCATCGCTGCAGGCAGGTTGGCTCACCCTCACGGCAGCGCCCTGATCAGAACGTCCGCGCCTTCGGCGCGATCTTCTTCAGGCTGATGCCGCCTTCTTCCTCGGTCGACAGCGGATCGATGATGACCGGACGATAGCTTAGGTCCACCTTGTTGCCGTCGACACGGCTGACGGTGTGGACGCGCCACTTGTCGTCGTCGCGCTCGGGGAAATCCTCGTGCGCGTGGGCACCACGGCTTTCCTCGCGCGCTTCGGCGCCCACGATGGTGGCCAGCGCGTTCGGCATCAGGTTGGTCAGTTCCAGCGTTTCCATCAGGTCGCTGTTCCAGACCAGCGAACGGTCTGTGACCTTCAGGTCGTCCAGCTTGGCCGCGATGGCGGTCATCTTCTCGACGCCGTCCTTCAGCGAGTCGCTGGCGCGGAACACTGCCGCGTCGGCCTGCATGGTGCGCTGCATCTCGTCGCGCAGGTCTGCCGTCGGGGTGCCGCCGTTGGCGTTGCGCACCGCATCAAAGCGGTCGAACGCCTTGTCGATGGCGGCCTTGGACGCGGTCGGGACGGCGGTGTCGGGATCGACCACCTTGCCGGCGCGGATCGCGGCGGCGCGGCCAAAGACCACGAGGTCGATCAGCGAGTTCGAACCAAGGCGGTTCGCGCCGTGCACCGAGGCACAGCCGGCCTCGCCCACGGCCATCAGGCCCGGAACGATCGCGGTCGGATCCTCGGCGGTCGGGTTCAGAACCTCGCCCCAATAGTTCGTCGGAACGCCGCCCATGTTATAGTGCACGGTCGGCAGAACCGGGATCGGTTCCTTGGTCACGTCGACACCAGCGAAGATCTTCGCCGATTCAGAGATGCCCGGCAGACGCTCCGCCAGCGCCTCGGCCGGCAGGTGCGACAGGTTCAGGTGGATGTGGTCGCCGTGTTCGCCCACACCGCGGCCTTCGCGGATCTCCATCGTCATCGAGCGGCTGACATAGTCGCGCGGCGCAAGGTCCTTGTACTGGGGCGCGTACCGCTCCATGAACCGTTCGCCTTCGGAGTTGGTCAGATAACCACCCTCGCCGCGGGCGCCCTCGGTGATCAGGCAGCCCGAGCCGTAGATGCCGGTCGGGTGGAACTGAACGAATTCCATGTCCTGCAGCGCAAGGCCCGCACGGGCCACCATACCGCCGCCGTCACCCGTGCAGGTGTGCGCCGAGGTGGCCGAGAAGTAGGCGCGACCGTAACCGCCGGTGGCCAGCACCACGGTCTTCGCGTTGAAGACGTGCATCGTGCCGTCGTCCAGCTTCCACGCCAGAACACCGCGACAGGCGCCGTCCTCGGACATCAGAAGGTCGATGGCGAAGTATTCGATGTAGAACTCGGCCTGTTGCTTCAGCGACTGGCCGTACAGCGTGTGTAGAATCGCGTGGCCGGTCCGGTCGGCGGCGGCGCAGGTGCGCTGAACCGCGGGGCCTTCACCGAATTCGGTGGTGTGGCCGCCGAACGGACGCTGGTAGATCTTGCCTTCCTCGGTCCGCGAGAATGGCACACCGTAGTGCTCCAACTCGTACACGGCCTTGGGCGCCTCACGCGCAAGGTATTCCATTGCGTCGGTGTCGCCCAGCCAGTCCGACCCCTTCACGGTGTCGTACATGTGCCATTGCCAGCTGTCGGGGCCCATGTTGCCAAGCGAGGCAGCGATGCCCCCCTGCGCGGCAACGGTGTGGGACCGGGTCGGGAACACCTTGGTGACGCAGGCGGTCCGCAGGCCCTGCTCGGCCATGCCAAGCGTGGCGCGCAGGCCGGAGCCACCGGCCCCGATCACCACGACGTCATAGTCATGCGTCTCGTAGTCGTAAGCGGCCATTGGATGCTCCTTAAAGTGCGAGCTTGGCCAGCGCGAAGAGACCGGCGGCCATGAGGAAGTAGGAAACTGTGATCACACCGATCACCAGCAGTTTGCGCGTGGAGCCGTGGGTGTAATCTTCGACCATCATCGTGAAGCCGCTGACGAAGTGCCGCAGCCCGACGACAAGAACGAGGCCGGTGATGATGGCGGGGAACGGGCGGGCAAAGGTCGCGACAACCTCTTCATAGCTGCCGCCAAGGGCGCGCCCGAAGATGAAGATGAAGATCGGCACCAGTAGGGCCAGCCCGGCCCCGGACACGGTCATGTACCAGTGATGTTCAGTGCCGTGATGTGCGGCGCCTTTGCCTTCGGCGCGCTTGCGGGCGGTCAGGTAACGCATGAACGCCTCCGTCAGACGATGATGATGGTCAGCACGGTCAGCACGACCGAGCCGATGATGCAGGCCCAGCCCAGCTTTTCCGCCGTTTCGACTTCGAGGCCGTGGCCCGCGTCGAAAAGGAAGTGCCGCAGGCCGGCAAGATAGTGGTACCACATGCCCAGCGCGGACAGGGTGAAGACAAGATCGCCGAACCAAGAGGTCATGAACCCGTTCGCGGTGGCGAAGTAATCCGGCCCGGTCGCTGCGGCCACAAGCCACCAGACGATCAGGAAGGCGGCGACGATCAGGGCGTTTCCGGTGATCCGGGTCAGCAGCGAGCTGACCGACGTCATCTGGAGGCGATAGTATTGCCCCAACATGAATGGAGAAAGCGGCCGTTCCACAGGTTTCTCTGGCATGTCGGCTCCTTTGCGTGGCAGTGGCTGACCTCCCATAGCGTATATTTTCGGGCCAAGTCACGCAGGAATGCTGCGCAGGCACGGTGGAAAATTGCCGCATTTTCAGTTTTCCCACCCGTTGTGATCACAGAAATCAAACGTGTGATCACATTACGGGCGCTAACGGCGATCCGTCCCCGAATCCCGGCCCGCAACGTCCTCAGCGGTTGGGCGCAAGGTCGTGAAGGTAACGCGCGAACTCGGTGCACATGATGATTTCGCGGGTCTTGCCGTCGTAGAAGGCATTGGCGGTGCCGCAATCCTCGACCCGCACCAGCACACGTTTCGGCAGCGACATCTCGGCGTTCATTTCGTCGATCACCTGCTGCATCACGGCGGCGGTGAAACGGCCGTATTCGTCGACGCGGTGGTCGGTCAGGAACCGGATCGATTTACCCGGCCCGTTCTCGTACAGTTGCTTAATCACCTCGCCCCAGCTTTCGCGCGCCTGTTCGTACTCGTCCCGGCAGGTCGCCTGCCGCGGTTCGGGCAGCTCAAGGTCCCGCGCAACCGCGCGCCGTTGACCCGGCTTTGCCCCGTAGAACAGGCAGACGAAGGTATAATAGCGTTGCAGATCAGGGCCGTGCACATCCCAATAGGCGGGCTCGGCGCCGGTCCTCACCTTCGCTTCGCCCAGAAAACCGCGCGCGGTGTGGTACGCCATCTCGACCGCAAGGTCGTTGTCGAACAGCGCGTCGATCAGGAACACCGAAAGCACGTCGGCGGCGTCTTCCTCTTGCCCGAAGATCGGCAGCTTCATCACGTCGATCAGCGCATGGCCAAGCTCGTGGTAGAAGATCGCGCGCAGGTTCGCGTCAAGATAGTCTTGGCGTTCGTGCCGCAGGCGGGCCGCGTCGGCGGGCACCGCGAGACAAAGGGCAATAAGCAAGGCAATGACTTGTTTCATGCCGCGGATTAAAGGCCCCGCACAGACGTTCGGTCAAGACCCGAGGAGGGCTTTGGAACAGGTCCGGGCAAGTTGTGGCGAGACCACGTCGGCCAACGCCCCAAGCGGTGCAAGGCGCCGCCCGATCAGAGCGGCATCAGCGCCCAATAGTCGAGATCCAGAAGAACGTCGGGCAGGTACTTACCGGCATCGTCCTTCAGAACGCCAGCTTCCCCCTTGGTAGCGACCAGCCTCAAACGGATCGCGCCGACGCCCGGCGCCGAAGTCGGCGCCTTGTCCAGCACCTCTGACCAGGCCCGCACCGTATCGCCAGCAAAACAGGGGTTCGCATGCGCCCCCGCGTTCAGCCCCGCGATCACCTGCGCGTTGGCCAGCCCGTTGAATGACAGCGCCCGCGCCATAGAGATGACGTGGCCGCCATAGATCAGCCGCCGTCCATCAGGCCGGTGTGTCGCGTCGAAATGGACCTTGGCCGTGTTCTGCCACAGGCGGGTGGCCATCATGTGCTCGGCTTCCTCGATCGTGACGCCGTCGACGTGGTCGATGATCTCTCCGACCTCGTAGTCGCCCCACCGGTAAGGCTCTCCGGCCAGTTCGAAATCATAGCCGGTGAAGTCCAGCCCGTCCGGGATCACCAGCGCCGAAGGGTCGACGGCCGGCGCAAGGTCCGGGATCACGGTCTCTGGCGCCGGGGCCGAAAGATCGCCTTTCCGCACCATCACCCAGCGGACATATTCCAGCACCGGCACGTCATCCTGGTTCAGGCCACGCGTGCGAACCCAGACGACACCGGATTTTCCATTAGAGTTCTGCTTAACCCCGATCACCTCGGATTCGGCCCGCAATGTGTCGCCCGGCCAGACGGGGTGAAGCCAGCGGCCCTCGGCATAGCCAAGGTTCGCGACGGCGTTCAGCGACACGTCCGGCACGGTCTTACCGAACACGACGTGGAATGCCGCAAGGTCGTCCAGCGGCGACGCCGGAAGCCCGCAGGCCCGCGCGAAGGCGTCGGACGACATCAGCGCATGACGCGCGGGATACAGCGCGTGGTACAAGGCGCGTTCGCCCGTGGTCACCGTGCGCGGAACGGCATGGCGGATCAGCTGTCCGGGGGCATAGTCCTCGAAGAACCGTCCGGCCGCCGTCTTCGTCATCAGAGCTGACCTAGCTTCATGTCGGGATCGTACACCACGCCGTCGACGTCCTTCGTGACGGCTTGGGCACAGCGCATCTTCCCGGTTTCCGCATCGAACGCATAGGCGGGCGACCCGTGCAGTTCCCACCCCTTGGACAGGGCCAGCGTCACCTTGTGGCAGAAGGCCGAAGTGTCTTCCTCGGTCAGCAGTCGGTAGGCTTTCATGTCAGTCTCACTTCGGAATTACATCGGGAACGGAGGATAGCCGAGCCACGTATGGATCGCCGCGATCACCGCGAACACCACCAGCGTGATCAGGCCCAGCCGCACGTCTCCGGCGATGCTGCCGCCCTGCCAAGACGTCCGAAGGGGTTCCGCACGGTTGATGACGACGATCTCGACCACGGCCCAGACGCCGAGCAGGCCGAACAGCAGAACCGAGGACAGGTCGCCGTTCACCAGAAGGTGGGCAAAGGACCATGTTAGCACGCCAAGCAGCATCGGATGGCGCATCTTGGCCCGCAGGCGGCTTTTCGAATGCCCGACACCCAGCAGCCCGACGGCGATAAGCATCAGCAAGTTGTTCAGATGGCGCCCCCAAGACGGCGGGTCATAGACGGGGACCCACTCGCTCCACCGGAAGCCCAGCACCATCAGCACCACCGACACCAGCAGGACCAGCGCGAAGACGCCCTTCGCGCCCGACCCCATCTGGTTGTCCATCGCGGCGCGGCGCGCCGGGGCAAGGCGCTTGAACAGGTGAGCGGCCCACCAAAGGAAGATTCCGACAAGCAGCAGGATCATTGCGCAAGCTCCAGTGCGGTAATTGCCGCCGCGCGGGCCAGCGTGGCGCGGGCCGTTGCGACGTGAAGGTTCTCGACGATGCGGCCGTCCAGAACGGCAACGCCCTGCCCCTCGGCCTCGGCGGATTCGAACGCCTCGATCTGGCGGCGGGCAAGGTCGACCTCGTCCTCGGACGGCGCGAAGGTCGCGTTCGCAACGGCCAGCTGCGCCGGGTGGATCAGCGACTTGCCGTCGAAGCCCATGTCGCGCCCCTGTTCGCATTCCGCGCGCAGGCCGTCCTCGTCCTTGAAGGCATTATAGACGCCATCGACGCAGACCACCCCGTGCGCCCGCGCCGCCAGAAGGGCGATCTGCAGGCTGGTGATCAGCGGAAGGCGGTCGGCGCGGAACCGGCAGTTCAACTCTTTGGCCAGATCGTTAGTGCCCATCACCATGCCCGTCAGGCGGGGATGCGCGGCGATCTCTTCGGCGTGCAGGATGCCTGCGGGCGTTTCGATCATCGCCCACAGGTCGACGCCGGGCGCCAGATCCGCCACCGCATCAAGATCGGCGGCACGACCAACCTTGGGCAGCAGGATCGCGTCCGGTTTGGCCTTTGCGGCCATCGCGATATCTTCGCGCCCCCAATCGGTGTCCAGCCCGTTGACGCGGACGATCCGCGCGCGTGCGCCATAGCCGCCCTCCGCCAGCGCGGCGGCCAGCGTGGCGCGGGCGTTCGTCTTCTCATCGGCGGCCACGGCGTCCTCGAGATCGAAGATGATGGCGTCGGCGGGAAGCGAGCGGACCTTGTCCAGCGCGCGGTCCTTCGAGCCGGGGATATACAGGACGGATCGATAGGGCCGTACGTCTTCCGTCATGATTCTCGCTCTCCTCTCGCTATGCTCGGGAAACGAACACGAGCCGTTGCGCGAGGCAAGGATTGTTTTGCCGCAGCGCAGAATCTTGATCGTTATCAGCGTCTTGCGATTTTGAAGCGTTTGACGGCCGGACCGTTAACCATTTTTTGGCCAGTTCGCACGACCTTGAGATCACGCCGCTCGTCGGGGGAAGGGCCGTGAAGACGGTCTCCGGTAGAATGCGGAAACGACGTCCGGCGTGTATCGGATCGAAGGTGCGACCGCCCGCCGCGTGGCAGGCCAGGACGGATGCGCCTGACAGAAAAAGGGAAAGACAGAATGAAACGCTCGTTTCTCGCCCTCTCTCTTGGTGTCGGTGCCTGTGTCCTTTTCGCGGATCAGGCGATCGGCCAGGGCCGCAATTGCGCGGATCGCGAAACCGTCGTCGACCGCCTTGCCGAAGGCTACGGCGAAAGCCGGCAGTCGATGGGAATGGGGGCCAACAACTCGGTGATCGAGATTTTCGCCTCGATCGAGACCGGCACATGGACGATCACGGTCACCTTGCCGAACGGTCAGACCTGCCTTGTGGCATCCGGCCAGTCCTTCGAACGTCTGGACGAAGAACTGACGCCCGCAGGCATTCGCCTGTAACGCCGGCGCGGGGCGCCCGACCGGGCCCCGGATCAGGTCAGCGCGTCCCAGATCAGCTTTAGCCCCGCGCAGGTCAGAAACACATAGGTCAGGGCGAAGAACAGTCGCCCCGACACCCGCCGGTGCATCCAGACGCCCAGCCAGACCCCGGCAAAGGCGAGCGGCGCCAGCAGCAGATCCGCCAGCAGCGTCTGGCGCGTGAAGATTCCCAGCCCTGCATAGGGTGGGAACTTCAGCAGGTTCACCAGCCAGAACACGAGAACCGTCGTGGCCTGAAATTCCGTTTTCGTCAGCGGGCGCGACAACAGGTAGACCGCCGCCGGCGGTCCGCCGGCATGGCTGACGAAACTGGTGAAACCCGCCACACCGCCCGCAAGCATTCCGGCACGGTCGGACAAAGGCCGTGACGGACGCAGCAGGCCCATCGCGCTTGCACCGCGAAACGCCACAAAGCCCAACGACACGGCCCCGATCAGCAGGCGTATCGCGTCGGCGTCGGCGACCCGCCACAGCACCACGCCAAGCGCGACGCCCGGCACAGATCCGATCAGCAACGCCCGCGCCGAGGGCCAGTGCCACTGGCGCCAGTACGGGCGCAGCGCGCCGACATCCATCAGCATCAGCAGCGGCAGCATCAGGCCCAGCGCCTGCCCCGGTTCCAGAATCAGCGCCAGAAGCGGCGTCGCGGCGAAGGCCGCGCCTGAACCGAAACCGCCTTTCGATACCCCGGCGAACAGCACCGCGGGCACCGCGACCGCGAAGAATGCCGGATCCAGCTGCATTTGCCTCTCCCGATCAGTTTTCTGTTGCACGACATACACTTGTAACGGTTCGAGGCCGTTCGTACCCCATGGTATGCCATGTATCGCGATTTGCGCGCCCACCCGGCGCGGCTTGCACCGCAGCATGGGAAAGACTAGGCATCGCGTGGAAAATCAACTGGACCGGAGACAGGATCAAATGGCCAGACCGAAAATTGCCCTGATCGGGGCGGGACAGATCGGTGGTACGCTCGCCCACCTGGCGGCAATGAAGGAACTGGGCGACGTCGTCCTGTTCGACATCGCCGAGGGCGTTCCGGAAGGCAAGGCGCTGGACATCGCCGAATCCGGCCCGTCGGAAGGCTTCGACGCCAGCCTGAAGGGCACGCAGGACTACGCCGACATCGCCGGCGCCGACGTCTGCATCGTGACCGCCGGTGTCCCGCGCAAGCCGGGCATGAGCCGCGACGACCTGCTGGGCATCAACCTGAAGGTCATGAAGTCGGTCGGTGAAGGCATCAAGGCGCACGCTCCGGATGCGTTCGTGATCTGCATCACCAACCCGCTCGACGCGATGGTCTGGGCCCTGCAGCAGTTCTCGGGCCTGCCCGCGAACAAGGTCTGCGGCATGGCCGGCGTGCTGGACTCGGCCCGCTTCCGCCACTTCCTGTCGCTGGAATTCGGCGTGTCGATGAAAGACGTCACCGCGTTCGTCCTTGGCGGCCACGGCGACACGATGGTCCCGTCGGTGCGTTACTCGACCGTCGGCGGCATCCCCCTTCCCGATCTCGTGGAAATGGGCTGGACCACCCAGGACAAGCTGGACGCCATCCTGCAGCGCACCCGTGACGGTGGCGCCGAGATCGTCGGCCTGCTGAAAACCGGCTCGGCGTTCTACGCCCCGGCCACCAGCGCCATCGAGATGGCCGAGGCCTACCTCAAGGACCAGAAGCGTCTTCTGCCCTGCGCCGCGTATTGCGACGGCGAACTGGGCGTGAAGGGCATGTACGTGGGCGTGCCCACGATCATCGGCGCCGGCGGGATCGAGAAGGTCGTGGACATCAAGCTCAACAAGGAAGAGCAGACAATGTTCGACAAATCGGTCGACGCCGTCAAAGGTCTGGTCGAGGCCTGCAAGGGCATCGACGACAGCCTGTCCTGATCTACGGGTCACACGAACCGGTCGGGACACCCCGGCCGGTCCGGAAATCCCCCGTTGAATGCGCGCCCCTGGGCGCGCATTTTCGTTTCAGGGTCCCGCCGTCGGACCCGGACGCACGGGGGGAGACCGATGTTCCGTTACAGCCTTGCCATCCTGATCTGCACCGCCCTGCCCGCTTGGGCACAGGCGCCCGACATCACCGACCGCCTGCGCGACGAAGGGATCGCCCCGACCGAGGCCTATCTTGCCGCCTTGCCCGACCCTGACCCGACCGAACGGTTCGCCCTTGGCGGGGTCAGGTTCCTGCGCGCGATCGAGGTCACGCTTCAGACACGCTGGCGCATGGGCTTCAACGCCGCGCGCACAGAACTGCCGGTGCTGAGATTGCCGGTGCCGCCGAACCTTTCGCCCGAACCGTTCGATCCCGCCGCGATCACCGCGCTGTTCACGCAGATGCTGCCGGACATGGATGCCGCCCGCGCACCGCTTTTGACGATCGGGGACGACGACGCCGTCTCGCTGCCGATCCGGCTGGACGAGATGTGGTTCGACATCAACATGAACGGAACCCGCGACGAGGGCGAGGGTCTGGTCAATGTCGCCGGGCTTGCCCTGACCGGGCGCGGGATGGACGCCGACCGCCTACCGCCCCTGGTGTTCGACACGTCCGACGCCGCGTGGCTGGCGGCTTACACGCACCTTCTGGCCGCCTTCTCGGAACTGGTGCTGGCCTTCGATCCGACCGAACAGATCGCCCGCATCGCGGCCTCCTCGCAGGAGATGAACGCACTGGCGGCCGACACGCCGTATGTCAACGCGATGGACATGCAGTTCGGGCAACAGGTCGACCGGATCGCCGCGATCTACCTGTCCCTGCGCCAGCCGCCCGACGCTGAACACACCCGCGCCGCCCGCGAGCACCTGTTGCAGATGATCGCGCAGAACCGCGTGTTCTGGTCCCGTGTCGCCGCCGAAACGGACAACAACGGCGAATGGATTCCCAACGACCTGCAGCAGCAGGGCCTTGGGCTAGAGGTGCCCGCCGGAACCGGGGCGCGCTGGCTGGCGGTGCTGGACGACGCCGAGAAACTGCTGAACGGAGAGGTTCTGATCCCCTACTGGCGACTTCGCCAGGGCGCCGGTCTGAACCTGCAATCCATGTTCGAAGACCCGATCCCGGTCGACATTGCCGAATGGGTTCACGGGGTCGGCCTGATGCGCTATGCCGAGGAAGGACAGCGCCTAGCGCGCGACAATTGGCTGGATTTCACGCGGCTTGCCCGCGGTGACACGATGATGTTCGTCGTGTTCCTGAACTGACCCCGCCTTCCGGATCGCATTGATTCTCTCAACAGGACAAGGTTTTTGCCGTTTGTGATCACACGATTTCCGCGTGTGATCACAAATCCGGGAAAATGGCGGACGTTCGCGCAATCAGGCGTAAAACCTGTTTAAGCCTGTCGGTGTATCGTGGCATGGAATTCGCGACATAACGATCCCCGACTTCACGAGCGAGGAAAAGCTTCATGAACATCCACGAATACCAGGCGAAGGCGCTTCTGCGCGAGTACGGCTGCCCCGTTTCGGACGGTCGCGTCGTCCTGAACGCCGCCGACGCCAAGACCGCAGCTGGCGAACTCGACGGTCCGCTCTGGGTGGTCAAGGCGCAGATCCACGCCGGCGGCCGCGGCAAGGGCTCGTTCAAAGAGGCCGAGGCCGGCGAAAAAGGCGGCGTCCGCCTTGCGAAGTCGGTCGAAGAGGCCGCTGACGAAGCCAAGAAGATGCTGGGCAAGACGCTGGTCACGCACCAGACCGGCCCGGCGGGCAAGCAGGTCAACCGCATCTACATCGAAGACGGTTCCGACATCGAACGCGAACTGTACCTCGCGCTTCTGGTGGACCGCCAGACCAGCCGCGTGTCCTTCGTCTGCTCGACCGAGGGCGGCATGGACATCGAAGAGGTCGCCGCGTCGACCCCCGAGAAGATCCTGTCGTTCAGCGTCGACCCGGCCACCGGCTACCAGCCGTTCCACGGCCGCCGCGTCGCGTTCTCGCTGGGCCTTGAAGGGCCGGCGCAGAAACAGTGCGTCAAGCTGATGGGTCAGCTCTATAAAGCCTTCGTCGAGAAGGACATGGAGATGCTGGAAATCAACCCGCTGATCCTGATGCCGGGCGGTAACCTGAAAGTTCTGGACGCCAAGCTGGGCTTCGACGGCAACGCCATGTACCGGCAGGCCGACGTCGCCAACCTGCGCGACGAAACGGAAGAGGACCCCAAGGAACTGGCGGCCTCCAAGTACGACCTGAACTACATCGCGCTGGACGGCGAGATTGGCTGCATGGTCAACGGCGCCGGTCTTGCGATGGCGACGATGGACATCATCAAGCTGTACGGCGCGGAACCGGCCAACTTCCTTGACGTCGGCGGCGGCGCCACGAAGGAAAAGGTGACCGAGGCGTTCAAGATCATCACGTCCGACAAGAACGTGAAGGGTATCCTTGTGAACATCTTCGGCGGCATCATGCGCTGCGACGTCATCGCCGAGGGCGTGATCGCCGCGGTGAAGGAAGTCGGCCTTGAGGTTCCGCTGGTCGTGCGTCTCGAAGGCACGAACGTCGACAAGGGCAAAGAGATCATCGCGAACTCTGGCCTGAACGTGATCGCGGCGGACGACCTGAAGGACGGCGCCGAAAAGATCGTGAAGGCCGTCAAGGGCTGACCGTGATCGGGGTCGGCTTTCATAAGCTTCTGGACGCCGCCGCGGAACCCGCGGCGGCCCTGGCGTGTTCTTCGTCAAACGGAGTGCACTGCCATGACATTGAAGATGCCGACCCTACCCAAAACCATCCCGGTCTCCGAGCCGACGACGAAGCGCATCCTGCCGCTGGCGATCGGCGCGGGGTTGCTGGCCGCCGGGGCCTATCTGTGGCGCACCAAGCCGCAGGCTTTGAACATCCCCGACCCGATGCCGATGGACGACGCAAGGCAGTCGAACGCCCTGCAGCGCGCCGTGCGGAAGTCGCGGAACGGGGTCAGCCTTGTCGCGCCGGACAATCTTGGCGTTTCGGTCGGACGGTCGATGGTGATCGCCGGAACCGCGCTGATGGTTACCCGTCTGCTGGACGAACTGTCCGGGCCGCATCGCTAGGGCTGGTCTTGCTGGCGGCGGCCACCACCGGCGCCGCCGCGCAGGGCAAGTCCGGACAAACCGGCGCCGCGCCGTCCGTGTCTGAGGCCCCCGCGCCGGAACCTGCCCCGACCGAGCTAATGCGCATGGCGACCGAGATCTGCCTGCGCAACTATCGCTCTGCCGCGGAGATTCCGGCCGCGCTGGAAGCGGCGGGATTCACGCTGGTGCCCGGGATGGACGAAGGCGTCAGCGAAGTAACCGGCCCCCGCATTTTCGGTTGGGTCGACCCGAGCCAGAATTATTGCTCTTTCCAGTCGACGGACGTGCCGCTGGCCGACGCGATCGCGATGGGAAGCGCCCTTGCAGGCACCCTTTTTCCCGACATGGTCCAAGAAGGTCATCCCGAACGCGGGCTATCGTCTCCGTGCGACGGGCTTTCCATTTTCGCCCCACAATCGCTGATCTGGGTCCACTATGCCGCCGCCGGAAACTCTGGCGAGTGCAACGTGGACGGCACCAGCGCAATCATTTTGAACTTGTAGGGATTATGAAGATGCGTATTGCCACTTCCACACTGATTGCATCGCTTTCACTGTCGCTTGCCACTCCCGCCCTGCCGCAAAGCTTCGAGCAGGCGGTCGAGGACAACATGCGTCTTGGCCTGCGCCTGTGCCTGCTGGACGCGCCTGGCCACGAGGCCTGGGCGCAGGCGTTTCGCAACGCCGGCTTCGCCGAGCAGGTCGAACGCAGCAGCGTGAACAGCGACACGACCCACACGTTCACGGGTCCCGCCGACACCGTCAGCATCGAGCTGTACTACGGTGAGATGCCTGAATTCTGTTCGCCGTCCAGCACCCACCTTGGCGTGGCCGGCGCGAACGCGATCCTCGATGCCGTCGTTCCGGCCCGCTATCCGGGCTACGTCCGCTTCGTCACTACGGGTCCCGTCGACCCGGCCACCGGCCAGCCGGTCGAGTGTGTCCGGTACGAGGACCCCACCAATCCGATCGGTCATGTCGTGGGCGTCATCTCGCTCGACGGCGAGGCCGGCTGCGTCGCAAACGGCACCAGCCGTTTCTACAGTTCTTACCGCGTGTAAAGGAAAAAGGGACAGACATGGCAGTCCTCGTAGACGAAAACACCAAGGTCATCTGTCAGGGCTTCACCGGCTCGCAGGGGACCTTCCACTCGGAACAGGCGATCGCCTACGGCACCAAGATGGTCGGCGGCGTGACCCCCGGCAAGGGCGGCCAGACGCACCTGGATCTGCCGGTGTTCAACTCGTGCCACGAGGCGGTGCACCAGACCGGCGCGAACGCGACCGTGATCTACGTTCCGCCCCCGTTCGCGGCCGACTCGATCCTTGAAGCGATCGACGCGGAAATCCCGCTGATCGTCTGCATCACCGAAGGCATCCCGGTGCTGGACATGATGAAGGTGAAGCGCGCGCTGGTGAACTCCAACTCGACCCTGATCGGCCCGAACTGCCCGGGTGTCATCACCCCGGACGCGTGCAAGATCGGCATCATGCCCGGCCACATCCACCGTCGCGGTTCGGTCGGCGTCGTGTCTCGTTCGGGCACCCTGACCTACGAAGCCGTCAAGCAGACTTCGGACGTCGGCCTTGGCCAGTCCACCTGCGTCGGCATCGGCGGTGACCCGATCAAGGGGACCGAGCATATCGACGTGCTGGAATGGTTCCTTGCCGATGACGAGACCGAGTCGATCATCATGATCGGCGAGATCGGCGGCACCGCCGAAGAAGAAGCCGCGCAGTTCCTTGCGGACGAAAAGAAAAAAGGCCGCTGGAAGCCGACCGCCGGTTTCATCGCCGGCCGCACCGCGCCTCCGGGCCGCCGCATGGGCCACGCCGGTGCCATCGTTTCGGGCGGTCAGGGCGACGCGGAATCGAAGATCGAGGCGATGAAGTCCGCCGGGATCGTCGTGGCCGACAGCCCCGCGCAGCTCGGCGAAGCCGTGCTGAAGGCGATCGGCTAACACCGATGCCGGGCCGTGCCCCATATCGCGCAAACAACGCGGCAACCCGATCGGGCTGCCGCGTTACGGCGTTTTGCACGGTAACGGTTTTGGCCCATCCAGCGGGAGACCGGTCATGAGCTTCACCGACGCCATCAAGACCTGCTTTCGCAAATACGCGACCTTCTCGGGCCGCGCGCGCCGGCCCGAATACTGGTGGTTCGCGCTGTTCCTGTTCATTGGCAGCGTCGTTCTTGGCTTCATCGACGGCGCGCTGTTCGGCACGGTTGAAGTCGAACGCGCCCCGGGTGTCTACGATGTCGAGGTGCGGTCGGTTCTGGGCCGGATCTTCGCGCTGGCAACCCTGATCCCCGCGCTGGCCGTCGGCTGGCGCCGGATGCACGACACGGGCCGATCCGGGCTGTACCTGCTGTATCCGCTGATCGTGATGGTCGGCATCACCACCTTCCTCGGGTTCGCCTACGGCTTCCGTCCGCTGTTCAGCGGTGAATTCGGCGCGCTCATCGGCGGCGGCGTCGGGCTGATCGCGCTGCTTGCCGCGCTGGTCCTTTTCATCTCTCCGCTGCTGGTGCTGTGGTGGCTCACGCGCCCCACGCAGCCGCATCAGAACCAATGGGGGCCTGTGCCTCCGAAGGGGGCGCGATGACCTGCGCCGCCTCACTTTTCCGGCACGTCCGCCACGGAAGCCGGTGCGGTTTCGTTAACCTCCGTTACGTTACCAACCTACATGCAACGCTAGAAACCCCTGAACCCCTGGGTGAGTCCCGATGACCGAACAAAGCCCCAACGACCAGTTCCACGCCTCAAGCTTCCTGCAAGGGCACAACGCCGATTACATCGAGCAGCTCTATGCCCGCTACGCCGACAACCCCGCGGCGGTGGACGAATCCTGGGCCGAGTTCTTCCGCCAGATGGGCGACGAACGGCAGGACGTGAAGCAAGAGGCCGCCGGCCCCAGCTGGCTGCGCGCCGACTGGCCGCCCGTCCCGAACGACGAACTCACCTCGGCGCTGGATGGTCAGTGGGCCAAGGAAGAGATGAAGGACGCCGGCAAGAAGATTGCCGCGAAGGCCGAAGAGAAGGGCGTCAAAGTCTCGGACGAACAGGTCAAACGCGCCGTGCTGGACAGCCTTCGCGCCCTGATGCTGATCCGCGCCTACCGGATCCGCGGCCACCTTGTCGCCGACCTCGATCCGCTGGGCATGCGCGAACAGACCCCGCACCCCGAGCTAGATCCGAAATCCTACGGCTTCACCGAAGCCGATTATGACCGCCCGATCTTCCTTGATAACGTGCTGGGTCTGGAATTCGGCTCGCTGCGCGAGATCCTCGACATCGTGAAGCGCACGTATTGCGGCACCTTCGCGCTGCAATACATGCACATCTCGAACCCGCAGGAAGCCGCATGGCTGAAAGAGCGGATCGAGGGGCTGGGCAAAGAGATCCAGTTCACCCGCGAAGGCCGCCGCGCCATCCTGAACAAGCTGGTCGAGGCCGAGGGCTTCGAGAAGTTCCTGCACGTCAAGTACATGGGCACCAAGCGGTTCGGTCTGGACGGGGGCGAGGCACTGATCCCCGCGATGGAACAGATCATCAAGCGGGGCGGCAACCTTGGCGTGAAGGAAATCGTCGTCGGCATGCCCCACCGGGGCCGCCTGTCGGTCCTCGCGAACGTCATGCAGAAGCCCTACAAGGCGATCTTCAACGAATTCCAGGGCGGCAGCTTCAAACCCGAAGACGTCGATGGTTCGGGCGACGTGAAATACCACCTTGGCGCCTCGTCTGACCGCGAGTTCGACGGCAACAAGGTCCACCTGTCGCTGACCGCCAACCCCTCGCACCTCGAGGCGGTGAACCCCGTCGTCATCGGCAAGGCCCGCGCCAAGCAGGACCAGCTGAACGACGCCGACCGCACCGCGGTTCTGCCGATCCTGCTGCACGGCGACGCGGCCTTCGCGGGTCAGGGCGTTGTCGCGGAATGCTTCGGCCTGTCGGGTCTGCGTGGCCACCGCACCGGCGGCACGATCCACATCGTTGTGAACAACCAAATCGGTTTCACCACCGCGCCGCACTTCTCGCGGTCCTCGCCCTACCCGACGGACATCGCCCTGATGGTCGAAGCGCCGATCTTCCACGTCAACGGCGACGACCCCGAGGCCGTGGTTCACGCCGCCAAGGTGGCGACCGAGTTCCGGCAGAAGTTCCACAAGGACGTCGTGATCGACATCTTCTGCTACCGCCGCTTCGGTCATAACGAGGGCGACGAGCCCATGTTCACCAACCCGGTGATGTACAAGAAGATCAAGGGTCACAAGACGACCCTGTCGCTGTACACCGACCGTCTGGTGAAAGACGGCCTGATCCCCGAGGGCGAGATCGAGGATATGAAGGCCGCGTTCCAGGCGCACCTCAACGAAGAGTTCGAGGCCGGCAAGGAATACCGCCCCAACAAGGCCGACTGGCTGGACGGCCGCTGGTCGCATCTCGACCGCGAGGGCGAGAAATACCAGCGCGGCGAAACCGCGATCAAGCCCGAGACGATGAAGCAGATCGGCGAGGCGCTGACCTCGGTGCCCGACGGATACCCGCTGCACAAGACGGTCTCGCGCCTGCTCGACTCGAAAAAAGAGATGTTCGAGACCGGCAAGGGCTTCGACTGGGCCACGGCCGAGGCGCTGGCCTTCGGCTCGCTGCTGACGGAAGGCTACCCCGTCCGCCTGTCCGGCCAGGACTCGGCGCGCGGCACCTTCTCGCAACGGCACTCGGCGATCGTCAGCCAGAACAGCGAAGAGCGCTACTACCCGCTGAACCACGTCCGCGACGGACAGGCGCAGTACGAGGTCATCGACTCGATGCTGTCCGAATATGCGGTGCTGGGCTTCGAGTACGGCTATTCGCTGGCCGAACCCAACGCGCTGGTGATGTGGGAAGCCCAGTTCGGCGACTTCGCCAACGGCGCCCAGATCATGTTCGACCAGTTCATTTCCTCCGGCGAACGCAAGTGGCTGCGGATGTCCGGTCTGGTCATGCTGCTGCCGCACGGCTTCGAGGGTCAGGGCCCCGAACACTCGTCGGCCCGTCTTGAACGGTTCCTGCAGATGTGCGCCGAAGACAACTGGATCGTCTCCAACTGCTCGACCCCGGCGAACTACTTCCACATCCTGCGTCGGCAGCTGCACCGGTCCTACCGCAAGCCGCTGGTCCTGATGACGCCGAAGTCGCTGCTGCGGCACAAGATGGCGATCTCGACCGCCGAGGATTTCACCGACGGCAGCTTCCACCGCGTCCTCTGGGACGATGCGGAACGCGGCAACTCGGATCTGCAACTGGCGGCGGACGACAAGATCAAGCGCGTCGTGATGTGTTCGGGCAAGGTCTACTACGACCTGCTTGAAAAGCGCGACGCCGAGGGTCTGGACGACGTCTACCTGATGCGGATCGAACAGTTCTATCCGTTCCCCGCCCTGTCGCTGGTGAAGGAACTCGAACGGTTCAAGAACGCCGAGATGATCTGGTGTCAGGAAGAACCGAAGAACCAGGGCGCCTGGACCTTCATCGAACCCAATATCGAGTGGGTGCTGTCCCGCATCGGCGCGCAGAACCAGCGCCCGATCTATGCCGGCCGTCACGCCTCGGCCTCGCCCGCCACGGGCCTCGCATCGCAACACAAGGCTGAACAGCAGGCGCTGATCAACGCCGCGCTTGGAATCGAAGGATAAGAGTAGACACCATGAGCACCGAAGTCCGCGTGCCCACCCTGGGCGAAAGCGTCACCGAAGCCACCGTCGCGACCTGGTTCAAGAAACCGGGCGACAGCGTGGCCGTCGACGAAATGCTGTGCGAGCTTGAAACCGACAAGGTAACGGTCGAGGTTCCCTCGCCCGCCGCCGGCACCCTGGGCGAAATCGTCGCCGCCGAAGGCGAGACCGTGGGTGTCGACGCCCTGTTGGCCACCCTCGCGGAAGGCGGTAGCGCCGCCGCCGCGCCCGCCAAGGAAGAGGCCCCGGCCAAATCCGAAGAACCCGCCGCCGCACCGGCGTCCTCGGGTGGCGAAAGCGTCGACGTTATGGTTCCGACCCTCGGCGAAAGCGTCACCGAGGCGACCGTCGCGACCTGGTTCAAGAAGGTGGGCGACACCGTCAGCCAGGACGAGATGCTGTGCGAACTGGAAACCGACAAGGTCTCGGTCGAGGTTCCGGCACCCGCGTCCGGCACCCTGACCGAGATCCTGAAGAACGAAGGCGACACTGTCGAAGCCGGTGGCCAGCTTGCCGTTCTGTCGTCGGGTGACGGCGCCGCCGCTTCGGCCCCGGCCGCCGCGTCGGACGCGCCCGCCGAAGCGCCCGCAGCGTCCGGCGGCAAGGACGTCGAGGATGCGCCCTCCGCCAAGAAGCTGATGGCCGAGAAGGGCCTGTCGCCCGATCAGGTGACCGGCACCGGCAAGGACGGCCGCATCATGAAGGAAGACGTGCTGAAGGCCGCCTCGGCGCCCAAGGCCGCGCCCGCCCCGGCCGCCAAGCCCGCGCCGCGCGCCCCGTCGACCGCCGCCGATGCGGACCGTGAGGAACGGGTCAAGATGACCCGCCTGCGCCAGACCATCGCGCGCCGCCTGAAGGACGCCCAGAACACCGCCGCCATGCTGACCACCTACAACGAGGTGGACATGGGCGCGGTCATGGATCTGCGTAAGGAATACAAGGACCTGTTCGAGAAGAAACACGGCGTGAAGCTTGGCTTCATGTCCTTCTTCACCAAGGCCTGCATTCACGCCCTGAAAGAGGTCCCGGACGTCAACGCCGAGATCGACGGCACCGACGTGGTCTACAAGAACTTCGTCCACATGGGCATCGCCGTGGGCACGCCCACCGGTCTTGTGGTGCCGGTGGTGCGCGACGCCGACCAGATGTCCTTCGCCGAGATCGAGAAGACGATCGCCGAACTCGGCATCAAGGCCCGCGACGGCAAGCTGTCGATGGCCGACATGCAGGGCGGCACCTTCACCATCTCGAACGGCGGCGTCTACGGCTCGCTGATGTCCTCGCCGATCCTGAACCCGCCGCAGTCGGGCATCCTCGGGATGCACAAGATCCAGCAGCGCCCGATGGTGGTGGACGGCCAGATCGTCGCCCGCCCGATGATGTATCTTGCGCTGTCCTACGACCACCGGATCGTCGACGGCAAAGGCGCGGTGACCTTCCTCGTGCGCGTCAAGGAAGCGCTCGAGGATCCGCGCCGCCTGCTGATGGACCTGTAAGGCCGCCAAAGTCTCGGCCCGCGCCCCGATCCGGGCGCGGGCCTTTCGCCCGCAACCGCAGCCAGCACGGGGAACCACGTCATGCAGATGCTCTGCCGCATTGCCTTCGAGGACTTCGACCGCTGGAAATCCGCTTTCGACGATGACGCGGAACGGCGCGGCCAGGCGGGCCTGACCGTCCTTCAGATCTGGCGCGAGGCGGGCAGCGCCGACAGCGCCTGGGTGCTGTTCGGCATCAACGACGCCAAGAAGGCCCGCGCCTATGTCGACGGCCTGCGCACCGACCTGATGGAGGGGCGCGCCGGCATCACCTCCAGCGAATACCACATGCTGGACACCCTCTGACCGATGACACCCGAACTCAAAGTCCTGATCCTCGCCGCGCTGTGGCACATGCTGCAGCTCGTGTTCTTTGCCGTGCCCGCCAACTTGGAACTGGGCACCGGCAAGACCCTGTCGCCGCGCGACCCCTACCGGCTGAAGAAGCCGCTGATGGAACAGGTCAGCGTGCCCACCGGCCGCCTCGCGCGCGCTTACAACAACCACAACGAGGCGCTGCTGCTGTTCGCGATCGCCGCGATCGCGGTAACGCTCTCCGGCGCATCCTCTGGCTATACCGCGACGCTGGCGTGGATCTACCTCGCCGCCCGGATCGCCTATGTGCCCGCCTATGCCCTTGGCTGGGTCCCGTGGCGCTCGATCATCTTCGGCCTTGGCTGGCTTGCCACCGGGCTTCTCCTTCTGGCCGCGCTCTTCGCGCCTTCTTCTGTCTGAAAATATCCCGGGGGGCCGCGCGGGACGCGCGGCGGGGGCAGAGCCCCCTCCCCGATCTAGGAAAGGAAACCGAACATGGCACAATACGACGTCATCGTGATCGGCGCGGGCCCCGGCGGCTACGTCGCCGCCATCCGCTGCGCCCAGCTGGGCCTCAAGACCGCCTGCGTCGAGGGCCGCGAAAGCCTTGGCGGCACCTGCCTGAACGTCGGCTGCATCCCCTCGAAGGCGCTGCTGCACGCCAGCCACCAGCTGCACGAGGCGGAAGAGAACTTCGCCAAGATGGGCCTGAAGGGCAAATCCCCCTCGGTCGACTGGAAGCAGATGCTGTCCTACAAGGACGACGTGATCGGCCAGAACACCAAGGGTATCGAGTTCCTGTTCAAGAAGAACAAGATCGACTGGCTCAAGGGCTGGGGCTCGATCCCCGAAGCCGGCAAGGTCAAGGTCGGCGACGAGGTGCACGAGGCGAAGAACATCATCATCGCCTCCGGCTCCGAGGCCAGCGCCCTGCCCGGCATCGAGATCGACGAGAAGGTCGTCGTGACCTCCACCGGCGCGCTGGAACTGGGCAAGATCCCCAAGAAACTCGTGGTGATCGGCGCCGGTGTCATCGGTCTGGAACTGGGCTCGGTCTACAAGCGGCTCGGCTCCGAGGTGACGGTGATCGAGTTCCTCGACAACATCACGCCCGGCATGGACGCCGAGGTCTCGAAGACCTTCCAGCGCACGCTGAAAAAGCAGGGGCTGGACTTCGTGATGGGCGCCGCCGTGCAGAAGGTCGACGCGACGAAGACCAAGGCCACGGTCACCTACAAGCTGAAGAAGGACGACTCGGAAGCGACGATCGACGCCGACACCGTTCTGGTCGCCACCGGCCGCCGTCCCTATGTCGACGGCCTGGGGCTCGAGGCGCTTGGCGTCGAGATGACCGAGCGCGGCGAGATCAAGACCGACGGTCACTTCGCCACCAGTGTGAAGGGCGTCTATGCCATCGGTGACTGCATCACCGGCCCGATGCTGGCCCACAAAGCCGAGGACGAAGGCTTCGCCGCAGCCGAGATCATCGCCGGTCAGGCGGGTCACGTGAACTACGACGTGATCCCGTCCGTGGTCTACACCTGGCCCGAGGTCGCCGCCGTGGGCGCCACCGAAGAGATGCTCAAGGAACAGGGCCGCGCCTACAAGGTCGGCAAGTTCCCCTTCATGGGCAACGGCCGCGCCAAGGCCAACTTCGCCGCCGACGGCTTCGTGAAGATCCTTGCCGACAAGGACACCGACCGCGTTCTGGGCTGCCACATCATCGGCCCGGGTGCCGGCGATCTGATCCACGAAATCTGCGTCGCGATGGAATTCGGCGCCGCCGCCGAGGACGTCGCCCGCACCTGCCACGCCCACCCGACCTATTCGGAAGCCGTGCGCGAGGCCGCTCTGGCCTGCGGCGACGGTCCGATTCACGTCTGACATGGCCCGGGTCGCGAAGGCCTGGACGAAAAGCTATGACCCGGCCCTGCGTGTCAGGGCCGGGGATCCCCTCACCCCCGGCCAGCTGGACGACGAACATCCCGGCTGGCGCTGGTGCACGGATGCGACGGGCCTTGGCGACTGGCTGCCCGACGCCTTGGTCGACATCCCAAGCGACATCCCCACTGACACCGACGCTCCGCCCGCCCGTGCAATCGACGATTTCGACACCACCGAACTGACCGTGGCCGAAGGCGACACCGTCGAGATCACCGCCCGCCGTCTTGGCTGGTCCTTCTGCCGCACCCCGGATGGCGCGGCGGGCTGGGTGCCCGACGAGTGCTTGGCCACTTCCTGACAGGGTCCCGCGCATGCCTCGTCGATGGACTCGCCATGAGAACAAAACGTGAATATACTTCACGCATGCCCTTCGCCGAACTCGATTCCACCTCCAACTTCACCTTCCTCACCGGCGGCTCGCACCCCGAGGAATACATGGCCCGCGCCGCCATCCTGGGGATTCAGGCGCTGGCCATCGCCGACGTGAACTCGGTGGCGGGAATCGTCCGCGCCCATACCCACGCGAAGGAGATCGCGCGCGAGGTCCGGCTGCGGCGCGCGGCGGATCCCATCGGCCCCCCGAAACCCGATCACCTGCCCGATCCCCCCTCGGCGCCGATCTTTCACGTTCCCCGGCTGGTGCCCGCCGCGCGCATCGTCCTGACCGATGGCTTCACCGTCACCTGTCTGCCCCGCGACCGGGCCGCTTGGGCACGGCTCAGCCGGATGATCTCGGCCGGTCGCCTGCGCGCGCCCAAGGGCGAATGCGACCTGCGGTTCGACGACCTGCTCGAGTGGGGCGAAGGGCAAGAGATGCTGCTGCATCCCGCTGGACGCGCGCCGGGCGACTGGCGCACCCGCGCCGAACGTCTGTCGGACCGCTTTCCCGGACAGGTGACGCTTCTGATGGCGCCGCGCTACGACGGGCAGGACAGCGCCCGCTTTGGCCGCCTGTCCGCGCTGGCCGCCGATCTCGGCCTGCCCACCGCCGCCTCGGCCGCGCCGGTGATGCACCACGGCGCGCGGCGCAAACTGACCGACGTGCTCAGCGCGATCCGCGAAGGCGTGCGCGTCGACCAGCTTGGCCGCGCCGCGCTCGCCAACTCGGAACAGCGGCTGCGCAGCGAACCGGAAATGCTGCGCCTGTTCGAAGGCCACGAGGACGCGGTCGCCCGCACCGCCGAGATCGCCGCCCGCTGCGTCTTTGACCTAGACCAGCTGCGCTACGAATACCCGTCCGAGATCGCCGGTGACGAAACCCCGTCCGACCGCCTGTCGCGTCTTGCATACGAAGGGCTGGACCGCCGCTATCCATCCGGCGCGCCGCAGAAGGTCCGCGACCTGCTGGCCCACGAACTCGCCCTGATCGCCAAGCTGAAGTACGAACCCTACTTTCTGACGGTGCACGACGTCGTGGCCTTCGCCCGGTCCCGCGACATCCTCTGCCAAGGCCGCGGGTCGGCGGCGAACTCGGTGGTGTGCTACTGCCTTGGGGTGACCTCGGTCTCGCCCGAGATCGGCACGATGGTGTTCGAACGTTTCGTGTCCGAAGCCCGCGACGAGCCGCCCGATATCGACGTCGATTTCGAGCACGAGCGCCGCGAAGAGGTCATCCAGCACATCTACGACCGCTACGGCCGCCACCGCGCCGGGCTGTGCGCCACGGTGATCCACTATCGCGGCAAGCGCGCCATCCGCGAGGTCGGCCGCGCGATGGGCCTGACCGAGGACACGATCGGCGCCCTCAGTTCGCAGCTTTGGGGTTTCTTCTCGGCTGACGCCGTCGAAGAGAAACGGTTCCGCGAGATCGGCCTAGACCCCGGCGACCGCCACCTGCAGCAGACGATGGCGCTGATCCACGAGGTGATCGGCTTCCCCCGCCACCTGTCCCAGCACGTCGGCGGCTTCATCATCACCGAGGGTCGGCTGGACGAACTGTGCCCGGTCGAAAACGCGACGATGGAGGACCGCACGGTGATCCCGTGGGACAAGGACGACATCGACGCGCTGGGGATCTTGAAGGTCGATGTGCTGGCGCTGGGAATGCTGACCTGCATCCGCAAGGCTTTCGACCTGATCCGTGAACACCACGGCATCGACTACGATCTCGCCAGCCTGCCGCCCGAGGACCCGGGCGTCTACGATATGCTGTGCAAGGCCGACAGCCTGGGCGTGTTTCAGGTGGAAAGCCGCGCGCAGATGAACTTCCTGCCTAGGATGCGGCCCCGCTGCTTCTATGATCTGGTGATCGAAGTGGCGATCATCCGCCCCGGCCCGATCCAGGGCGACATGGTTCACCCCTACCTGCGGCGGCGCAACGGCGAGGAACAGGTCACCTTTCCCTCGGACGAACTGGGCGCGGTGCTGGGCAAGACGCTGGGCGTCCCGCTGTTTCAGGAACAGGCGATGCAGATCGCGATCACCGGCGCCGGCTTCAGCCCGGACGAAGCCGACCGCCTGCGCCGCGCACTGGCCACCTTCAAGAAGCACGGCAACGTCAGCGAATTCCGCGCCCGCTTTCTGAACGGGATGCGCGACAAGGGCTATGACGCCGACTTCGCCGCGCGGTGCTTCTCGCAGATCGAAGGCTTCGGCTCCTACGGCTTTCCCGAAAGCCACGCCGCCAGCTTCGCACTGCTGGTCTACGCCTCTGCCT
This sequence comes from Psychromarinibacter halotolerans, assembly GCF_029168315.1. Classification (NCBI taxonomy): domain Bacteria; kingdom Pseudomonadati; phylum Pseudomonadota; class Alphaproteobacteria; order Rhodobacterales; family Paracoccaceae; genus Psychromarinibacter; species Psychromarinibacter halotolerans. The sequence goes on from NZ_JARGYD010000003.1 coordinate 379,551, forward strand.
GGTTGAAATACCGCCACCCGGCGATCTTCGCCTGCGCGCTGCTGAACGCCCAGCCGATGGGCTTCTACGCCCCCGCCCAGATCATCCGCGACGCCCGCGAACACGGGGTCGAGGTCCGCCCCGTAGACGTCAACCGCAGCTTCTGGGACAACGCGCTGGAACGCACCGACGAAGGCGACCTTGCCCTGCGGCTGGGGTTCCGGCAGGTGCGCGCCCTGCCCGAGGAAGACGCCCAGTGGCTGATCGCGACCCGCCGCAACGGCTATCGCGCGATCGAGGACGTGTGGCGCCGCGCCGGCCTTGCCTCGAAACACATCAGGACACTGGCCGAGGCGGACGCCTTCGCCGGCCTGAAGATTCCCCGCCGACAGGCGCTTTGGGCCGCGCGCGCCCTGCCCGACAGCGGCGAACTGCCCCTGTTCAGGGGCGACCTTGATGGCGAGGGGATCCGCGAACCGGCGGTCCCCCTGCCCGCGATGACGATTGGCGAGGAAGTGGTCGAAGACTACGTCTCGTTCCGCCTGACCCTGCGCGCGCACCCGCTTTCGCTGCTGCGCGACCGGCTGACCCCGACGGGCACGCCGCCGCCCCAGCCCCGCGCACCGGCACGCCCGGCTGCGGTGAGCATGCGAAGCCATCCGCGCGACGTCCGCCATTTCGCATGACGCCAAACGCGCGCAGGACCTTTCTTGCCTCCGGCGGGGATATTTTAGGACCAAAGAAGCAGCGCCCTGCCCCACTGCCGGGACAGGGCACCGTCTTCGGTCACGGTCATCGGCGTCCCCGCCTGTACCGCCCGGAAAATCTGGACCAAAGTGGTTACCAAAACCTTGCCTCTTTGGTCCTGAAATATCCCCGCCGGAGGCTCCCGCACGCGCCGCGCGCGCGACGGCCGGCGATCAGCGCAGGCGCTTCAGGATTTCCAATGAGGCATAGCCGTCCGGCACCATGCCGACAGAGGACTGGTAGGCCTTGACCGCGGCGATGGTGTCCGGGCCGATGATGCCGTCGACCCCATCGGGGTCGAACCCAGCGGCCAGCAGACGGCGCTGCATTTCCTGCTTTTCGTCGAAGGACAGCGCGCGATCCTCGCGCGGCCAGCCCGCGCGCAGGGCATCCGCGCCCGCGATGCGGTCCGACAGGTGGCCCACGCCGATCACGTAGGCGTCGGCGGTGTTGTATTTCTCGATGACGTGGAAATTGTCGTAGATCACGAAGGCCGCGCCCCGGTGCCCCGCGGGCAGCAGGACAGAGGTCGGGCCGTTGTCGGGCAACGGGTTGCCCGCCGTGTCCCGCACGCCCCGTTCGTTCCAGTAGGACGCGGGCTTCTTCACCCGTTCGCTGGTCTCGGAAAAGTCGAAGCCCTCGGGCAGCACCACCTCGATCCCCCAGGGCTGACCCTTGGTCCAGCCGTGGTGGCGCAGGTAGGCCGCAGTCGAGGCCAGCGCGTCCGCCGGGTCGTCGCCCCAGATGTCGCGCCTGCCGTCGCCGGTGAAGTCCACCGCGTGGGCAAGGTATGACCCGGGCATGAACTGGGTGTGACCCATCGCCCCCGCCCAACTGCCGACCATTTGGTCCGCGTCGGTGTCGCCGGACTGGATGATCTCGAGCGCGGCGATCAGTTGCTCTTCGAAGAAGTCCGCCCGGCGCCCGTCATAGGCCAGCGACGCCATCGCCGCCACGATCGGGGTGTCGCCCTTGAAGGTGCCGAACGCCGTCTCCAGCCCCCAGATCGCCGCGACGACCTCGGCCTCGACGCCATAGCGCGCCTCGATCTCGGACAGCAGGTCGCCGTTCGCCGCCAGCGCGGCGCGGCCGTTCTTCACCCGAAGGTCGGACACGGCGGTGTCGAGGTAGTCCCAGATCTGCTTGGTGAACTCGGCTTGCGTACGGTCCCGCAGGACCACCTTCGACTGGAAGGAGATACCGCGCATCGCCGCGTCGTAGACGTCGGCGCGGATGCCTTCGGCCAGCGCGCGGGCGCGAAACTGCTCGATCCAGGCCGGGAAGGCCAGCTCGGGATCGGGGCTGTTGGTGGCGGTCACGATATCGCTTCCGGGCCGCAGTTCGGGTACGGGAGAGCTGGCGACGGCAGGCTCGGCCAGACCCGCGGGTGTCCAGCACAATGCGGCCAGACCCGTGGCCAGAAGAGCGGCAAAGCGGCGAAACTGCATTCCACGTCCTTTCGGTCCTCTCCCCGCGCGGATACTAGCCAAAGGGTTGATAAAACGGAACCGCGCAGCACACCATGAGCGAGAGGCCGCTAGCGTCGTGTCCGCTTTACCTTGCGCGCCGCCTTCTGTTTCCGGACCCCCGATTTCACCGCCTTGGACCGCCGGGGCCCACCAGATTTGCCGCCCGATTTACCGCCGCGCGACGGGCCCTTGGGTATCGCCTTGCCGCGCAGTTCCAGCATCTCCAGCATCAGCCCGCCGGTCACTGGCTCTGCCTCGGTCAGGCGCACGGTTACCTCGTCGCCGACGCTGATCACCAGACCGCTGTCCGACCCCATCAGCGTCTGCGACTGTCCGTCATAGTGGAAGAACTCGCGCCCCATCGTGCGCACCGGGATCAACCCGTCCGCGCCGGTCTCGTCCAGCCGCACGAAGGCGCCGAACCGTTGGATGCCCGAGATCCGCCCCGCGAACTCGTTGCCGACGCGGTCGGCGAGATAGGCGGCAAGATAGCGGTCGTTGGTGTCGCGCTCGGCAGCCATCGAGCGGCGTTCCGTGTCGCTGATGTGCTGCGCCGTCTGTTCCAGCTGTTCGATGTCTTCCGGCGACAGCCCGTCCTTGCCCCAGCCGTGCCCCGAGATCAGCGCCCGGTGCACCAGAAGGTCGGCATAGCGCCGGATCGGCGAGGTGAAGTGGGCATAGGATTTCAGCGCCAGCCCGAAGTGGCCGAAGTTGTCCGGGTGATAATACGCCTGCTGCATCGACCGCAGGGTGGACATGTTGATCAGTTCGTCGAACTCGGACCCTTCGGCCTGACCCAGCAACGAATTCAGGTGCCGGGTGTGCAGCACCTGCCCCTTGGCAAGGTTGAAGCCTGACGCCTGCGCCACCTCGCGCAGGGCGTCCAGCCGCGTCGGGTCGGGTTCCTCGTGCACACGGTACAGCAGCGGCCGTTTGCGGGCGAACAGCTCTTCCGCGGCGGCCACGTTGGCGAGGATCATGAACTCCTCGATCAGCTTGTGGGCATCCAGCCGGTCCTTGAAGGCGACCGACGCGACCTTGCCGTCCTCGGACAGTTCGATGCGCCGTTCCGGCAGATCAAGATCCAGCGGCTGGCGTCGGGCGCGGGCCTGCTTGGCGCATTCGTAGGCGGCGAACAGCGGATGGATGATATCGTCGAGCAGCGGCGCGCATTTGTCGTTCGGGGTGCCGTCTTGCGCCTCCTGCACCTCGCGATAGTTCAGCGACGCGACCGATTTCATCAGGCCCCGGGTAAACCGGTGCCGGATCTTGTCGCCGTCCGCGTTCAGCGTCATCTCGACGGCGATACAGGCGCGCGGCACGCCCTCGTGCAAAGAACACAGGTCGCCCGACAGCCGGTCGGGCAGCATCGGCACCACCCGGTCGGGGAAATAGGTCGAGTTGCCGCGCTTGCGCGCCTCGCGGTCCAGCGCCGAGCCCGGCGTGACATAGGCGGCGACATCGGCAATGGCGATCCACAAACGGAACCCGCCGGGGTTTTTAGGGTCGTCATCGGCACGCGCAAAGCAGGCGTCGTCGTGGTCGCGGGCGTCGGCCGGGTCGATCGTGACCAGCGGCAGGTCGCGCAGGTCCTCGCGGTTGCCCAGCCCTTCCGGTTTGGCGCGGTCGGCCTCGGCCACGACCTTGTCCGGGAAGTCGTCCGGGATGCCGTGCTGGTGGATCGCGATCAGGGACACCGCGCGCGGTTCGGTCGGGTCGCCCAGCCGCGAGACGATGCGCGCGTTCTGCAGCCCCATACGGGCCTTCGGACCGGCGCCCTCGGCCTCGACCAGTTCGCCATCCTTCGCACCGTGGGTCGCGCCGGGGCCGACGCGCCATTCCTTGTCGACGCCCTTGTCGATGGGGATGATGCGACCGCCCTCGGCGCCCTTGCGGAAGATCCCAAGGATGCGGCGCGGGTTGGTGCCGATCTTGCGGATCAGCCGCGCCTCATAGGCATGGCTGTCCTCGTTCACCTCGGTCAGGCGGCCCAGAATGCGGTCGCCGCCGCCCATCGCGGGATCGGACGAGCGTGGGATGATCAGCACCCGGGGCTCGAGCCCCTCGCCCTGCCATTCCAGCGGTTTCGCGAACAGGTCGCCGTCGGCATCGGGCGGCAGGACCTCCAGCACCGAGACCGGGGGCAGCTTGTCCGGGTCGCGGTAGGTCTTGCGCCGCTTTTCAAGGTGACCCTCGGCCTCAAGCTCTTTCAGCATCCGCTTCAGGTCGATGCGGGACTGACCCTTGATGCCGAACGCGCGGGCGATGTCGCGCTTCGAGGTCTGGGTCGGGTTATCCGAGATCCACTCGAGGATCTGCTGTTTTGTCGGCAGGCTGCTCATGGCGTCAGCGGTAGCACGGACGCGCAGAGACGTCATTCGGAAAGGCAAGCCTCCGAGGCCGCGCGCAGGTCCGCCGCCGTGTCGACGTCGGACAGCATATCGGCCCGCGCGACGCGCCGGTCCCGCAGCGTGGCAAAGCTGTCGGCAAGGGCGTGCGGGGTGGACCAGCGGACGCCCCGAAACAGGTCTGCCGGTACGGCACGGGGGTGTTTCAGACCGACCAGCCAGAAGCCGCCGTCGGTGGCCGGGCCGAACACCGCATCGTGTCCGCCCAGCGCCGCGAAGCCGCGCGCAACATGGGCAGCGGTCAGGCCGGGAATGTCGCCCCCGACAAGCAGGACCGGCCCCGGCGGCGCCGCGCGCAGCAGCCGTGCCATCCGGGCGCCAAGGTCTCCGGGACCTTGCGCCACGCGCGGCAGATCACCGGGAAACGCGCGGCTGGCAAGCGCGGTGTCGGGGGCGACGGCCAGCACCAGATGCCAGCGCGGATCGGTCAGGCGGCGCAACAGGCGCGCGGTCTGGTGCCGGACCCACCACGCGGCGGGGACCATGCCGATCTCGCGCCCCAGCCGGGTCTTCACCCGACCCGGACGCGGGTCCTTCAGCATGACGATCAACGTGGGCTTGCGGGACCGCGCCCGGGGCTTCAAGCGAAGTAACCCTCGAGAATGCGGCGGTAGATCCGCTTCAGCTGCTCGATCTGTTCGACCGGCACCTGTTCGTCCACCTTGTGCATCGTCTTGCCGACAAGCCCGAATTCCACCACCGGGCAGTGATCTTTCACGAACCGCGCATCCGAGGTGCCGCCCGAGGTCGACAGTTCCGGCGTCACGCCGGTTTCCGCCTGAACCACCCGACCGATCAGGTCCGACAATTCGCCCGGCGGCGTCAGAAAGCTTTCGCCCGAAATCTTGATCGACACCTCGAAGGACACGCCGGTTTCCACCGCGACCTGATCCGCCATCGCCCGCAGCCAGTCGCTGAGGCCCGCGCCGGTATGGCTGTCGTTGAACCGGATGTTGACCATCGCGCTGCAACTGGACGGGATCACGTTGGTGGCCGGGTTGCCGGTGTCGATCCCCGTGACGGCAAGGGTCGAGGCGTCGAAGTGGTCGGTGCCCTCGTCCAGAACATGGCTGGCCAGCCGGTCGCACAGCCGCGCCATCGCGTGAACCGGGTTCTTCGCGCGGTGCGGATAGGCTGAATGCCCCTGCACGCCCTGCGCCACGAACTTCGCGTTCATCGACCCGCGGCGGCCGATCTTCATCATCTCGCCCATCGTCTCGGGACAGGTCGGTTCCCCGACAAGACAGGCCGACATGCGCTCGCCCTGCTCTGCCATCCAGTCGAGAAGCGCGGTGGTACCGTCGATCGCGTCGCCCTCTTCGTCGCCGGTGATCGCCAGCACGACGGCGCCGTTCTCGGGGGGCGTCTCGCGCACGAAGTCCACCGCCGCCGCGGCAAAGGCGGCCACGCCGGATTTCATATCGGTGGCCCCACGGCCCCACAGGATGCCGTCCTCGATCTCTCCGCCGAAGGGATCGTGGGTCCACGCCCCGGCGTCGCCCACGGGCACCACATCCGTATGCCCGTTGAAGCCGAAGGTCTTCACGTTGCCCTTCGCCCCCCAGCGCGCGAACAGGTTCGACACGCCGCCCCGGTCCACGCGGGTGCAGGTGAACCCGGCATCGGTCAGCAGCTTATCCAGCAGCACCAGCGCACCGCCCTCTTCAGGGGTGACAGAGGGACAGCGGATCAGGCGGGCGGTCAGGTCGACGGGATCGACGGGCTGGGACATCGGCGGGACTCCTTGTTGCTTTGCCTTGCTAGCCCCGCACCGCGCGCACTGCAATCACACGCGAAAGTTGCGTAACTTGTGGCGATTTCGAAACAATCATGCCCGAAGCCGGAAACTAACATGATTAATACTAGGCAATTCGACCGCTTCTCCGGCAGCTTCCCGAAAAATCAAAAGGCAGGCAGGCCGCGCAAAGACGGCCACGCGCAGGCGGACAGGCAAAACCAGACCATCACCACCGTCCCGGACGGGGCGGTGCCCGGCTGCCTGTCCCGTCGCCCTGCCCCAAAGAGGCAGGAGACGACACGGAATGGTCAAGGCCAAGAGCTTGCCCGTCGACACGGGCGCATCCGCCACGGAAATGGCGGACGCCATCTTCGGGGACGGGGTGAACGTGGTCGCCGCGTCCTACAGCGGCGACAACGGGTCGTCGGGGATCTACTCGAACGGGGACAAGATCTCGGGCGACGTCACGCCCGGCGACACCGGGGTCATCCTGTCGACGGGCCGCGCAAGCCAGTTCGCCAACAACCGCGGACAGGCGAACCAGGACAACAACCAGTCGACCAACACCGGCGGCGTGAACAATGACGCGGCGTTCAACGACCTTGTGGGCGCGAACACCTACGACGCATCGTTCCTGACGGTTGATTTCATCCCGACCGGCGACACGCTGACCATGGAGTTCGTGTTCTCGTCCGAGGAATACCCGGAATACACCGGGTCCATCTACAACGACGCCGTGGGGGTCTGGGTCAACGGCGCGCCTGCGTCGATGGAGGTGGGCAACGGCCACACCAGCGTTGGCAACGTCAACCACGTCAACAACATCAACCTGTACAACGACAACACCTCGGACGCGTTCAACACCGAGATGGACGGTTTCACCGTCACGATGACGCTGACCATGCAGGTGATCCCCGGACAGGTGAACACGCTGCGCATCGGGATCGCGGACGTGATGGATTCGAACTACGATTCCAACATCCTGATCGCGGGGGACAGCGTGCAGACGGTGCTGGTCGCGCATGAGGATGCCGTTCGCATCGACCCCGGCCAAGAGGCCGTACTGGACGTGCTTGGCAACGACTTTTCGGCCTCGAACGGGGTGATCACCGTCACCCACATCAACGGCGTGGCGGTCTCGGCGGGGGATACCGTGACCCTGCCGAACGGACAAGCCGTGACTCTGAACGCCGACGGAACCTTCACCATCGCCGTGGATTCCGACGAAGAGGTCGCCAATTTCACCTATTCCATCGAAGACGACACCGGCCATACCGACACCGGCTTTGTCACGGTCTCGACGGTGCCGTGCTTCGTGTCCGGCACGATGATCCGCACCCCGGGCGGAGAGGTGCCCGTCGAACGCCTGCGGGTCGGGGACCTTGTCGATACGCAGGATCACGGCCCGCAGCCGCTGCGCTGGATCGGGCGCCGCAAGACCGCCGCCACGGACCGCTTCGCGCCCATCCACATCGACGCCAACACCTTTGGCACGCACCGTCCGCTGCGCGTATCGCCGCAGCACCGGGTGCTGGTCCGCAACGCGGCGTCCGAACTGCTGTTCGGCGAGACCGAGGTGCTGGTCGCCGCGCGGCATCTGGTCAACGGCCGGTCGGTGCGGCGCGTCGAAGGCGGAATGGTGGAATACGTGCACCTTCTGTTCGACGCGCACGAGGTGGTGTTCTCGGAAGGGCTGCCGACCGAAAGCTTCCTGCCCGGCCCGCAAACCACGGCGGTGTTCGAAGCCGACATCCTGGACGAGATCTGCACCCTGTTCCCCGAACTCGACCCGCGCACCGGCGACGGATACGGCCCCGCGGCGCGGCGCACGCTGAAAGAATTCGAAGGCCGGGTTCTGGCCCGCGCGGTTCTGGCACAGGGGCGGCTGGCCGCATGAGATCGCCGCACTGCGCGGGGATGCGCGCCCGATGAGTTGGCTGGCAATCAGCGACGGTCGGTCCTGCCTGCGCCGTCCGTCGAACACGGCGCCCGAGCTGCTGGCGACCGGCACCCTTGTGCTGGAGGCACAGACGCACGGCGACCGTGACGCCACCGTGGATCTTCTGACGATGGAGTGCCGGGACGGCTGGCCCCGAAGCCTGCGCGTGTCGTTGTCACCGGACGGCCGTGTCACGGTCGAACATCGGCAGGGCCGGTCGGCCGCGCGCGCGACGGTTCACGCGCCGCGCCTGATGGCCAACGACACCCTGCGGCTGACATATGGCTGGGACGCCCCCGCGCGGCGCGGCACGCTGACCGCCGAGAACGTCGACAGCGCCGCGGCCCAGCAGGTCGCCGTCGCGGCGCCGCACCCGATGCCGACCGCCGATCTGCGCCTGCTGGCCGAAGCCGGTTGCGGCAGCCGGATCGACCCGCGCGTGTCGCTGCTGGCCGCGTCGAACCGGCTGGAACCCATCGGCCCGATGCCCGGTTTCGCCCGCGACACATTGATCGAGACCGCAGCCGGCACTCGGCGGATCGAAACGATCCGGCCCGGCGACCTTGTCGTCACCGCCGGTCGCGGTCTGCAGCCCGTACGGCACGTCGTGTCCCGCGCCGTTCCGGCGGTGGGACAGTACCGCCCCGTCCGGCTGCGCGCGCCGTTTCTCGGGCTGCGCACCGACATGTGCGTCGCCCCGCACCACCGGGTGATGATCGACGGATCGGACGCCGAGTACCTGTTCGGCACCGACACCGTGATGGTCGAGGCGCGGCATCTGCAGCCGATGGCCGCCCCGACCGCCGCGACGGGGGCCGAGACGGCTCAAGGGCCCGTCGTCCGGTATCATCAGCTTGTGCTGGACATGCACGATTGCCTGTACACCGCCGGAACGTGGTCCGAGAGCTTGTATATCGGTCGCCTCGCCCGTCGGCCGGTGCGGCTGGCAAGCTCGGTGCTGGCCGGGGTCGCGCCCGCCCGCCTTCCGGTGCATGCCGAGGTGGCCGGGCCGTTGCTGAAGCCGTTCGAGGCGATGGTGCTGGTGTCCGGCCGCTGCGCCTGACGTCCCGCGCCGGAGGGGGCTCTGCCCCCGCCGCTGCGCGGCCCCCCGAGGTATTTCGAAAGAGAAGAAGCCGGGTCAGGCCAGTTGGCGCACGGCCTTGGCCAGCTGATCCGGCGCGTGGCACAACACCGTGGCGTCCGCCAGTTCGCCATCCGCCCCGTAGCCCCACGTGACGCCGATGGACGGCATCGCGTTGGCCTGCGCCGCCGCGACGTCCTGCCTGCGGTCGCCGATCATCACGGCGTCCGACGCGTCGATGCCCCGGTCCGCCAGCGCATGCGCCAGCAGATCGGCCTTGTCGTTATGGGTGCCGTCAAGCTCGGGGCCGAACTGTGCCTCGAGATGCCGGTCGAGGCCGAAATGGGCGGTGATCCGGCGCGCGTAGACATGCGGCTTGGCGGTGGCAAGGAACAGCCGGTGACCGTCGGCGCGCAGGGCGTCCAGCGCGGCGGGGATGCCATCGTAGACCGCGTTCTCGAACAGGCCGCGATCCGAGAAGTAGTCGCGGTAGAGCGCCAGCGCCTTGTTCGGGTCCGCCACGCCCATTTTCGCGAAGCTGTCGATCAGCGGCGGGCCGATCACCCATGTCAGGTCGTCGGCCGCAGGCGCTTCATGGCCAAGCCGGGTCAGCGCGTGGATCACCGCGGCCGTGATGCCCGGCTTCGGGTCGGTGAGGGTGCCGTCGAGGTCGAGGAAGACTGCGTTCACGCGTCGTCCTCATCTCCGAAGAAGGGCGTCATCTGCGCGACGATCACCGAATTCTCGGCAAGGGCGCGGGCCATCAGGTCCCGTTCCTCGTCCGCGATGTCGTGGCCTTCCTCCAGCCGCTCTTCAAGCGTGCCGTAGCCGGTCACGTCGAGCGGGTTGAGGTCGGCCTGCTTCAGGATCGCGACCGTCTCGCGCACGGCTTCGGCCTCGTCCACGCCAGAGGCGTAGCACATCAGCGCCGCGCCGGTCGCGCCGTCGGGCAGACCGTCGCCAGCCTTGCGGCCGACCTGAACAAGCAGCGTGTAGACCTGCTGGGGTTTCTTTTCCTTCGCCATGCCGGCGGTCGTAGCATCGCGCGCGGTCCGCCGCCAGTGCCGGCGCCGACCAATGTAAAACGGCCCGCCGCGGGATGCGGTCGGGCCGTTCGAACTCGTTACGTAACTGGTGTCGATCTGCGGAGATCAGGCCGTGCGACGGAACATCCGTGCGACCCAGATCAGCAGGCAGGCGCCGATGAAGCCCACGACCAGCTGGCCGATCCAGCCACCCAGCGTGCCGCCCATCACCGCCATCAGGATCGCGTTCAGCACGACGGCGCCGACGATCCCGAGGATGATGTTCATCAGGATGCCCATGTTGGATTTCATGAATTGTTCCGCGAGCCACCCCGCGATACCGCCGATGATGATGGCGGCAAGCCAGCCGATGCCGGTCATGGTCGTCTCCCTTGATTTGAAGGGCCCGCCGTTGCGGGCTGTTGCAGGGAGAACACCGCGGGGCCGGGAAAGTTCCCGGCCCCGTGAAAAACCTTCAGGTCAGTCGCGCAGCAGTTCGTTGATGCCGACCTTGGACCGGGTCTTTTCGTCCACGCGTTTCACGATGACCGCGCAGTACAGGTTCACGCCGTTCTTCGACGGCATCGAGCCCGACACGACGACGGAATACGGCGGCACCTCGCCGTACATTACTTCGCCGGTCTCGCGGTCGAGGATCTTGGTGGACTGGCCAAGGAACACGCCCATGCCCAGCACCGCGCCTTCACGGACGCGCACGCCTTCGACCACCTCGGACCGGGCGCCGATGAAGCAGTTGTCTTCGATGATGACCGGATCGGCCTGCAGCGGTTCCAGCACGCCACCGATGCCGACGCCGCCGGACAGGTGCACGCCCTTGCCGATCTGGGCGCAGCTGCCGACGGTGGCCCAGGTGTCGACCATGGTGCCGCTGTCGACATAGGCGCCGAGGTTCACGAAGGACGGCATCAGCACCACGCCGGGCGCGATATAGGCGGACTTGCGGACGACGCAGTTCGGCACGGCGCGGAACCCGGCGGCCTTCCACTGGTTGTCGCCCCAGCCCTTGAACTTGCTGTCGACCTTGTCCCACCAGCCGCCGGACTGCGGACCGCCGTCCTGCAGTTCCATGTCCTTGATGCGGAAGCCCAGCAGCACAGCCTTCTTGGCCCACTGGTTCACGACCCAATTGCCGCCTTCGGTCTTCTCGGCGACGCGCAGCGCACCGGAATCCAGCGCGTTCAGCGTATCTTCGATCGCTTCGCGGGTTTCGCCGGTGGTGGCGGGGGTGATCGTGTCGCGCGCCTCCCAGGCGGCTTCGATTGCGGTTTCAAGCTGGGCGTTGGACATCGGGCGCTCCGTTGCGGGGTCTCGTGTTTGGTCTAAGTCGCGAAATGGCTATAGAGCTAGGACCAACGCGGTGCAATGACACGAGGAGAGATGGCCGAGATGCTCGACCACAAGAAACGCAAGTTCCCCGACGCGCACGAGGACATCGTCCGCTCTCGCAACACGCCCGACACGCCGCAGACGCGGTCGCCGGCCTATCGGCTGGCCTTCACCGACGACGATTTCATGTGCCGCGACGAACTGCGCCCGGTGCGGCTTCAACTGGAACTGCTGAAGCCCGAGCTGATGCTGACCGAATACGGGGTGGAATCCACCATCGTCCTGTTCGGCGGCGCGCGGGTGCCCGAACCGTCGCAGAAGGACACGGCCCGGACAGAAACGCTGGCCGGTCTGTCGAAATACTACGAAGAGGCGCGCCGGTTCGCGCATATCGTCACCGAGCGGGGACAGCGCGACGGCAACCACCTGCAGAACGTCATCGTCACCGGCGGCGGTCCGGGCGTGATGGAGGCGGGCAGCCGAGGCGCGGCCGATGCCGGCGGGGTGTCGATCGGGCTGAACATCGTGCTCCCGCACGAGCAGGCGCCGAACGAGTACGTCACGCCCGAGCTGTGCTTCAACTTCCACTACTTCGCGATCCGCAAGATGCACTTCCTGCTGCGCGCCCGCGCCGTCTGCATCTTCCCCGGCGGCTTCGGCACGCTGGACGAACTGTTCGAGACGCTGTGCCTGATCCAGACCCAGCGGATGGATCCGATCCCGATCCTGCTGTTCGGGCAGGACTTCTGGGAGCGGATCGTCAACTGGGAGGCGCTGGCGGATGCCGGGACGATCTCGCCCGAGGATCTGGACCTGTTCCGCTTCGTCGAGACCGCCGAAGACGCCATCGCGGCGATGGACGACTGGGCCGCCTAAAGCGGCGCGCCCAGCACCATTGCCCAGTACAGCCGGCCGCCGCCGGCTGCCACGCCAAGGCCGATATCGACCGCCTGCCGCGACAGCATGTTGTCGCGGTGGCCGGGCGACGCCTGCCAGCCGGCGACCACGGCCTGTGCATCCGGGTGCCCGGCGGCGACGTTTTCGGCGACGAAGCGCCAGCGATAGCCCGCCGCACGGGCCCGGTCTCCGACACCGGATCCTCCGGCGCCGCTGTGCGACATGCGCCCCGTCGCGGCCATATGGCAGGCCTGGTCCTGTGCCGCCGCAAACAGCGCGGGCGACAGGTCCAGCGGCGACAGGCCGCTGCGGCGGCGAAGAGCGTTGGTCAGGTTGGTAACGTCGGCAAGCGCCGCCTCGGCCCCGGACGGCAGGCCGCAGCCTTGTGCAAGTACTGCGCCGGGGAACAGGATCGCGCCGCCGACCAGCGACAGGACATGGCGCCGGCGCATCGGGTCAGCCCGCGCGGGTCTCGGCCTCGATCTGCGCGCGGCTTTTGCGGGCACGCTCGGTCGCGGACTTCAGCTGGCCGCAGGCGGCCATGATGTCCTCGCCGCGCGGGGTGCGGATCGGGCTGGCGTAACCGGCCTTGTAGATGATGTCGGCAAAGCTTTTGATCCGCTTCCAGTCCGACCGCTCATAGGGCGAACCGGGCCATTCGTTGAACGGGATCAGGTTGATCTTGGCGGGGATGCCACGGATCAGCTTGACCAGACGGCGCGCGTCGGCGTCGCTGTCGTTCACATCCTTCAGCATCACGTATTCGAAGGTGATCCGTTCCGAGTTCGACAGCTTGGGATAGGCCTTCAGCGCCTCGAGCAGTTCGGCAATGTTCCAGCGCTTGTTGATCGGCACAAGGCGGTCGCGGACCTCGTCGGTGGTGGCGTGGAAGCTGACCGCCAGAAGACAGCCGATCTCTTCGGCGGTGCGCGCGATCTCGGGGACGACGCCGCTGGTCGACAGCGTGATGCGGCGGCGCGACAGCGAGATGCCTTCGGGATCCATCGCGATCTTCATCGCGTCGCGGACGGACTCGAAGTTGTACAACGGCTCGCCCATGCCCATCAGCACGATGTTCGACAGCAGCCGCGTCTCGTCCTTCGGGGCGCGTCCGGGCTCGGGCCATTCGCCAAGATCGTCGCGGGCCAGCATGATCTGGCCGACGATCTCGGCCGGGGTCAGGTTGCGCACCAGACGCTGCGTGCCGGTGTGGCAGAACGAGCAGGTCAGCGTGCATCCCACTTGGCTGGAAATGCACAGCGTGCCGCGGCCTTCTTCGGGGATGTACACCGTCTCGACCTCGTGGCCGCCAGCGATGCGGACAAGGTACTTGCGGGTGCCGTCCTCGGAAACGTGGCGCTGCACCACTTCGGGGATGGCGATCACGAAATTCTCGTCCAACTGGGCGCGGTACGCCTTGGCAAGGTTGGTCATCGAGTCGAAATCGCGGACGCCCTTCTGGTAGATCCACTGCCAGACCTGGCCGACGCGCATCTTCGCCTGCTTCTCGGGCGTGCCCGTTTCGATCAGGGCGTCGCGCAGCTGGTCGCGCGTCAGGCCGACAAGGTTCCGTTTGCCGTCACCCTCGGGGGTGCGGCGCGGAATCGTCAGGACATCCTGCGTGATCGGGGCAGAAGGCGCGGTCATGGATCGTCTCCGGAAAAGGTTCCGGTCTGATATAGGATATGCGCCGTAAAATAAAGGATCACCACGCGCAGAAACCGGGTGCAGACCGGGTATGACCCGCCGTTCTGCGTCAAAACGGCGGGAGCGGCCCGCCTGACGACGCCGCTCGCCCTGTCGGCCAAGCGAGCGATTCGCGCTTACGGGAACATGGGCGGACCAGCCGTTGACCGATGCCGGTAAGCACCCGGCGGCGCGCGACGCAGCCCCGATCCCGGTGGTCACGCCCCGGCGGCGGTGCGCTTGACCGGGCCGGTGTCGGCGACCGAGCGCGGTTGCAGGGCTCCGCCGGTCGGTTCGCTGAAGCCGGCCATCGTGCCGCCGCCCGGAAGCGGTTCGAACCGGCAGACCAGCGGGCGTCCATCGGTCAGCCGCACCTCGGCGTGCCAAGTCGAACGGCCCGACATTTCAGCGGCGAAGTCGCGTGCATCACCCCAGACCGGGCTGGGTGCGCATTGCTGCTGCCATTGCCGCGACGCTTCAAGGAATGGAACGCCCTGCCGCGAGGCGGTTTCCCCGGCCCACAGGCGGCCATAGGCCCGGTTGGCGAAGTTCAGGCGACCATCGGCAGAGAACACCGCGATCGCCTCGTCCAGCGTGTCGATCACGGCATGGCCGGTTTCAAGCTCGCTCCGGTATTCGCGGCTTAGCCGGATCTCGGAACTGATATCCTCGAACAGAAAGGCCACGGCGCCGTCCGGATGCGGCCGCCCCGTGATCCGCAACGTGCGTCCGTCGGGCAGCGCCCATGTTTCGGACTTGCCGCTTTCCGTGGCCGCCGTTTCCAGATCGGTCATCCGCTGCCGCCACGATTTGTAGTCTTTCGGTTCGGGCATCATGTTGCGTTCCCGCAGGTGGTCGAGGAACCGCATCAGCGGTGGCCGGGCCACCAGAAACTCGACCTCCAGCCCCAACAGGTCGCCCAGCGCCGGGTTGAACAGGGTCAGTTCCCGCCGCCGGTCGAAGATGGCAAGCCCCACGCTGAGATGCGCGAAGGTCTGGGTCAGCGTCTGGATGAATTCCCGCAGGTTGCGTTCCGCACCCACCACGGCATCGGCGGGCACCGCTGTCAGCAGCCGGTCGCGCCCGACAAGCGCGACCGAGGCGTCGAAGTACAGCGGATCTTCGACATCCGGCACGATCAGCTGAAGCCGGTGGGTGGCCCCGGCCGGAAGCGTCACCTCGGACACACCGGGAAACAGCAAGGGAAAGGCGCCGGGCGCCACGCCTTCCGACAGACCGGCGCGTTCCGCAAGGGCCCAGTAGGCGCCATTCGCCCAAGTCACATGACCCTTGGCATCAAGACGCCAGATCGGGATCGGCATATGCTCGGACACGTCGCGGTGCGCGTCGAGTTCGGCGGACAGCACGGCCTGACTATGCCGGTCCATCGTTTCGGACTGTTCGTCCTGCACGTCTTCAAGCGAGATCCGCAGCCGGCCCGACCGGGATTCGATCCGCAGCCGCGCGCGGTTGTCCGACGACAGCAGCAGCATCCTGTCGTTTTCGCCGCAGGTCTGCACGCGGGCATGAAGGTCCGGGAAGCGGGGCGCAAGGAAGGCGACAAGCCGCGCCATGTCCGAGCCCCGCGAGGTCGCGTATTGCAGCAACCGGCGGCCGGCAGCCGTGGCGTCGACCAGCGTCCCGCCGTCGAACAGGAACGCGACCTCTGCCACGGCGCGCCGGTCGCGACCGGACTTGCGGGAAAATAAGCTTCCTGATGCAAGCAACGCAGCCAAGGCCGTCACGAACGCTATGAATACCAGTACACCAGCCTGAGCAAGACTCGCCATTTCCATTGGCGCATTCCAGAAGTTACCCGTCCCATCCACAGGCTTACCGGTGCAGTGGTTAATATGCCGTTAAGCTCGTTTCGTGGTTCTCGATCCCGTCCCGAAAAAAGGATCAGGGCAGGAACGGCTGGTTCTCTCCCAGCCCGCGATCCTCGCGCTGCGGCACGATGCGGGACCTTGGCCAGATGACCTCGACGATGGCGCCCGACCGCGTGCCGGCCTCGCCCGGCGGCGTCAGGGGATCGCGACCGTTCGAAAAACTCAGTTCGGCGCCCGAGCGCTCCAACAGGGTCTTGGCGATGAACAGCCCAAGCCCCATGCCTTCGTATTCCGGTCGCGCGTCGCTGTCCTCGACGGTCTTGCGGCGCCGCACGAAGGGGTCGCCGATCCGTCCCAAAAGGTGCGGCGGAAAGCCTCTGCCGTCGTCGATGATACGCAGCTCGATCACCCGGTCGGTCCAGACCACGTCAATCCAGACCGTCGAGGCCGCGAAATCCACCGCGTTCTGGATCAGGTTCCGCAGCCCGTGGATCACCTCGGGCCGGCGCGCGATCTGCGGTTGGGTCAGCGCCCCGCCTTCGCCGGGTGCCATGTCGATCACCAGCGTCTTGCCACGGTCGCTGTGCGGCTCCGCCGCCTCGCGGATGACCTCTTCCAGCGGCGCTTGGCGCATGTGCAGGTCGTCCTTCCCGGCCCGCCCCATCGACCGCAGGATGTCGCGGCATCGGTCCGCCTGACTGCCGATCAACTCGGCGTCCTCGCGCAGTTCCGGATTGTCTTCCAGCTCTTCCATCAGCTCACGGCTGACCAGCTTGATGGTCGCCAGAGGTGTCCCAAGTTCATGCGCGGCGGCGGCGACCACGCCGCCAAGGTCGGTCAGCTTCTGCTCGCGCGCCAGTGCCATCTGCATGGCCAGCAGCGCCTCGGACATCGAATGGATCTCGCTGGTGACCCGACGGGCATAAACGGCCATGAACACGATCCCGATCGTCGTGGCGATCCAGGTGCCGAACTGCAGCGTTTGCGGCATCTCGATCACGTCCCCGGCGGCGGTGCGCAGCGGGATGTGGACCAGCCCCACCAGCGACACCACCGTGATCGCCACGGCGCCCATCGTCGTCGTTGCGCCCAGCGACAGCGCCGTCGCCGAGATCGTCACCGGCGCCAGCACCAGCAGCGAAAACGGGTTGTTCAGCCCGCCCGTCAGGAACAGCAGGAACCCCAGCTGCCCAAGGTCGAACAGCAGCATCGCCAGAACTTCGCGTTCGGTCAGGCGCTTGCTTTCGGGATAGACGAAATTCATCACCAGGTTGGCGATCACCGACGCGCCGATGGCGACGAAGCACCAGCCCAGTTCCAGCCGCAGGTCGAAGAAGGTCAGACCGACGGCCAGCGCAGCGAACTGGCCGCCGATGGCGAACCAGCGCAGCATCACCAGCGTCCGCAGACGGACCCAACGGTTGCGGATTTCGTTCGCCAACAGGCCGCGGTGTGTATCGGGCATGGACTGCCTCTGGATGACGGTTGCGAACCTTGTTAAGCCCGCCCCGACCACAGATCAACGCAGGCGGGCCCGCGACCTATGGCATCGACCCGGACATATGCGCTTGTCGCCGCCACGGCCGCCGTCGCGCTGATCGGCGGGACGTTCTATGCGACGTGGGGCGGCGCCAGCGACCTTTTCGCCGATTGCCGGGCCGGAACCGGGCCGGGTCTGGCGGACGCTCTGGGCGGGCCGTTCACGCTGGTCGACGGGTCCGAAACGGCGGTTACTGACGCAGATGTGATCACGCGGCCCAGCCTGCTGTACTTCGGCTATACCAATTGCCCCGATGTCTGCCCCACCGACACCGCCCGCAATGCCGAGGCGACCGACCTCGTGCAGGCCGAGGGGCTGGAATTTCAGCCGGTGTTCATCACCGTCGATCCGGCCCGCGACACCCCCGAGGTCGTCGACCAGTATGCCAGCTGGATGCACCCGGACATGGTGGGGCTGACCGGTTCGCCCGAGCAAGTGAAGGCCGCCGCCGATGCCTTCAAGGTGTACTTCCGTCCGCACGAGGCGGACGACGCGTTCTATCTCGTCGACCACACGGCCTACAGCTATCTGGTCCTGCCCGGTCACGGGACAGTGGACTATTTCAGCCGCGACACGACGCCGGAAGAGATCGCCTCGCGCTCTGCCTGCTTCATTCGGACGGCGGCTGCAAATTGACCATCTTCGAAGAGTTAACTAAATTCGCCTGACTGAATGCGAGGGATGGAGGCCGACGTGCAGGATCGGGATGCGACTGAACTTGGGGACGACCGCTCGCTTCTTCTGGTTGACGATGACGAACCCTTCCTGCGCCGCCTTGCGCGCGCGATGGAGAAGCGCGGCTTCGAGGTCGAGATGGCCGAGTCCGTCGCCGCCGGTCGCGCCATCGCCACCGCCCGTCCGCCAGCCTATGCCGTGGTCGACCTGCGGCTGGAAGACGGCAACGGGCTGGACGTGGTCGAGGTGCTGCGCGAACGCCGCCCCGACAGCCGTATCGTGGTGCTGACGGGCTATGGCGCCATCGCCACCGCCGTGGCCGCGGTGAAGATCGGCGCGACCGACTATCTGTCCAAGCCCGCCGACGCCAACGACATCACCAACGCGCTTCTGGCCCGCGGCGACGAACTGCCGCCGCCGCCCGAGAACCCGATGAGCGCCGACCGTGTCCGGTGGGAGCATATCCAGCGGGTCTATGAACTGTGCGACCGCAACGTCTCGGAAACCGCGCGGCGGCTGAACATGCACCGCCGGACGCTACAGCGTATCCTCGCGAAGCGGAGCCCGAAGTAGATGACCCGCATCCTTGCCGCCTGCGCCCTGCTTTTGCTGGCCGCCTGCGGCGGGACCGAGGTCACGACACGCGGCGGCACCACGGACCTGCGGCCGGATGCGAACGGTCTGGCGATCGCGGGCAATCCCCTGAGGATCGATTTCGGTCGGGCGCAGGACGGCGTGCTGACAGCTGTCACCCGGGTGTTGGGCGCACCCCCCGCGAACAGCATGACCAACCCGGAATGCGGGGCCGGGCCGCTGCAGATCGTGCAGTACGACCGGATCACCCTGCTGTTCCAGACCGGCAACTTCGTCGGCTGGACAACCGACGACCCGCGCGTCGCGGCAGCGAACGGTCTGTCGGCCGGGGTCACGCGGGCGCAGCTGGAAAACGGCGGCTACGGCCCGTTCCAGCCCACCACGCTGGGCGTAGAGTTCGAGGCAGACGGGATCTACGGCCTGTTGCCCGACAACGATGCGGCCACTCCGATCGACACGCTGTGGGCCGGAACGACCTGTTTCTTCCGCTAGGCGGATCGGGTCAGTAGGAATACTCGCCGTAGATCTTCGACAGATCGCCAGCCCAGTCGCCGTTGTACCTGTCCAGCAGTTCGTCCGACGGGACCTTGCCATTCTCCATGCTGTCTTCCAGCGCGTGAAGGAAATGGCGTTCGTCCTGCACCATTCCGCCAAGGCCGGGGCGGGCCCGCGCCTTCAGGCCGCCGCGGGCAATGTCCACGACCTCGCGGGCAAGATCCTGCATCCGGCGGCCACCGACGACGGCATCCAGCCCCTGCTCGCCCGCACCGACCCGCCAGGCCTCGCGCGTTTCGGCGTCCCAGTCCTTGACCAGGTCCCATGCCGCGTCCAGCGCCGTCTGGTCATAGGTCAGTCCGACCCACAGCGCGGGCAGCGCGCACAGCCGCCGCCACGGGCCGCCGTCGGCGCCGCGCATCTCGATGAATTTCTTCACGCGGGCTTCGGGGAACAGGGTCGTCAGGTGATCGGCCCAGTCCGACAAGGTCGGCTTCTCGCCCGGCAAAGCCGGCAGTTCGCCCTTCAGGAAGTCGCGGAACGACATGCCCAGCGCGTCGATGTATTTTCCGTCGCGGTAGACAAAATACATCGGCACATCCAAGGCGTACTGCACCCAGCGTTCGAAACCGAAACCGTCCTCGAACACGAAGGGCACCATGCCGGTGCGCGCCGGATCCATGTTGCGCCAGACCCAGCTGCGATAGGATTTCATGCCGTTCGGCTTGCCCTCGAAGAAGGGCGAGTTCGCGAACAAAGCGGTGGCCACCGGCTGCAACGCGATGGCGACGCGCATCTTCTGGACCATGTCCGCCTCGGACCCGAAGTCGAGGTTGACCTGAACCGTACAGGTGCGGCGCATCATCGTGGTGCCGGTGGTGCCGACGGTGCTTTGGTAGGCATCCATCAGCTTGTACCGCCCCTTCGGCATCAGCGGCATCTCGTCATGCGTCCATTCGGGCGCGGCGCCAAGGCCGATGAAGCCAACGCCGATCTCGTCCGCGATGGATTTGACCTCGCGCAGGTGCTCGTTCACCTCGTCGCAGGTCTGGTGAATCGTCTCAAGCGGTGCGCCCGACAGTTCCAGCGCGCCACCGGGCTCTAGGCTGACGTTGGCGCCGTCCTTGGTCAGGCCGATCAGCTTGCCGCCCTCGTTCACCTCGGCCCAGCCATAACGGTCGCGCAGACCTTCAAGGATGGCGCGGATCGACCGCTCGCCTTCATAGGGCAGCGGCTTGTGCGTGTCCTTGCAATAGCCGAATTTCTCGTGCTCGGTCCCGATCCGCCAGTCGGCCTTGGGCTTGCACCCGTCGGCGAGATACTCGGCCAGCTGTTCGTGACGTTCGATGGGGCCGCCGCCCGACTGGGGAATGGACATGGGCGCGCGCCTTTGTCTTGCCTTCGATATGAAGGCAGACCTGCGGCGTTTTCAGCGCGAAGTCAATGCAGCCGCCGACGCCCCGCGTCCCATATGCGAACCCGCTCGGTCGGATTGCTGCGCAGTTGCGCCAGCATGTTCTCGGTGCGGATTCCGTCCAGTGCCGAGAAAACGTCGAACAGCATCTCTGCATTGCGCGCCTGTGTCGGGATCTCGACGGTCAGCCCGGTCGAGTCGGTCAAAGCCCAGACAGCATGGGGTTTCGCGGCCGGGTCAAGCTCGACCCGGACCAGCGAGTCGATCGACACCGATCCACCGTCGAGCGGCCCGTAATAGGTCACTTGCCGCTCGTCCACGGTCACGACGCCGGGCCCGTCGCTGCCCACACGGAAACGTGTGCGCTGGAAGCCCGCGAAGGTGATCAGCGCCCCGACAATGGCCAGCGAGGTTCCGATGGCCGCAAGCACGCCGCTTTCCGTCACCGCCCACAACATCCCGCAACAGGCGATGAAGACGCCCAGCAAGACCTCGCGCCAGCGCCAGAATTTCTGCTTCAGTTCGGGTCGGATGAACGACATGTCCACCTGTGGTCTACCAACGGCTGCGGCGGACGATACCCCGCAATCCCGGCGTCAATTTGGCGAAATCGGTGGCCAAAGTCCATTCTGGCCGCAATTTCCCCGCGCCTACCAGTCGCCCAGCGCCTGCTGCCACAGGGTGATGGCTGCGACGGCGGCAGTGTCGGCGCGCAGGATGCGCGGGCCAAGGCTGATGATGTGCACGAAGGGCAAGGACGTCAGGCGGTCGCGCTCGCGCTGGGAAAATCCGCCTTCGGGACCGATCAGGATCGCCCACTTGCCCACCCCGCCCGACAACGCCTGTTGCAACCCCACGGTCGCCTCGTCGCAGAACACCAGTTGCCGGTCCTCGGGCCAACCGTCCAGCACGGTGTCCAGCTTCGCAAGATCGGTGACCTCGGGCACATAGGTGCCGCCGCATTGTTCCGCCGCCTCGACCGCGTGGGCCTGAAGCCGGTCCTGCCGGATGCGTTCGGAATTGGTGTGATCGGTCTGGACCGGCATGATCCGCGCCGCCCCCATCTCTGCCGCCTTCTCGACGATGAAATCGGTGCGCTGCTTCTTGATCGGCGCGAACAACAGCCACAGGTCCGGCGGCATTTGCAGCGGCCGGGTCTGCTCGACCGCGGTCAGGATGCCGTCTTTCTTGTGCACCGCCGATACGGTGCAGCGGAACTCGCCATCTTGTCCGTTGAACACCAGAAGGTCGTCGCCTTCCTTCATCCGCATCACCCCGAACAGGTAATGCGACTGATCACGAGACAGAGGGACCGGTTGTCCCGGGTGAAGCGGGTGATCTACATAGAGCCTGACCATGACCGCACAGATAGGCGAGCGATGAGCGAAGCACCAGACACCACGACCGGCACCGTTGCGGACGCGGTGAAGGGAAACTGGGTCGACCGGCACGCCCCGGCGTGGACGCGGCCCTACCTGCGGCTGTCCCGGGCGGACCGTCCGATCGGAACGTGGCTGCTGCTGCTGCCATGCTGGTGGTCGGCACTGCTGGCCTCGCTGTGGCAGGGCGGGTTTTCATGGCACGCCGCGTGGGTGATGGCGGGCTGCGGCGTCGGCGCGGTGCTGATGCGCGGCGCGGGCTGTACGTGGAACGACATCACCGACCGAAACTTCGACGGCAAGGTCGCCCGGACGGCCTCCAGACCGATCCCGTCGGGACAGGTGAGCGTGAAGCAGGCCGTCGCTTGGATGGCGATCCAGTCGCTGATCGCCTTCGCAATCCTGCTGACCTTCCCGGTCGAGGCGATCGCGCTTGGCATCGCGTCGCTGGCGCTGGTGTGCATCTACCCCTTCGCCAAACGCTTTACATGGTGGCCGCAGATCTTCCTTGGCCTTGCCTTCAACTGGGGCGCGGTGCTGGCATGGACCGCCGTCACCGGCGGCTTCCACTGGGCGCAGCTGCCGCTGTACCTGTGCGGCATCGCGTGGACGCTGTTCTACGACACGATCTACGCCCATCAGGACAAGGAAGACGACGCCCTGATCGGCGTGAAGTCCACCGCCCGCCTGTTCGGCGAACGCACCGCGACCTACCTTCAGGCGTTCCTTGCCCTGACCGTCACGCTGTTTGCCTTCGCTGTCATCCTTGCCCTTGTCCCGGACGCGAACCTGCTGGCGCTGGTCATTGCCCTTGGCGGCCCGTGGGCGATGGGCTGGCACATGGCGTGGCAGCTGCGCAAGCTGGACATCGACGACGGCGACATCTGCCTGACGCTGTTCCGGTCCAACCGCGACGCGGGGCTGATCCCTGCGCTGTTTCTCGCCGCCGCCTTGCTGGCATGATTGCAGCTTTTTGCCGATCCGCCTATTAGACCCGGCAGACCAACGGAACGGACACCCGAACAGTCCATGCGCCAATCCTCTTTGATTGCCACCATCGCCGCCTTCGCGATTGCCGCCACCGGCGCCGTCAGCGCGGCGGCCCTAATGGTGGGCCGCATCGAACGCACGTCACAACGCGAGATCGACACCCTGTTCCTCGAAGGCGGGCTGGACTGGGCGTCCGTCTCGGTCGACGGCCTTCAGGTACGACTCAGCGGTACCGCCCCGGATGAAGCGACGCGGTTTCAGGCCCTGTCGCTGGCCGGGAACGTGGTCGACGCCACCCGCGTGATCGACGGGATGGAGGTGACGTCCCCCGACCCGATCCAACCGCCCGAATTCTCGATCGAGATCCTGCGCAACGCGGACGGCGTGTCGCTGATCGGTCTGGTGCCCGACGCGATGGACCGCGAAGCCGTGTCCGACCTGCTGCAGGAAATCGCCGGTCGGGCACAGGTGACGGACCTGCTGGAAAGCGCCGATTACCCGGTGCCCGAAGGCTGGGGCCCGGCGATGACCTATTCGCTCGAGGCACTGGCCCGCCTGCCCCGCTCGAAAATTTCGGTGTCGCCCGGCTCGGTCGAGATCACCGCGATTTCCGACAGCGCCGACCAGCGGCGCGCCCTGCAAGAGGCGCTGCGGGCAGAGGTTCCGGACAGCGTGACGCTGACGTTGGACATCAGCGCACCGCGCCCGGTTATCACGCCGTTTACCCTGCGCTTCCTGATGGACGAGGATGGCGGGCGCTTCGACGCGTGCTCGGCCCACACCGAGGACGGGCGCGCCCGCATCCTTGCCGCCGCCGCGGCGGCTGGCCTGCAGGGCACGGCCACCTGCACCCTTGGGCTTGGCGTGCCGTCGCCGCGCTGGCCCGATGCGGTGACCGCCGGGATCGACGCCGTCGCGCGGCTGAACGGCGGGACGCTGTCGTTCTCGGACGCGGACGTCAGCCTGACCGCCCCCGTCGGCACCGACCAGACGACCTTCGACACCGTTGTCGGCGAACTGGAAGCCGCCCTGCCCGAGGTGTTCAGCCTTGACGCGGTGCTGCCGACCCCGCCGGAAAACGACGGCGCTGGCAACGACGCGGGCGACGTCCGCCCCGAGTTCGTCGCCACCCTGTCGCCGGAAGGCCTGCTGCAACTGCGCGGTCGCGTGAACGACGCGCGGTTGCGCGAAGCGGTCGAAAGCTTTGCCCGCGCCCGGTTCTCGACCGCCGAGGTTCGGGGCACGATGCGCACCGCCGAGGATCTGCCGATGGGCTGGTCGGGGCGGGTGTTCTCGGGGCTGGAGGCCCTGTCGAACCTGACCAACGGCGCGCTTGTGGTGCAGCCCGAGAACATCACCGTGCGCGGCGACACCGACAACCCGGACGCCCGCGCCGAGATCGCCCGTATTCTGGGCGACCAGCTGGGCGCGTCGGCCAACATCACGATCAATGTGACCTACCACGAGGTCGAGGAACCCGAGGAAACCCTGCCAACGCCCGAGGAATGCGTCGACGCCATCAACGCGATCCTCGCCGCGCGCAAGATCACCTTCGCTCCCGGCTCTGCCGACATCGACAGCGCCGCACGGGTGTCCATCGACCGCATCGCCGAGGTGATGGAAGACTGCACCGCCGTGCCGATGGAGATCGGTGGACACACCGACAGCCAAGGCCGCGAGGCGATGAACCTTGGCCTGTCGCAGCGCCGGGCCGAGGCCGTGCTGGAAGCCCTGATGGCCCGCCGCGTTCTGACCGCCAACCTGACCGCGCGCGGCTATGGCGAGGAACAGCCGATCGCCGACAACGGGTCGGAAGAAGGCCGCGAGGAAAACCGCCGTATCGAGTTCACGCTGCGCCTGCGCGAGGAAGATGTCGCCGAGGCCACGGAGGACGACGAGACCGCCGAAGCCGAGACTGACGCGACGGACGAGTCGGCAGACGACGCAGCCGCGTCGGACGAGGCGGACG
Source organism: Psychromarinibacter halotolerans (assembly GCF_029168315.1). Lineage (NCBI taxonomy): Bacteria > Pseudomonadati > Pseudomonadota > Alphaproteobacteria > Rhodobacterales > Paracoccaceae > Psychromarinibacter > Psychromarinibacter halotolerans. The sequence goes on from NZ_JARGYD010000003.1 coordinate 404,752, forward strand.
CAGAGGCAGACGCAGACGCTGCGGCACCGGAAGAAGACACGGATGCCGCGGCGGATGAGGCCGATGAAGAGGTCAGCGAAGATGACGCCCCGGACACCGAGACTTTGCCCGTTGATCCCGACATGCCCACCACGCCGCCGGTTAGACGGCCCGAGGACATAGCCGAGTAGGAAGACACCGAATGAACCGCACCGAATTCATCGCCCTGACGGCCGTCATCCTGTTCGTCGCCTTCGTGCTGGGCTGGTTCGCCCACTGGCTGATCCACCGCTTCGTGCGGGTGAAAGGCTCGGAAATGGGCGAGCTGGACAAGCTGGCGCAGCAGTTGCACGAGGCCGAAGAACAGCGCGATCAGGCGGTTGCCTACTATCAGCAGCGCGAGCAGGACCTGACCAACACCTTGCACCAAACCGAGGCGGAACTGTCCGCCGCGATGGACGGGCTGCGCGACGCCCGGACCGAGGCGGAAGAACTGCGCTCGCAGCTGGAAAAATCCGGCCAGTCAAGCTGACCGTCCGGCGCCAAGAGCCGGACGATCCCGGGCCGCGTTCAGCCGCGCCCGATGTAGGGCATCTCGCGTGCCATCACCGTCATGAACTGGACGTTGGCCTCTAGGTCGCGCGTCGCCATGAACCAGATCGCGTCCGTCACGTTGCTGACGTCCATCGACGGGTCGGGCTTGGTCCCCGCCGCAATCGCACGTTCGTGCTGCGCGGCGACCATCGGGGTGCGGGCGTTGCCGATGTCGATCTGACCGCAGCCGATGTCCAGATCGCGGCCATCGAGACTAAGCGCCTTGGTCATGCCGGTGATCGCGTGCTTGGTCGTCGTGTAGCACACCGAGTTCGGACGCGGGACGTGGGCCGAAATCGACCCGTTGTTGATGATCCGTCCGCCGCGCGGGTCCTGCTTGCGCATCAGGCCGAAGGCCGCCCGCGCGCACAGGAACATCCCGTGCAGGTTCACGTTCACCACGTTGTTCCACACGTCCAGCGGCACATCGTCGATCAGCTCGGCCACGCCGAACATGCCGGCGTTGTTGAACAGGACGTCCAGCCGCCCGGCCTTTTCCACGAAGGTCGCGAACGCCTTGTCGACGGCATCCGGGTCGCTGACGTCCGCCGGCAGCGGGATGATCAGGTCGTTCTTCGCGGCCATCTCCTCGAGCGGCTCGGCGCGGCGGGCAAGCGCGCCCACGGTCCAGCCCTGTTCGGCAAAATACTCTGCCGTTGCCTGTCCTATGCCCGAGCTTGCGCCGGTAATCAGGATCGTCCCTGTCATTCCTGTTCCTCCCTCTGCAGTTCAAGTGGCGCCGCCGGCGCCTTCAGATCGTCGGTCGTCAGCGGCCCGCTTGGGCGCGCCAGCCGATAGCGTGTCACCCAATACAGCCGTTCCTGCGCGCGGGTGATCGCGACATATGCCAGCCGCTTCCACAGCGGAATACCCGCCTCGACCCGTCCAGCCTGCGCGGCGGCCCAGAGGTCTGGTGCGAACACCTGCACGTCAGGCCACTGGCTGCCCTGCGCCTTGTGGATGGTCACGGCGGCCCCATGCAGGAACGCGGCCCCCATCGTGGCGGCGGACGGGATGAAGGGTTCTTCTTCGTTCGGCATCTCGATCTTGATGATCGAGGCGACGGACAACTGCGGGTCTTCGGCCCCCATGACGTGAAGATGCGCGAAACCGGGCTTGCGGCCGGGCCGCATGAACACGACCTGCGCGCCCTTGATCAGACCCCGCGCTTCAAGGTCGATGCGGCGCTTGCGGTGTTTCAGCGGTAATTCCAGCCCGTCGCAAATCAGCGGCTCGCCGGGCAAAAGTTCGTCTGGCCGCGCGCCATAGGCCGACCGGAACGCCGAAATCAGCCGCACGCGGGTCTTGTTGCGCCACACCAGCACCGGCGAACGGGCCATCAGGCTGGCGTCCACTCGGGGCGTCACCACCACCCGGTCGTCGCGGCGCGCGGCATCCTCGACCATGCGCTCGAACTGCTCGAACCCAAGGCTGTCGTCGGCGAGTGCATGGGCAAGGTCGAGGATCGGGTTGCCCTCGGCCTGCCGGTGGATGCGGCTTAGCTCCAGCCGCCGCTTGCCCTCGAACCGGTCGAACACCATCTCGCCCGACTGGCCCACGGGCGCCAGCTGCGCCGGGTCGCCGAACAGCAGCAGCGTCGGGAAGATCTCTTTCAGGTCGTCGTACAGCCGGTCGTCCAGCATCGAGGCCTCGTCGACGAAACCCACGTCCAGCGGGTCTTCGCGCCGCTTCCAGCCCCGGATGAAATCAGACCCGCGCAATCCCGCCGCCGCCAGCGCGCCGGGGATCGACTTGTTCGTCTCGTAGAACGCCCGCGCCCGGTCCAGCGCGATGTCGGTCAGCCCCTCGATCTCGGGACGGTCGCCATTGCCGGCCAGCCACTCGGCGATCTTCTCGTACTCGGGGTCGTAGACCGGAGTGTACAGGATGCGGTGGATCGTCGTCGCGGGCACGCCCCGGTTGCGAAGAACGCTGGCGGCCTTGTTCGTCGGCGCAAGGATCGCAAGCGTGCGCCGGTCCTTGCGGCGTTTGCCTTCCCAGTCGCCCGAGACGATCTCGACGCCCGCTTCCTGCAGCGCGTCGGTCAGCTGCGCCAGCAGCATGGTCTTGCCGGAGCCGGCCTTGCCGATCACGGCGGCGATGCTTTGGCGACCCTCGGCCATCGGCGACAGCGACCCGTCCACAAGATCGACGCCAGCGCCCCGAAGCATTTCGGTGACGCTGTCGAAGGCCTCGGCCTGATCATCGGAGAATTGTACTGCGGGCAGCGCCATGCGCAGACCCTATGCCAACCGGCGGGGGGAGGGAATCGGATTTCACCGCATGAAGATGAAAGATCCCCCCGCCCCAAGCGGCCATCAAGCCGGCTTAGCCGGTGGCCGCAAGCGGCATCGGTTTCAGCCCGAACGACTGGTCGAACCACGCTTGGCTGAACGCCGCCGAGATGCCCGCCCGGTCCAGCAGAACCGGCAGCACGTCGTGGGTGCAGGCCCACAGCCCGACGCTGATCGCCGCGCGGCCCGATCCTTCGGACCCCAACACCGTCGGTTCCCAGCCCAGCCTGCGATAGACCCGCACCATGCGCGCGTCGAACACGCCGACCAGATCGGTGAGGTGAAAGTTCAGCCCGACTTCCAGCGCCGCCAGCATCAGCGCCGAGGACACGCGCGGTTCGGCATCCGGGGCAAGGCAAAAGCGGGTGCATTCCCAGATCAGCGGCGTCCGGATCTCGGCCCCGGCAAGGTGGCGGAAGTGGTCGTTCACCATCGTGTCGGCCACAGTGGGCAGGAACCGCATCGACCCGCCGTGGCGGCCGTCGGGACGCTCCCAGATCGCGTAGATCGGGTTCATCGCGTCATAGCTGTCGCGTTCTTCACCCGCGTCGTCCACCGTCACCTCCCAGCCAAGACGGTCACGGAACTGCGTGGCACGATCTTGGAACATGGTGTCGCGCAGCAGGGGAAAGCGGGACAGGTCCTCGCCATAGATGTAACGGAGCATGGAACGCCTCAGTGCAGGAAAACTGCAACTCAGGCTGCTTTCGGCTTGTTAACGCGTCGCTAACCAACGGCGCGGTGCATCGCGGATCAGATCACCAGCAGGCCCATCGACAGCGCCTTGGCGACGGCGTGGATCGTGTTCGACGCGCCCAGCTTGAACCGGGCGCTTTCGATATAAACGCGCAGCGTATGCTCGCTGATGCCCAGCGCCTCGGCCGCCTGCGCGCGGCTTTGGCCCATGGCCAGAAGGGTGCAGACGTCGATCTCGCGCGGGCTGAGGTTCTGCACCTTGGTCTCGTCCGACCCCCGCTCCAGTTGCAGCGCCTTCTGGTTCACGTAATGCGCCGCAAGGATCAGCTCGCGCGTGTGTTCGGTGGTGTACAGTTCCCACTCGGAATCCCGGCGGGCGTCGGAAATGGTAAACAGGGCGAACTGTCCCGACGGCCCTCGAATCGGAACCGAGAAGCCGTGCGTTCCGACGCCAGCGGCGCGCGCCTCGCCCATGAAATCGCGGGCGGACTTGCCGGACCAGTCCAGCTGGCGCCAGTCGACGGGGTGGAAACGCCGGAAACAGCCCTGCACCACCGGATCGATGCGGGCGTAATCCTCGCCGAAATACTGGACGGACCAATCGGCGGAATAGGTGGTAGAGGCGTACTGGTGGCCGGTGCTGTTTACCGAGTGATAGGTGACATGCTCGATATCGAACATGTCACGCAGGCCCTTCAGGTGCTTTTGCAACTCGTCGAAGTCGCGCGTGCCCTGCAGAAGATCAATAAACGAGTCCAGCCGTCCTTTCATGCCGTGCCGCTGTTTCCGGCTGCCTCCCCTTCGCCGACGCAAGCTCCACAGCGGCGATCAGCGTTGCATCCCCAAGCTGATCTGCCGTTTCAGAGAGCCCGTTCTTATCGGCGAAGGCCCTCAGGTCCGCGAGCACGTCGAGTATCCAGTCATTTGCCAAAACAAACTCTCCACACGAAAGGTTAACGGAAGCTTAAGATTAAGCTTGGGACTGAGCATACTTGGCCCAGCATAGGCGCATCCATTCGCATTTTGGTACTCCCCGAAAATGGGGAGGCGTCGCACCTCAACCGATTGGAAAGTCACAAACCGCCGGAAAGAAAAGATAAACGCCGGCGGACCGTGCGGGTCCGCCGGCGTCATGGTCGAAGCAGCGCGAAGCCTAGCGTGGGGAACCGGCTTCGAGCACGTCCTCCAGCGTACGCAGGCCCGTGGTGGGGGCTTGGACCAACACCGCCATGTTGCCCGGCAGGTGCGCGTTACGCCGCATCTTCGTATGGGCGGCCGGGATTTCCGCCCACGGGAAGACTTCGGACATGCAGGGGTCGATGCGCCGTTCGACCATCAGTTTGTTCGCCGCAGACGCCTGTTTCAGGTGGGCGAAGTGCGACCCCTGGATGCGTTTCTGGTGCATCCAGACATAGCGGGCGTCCATCGTCAGGTTATAGCCGGTGGTGCCGGCGCAGATGACGACCATGCCGCCCTTCTTCACGACGAAGGTGGACACCGGGAACGTCGCCTCTCCGGGGTGTTCGAAGACCATGTCGACGTTCACGCCCTTGCCGGTGATCTCCCAGATCGCCTTGCCGAACTTGCGGACCTCGGCGAACCACTGCTTGTAGGCGTCCGTGTTCACCTCGGGCAGTTGGCCCCAGCAGTCGAAATCCTTGCGGTTGATCACGCCCTTGGCGCCCAGCGACATGACGAAGTCACGCTTGTCCTCGTCCGAGATCACGCCGATGGCGTTGGCGCCCGCCGTGTTGATCAACTGGATCGCAAAGCTGCCCAGCCCGCCCGACGCGCCCCAGACCAGAACATTCTGGCCCGGCTTCAGGTCATGGGGTTCGTGCCCGAACAGCATCCGGTAGGCGGTGGCCAGCGTCAGCGTGTAGCAGGCGCTTTCCTCCCACGTCAGGTGCTTCGGTCGCGGCATCAACTGCTGCGCCTGCACCCGCGTGAACTGGGCAAAACTGCCGTCCGGAGTCTCATAACCCCAGATCCGCTGCGACGCGGAAAACATCGGGTCGCCGCCGTTGCATTCCTCGTCATCGCCATCGTCCTGATTGCAGTGGATGACGACCTCGTCCCCCACCTTCCAGCGTTTGACCTTGTCACCGACGGCCCAGACGATGCCGGACGCGTCCGACCCCGCGATGTGGTATTCCGCCCCGTGGACGTCGAACGGCGAAATCGGAATGCCCAACCCGGCCCAGACGCCATTGTAGTTGACGCCCGCGGCCATCACCAAAACCAGCACCTCGTGGCTGTCGAGCGTGGGGGTATCCACCACCTCGACCTGCATAGACTGTTCGGGTTCGCCATGCCGCTCGCGGCGGATTGCCCATGCATACATCTGCTTGGGCACGTGGCCCATCGGGGGCATCTCGCCAACCTCATAGAGGTCTTTCTGCGGCGCGTCGTATCCGGCTGGGGCCGGGGTGCTGTCCAGGGCCATCGTCGGGTCTCCTTGCCGATCCATGCGGCGGCGCAGAATCGCGCCGCCTCCCTATCGGATAGAGACGGAAGAGTAATTATGCAATACTGTTGATGCTTATTTTGTAATTTTATGTCTCTGCCGATTTCCCGACATCCATGCGTCCCTTCTCGGATCGTTCAAAGACCCAAGCCACCGAATTGGCGTAATAGTCTAAAAGCGAAGCATTTTCCGGGACAGACAGTATGAAATCGCCGGACTCGCGCAGAATGCGGCGAGAGGTCAGGCTGGCAAGCCCGACGCGCAGCACTTCGTCGGCGTCGCCCTCGACAAGCGGGTTGGAAAGCTGCGTCAGCAGCATCGACGCCCGCGCCCGCAGGTCGGCGCGGCTGATCGTGCCGCCGGCCCGGGCGACGATGAAGGCGGTCAGCGGAACCGCCAGTACCGGCAACACCACCCGCACCCGGTTGCGCAGCTCTTCCCCGACCGCCTTGACCGACGCGCCGGGATGCTGACGCATGTAGCGCCGCATCGACATCGGCGCCCCGAACCGCACACCGACCTGCCCGAACCGCACTGCCCGCTTGCGCAACCGGCGCCACGTGTAGCGGATGGGGAACCAGAGCGACTGCGCGATCGACGCCCGGAACCGCCGCTCGCCATGCGCGGCAGCCTCGGTCAGCACGCGGTCCTCGATCACCCGGTCATAGTTCAGTGCAACCGGAACGAAGACGACGTCGCGCCCCTCTTCGGGGTCGAAATCCGCCAGCACGTAGCTCAGCAATCCCAGCTTCGGGGTCCCGATCCGCCCATCCAGCGAAAGCCCGCCCTCGGGAAAGAACGCCTGCGTCACACCTGCCTCGGTCGCCATCTGGACGTACCGTGCCAGCACCCGCCGATAGAGCGCGTTCCGCGATTTGCGCCGGATGAAGTAGGCCCCCATCGACCGGATCAGCCACGACAACGGCCAGACCCGCGCCCATTCCCCCACCGCGTAGGACAGCGCCGAGTTTTCGGCCACCAGATAGGTGATCAGCACGTAGTCCATGTTGGACCTGTGGTTCATCACGAAGATCACGGTCGCGTCCGGGTCGACCCGTTCCAGCGCGGCGCGGCTGCGTTCGTCCACGCGAACGTCGTACAGCTTGCGGCTGAGCCAGCGCGCGGCCCGCGTGGCGAAGCGGTAATACACCACCGTAGAGAACGACGGCACGATCTCGCGCGCATAGCGGCGCGCCCGTTCCATCGCGACGTTCTCGGGGATGCCTTCCTCGGCCGCGTGTTCGGTCACCGCTGCCAGAACCTCGCGGTCATACACCAGACGCTGGATCGTGTCGTGACGCCGCGCCAGCTTGAACGGCTGGATCGGACGCTGCAGCCGCTTGTTCAGTTCGGCAACCGCCCGCTCCATCCGCCGGCGGAAGAACCAGCGGACCGAGGGGAACAGGAAATGGCTGAGAAAGGTCACCGCCGCGAACAGCAGGACCAAGATCAGCAGCCAAAGCGGAATTTCGACGGCCCGGAACATGCCCGCCCCTCTACATCGATTCGCAGCCTGCGACATCCTTTCCCGTCAGCCTTCGGAACGATGAAGCGGGGCGCGGCGTTGTGGCACCGAAAGATCACTCTAATAAAAAGAGGGGAACCCCGAAATGAAAGGCCAGAAAGTATCGCTGAAGCACCTCCAGCGCGCGCTGACGATGGAGCTCACGACGGTCAACACGTACATCTACCAGGAACGTGCGTTGGACGACTGGGGCATCGACCGCCTCGCGACCCGCATGCGCGAAGAAATCGACGAGGAACGCGGCCACGCCAACGACTTCCTCACGCGCATCCTGTTCCTTGAAGGCAAGGCCGATGTCCAGACGCTGGACAAGATCGAAGAGCCGAAGAACGTGCGCCACATCTTCGAAACCCAGCAAAAAATGGAGCTGGAGGCCCGCGAGTACTACGACAAGGCCGCCCGCGAGTGCCAAGAGGCCGGCGATCTCGGCAGCTTCGAACTGTTCATGCGCATCCTCAAGGACGAGGAAGAGCATATCGACTTCGTCGAGGAACAGTTCGACCTGATGGAGATGATGGGCGACCAGCTGTACATCGCGCGGCAGGTGTCGTCGGTCAGCGGCGAAGGCGACGACGCGCCCTAAGCGCACCGCGCCACCGCGAACACGAAAAAACGCGCCGGTCCCATCAGGGGCCGGCGCTTTTCTGATTCCGGCCTCATGATCCTTTTCGCTGCAACGCGGCAGATTGACATCGCATCAATATTCCGGCTAGAAGCGGTTTCGTGTAATTTTGTTGCGCACCGGATTCGACGGAGGCCAGGATGACCCAACCGCAGAAAGACCGCCCTTGGCTGTTCCGCACCTATGCGGGTCACTCCACGGCTGCCGCGTCCAACGCGCTGTACCGCTCGAACCTGGAAAAGGGGCAGACCGGCCTGTCCGTCGCCTTCGACCTGCCGACCCAGACCGGCTATGACAGCGACCATGTCCTTGCCCGCGGCGAGGTCGGCAAGGTCGGCGTTCCCGTGGCGCACCTTGGCGACATGCGCGCGCTGTTCGACCGGATCCCGCTGGACCAGATGAACACGTCGATGACGATCAACGCCACGGCGCCTTGGCTGCTGGCGCTGTACATCGCGGTGGCCGAGGAACAGGGCGCCGACATCGCGGCGCTTCAAGGCACGGTTCAGAACGATCTCGTCAAGGAATACCTCAGCCGCGGCACCTATATCTGCCCGCCGAAACCCAGCCTGCGCATGATCACCGACGTCGCCGCGTGGACGCGGGTGCACCTGCCGAAATGGAACCCGATGAACGTGTGTTCCTACCACCTGCAAGAAGCCGGCGCGACGCCCGAGCAGGAACTCGCCTTCGCGCTGGCCACCGCCATCGCGGTGCTGGACGACCTGCAGGGCAAGGTCGACGCCGCCGACTTTCCCGAAATGGTCGGCCGCATCTCGTTCTTCGTGAACGCCGGCATCCGCTTCGTCACCGAGATGTGCAAGATGCGCGCCTTCGTCGAATTGTGGGACGAGATCACCGCCGACCGCTATGGCGTCGAGGACCCGAAGTACCGCCGCTTCCGCTACGGCGTTCAGGTCAACTCGCTCGGCCTGACCGAACAGCAGCCCGAAAACAACGTCTACCGCATCCTGCTGGAGATGCTCGCGGTCACCCTGTCCAAGAACGCCCGCGCCCGCGCCGTGCAATTGCCCGCGTGGAACGAGGCGCTGGGACTGCCCCGCCCGTGGGACCAGCAGTGGTCGCTGCGGATGCAACAGATCCTCGCCTACGAGACCGACCTGCTGGAATTCGGCGACCTGTTCGACGGCAACCCGGCGGTCACCGCGAAGGTCGAGACGCTGAAGGCCGGCGCCCGCGCCGAACTGGCGCAGATCGACGCAATGGGCGGCGCGATGGAATCGATCGACCACATGAAACGCCAGCTGGTCGAGGCGAACGCCGCCCGCATCGCCCGGATCGAAACCGGCGAAACCACCGTGATCGGCGTCAATCGCTACACCGGAGCCGAACCCTCGCCGCTGACGGCGGGCGACGCGATCCTGACCGCCGACCCGCAGGCCGAGGCCGACCAGATCGCCCGTCTCGCCGACTGGCGCGCATCCCGCGACGAGGCCGCCGTACAGGCTGCCCTGTCCGACCTGCACCGCGCCGCAGCCGACGGCAGCAACATCATGCCCCCCTCGATCGCCGCCGCGAAGGCGGGCGCCACCACCGGCGAATGGGCCGAGGTGATACGCCAGACCTTCGGCCATTATCGCGGCCCCACCGGCGTGTCCGACGCGCCCTCGAACCGGACCGAGGGGCTGGACGACATCCGCGCCGCCGTCGACGCCGTCTCTGCCCGCCTCGGGCGCCGCCTGAAACTGCTGATCGCGAAACCGGGCCTCGACGGCCATTCCAACGGCGCCGAACAGATCGCCGCCCGCGCCCGCGACAGCGGCATGGACTTCCGCTACCACGGCATCCGGCTGACCCCGGCGGACATCGTCGATGCGGTGGCGCAGGAAGAACCGCACGTCCTTGGCCTGTCGATCCTGTCCGGCAGCCACCTGCCGCTGATCGAGGATGTCACCGACCGCCTGCGCGCCGCCGGGCTCGGCCATGTTCCGGTGATCGCGGGCGGCATCATCCCCGAAGACGACGCGGACCGCCTGCGCGCGATGGGCGTCGCCCGGGTGTACACCCCGAAGGACTTCGAACTGAACCGCATCATGTTCGACATCGTCGATCTCGCCGCCCCGCGCGACGTCGCGGCGGAATAGCCCGCGCGCCCTTCTTCTCTTCCGAAATACCTCGGGGGAGCCGCCGAAGGCGGCGGGGGCAGAGCCCCTACTGCGCCAGCCCCAATGCGGCCAGGTGGGCGACGCTGGCTTTCACCTTCGAAAAGTCGTTGATCTCGACGATCAGGTGCGGCCGTGCCGCCGACCGGTCCAGCGCCGCGAAGACGGCGGCAAAGTCGATGCTGCCCTCGCCCAGCGCCCAGTGGCAATCGCGGCTGCCGTCGGTGTCCTGCAAATGAACGTGCGACAGCGACGCGCCCGCCGCGTCCACGAACCCGGCGGCATCCGGCGCCCCGCAGGCGTGGTGGGCCCAGTTCGCGTGCCCCGTGTCGACCGACAGCCGCAGCGCCGGGCTGTCCGCCGCCGCGATCACCGCCGCGCGCTCTGCCGGATCCACGTCCTTGATGTTCTCCAGCACGATCGTCACGCCGATCGCCTCGGCGCGCCGCAACGCAGGCGCCAGCGTCGCAAGGATCGCGGCGACCCGACGCTCGCGGTCCTTCGGCTTGTGGCCAAGGTTGGCGTGATCCCACGGATCATAGGGCGAATGCAGCACCATCTGCACCGCTCCCAGCTTTTCGCAGGCCGACAGGCAGGACAGCAGCCGCGCCTGCACCACAGGGCGCAGTTCCTTGTCCGCGACATCCAGTTCGAACCCCCGGAACGGGCCGTGCACACCCAGCCGCCCGGTCCACCCGTCCAGTTTTGCCTTCGTCTTCGCGATCAGCGCATCCGGCGCACGCAGGATGTCGGCCATCGCATATTCGGGCAGTTCAAGGTCGCGGTTCTTCTCGATCAGCCAGTCGCGGTGACTGTCCAGAAGCAGCCCCGTCAGTTGCGCCCCCACCACCGGAAGATCGCCCATCGCCGCCTCCTATCCGTCGAACCCGGACTTAAGGATCACCGGCACGATGATGTCCTCTTCGTCCGTCAGGTGCCGTTCCAGCAATCCCGCGAAGCCGGTCAGTTCCTCGTGGAATGCGCCCGCCCCATCGCGCCGTCCGTCGGACGTATCCGCCGTCAGCAAGACGTTCGCCTTGTCGGCAAAGCGGTTCAGCATCGGGTCGATCAACTGGTGGTCGGTCTCCAGCATGTCGAACCCGCGCTCGATCCGGGCGTCGATGCCGACAAGCTGGGGGAAATAGTGCATATCCTCGATCTGGTGGTGACCGTGCAGCTGGTTCAGAAAGCTGCCGCCCAGCCGCGACAGCCGCGGCGCGTACCGCTCGAACTCGGCGGTGCCGTCGATGAAGCCCTCGGTGTCGGCCAGCATCCGGCGTGTCATCTCGCGGAACATCATGTGCCGGTCCAGCCAGAACCGGACCAACTGGCCGAAGTTCTCGTGGCCCTCCCAAACCTCGCGCGGGAAGGCTTCCAGCAGGACGCGAAGCGCCTCGGGCAGCCCGTCGCGGGTTTGCAGGTTCAGGTCAGACATCGGCAGGCTCCCTCGTTGCCACCTGTCTCCCCGATGCATCACCCAAGATCAACCTCCCGGACGCACAGGTCCTTTTAACCTTTTGTTAACCCTTTCAACCCGACCATGCGCCCGGGGGAAGAGCGGAGGTGGGATGGATATCCTGCGATTGGCACTTTTGGTGCTCGTTCTGGCCCCCCCAGAACGTGGCGGCAGGCGCATGGGCGCGCGGCGAAGGCAACACCTTCGTGGCCCTGAGCTACAAGATCGAAGGCGACCCCCAGACGCTGGGTACGCCAGAGTTCGACACCACGGGTTACACTTCGTTGCTGGTGGAACGCGGTCTGGGCCCAAGGCTTACCTTCGGGCTGGACGCCGGGATCGGCGACGACGGCGGGGGCACCGCCATCGCCTATCTCTCGCGCACCGTGGGCCCGGACGACGGCCCGCACCGCTTCGCCCTTCACGCGGGCGGCGGCACCATGCGGCGGGGCGACACGTCCGAGCTTTTGGCCTATGTCGGCGCGTCGTGGGGGCGCGGGCTGGACACGCGTTGGGGCAGCGGCTGGGCTGCCGCCGATCCGATGCTGTACTACATGACGCAGACCGGGGACGTGGTCGTGAAGACGGACGTGACCGTGGGCATCTCGCCATCGGACAAGACAAAAGTGTTCGTCCAGCTTCAAGCCGGGCAGTACCCTGACGCGGACGCCTACCTGCGGATCGTCCCGTCGATGTCCTACAACATAGGCGAAGGGCGCGACCTTGAAGTCGGCACTCCGATGGGGCTGGTCGGCGGAAACGACGTCGGCCTGAAACTGGGCGCGTGGCTGTCGTTCTGACCCTTCAGCTCCCCGTCGGCCCCCGAGAGGCCCCCGTCACTCCGCCTCGTCAGCCGAAGTCGGCGGCGACCTCGTACATCACCGGCTCGAAACTTTTCGACAGCGCCCCGAACCGGCGGTTGCGTTCGCGCATCTCGGTGCTGCGCAGCATCGCTTGGAAGTCCTCGCGACGTTGCCACTGGCTATAGTTCGCGATCCGCGTCTGCGCGTCGTTGACGTGCAGCCCGGCGGCGATGAAGCCAGGCTGCTTCGAGATGAACGACTCGTAGGCCTCCGTCAGCGCCTCCAGCAGATCCTGGCAACTGCCGGGATTGACCTCGAAGGTGGTGATGACGGTCTGCAACGCCTGGCTTTTGGCGATCTTCACCATGACTTGGCTCCTCCCGTTTTGCCGTGCTTCGGGATTACCTTAGCACATGGACGCAACACTGCGCATGGCGCACGACACGCGCCGCCGTCGAGCCAAGGAAGAAGTCCTGCAGGCCCGGCCGATGCGAGGCGATGACGATCAGGTCGACGCCATTCTTCTCGGCGTAATCGACGATGCTGCGCCCGGCATGACCCTCGACCACCTTCATCGCGATGTGGGCGTCGTCGTGCAACTCGGCCTTCATCCGGTTCATCAGGTTCTCGGTCCGGGTCTTGATATGGTCATCCGGCAGGTACTGCGCGGCAAGGCCCGGAAGCGGTTCGCTGACGTGAAGCGCGGTGATGCGCCCGCCTTCGTCCATCACCTTGGCCGCAACGGCCAGCGCTTCTTCGGGCGTATGTTCGTGGTCAAGCGCCACGGGGATCAGGATGTGCTTGTACATGGCTTTCCTCCACTCGGGTCCATAAGCAAGGATACCGGCGGGGCGGCGGGGAAACCTTGATCCATGTCAGCCACTTCGCCCCTTGCACCCCGCGCCGTGGCCTGCACAGTCCTGTCTCATGACAGACCTGATCCGACCGACCGACGACGAAGCCCGCACCCTTGCCCGCACCCTGCTGGACACGGCCCGGTTCGCGGCGCTTGGCGTTCTGCTTCCCGGAACCGGCGCTCCGATGGTGACGCGCATCGCACTGGCGCGCGACGACCGGGGCGCGCCGCTGACGCTGGTGTCGTCGCTGGCGCAGCACACCGCTGCGCTGAAGGAAAATCCCGCCTGCTCGTTGCTGGTCGGCGAACCCGAGGACCGGGGCGATCCGCTGGTGCATCCGCGCCTGACGCTGCAGTGCACCGCCGCCTTCGTTCCCCGCCCCGGCGACCTGCACGACCGCCTTCGCGCGACCTATCTGCGGCAGGTCCCGAAGGCGAAGCTGTATATCGATTTCGGGGATTTCACGCTGGTCCGGCTGGACATGACCGAAGGCTTCCTGAACGGCGGCTTCGGCAAGGCGTTTCACCTGACGCCGCAGGATCTGTCGCTGAGCTAGACACCGGGGCCGCCACGGCGCCCCCGGTTCGTGTGCAGAACTTCGACCTCAGATCGGCCGGTCCGCGCGTACCGTCACGAAGACCGACCCCCGGCACGGCTCGGGCCAGTTTAGGTTGATCAGGTTGTTGTCGGCCCCCGCGTTGATGTCGACCGACGGCATCGCATAGATCGGCGCGTCCGACCCGTTCAGGATCTCGCCCTTCAGGATCACCGACGACACGGTGCGCGAATTGCCCTCGAACGGCAGGAAGTCTCCGACGTTCAGCGTCCACGTCGCCGCGTCCGACGCCTGATCGAACTCCAACGTCGCCGGGTTCAGCGTCTGCTTGTCCACCGCGTTGAACGTGTTGCCCTCGAAGATCACGTTGCGCGTGCGGAAATAGTCGAGATCGGCGATAGAGTCGTCCACACGGTCGACGCGCTCGATCTCGCCGTTGAAGACCCGGAACGAGTTGCCGATCATCGACAGCCCCTGCACGAAATGGTCCGCGCCATGCGGACGGATCAACAGGAACGGCGTGTCGTAGGAACAGTCGCTGGCCACGAAGATGTTGCCCGTCACGGTAAGGCCGCCGAACGAGAATTCGGACGCGAAATCGGGCTGTGCATCGTGCTCGTTCGTCATCTCGATCCACGAGTTGTCGATGTAGTTGCCGGTGATGACCGAATTCACGTTGGGATAGGTGAACACGATCGCCGCCGTGCGCGGCGCTTCGGTCAGCCCGTCGCCGCCGAAGGTGTGGTTGCCGACGATCAGGTGCCCTGTCCCGTGCAGGACGGCCATGTTGCGCAGCCGCTGGAACCGGTTGTCGCGGATCTTCGCGTCGTTGGCGTTCACGTTGAACCCGATGGACACGCGCGCCGTCGCCGCCACCGCCTGTTCGTCCGAGTAGAACGAGCAGCGGTCGACGTGCAAATCCTGACACCCGGACCCGATAGAGGTGATCCCGCGATGCTTGGGCCGGGTGAAATGCACGTCGCGGAAGTGCATCACCTCTCCCAAGGGCGCGATCATCACCGCGCTGGCGCGGCCGCTGCACTGAAACTCGACATCGGTGACCGTCAGGCGCGACAGCTTGGTGAAGCCGGAAAAGTCCAACACGTACTTGAACCGCGTGAAGGTGAACGTCTGGCTTCCCGCCGCATCGTACAACGGCTGGCTTAGCTCGATCTCTTGCGCGCCGACATCCTTCGACCGCACGTAGACCTCGCGCCCGACCCCGTTGCCCTGCACCAGCGAACCGACCGCGATGCCCGCGACATTCGCGACCCCGGTCAGCCGCGTCGGGTTGCCGGGGGAATAGGTGGCCGCCGAGGTCACGACGTCCTCGTCCCAGTCGGACGAGGCAAGGCAGTTGAACTGGCCGTTGCGGATCACCCGCCGGCTTTCCCACGTGTCCCGGTTCGGCACCGCCGCCTGCATGTCGATCGGCGCGTCCAGCTCGATCCGCCGCCCGCACAGGTCCAGCGATTCATGCTCGCCCGCGTTCAGCAGCGCCTGCCATGCTTTTTCAAACGCCAGCACCTCGTCCCCGAAGGCCGAAAGATACGCGTCATAGTCGAAGCCTCGCCGCAGTATCAGCATGACATCGGCGGCGCAGGTGACCGTCCCCTCGAACTTGACGAAGTTGTCGAAGGTCACATTCTGCTCCAACAGGTACGTCCCCTCGGGCACCAGCACGGTGCGTCCGGCTGCGGCGGCATCCGCAGCAGCGAAGGCCGCGCTGTCGTCGGCGATGCCATCCCCCGCCGCACCGAAATCGCGCACATCGACCACGCCGATCATGTCGCGCAGGAAGGCGCTGGTGATGTCCTCGATGACGATGTCATCAATCCGCACAACGCCACCGTTGGTCCCGGTAAGGTCCAGCCCGAAATGCCCGTAAACCGGCTGCAGACCCCACGCCATGTCCACGCCGCCCCGGCTGCCGGTGCCCACGATCGCGGACACTTCGACGATATCGCCGTATCCTGTCAGCGCCACCGAACCGCCGGTCTCATCCAGACCGCCGACGTGCACGTCGCTTCCGTCACCGGCCCATCCGGCGATGCGGATCGACGGAAGGTTGCCACTGATCGCCTTCACGCGGGCCGAAATCCGCAGGTAGCAGCCGGGCAGGATCGGCGTTTGCCCCATGAACCGCAGCTTTTGCGTCGTCTCGGTTTTCACCAGTTCCAGACACCCGCCAAAGTCGCCGTCAGCCGGAACGAAGGCGGCATTCGGTGCGCCGTCATAGGTGGCCGACCCGGCCGTGCCATTGCCGCTGGACCAGACGTCCAGCCCGTCGGTGAAGGGCGTGGGCATCAGCACCAGGCCGTCGGTAATCACCTTGTTCATCAAGTACCCCTTTCCAAGTCCATCCGGCACGCACCCCGACGCGCGCGGCAGCCCGCAATCGGACCACCGGCGGGCCGCCGGACCCGCAACATGTTGCTCTGTCAGGAAGATCCGGGCCGAGGTGCCCGAAGCGGAAGGGGAGGTATCACGCCCCGTCTGAAGGGCGTGTTAAGCGTCCGGTCGGACGGGACCGTGGAACGGGCGTAACGTCAGGCAGCCACGTCCGGCGCGGGCAGCAGCACGACGCCGTCGATGCGCCAGCCATCGGCGCCCTCGATCATCGTGTACTCCAGCGCGTGAACGGCGCCCCGGGCGTCGGTGATCAGCACGCGCTGAACCAACTGACCGTCACGCTCTTCCAGCGCCAAATAGCGGACGTCGCCCGGCCTCCAGACCATCGGATACCCGCGCTGGACCATCATCCCGAACATCTCGGGAGTCCGGAACAGGCGCTGGATATTGGGCGACGCAAAGCTGAACGCCTCGTCGACGTCATCGGCCTTGAACGCCTCGAACTGCTGGTCGATCACGCCCTGAATTTCGGCATCCTGAGCGTTTGCCGCCGCGGCAAAGGAAAGAAAAATGGCCGTAATGATGAATTTCATGGTCGATCCTCCTTCGTACCTGAAGATACGAAAGGATTGACCGTTCGGTTTCATTCCGCGCGGGAACCTTGTCCGCCAGAGCTACGTTCGTTCGCCATGCCCTATGCTTTCCTTCCCTCCGACGACACGGTCCAGCACGGTGTGCGACGCATCACCCGCCGGCAACTGACCGGCGCGCTCGACGCGCTCGAGTCTCCCGACGACCTGCACAGCGCGATCCACGACGCCCGCAAGGCCTGCAAGAAACTGCGCGGCATGATCCGCCTGATCCGCCCGCACTTTCCTCACTATGGCAAGGAAAACGCGGCCCTGCGCGACGCGGCCCGGCTGCTGTCGGGGGTGCGCGACAGCACCGCAATGATCGAGACCTACGACCGGCTTGCGGCCAACCCCGACTGCGCATTCGACCGCACCGTCGCTGTATCCTTGCGCGACAGTCTGGAAGACAGGCGGGCGGCCGAAGAACAGGACCAGTCCGTGAAAGAAAGCCTGAAGGCTTTTCGCAACGCCCTGTCCGACACCCGCGACCGCGCCGCGAAATGGAAACTGGACAAGGACGGCTTCGCGGCCATCGAAGGCGGACTGGCCGACACCCTCAAGCAGGCGCGGCGATCCATGAAAACGGCGCGGAAAACGCGGGCCGTCGATGACTTCCACACGTGGCGCAAACACGTGAAATACCACTGGTATCACGCGACGCTGCTGCAGAACTTGTGGCCCGGTGCTTTCGAGGCCCGCATCGAAGCGGCCCGGGACCTTGGCGAGTTGCTTGGCCAGCACCACGACCTCGCGAATTTCCAGATCCTGCTGCAGGACCCGACGATGCCCGGCGCGGCGCGGCATGCCCTGTACCCGCCCGCGCGGGACGAGATGCAGCGCTTGGAAGACGAGGCCCTCGCGCTTGGCGCGCTATTGCTGTCGGAAAAGCCGAAGACGGTCGCCAGCCGGTGGAAGACGTGGTGGACGCTCTGGCGCGACACCTGAGCGTCGGAAGCAAGACCCCGCGCGCGCAAGGCGCACGCGGAGCAAAACCCACCCCCGGCTGATTACGTTTTGGGCTTAGCCCGCCTGCAGCGTCCCGTTCAGGCCAGCGTCGATCAGCGCGAGGCTTTCCTCGACACCGTACAACGCAATGAACCCGCCGAAGCGCGGCCCTTGGCTTGCGCCCAGCAGAACCTCGTACAGCGCCTTGAACCAGTCGCGCAGCGGATCGAACCCGTGCGCCTTGCCGACCGCGAACACCATCGACTGCAGCTCTTCCGGGTCCAGCCCGCCGTCCCACGCCTTCAGCCGGTCGCGCAGATCCTCCAGCGCGGCCCGCTCCTGATCGGTGGGGGCACGGAACACCTTCGTGGGCTTCACGAAGTCGTTGTAATAGCGCACCGCATGACCGGCGGCCGCGTCCAGATCCGGATGCGTCTCGGGCGAGGCGTCGGGCGCATAGCGGCGGATGAAGCCCCACATCTGGTCCTTGTCCTCGGCCGACGAGACCGACGCAAGGTTCAGCAGCATCGAGAACGGCACCACCATCTTCGACTCCGGCACATCGCCGTTGTGGATGTGGTAAACCGGGTTCGCCAGCTTCTGCGTCGCGTCCTGATCCGCGTAGGCCCGCAGCTGCTGGTGATACTCGTCCACCGCGCGCGGGATCACGTCGAAGAACAGCCGCTTGGCCGTCTTCGGCTTCTGGTACATGAAATACGACAGGCTCTCGGTCGAGGCATAGGTCAGCCACTCGTCGATCGAGATGCCATTGCCCGACGATTTCGAGATCTTCTGGCCCTTGTCGTCCAGGAACAGCTCGTAGGTGAAGTGTTCCGGCGCCGGGGCACCAAGGATACGGCAGATGGAATCGTAGATCGGCGTGTTGGTGCTGTGGTCCTTGCCGTACATCTCGAAATCGACACCCAGCGCCGCCCAGCGGGCGCCAAAGTCCGGTTTCCACTGCAGCTTCACCTGCCCGCCGGTCACCGGCAGGGTCCATTCGCGGCCATCCTCGTCATCGAAGGTGATCGTGCCTTCCTTCGCATCGACATGCTTCATCGGCACGTACAGCACGCGACCGGTTTCGGGATGGATCGGCAGGAAGATCGAATAGGTCTGCTGCCGTTCGTCGCGCAGCGACTTCAGCATCACCTTCATCAGGTCGTCGTACTTCTCGCAGGCGCGCAGAAGCGTCTCGTCGAACTGGCCCGACTTGTAGAACTCGGTGGCCGAATAGAACTCGTACTCGAACCCGAAGGTATCAAGGAAACGGCGCAGCATCGCGTTGTTGTGGTCGCCGAAGGACGGGTATTCCTCGAACGGGTCGTACACGCTGGTCAGCGGGCGCTGCAGGTCCTCGCGCAGCCGCTCTTGGTTCGGGACGTTGCCCGGCACCTTGCGCATCCCGTCCATGTCGTCCGAAAAACAGATCAGCCGCGTCGGGATGTCCGAGATCAGCTCGAACGCCCGCCGGATCATCGTCGTGCGCAGAACCTCGCCGAAGGTACCGATATGCGGCAGGCCGGACGGGCCATAGCCGGTCTCGAACAGGACATAGCCCTTTTCCGGCGGCGCCTTCTCGTAACGTTTCAACACCCGGCGCGCTTCTTCGAAGGGCCAGGCCTTGGACGTCATCGCGGCTTCGCGCAGATCGGACATGTCGTTCTCTCGATTCTCTGACAGGGGCACCCGGCCCCGGGGACGCCACTCCCTATTGCCCGGGCACCCCGGCGTCAATATTTACGACCCTGAACCCGCTTTCGAAGGATTCCGACTCGTGGATGACAACCAGCTCACCCTCTCGCCCCAGGACAGTCTTGTCGCAGTGATGATCGCGCTTTCGGCCTCCGACCAGAACATCCGGACGGCGGAACTCGTGTCCATCGAATCCATCCTCGACCACATGCCGGTCTTCGCGGACTACGACAAAGACCGCCTCAAACGCGTCTCCACCACGGTTTTCGATCTGTTCGGCGAAGAGGACGGGCTTGACGCCCTGTTCGGCCTCGTCCGGGAAACGCTGCCGGAAAAGCTGTGGGAAACCGCCTACGCGCTGGCCTGCGACGTCGCCGCATCGGACGGCCTGCTGGGCGAGACCGAACTGCAGTTCCTCGCCGAGATCCGCTACGAGCTTCGCATCGACCGCCTGCACGCCGCCGCTATCGAACGCGGCGCGCGCGCCCGCCACATGCAGCTCTGACAGCGACCGAGCCCAGCTAGCCAGGGCCTGGCCCGCGTCCAGATTCTTCTCTTCGAAAATACCTCGGGGGAGTCGCGAAGCGACGGGGGCAGAGCCCCCTCCGCTGGCGGATTCACGCGGTGACGCCGGCGGCGCGCGCAGGCGTCGGACACTCCGAGTGTCAGCCCATCCGCTCGCTTGCGTAGGAGCCAGGCGATGCCGGGAACACCACCGTCTTGTTTCCGTTCAGGAACACGCGGCGGTGGATATGCGCGTGGATCGCCCGCGCCAGTACCTGGCTTTCCACGTCACGGCCAAGCGAAACATAGTCCGACGGCGACTGCGCGTGTGTGACCCGCACCGTGTCCTGCTCGATGATCGGACCCTCATCCAGATCGGCGGTGACATAGTGCGACGTCGCCCCGATCAGCTTCACGCCCCGCTCGAACGCCTGCTTGTAGGGGTTAGCCCCCTTGAAAGACGGCAGGAACGAGTGGTGGATGTTGATGATCCGGCCCGACATCTTCTGGCACATCTCGTCGCTGAGGATCTGCATGTAGCGCGCCAGAACCACCAACTCGGCGCCGGTGTCCTCGACCACGTTCATGATCTGCTTCTCGGCCTCGGGCTTGTTCTCTTTCGTGACCTTGATGCAGTGGAACGGGATGTCGTGGTTCACGACCAGCTTCTGGTAATCCATGTGGTTCGAGATCACGGCCACGATCTCGATCGGCAGCGCGCCGATGCGCCAGCGGTACAGCAGGTCGTTCAGGCAGTGCCCGAACCGCGAGACCATGATCACCACCTTCATCTTCGCGCCCTCGTCGTGGAACGCAAAGTCCATGTCGAAGGATTTCGCGGTCTCGGCGAACCCGGCTTCCAGATCCTGCAACTCGATCCCGGTTTCCGACACCATGCTGACGCGCATGAAGAAATTACCCGTCTCGAAGTCGTCGAACTGCGAGCTGTCGGTGATGTTGCAGCCCTTCTCGGCAAGGTTGGAAGAGATCGCCGCGACGATGCCACGGGTCGTCGGGCAGGTGACGGTCAGAGTGAATTTCGACATTCCGGCTCTCCTGTCGGGTCGGGCCACGCGGGCCATGCAGACTTGTTTTGAATGGGGCTCAGGCCGTCAGGCCGTCGGGCTCGGGCAAATCGTTCGCCCGGCAACAGGCCGTCAGCGTGTTGGCCAGCAGGCAGGCGATGGTCATCGGGCCGACGCCGCCGGGCACCGGCGTGATCGCGCCCGCAACCTCCGACGCACTTGCGAAATCCACGTCGCCCACCAGCCGCGTCTTGCCCTCGCCCCGCTCGGGCGCGTCGATCCGGTTGATGCCCACGTCGATGACGGCGGCGCCCGGCTTGACCCAGTCGCCCTTCACCATCTGCGGCCGCCCCACGGCGGCGATCAGGATGTCGGCGCCACGGCAGACCTCCGGCAGGTCCTTGGTGCGCGAATGCGCGATCGTCACGGTGCAGCTGTCACGCAGCAGCAGCTGCGCCAGCGGCTTGCCCACAAGGTTGGACCGTCCGACGACCACCGCGTTCAGGCCGGACAGGCTGCCCAGCTGGTCGCGCAGCAGCATCAGGCAACCCAGCGGCGTGCAGGACACCATCGCCTTCTGCCCGCTGGCCAGCAGGCCCGCGTTCACGACATGCAGCCCGTCGACGTCCTTCGCCGGGTCGATGCGGGCGACGATGTCGGTTTCGCTCAGATGATCCGGCACCGGGAACTGCACCAGAATGCCGTGCACCGCGGGGTCCGCGTTCAGCCGGTCGATCAGCGCGTACAACTCGGCCTCGGGCACGTCGGCGGGCAGCTTGTGCTCGAACGAGTTCATGCCGACCTCGATCGTCTGCGTCCCCTTGTTGCGCACATAGACCTGGCTGGCCGGGTCCTCGCCCACCAGCACGACAGCCAGACCGGGGGTAATCCCGTGATCCGCTTTCAGCGTGGCGACGCCCGCCGCCACCTTTTCCCGTACCGTCGCCGCAAAGGCCTTGCCGTCGATGATCGTCGCGGTCACGCCGCACCCTCCAGTCTGTGGGCCGCGGTACTCAGCGCGTGCCACAGCGATCCCGCCGCCGAGCGCATGCCGATGACCGCAAGCCGGTCTTCGTCCCGTCGGATAACGAAAACGCCCAGATGTTCAAGGACGGTTCGCGACGCCTTTCCGGGCCGCAGCGTCACGGGGTCAAGATTCACGAGCCGTTCAAGCAGGTCAAGGATCGGACCTTCCCCGGCGTCCGACACGATCTCGACCGCGACCCAGCCATCGGTCTGCTCTGTCACCGAACAGCCCGGAGCGTTGCGCAGGACCTCGGCGGCGAAATCCTCGCGCGGGTCCTCGGGCACCGGCCCCTCGATCATCCACTGTCCCGGGCCGGTCCAGAACGCAGCAACCCCGACGCCCTCGACCCAGTCCCCCGGCCCCGGCAGCGCCAGCCCCATCGGCGCGGGCACGTCCGTGTTCCGGCGCAGGGCGACCGAAGCCAGCGCCAGCCGGTCGTTCTCTGTCAGTGTCAGGACCCCAAAGGTCGCCGTGCGCGGCGCGGCGTCCCCCAGCGCGGTCGTGGGCACAAGATCAGTCACGCAGCCGCTCTCCTTCCGGATCGACGAAATGCGGGCTGACCACCTTCGTCTCTAGGTTCACTCCCGCCAGCGGGTTCGCCGCGATCACCACGTCACCCATGCGGCTGTCGCCTTCTTCAAGAAAGCCCAGCGCGATATAGCTGCCAAGGTGCGGCGAGAAGCAACTCGACGTGACCCAGCCTTGGTCCGTGGCCGTGGTGTGTTCGGCGCCCGGTTCGAACAGGTGCGCGCCCGCCATCACCTGCTGACTTGGATCGACGGGCATCAGCCCCACAAGCCGCCGCCGGTCTTCCGCCAGCCCTTCGCGCCGCGACATCACCGCGCCGATCGAGTCCTTCTTCCCGGACACCATCCGCCCCAGCCCCAGCATCGCCGCCGTGGTTTGTCCGTTGATCTCGGCCGCGACCGCGTGGCCCTTCTCGATCCGCAACACCGCCAGCGCCTCTGTCCCGTAGGGCGTCACGCCAAGATCCTGCCCGCGCTCTGTCAGCCGCTGCATCAGCGCGTTGCCGTATCGGGCGGGCACCGCGATCTCGTAGGCGAGTTCGCCCGAGAACGAGATCCGGAACAGCCGCGCCCGCAGCCCGCCGCAGATGGTCAGGTCGCCGCAGGCCATGAAGGGGAACGCCTCGTTCGACAGGTCGAACCCATCGTCCACCAGCCGCGACAACAGCGTCCGCGCGTTCGGCCCCGCCACAGCGACCTGTGCCCAGGCGTCGGTGGTCGAGATCACCTGCACGTCCAGTTCCGGCCACAGGCACTGGCGCGCGAATTCCATGTTGCGGAACACAAGACCCGCGTTGCCCGTGGTGGTGGTGACGACGAAATGGTCCTCGGCCATCCGGGCGCAGGTGCCGTCGTCATAGACGAACCCGTCCTCGCGCAGCATCAGGCCATAGCGGACCCGCCCGACCTTCAGCGTCGAGATCATGTTGGAATAGATCCGGTCCAGGAACACCGCCGCATCCGCGCCCTGCACGTCGATCTTGCCAAGCGTGGTCACGTCGCACAGCCCCACGCCCGACCGCACCGCCTTTGCCTCGCGGTCGACCGACTGGCGCCAGTGCGTCTCTCCGTCCCGGGGGAAGTACTGCGCCCGCATCCACTGGCCGACCTCGACGAATTCCGCGCCCTGCGCCTTTGCCCATGCGTGCGTCGGGGTCAGGCGGGTGGGCCGGAAATCGGGCCCGGTGTCGCCGCCGCCCAGCACCGACATGGCGACAGGCGTATAGGGCGGACGGAAGATCGTGGTGCCGGTCTGCGGGATCTCCTTGCCGGTCAGTTCCGCCATCACGGCCAGCGCGGTGACGTTGGCGGTCTTTCCCTGATCAGTCGCCATGCCCAGCGTCGTCCATCGCTTCAGGTGTTCGACCGGGCGCATGTTCTCTTTGTGGGCCAGCGCGATGTCCTTGACCGTGACGTCGTTCTGAAAGTCGACCCACGCCCGCCCCCGGCCCGGCACATGCCAGACCGCAGCCTGCGACAGCGGCGCGTCCTCGACCTTCGGAAGTGGAAGCTCGCGCGCCGTAAGGCCCAATGTCTCCAGCGCCGCTCGGGCCTGCGCCGCGCCGTCCGCCAGTGCCGCATGGGTCGATCCGTTCCCGGCGGCAGCCCCGGCAACGGACATGCCCGGCGGCAGGTCGCCCCCCGGCAGAAAGGCAAGGTGATCCTCCGACCAGACCGGCCGCCCCCGGTGGTGCGAGGCAAGGTGAACGTTCGGGTTCCACCCGCCGGATACCCCAAGCGCCGAACATTCCAGCCATTCCGGCCGGCCATTGCGCGTCACCTCGATCGACGTCAGGCCCAGCCTGCCCCGCGTCCCGGTCACCGACGCGCCCGCCATGACCTGATAGCCGCCCAGCCGCGGCGCGTCCTCGCGCGGGTCGATCACCGCCAGAACCGGAACGCCCTTGGCCAGCAGGTCCACCGCCGTGCGGTGCCCGTCGTCGGTACTGGTGAAGATCGCAACGCGTCCGCCCCGCGCGACGGGGCTGACCGCCCACCGGTTCGCATAGGCCCGCATCGCGCCCGCCAGCATGATGCCGGGGCGGTCGTTGTTGCGGAAGGGAATGTGCCGCTCGGTCGCGCCGGCGGCCAGCACCGTGCGCTTCGCGGTGATCCGCCACAGCGTCTGGCGCACCCGGTCGCCCGGCTCGGCAAGGTGATCCGACACCCGTTCAACCGCGCCGTATATCCCGTGATCGTAGGCGCCGAACACCGTGGTCCGCGTCAGCACCCGCACGTTCGGCAGGCTGCCCAACTCTGCCTTGGCAGCGCGGACCCAGTCCGTCGCGGGGGCGTCGTCCAGCGTATGGCTTTCCGCCAAAAGCCGCCCACCCAGCCGGAAATCCTCGTCCGCCAGCACCACGCGGGCACCCGCCCGGCCTGCCGTCAGCGCCGCCGCCAACCCGGCCGCGCCACCGCCGATCACCAGCAGATCGCAGTGCAGGAAGCCCCGGTCGTAGGCGTCGGGATCGGGCTGCATCGACAACCGTCCAAGCCCCGCCGCGTGCCGGATCACGGGTTCGTACAGCTTTTCCCAGAACGCCTTGGGCCACATGAAGGTCTTGTAATAGAACCCGGCGGTCAGGAACGGCGCGAACAGGTCGTTCACGCCCAGCAGGTCGAAACCCAGTGACGGGAAACGGTTCTGGCTGCGCGCCTCCAGCCCGTCGAACAACTCGGCGACGGTGGCCCGCGTGTTGGGTTCTTGCCGCGCACCGCTGCGCAGTTCGACCAAAGCGTTGGGCTCTTCGGACCCGGCGGTCAGAACGCCGCGCGGGCGGTGGTACTTGAAGCTGCGCCCCATCAGCCGCACACCGTTCGCCAATAGCGCCGAGGCCAGCGTGTCGCCGGGATGGCCAAGATAGCGGTGGCCATCGAAGCGGAAGGACAGGGTGCGGTCCCGGTCGATCAGGCCGCCGTCGAGCCGGGTCATGCCGCGCCTCCCTTACCGTAGCGGGCCAGTTCGGCGCCAAGGATCTCGTGGGTGACGGTGTCGCGAGTGACCACCAGCCACGACCGGTCGCCCTGCTCGTGATACCAAAGCTCGCGGTGCACGCCCGCCGGGTTGTCGCGCAGGAAGACATAGTCGCAGAACGCCGCTTCGCCGTCCGCCGGATCGGGCCGGTCCAGCAGGCGGGCGTCGCCGAGATAGGTGAACTCTTGCGCGTCGCGTAGTCCCAGCAAGGGATGGGGGATCAGCATTCTGACACCCCCCGCCCGCACGACGGGGCACGATCTTCTAGAAGAACGTGTCTTTCAGAATTTTCTAGAAAATTCTGCATCTTCCCTCCTCAGTGCAGGTTCGGCTGCGCGCCGGCGCCGCGTTCGTCGATCACGTGGCCCCGCGCGAAGCGGTCCAGCCGCAGCGCCGCCGCCGTCTCGTGCGGGCGGCCCGTCGCCAGCAGATGCGCAAAGCAATAGCCGGACGCCGGCGTCGCCTTGAACCCGCCGTAGCACCAGCCCGCGTTCAGATAGAGCCCGTCGATCCCCGTCGCGTCGATGATCGGCGAGCCGTCCATCGACATGTCCATCACGCCGCCCCAAGACCGCAGCATCCGCGCCCGGCCAATCATCGGCATCAGCGCCATGCCGCCCTCTGCCACGTCCTCGACCGTGGGCAGGTTGCCGCGCTGCGCATAGGAATTGTAGCCGTCGATGTCGCCGCCGAAGACCAGCCCGCCCTTGTCCGACTGACTGATATAGAAATGCCCGGCCCCGAAGGTGATGACCCCGGGGATCGTCGGCTTTAGCCCTTCGGACACGAAGGCCTGCAGCACATGACTTTCGATCGGCAGCCGCATCCCGGCCATCGCCATCACCCGGCCCGAGTTGCCCGCGACCGCGACACCCACCGTCTTCGCGCCGATCCGGCCGCGCGTGGTCTCGACCCCGGTAACCCGACCGTCCGCGATCTCGAAGCCCGTGACCTCGCAGCTCTGGATGATGTCGACACCGGCCATGTCCGCACCCCGGGCATAGCCCCAGACAACGGCATCGTGCCGCGCCGTGCCCGCGCGTTCCTGCATCAGGCCGCCCTTGATCGGGAACCGGGGGTTGTCGAAGTTCAGGAACGGCGCCCGCTCGCGCACCTCGTCCGCCGTCAGCAGCCGCGCATCGGCGCCTGCCAGCAGCATCGCGTTGCCCCGGCGGCGGTAGGTGTCGCGCTGGCCGTCGGTGTGGATCAGGTTGATGATGCCGCGCTGGCTGACCATCGCATTGAAGTTGAACTCCTGCTCCAGCCCTTCCCACAGCTTCATTGACAATTCGTAGAACGGCTCGTTCCCCGGCAGCAGATAGTTCGAACGGATGATCGTCGTGTTGCGCCCGATGTTGCCGCCGCCGATCCACCCCTTGTCCAGCACCGCGATCCGCGCCTTGCCGAAGGTCTTGGCAAGATAATAGGCCGTGGCCATCCCGTGACCGCCGCCGATGATGACGAAGTCATAGTCCTTTTGCGGTTCGGGGTCGCGCCACAGGGGCTTCCATCCCCGGTGACCCCGCAATGCCTCGGCGACCAGCCGCAATCCGGAATATCGCATGATCCCTCCGCCGTCCTGTGTCTGACCTTGCAGACCCGCCTTGCCGGGTGAAGTCACGTTCGTGACACCGTTCCCGCGTGGCGGATACCTGCCTCAGATGTCCAGCGTGTGCTCCCGTTCCCAAGCCGAGAAATGCGACACGAAGCTGTCCCATTCCTTGCGCTTCATCTTGGCATAGGCAGCCGAGAACTCGGCCCCCATCGCCGTGGTAAAGCCCTGATCCGCCTCAAACGCACGGATCGCGTCCAGCAGGTTCAGGGGCAGCTTGACCGCGTCCTTCACCGTGTGACCCTCGGCGTACATGTCGATGTCGTGCCGCTTGCCGGGATCGGCGTTGGTCTTCAGCCCCGACAGACCTGCGGCTATGATCGCCGCCTGCAGCAGATAGGGGTTGGCCGCGCCGTCCGGCAGGCGAAGCTCGAACCGGCCCGGGCCCGGAACGCGCACCATGTGGGTGCGGTTGTTGCCGGTCCAGGTCACCGTGTTCGGCGCCCATGTGGCGCCCGACAGGGTCACCGGTGCGTTCAGCCGCTTATAGCTGTTGACGGTCGGATTGGTGATCGCGGCCATCGCGGTGGCGTGGGTCATGATCCCGCCAAGGAAATGACCGCCGTCCATCGACAGACCGACCTCGCCGACCTGCCCGCCCCCGTCGCCTGCGAAGGCGTTGGTCTTGCCGTCCGTCGACCAGACCGAGATATGCGCGTGACAGCCGTTGCCGGTCAGCCCCTCGATCGGTTTCGGCATGAAGGTCGCGCGCAGGCCGTGCTTTTCAGCCACCGATTTGACCATGAACTTGAAGAAGGAATGCCGGTCGGCGGTGACCAGCGCATCATCGAATTCCCAGTTCATCTCGAACTGGCCGTTCGCGTCCTCGTGGTCGTTCTGGTACGGGCCCCAGCCCAGATCCAGCATGTAGTCGCAGATCTCGGAGATCACGTCATAGCGCCGCATGACGGCCTGCTGGTCATAGCAGGGCTTCGCCGCGGTATCGGAGGGGTCGCTGATCTTGTCGCCCTCGGGCGTCAGCAGGAAGAACTCGGCCTCGACCCCGGTCTTCACACGCAGACCCTGTTCAGCGGCCTCGGCCACCAGCCGGCGCAACACGTTGCGCGGCGCCTGCGCGACCTCTTGGCCTTCCATGACACAGTTGGCGGCGACCCACGCGACCTCGGGCTTCCACGGCAGCTGGATCACGGTGTCCGGGTCCGGCACCGCCAGCATGTCCGGATAGGCCGGGGTCATGTCGAGCCACGTCGCGAAGCCCGCGAAGCCGGCCCCGTCCGCCTGCATGTCCGAGATCGCCGCCGCAGGCACCAGCTTGGCCCGCTGACCGCCGAACAGGTCGGTGTAGGAGATCATGAAATACTTGACGTTGGTCTTCTTCGCGAAGGCGGCGAGGTCGGTCATGGTGGTCGGTCCCTGTTCGTTTTCTTTGTATCGGCGGGCCGTGGTTCCCGGCCCGGCCGGCCGGGGGCGCTGCCCCCGGACCCCCGGGATATTTTCGGACCAAAGAAGGGGCCGGTTCCCGGTGTTATCTGGCCTTGGTCAGAACCCGGCCTTGCCCGGGTACCAGTCGGTCCCCGCCAGCGGCACCTGCGCCATCGCGGCGGCTTCCATCGTCAGCGCGCACAGGTCCTCGGGTTCGAGATTGTGGACGTGGCTTTTGCCGCAGGCGCGCGCGAGCGTCTGGCATTCCAGCGTCATCACGTTGAGGTAGTTGCGCAAGCGCCGCCCCGCCTCGACCGGATCAAGTCGCGCCATCAGCTCGGGGTCCTGTGTGGTGATGCCCGCCGGGTCGCGGCCCTCGTGCCAGTCGTCGTAGGCGCCGGTGGTGGTGCCAAGCTTGCGGTATTCGTCTTCCCACTTGGGGTCGTTGTCGCCCAGCGCCACCAGTGCGGCGGTGCCGATGGACACCGCGTCGGCGCCCAGCGCAAGCGCCTTGGCCACGTCGGCACCGGTGCGGATGCCGCCGGACACGACCAGCTGCACCTTGCGGTGCATCCCGAGATCCTGCAACGCCTTCACGGCGGGCCGGATACAGGCGAGCGTGGGCTGGCCGACATGTTCGATGAACACGTCCTGCGTGGCGGCGGTGCCGCCCTGCATCCCGTCCAGCACGATCACGTCCGCCCCGGCCTTCACCGACAGCGCGACGTCGTAATAGGGCCGCGCGCCGCCGACCTTGATGTAGATCGGCTTTTCCCAGCCGGTGATCTCGCGCAGTTCGAGGATCTTGATTTCCAGATCATCCGGCCCGGTCCAGTCCGGGTGGCGGCAGGCCGACCGCTGGTCGATGCCGACCGGCAGGTCGCGCATTCCGGCGACGCGTTCCGTGATCTTCTGGCCCAGCAGCATCCCGCCGCCGCCCGGCTTGGCGCCCTGCCCCACCACGACCTCGATCGCATCGGCGCGGCGCAGGTCGTCGGGGTTCATGCCATAGCGCGACGGCAGGTACTGGTACACCAGCTTCTCGGAATGGCCGCGCTCTTCCTCGGTCATGCCGCCGTCGCCGGTGGTGGTCGAGGTGCCGGCCAGCGTCGCGCCGCGGCCAAGGGCTTCTTTGGCGGGGCCCGAAAGCGAGCCGAAGGACATGCCGGCGATGGTAATCGGGATCTTCAGCTCGATCGGGTTCTTCGCGAAACGGGTGCCCAGCGTCACGCCGGTCTCGCATTTCTCGCGGTAGCCTTCGAGCGGATAGCGCGACATCGACGCACCAAGGAACAGCAGGTCGTCGAAATGCGGCACCCGCCGTTTCGCACCGCCGCCGCGAATGTCGTAGATGCCGGTCTGCGCGGCGCGCCGGATCTCGGAGTTGATCTCGTTCGAGAAGGTCCAGGACTGGCGCGGTTCGGTCTGCGGAATGTCTTTCATCGTGCCGTCCTCAGTATTCGTCTGCGTGGTCGATGTTGAAGTTGTAAAGCTTGCGGGCCGAACCGTAACGCTTGAACTCTTCCGGCTTCGCGTCGGCGCCGGCGCGGTCCAGCAGGTCGGCAAGGATTTCCAGATGTTCGGGGCGCATCTCTTTTTCGATGCAGTCGGCGCCAAGGCTTTTCACCTCGCCGCGCACGAACAGCCGGGCCTCGTACAGGCTGTCGCCCAGCGCGTCGCCAGCATTGCCCAACACAACAAGGTTACCCTTCTGCGCCATGAAGGCGGACATGTGGCCGATATTGCCGTGCACCACGATGTCGATACCCTTCATCGAGATGCCGCAGCGCGAGGACGCGTTGCCTTTCACCACCAGCAGCCCGCCGTGCCCCGTCGCGCCCGCGTATTGCGAGGCGTCGCCATCCACGATCACCGTGCCGGACATCATGTTTTCGGCCACGCCCGGGCCGACCGAGCCCTCGACATGCACCGTTGCCTGCTTGTTCATCCCGGCACAGTAGTAGCCGGTCGAGCCCTTCACCGTGACCTCGATCGGAGCGTCGAGGCCGACCGCAACGGCGTGGCTGCCGCGCGGGTTCACCAGCTGGAACGCCGTCTCGTTGCCGGATGCGCCCTGAAGCGTCGCGTTCACCTCGCGCAGTTCGGTGGCGGACATGTCCAGCACCAAAGCATCGGTTGCGGGTTTGGCCATTGCTGCAGCCTCCATGTTCAGCGCTCCCAGAAATAGACGGTGGCGGGCTCGGGTTCCCAGACGCGGGCGGTTTCAATTCCCGGCAGGTCCGCGAAAGCGCGGTACTCGGAGCCGAAGGCGACATAGTCGTCGGTCTCGGCCATCACGGCGGGCTTGCAGGCGATCGGGTCGCGCACCACGCCGAACCCGTTCTTGGTGCCCATCACGAAGGTGAAGAACCCGTCGAGATCCTGCAGCGTGCCCTCCAGCGCCTCGCCAAGGCTGGCGCCGCCGGCGATCCGCGACGAGATGTAGGCCGCGCCGACCTCTGTGTCGTTCTCGGTCTTGGTCACGAAACCCTCGCGCGCCAGTTGGCGGCGCAGGCGGTTGTGGTTTGACAGCGAGCCGTTGTGCACAAGGCATTCGTCGGACGCGGTCGAGAACGGGTGCGCGCCCAACGTCGTCACCGCGCTTTCCGTCGCCATGCGGGTGTGGCCGATGCCGTGGCTGCCGCCCATGGTGCGCAGGTCGAACCGCGCGGCGACGTCCTTCGGCAGGCCGACTTCCTTGTAGATCTCCATCGCCTCGCCCACGCCCATCACGCGCAGTCCGCGATCTTCAAGGAACGCGACCGCGCGCGTCTTGGCGTCGGCGGGGATGGTCAGCACGGCGTGGGTGTCGGACACTTTCATCGGAACCGCACCGCCCAGCACTTCGCCCAGCGCCACGTCGAGCCCGTCGAAGTCTTCGGCGGGCGTGTCGGACTGGACGGTCACCTTCAGCCCGTCGCCGGGGTCACCATAGATCGCGATACCGGCCGAGTCGGGGCCGCGGTCGGTCATGGTGATCAGCATGTCGGTCAGCATCTCGCCCAGCTTGGGGCGCAGCGCCTCCGACTTCAGAAAAAGGCCCACGATGCCACACATGGATGTCTCCAGTTCAGTCCTTGGGCAACCTGCCCTCTCGATCTTCTTCTAGCCACCACGGAATTTCTTTTCAAGAAACTTTCTTTCTCTGTTAGAAAGATTCGAGCACAGCCGGAAAGCGCCTTTGCATAGGGCGCAAAAGGCGGTCAGCAGGGCCTGCAAGTAGAGATTTTGGGCGCTTGCCCGACGCTACGTCAGCCGGCCTGCGGGTAGGTGATGATCGAAAGATACCGCGACGGCAGTTCCAACAGCACCTCTGGACCGTGCGGCGCGTCCGAATCGAACAACAGCGCGTCGCCCGGTTCCAGCAGGTACAACTGGTCGCCGTGGCGATAGTCGATCTTGCCTTCCAACATGTACAGGAACTCGATCCCCTCGTGCTGAAACGCCGGGAAACGGTCGGCTTCGCTGTCCAACGTGATCAGGTAGGGCTCGACCACGACGCCCGAATTGTTCGATCCGATGTGGCCCAGCAAGTTATACTGGTGCCCCGCCCGGGTCCCCGCGCGTTCGATCTCGACACCCTCCCCCGCCTTGACGTGCATCGCGCCGCGCACCTCGTCGAAACCGGTGAACAACTGGACGAAGGGCACACGCAGCGCATTCGCCAGCACCTGCAGCGTGTTCAGCGAGGGCGAGATATGGCCGTTCTCGATCTTCGACAGGGTGCCCACCGAAAGGCCGGAGGCCGCGGCAAGATCCGAGCCGGTCATCCGCTGCCGCTTGCGCAGGTCACGCACCTGCCGGCCGATGGCGACTTCGAGGTTTTTCTCGCGGACTTCCCGCGTGGCGTGCGGGTCTTGCGTCAGCTTGGTCTCGGATGTCTTCGTCGGCTTGTTCATCTGGCCATGGCCTCCCTTGGCACTCGCTTGGCAAACTGACCGAGTTGTATGGTGTTCACCCCGCCCCCTCAAGCAGCGAATTTTCCTGTCGCGAAACTTTGCCCCTCAGGATTTCACCCTGACGTTCTGCGGATCGTATAACGGCGACAGCGTGACCTCGCACGGCACCCGCTTGGTCGCGACTTCCAGCTCGTAGGTTCCGCCCAGAACCCAGTCGCGGGTGACACCCTCGGCGTGGCGGACATAGCCCATGCCGATCGCCTTGCCGACGGTATGGCCGAACCCGCCCGAGGACAGGTATCCGACCCGAACGCCGTCGCGATAGATCGTCTCACGGCCCAGCAGGATGACCTTTGGGTCGGCGGTAAAGGTCGCCAGCATCTTGGTCACGCCGGTGGCCCGCTGCGCCTCGACCGCCGCCTTGCCGCGATAGTCGGTGGACTTGCGCGCCGCCCAGCCCAATCCCGCCTCCAGCGGCGTGTGGTCCGGCCCGATGTCCGACCCCCACGCGCGGTACCCCTTTTCCAGCCGCAGCGTCTCGATCGCTCGATAGCCGGCGTCGGTCACATCGCCAGCCGCGTGCAGCGCATCGTAGACCGACTGGGCGTACTCGGTCGGGATATGCAGTTCCCACCCCAGCTCACCGACATAGGACACCCGCAGCGCCCGAACCGGAGCGCCCGCGATGCCGATGGTCTGCGCGGTGCCGAAGGGGAAGGCGTCGTTCGACACGTCCGCCCGCGTGGCCGCCTGCAGGATATCCCGAGCCTTCGGCCCCATCAGCGACAGCACCGCCCAGCCCGAGGTCACGTCCACCAGCTGCGCGTTCATGCCCTGCGGGATACCTTTCGCGATCCAGTCGAAATCCCGCGTGGCAAAGCCGGTGCCGGTCACGATGTAATATTCGTCCAAAGCCATTCGGGCACAGGTCAGATCCGCCTCGATGCCGCCGTGATCGTTCAGCATTTGCGTGTAGGTCAGGCTGCCCGGCGGACCGCTGACGTCGTTCGCGGCGATCCATCCCAGCGCGGCCACCGCATCCGGCCCCTTCAGCGCGAACTTGGCGAAAGACGACTGGTCGATCAGTACCACGCCGTCCCGGCAGGCTGCGTGTTCCGCCCCGACATGCGCGAACCAGTTGGGACGGCCATAGGTGTATTCGTCCCGCGCGCCGTCCGGCCCGTACCAGTTGGGCCGTTCCCACCCCAGCTTTTCGCCGAACACCGCGCCGCGCGCCTTCAGCGTCGCATACAGCGGCGAACGGCGGCAGGGGCGGCCGCTGTCGTGTTCTTCGGACGGCCACGCCATCGTGTAGTGTTTTCCGTAGGCCTCGACCGTGCGGGTGCGGATCCAGTCCGTATCGAAATGCGGGCGGCCAAAGCGGCGAATGTCCACCGGCCACAGATCGAACGGCGGCTCTTTCTTCGCCACCCACTCCGCCAGCGCCATACCCGCGCCACCGCCCGAAGCAATGCCGAAAGCGTTGAACCCCGCGCCGACGAAGAATCCGGGCTGTTCCGGCGCCTCGCCGAGGATGAAATTTCCGTCGGGCGTGAAGCTTTCCGGCCCGTTGGTCAGGGTCTTGATCCCCGCCGTCTCCATCGCGGGAACACGGCCCAGCGCCAGCTCCATGATCTGCTCGAAATGGTCGAAGTCGGAATCCAACAGGCTGAAGTGGAACCCCTCGGGGATGCCCTTCACGGCCCACGGCTTCGGATTGGGCTCGTAGCCGCCCATCACCAGCCCGCCGACCTCTTCCTTCCAGTAGGTCAGCCGGTCGGGGTCGCGCAGGGTGGGCAGGTTCGGCGTCACCCCCTCGATCCGCTCGGTCACCATGTACTGGTGTTCCATCGACACCAGCGGCACGTTCACCCCGACGGTCGCGGCAAAGGCGCGGGTCCACTGACCGCAGCAGGCGACAACCTTCGGGCAGGCGATGCGGCCCTTGTCGCTGACGACACCCGTCACCACACCGTTCTCGATGTCGACCGACTGCACCGCGCAATCCTCGACGATCAGCGCGCCCGCCATCCGCGCGCCTTTCGCCAGCGCGGCGGTGATGTCGGACGGGTTCGCCTGACCGTCGGTCGGCAGGAAAGCCGCGCCGACCACGTCCGACACGTCCATCAGCGGCCAAAGGTCCTGCGCCTCTTTCGCGGTCAACAGTTCCATCTCCAGCCCGAAGGAATGCGCCGTCGTGGCCTGCCGCTTTACTTCGGTCCAGCGTTCGTCATTGCACGCAAGCCGCAGACCGCCGTTCCGCTTCCAGCCCGTGGCAAGCCCGGTCTCTTCTTCCAGCCGGTCATACAGCTCGACCGAATATCCCAGAAGCTGGGTGATATTGGCCGAGGACCGCAACTGCCCCACCAGCCCCGCCGCGTGGAAGGTCGACCCGCTGGTCAGCTTGGCCCGCTCCAGCAGCACCACCTCGACCCCCATCTTGGCAAGGTGATAGGCGGTCGAGCATCCGATGATCCCACCGCCGACAACGACAACCTCGGCACTGTCTGGCAGGCTCATCCGCGACTCCAGTCGGCCAACGCGGCCTCGTATCGGGTCATGTTTTCCTCCGTGTAGGCGGCATAGTCGAAGTCGATGTCGGACGAGATTTCCGAAACCATGCTCCACGTCGTCTCGCGCAGAAGCGAGGCGCATTTCATCGCGCGGTAGCTGCGCAGCAACGCGGCATCGGGCGGGTGTCCGAAATAAGCCGCCAGCATCCCGATCTCGGCCTCTTCCGGCAGGCCCGCGTTACTGGCCAGCCCGCCAAGGTCGAACAGCGGGGAATTGAAGCCGCCGTATTCCCAATCCACCAGCCAAAGCCGGTCCGCCCCGCGCAGGATGTTGGCGGGCAGCAGGTCGTTGTGCCCCAACACAAGCTGCACCGGGCCGACGCCGTCTTCCAACAGGTCGGACTGCGCCAGCAGCGCGTCCAGCTTCGATGCGTGGCGCGAACCCTTGGCCTTCAGATAGGCGGCGTAGGTTCGGATGACGTGGAACACCCAGAAGGTCAGCACCGGCCCGGTGATCGCCCGCGTCAGCTCGCGGTGAACCCGCCCGACCAGCGCCACCGCCTCGGTCAGCGTCTGGGCGTCGTGCAGGTCCTGTTCCTCAAGCGCGGTGGACTCGACATGGTCGAACACCATCACGCCGGGCTCGAAATGGCGCAGCGGCGGCGACACGCCGGCGGCTGCGGCGGCCTCGGCAATGCGGCGTTCGTTCCACCGCATCACAAGGTGCTCTGGGATGTCCTCGCCCAGCCGGACGACGTATTTGCGCCCGCCATCCTCGACCACCGCGTTCACGTTGGTGATGCCGCCGCCCAGCGCCGAGATCGCGCCCGGATCGGTCCAGAAGGGGATCGCGCGGATGCGCGCTTCAAGCGCCTCGGGGACGGGTTCGCTGTCGGTCATGAGCCTCCCTGCACGGCCGGTCGGATGTTGACCCGACTGTCACGACGACTTGCGTGGGATGCAAATAGTTTTCTAACCAGTCACATTTCGAGGAGGGCAAGTGCCGCGAAATCAGGCAGGCCCGACGGTCAACTCGGCGAAGACGCCAAGAAAGCGATCCGCCTGTTCCGCGCTCAGGCACAGGGGCGGGCGGATCTTCAGCGTGTGGCCGAAACGACCGGCGGCGCCGACCATGATGCGGCGACCCCGAAGCGCGTTGATCAGCCGCGTCGCGCCGTCCGGGTCAGGTGCGTCGCCCGCGACGATGTCGACCCCAAGGTACAGTCCGCAGCCCCGGACCGCGCCGATGACAGGACTGTCCAGCGCCGTCAGCCCGTCCTTCAGCCGCGCACCGACGGCGGCGGCGTTGGCGATCAGGCCCTCGTCCTCGATCACATCCAGCACCGCCGACCCCGCCGCCGCGGCCACGGGATTTCCGGCGAAGGTGTTGAAGTACCCGAAGGCCTCCGCGAACCGCGCCAGCAGATCGGCGCGGGCTACCATCGCCGCCATGGGAAATCCGTTCCCCATCGGCTTGCCCATCGTCAGGATGTCCGGCACCGCCCCCGCCGCCGCCACGGCCCACAGCCCGCGCCCGGTGCGGCCAAAGCCCGGCTGCACCTCGTCCGCGATATAAAACCCGCCCGCCGTGCGCGTGACTTCCGCCGCCGCGACCAGCGCCGACCAGTCGAAGGCGAAGACCCCGTCGGACGAAAAGATCGAGTCGCACAGGAAGGCCGCGAACCCGTGCCCGTCGGCTTCCAGCCCGGCGATCGCCGCGCGCAGAGCCGACGCGAAGCCGCCCGCGATATCGTTGCCATAGGCGGGTCCGGGCGGCGGGATCAGCCGGACATGGTCGGGCACCCCGCCCTGCCGGTAGGACACGGGCGACACCTCGGTCACGGCGGCGGTATTGCCGTGATACGCGGCCTCGGTCACCACGACGCCACGCTTCCCCGTCGAAAGCCGGGCGATCCTAAGCGCAAGGTCGTTCGCCTCGCTGCCAGAGCAGGTGTAGGCGATCCGCGCGTCAGGCACCGGCACCGTCGCCAGCAGGCGCTCGGAATAGGCCTCGGTCACCGCGCTGAGATAGCGCGAGTTGGTGTTCAGCCGCGCCACCTGATCCTGCACGGCACCCACGACCCGGGGATGCGAATGCCCGACGGACGGCACGTTGTTATAGAGGTCAAGGAAGACGGTGCCATCCGCCGCCGTCATCTCGGCCCCCTGCGCGCTGACCATCTCGATGGGCCGTTCGAAGAACAACGTCGATGCGGCCCCCATGCTCGCCAAGCGCCGTGCGACCAGCGGGTCGTCGCCATCGCCGTGGAAGGCGTTCATGTCGAGGATGTCGCGCGACGTGACGCTCATGCCGACAGATACCGCTCGGCCAGCATCACCGTGCCGTCTGTGAACCCGTCGCCGAATTCTTGCGCGGTGGGCGTCTCGGCGTGGCTGGCGATCCACGCGGTCAGTTGCAGGCGGCGCAGCATGACGAAGGTCGGCAGCATCGCCGCGTCCGCGTCCCCCAGCGGCGCCACGGCGCGATAACCCTCGACCCAAGCGTCCATCAGCGCGGGGATCTCGGGGGCGTCTTCCATGAAGCTGACGGCGGCGGCAAAGTCGAAGCCGAACCAGCCGAACCCGCAATCGTCAAAGTCGATCACCGTCAGCCCGCCCTCGCGGACCAGCAGGTTGGCCAGCCGCAAGTCGGCATGGATCAACCCGAACCGCTCCGGCCCCGTACCCCACGCGGCCAGCCGCGCGTCCAGCGCCGCCGACAGCCGATCCAGCACCGCGCGCCCGTCCGGCGTCAGCCCAAGCGCGGCCTGCCACGGCCCCCAGTGCGGCCGGTCCCCGGCAATGGTGTCGAACGTCCACGTCTTGCGCACGAAACCGGCGGGCTTGTCCCACGCACGCACATGCCCGTGCAGCCGCGCGCTGATGCCGCCCAGCGTCCGGAAGCCGGGCACAAGGTCGTCGCCGGGGCGCGGTTCGACCCCCTCGGCGAAGGCAAAGGCCACGACGTGGCGCAACTCATCCCCGTGATCGAAGGCCCGGACCCGGGCGCCGTCGCGGGTCGGCAGGATCGCCGGTGTCTCGACGATGCCCTGCGCTCGCAATGCCTCGATCCACGCAAGCTCGGACCGGATTTCATCCTCGGTGTGATAGCCGGGGCGATGGACGCGGAACACCGTGCGCCCGTGCGGCCCGTCCAGCAGGTAAGTCGCGTTCTCCGAGATGGTCAGCAGCCGCAAGGTGCCCGAAAGGCCCCATTCGGGCAGCAGGCCCTGAACCCCCGCCGCCAACTCCTTCAGCACCGTTTCGCTGTAAACTCCGCCCATGCGCCCAACTTCCGTGCAGTTCCCCCGGTCCCGTCCCTGCGGGGGTGGGACCGTTCCACCCTCTCTCTTCCCTGCCCGTGCGTCAGACGCAAGCATCCGGGCAAAAGACAGGGAGAGATGACAGGATGCTGACACCGATCACGGGACAGACCGCAATCGTCACCGGCGGCTCGAAGGGTATTGGACGGGGGATTGCACGGGTTTTCGCCAGAGCAGGCGCGAAGGTCCTTATCGTTGGGCGCGACCTGTCCGCCGCCGAGGCGACAGCGGCAGAGCTGACCGCAGACGGCGGAACCGCGCTGGCCCATTCCGCCGACGTGTCCGACTGGGACGCCGTACAGGGCATGGTCGCGGCGGCGACCGAAGCGTTCGGTGGCGTGGATATCCTGTGCGCCAACGCGGGTGCGTTCCCGCAGTCGAAGATGATCGACATGGAGGTCGAGGAATGGGACGCCGTGATGGCCACCAACCTTCGGTCGTCGTTCCTGTGCACCAAGGCCTGCATCCCCGCGTTCAAGGCGAAGGGCGGCGGGCGGATCGTTCTGACCTCGTCGATCACCGGCCCGTTCACCGGCTTTCCCGGTTGGACGCACTATGGCGCGTCGAAATCCGGTCAGCTTGGGTTCCTGAAAACGGCGGCGATGGAGCTGTCGCGCTACAACGTCACGATCAACGCGGTCCTGCCGGGGAACATCGCGACCGAGGGGCTGGCCGATCTTGGGCAGGACTACCTTGATACGATGGCCGCCTCGATCCCGCTGAAACGGCTGGGCGACCCCGAGGACATCGGCAACGCCGCGCTGTTCTTCGCATCGAAAGAGGCCGGGTACATCACCGGCCAGACCATCGTGGTGGACGGCGGACAGATCCTGCCAGAGTCGCTGGAAGCCATCGAAGAGATCTAGGCCGCCGCCGCAAGCTACAGGCGCAACCAAGCCCCTCCCCCCGACTGGGGGGAGGTAAGGGAGGGGGGGGGAGGTAAGTTAGGAAGGGCCCGTCAGGCCCCGATCATCCGCCGGATCTTTGCCACCGCGCGGTCAAAGCCTTCACCATAGCCGACCGGCTCGAAGAACCGGCCATCTTCGTCGAACAACAGCACGCTGGCCGAATGGTCCATCGTGTAATCGCCGCCTTCCAGCGGGACCTTCGCAGAGTAGACCATGAACGCCTTCTCGGCCTTCTTGACCTCTTCCGGCGTCCCGGTCACGCCGACCGTTCCGGGCACCCAGCCGACATAGTCGCCCAGCACCTCGGTCGTGTCCCGCTCGGGGTCGACGGTCACGAAGAAAACGCGCAACTCCTCGCCATCGGCGGCAAGCTCGTCCTGCCAGCCGGCGACATCCCCCAGCGTGGTCGGGCAGACCTCGGGACAATGGGTAAAGCCGAAGAACACCGCCGTCGCGCCGCCCTTCAGGCTGTCTTGCGTGAAGGGCTGACCGTCCGTGGTGACCAATTCATAGTCTCCCACGCCCAGCCCGTCGCTGACGCGCGCCTCGATCTGCGGCGCCACGAACCTGAAGTAGGCAAACGCAAGCAGCGCGATTGCCGCCGCGGCCCAGAGAATTCCGATGAATACCCGGTTTCTGGTCATCCGTTTTCACTCCTTGCCGGTGTCGGCCATGTGGCCGTGATCGTGCTGCATCGTGCCGTTGCCCGGCCCTTTGGCGTTCGGCGCGCCGATCAGCAGCGGCACAACGACCTCGCCCGCGTTCTCGAATTCCAGCGTGACCTCTAGGGTCTCACCTTCGACAAGCGCGCCGGTCAGGCCCATGAACATCAGGTGATAGCCGCCGGGCTTCAGATCAACCGTCTCGCCCGCAGGAAGCGGCAGGCCGTCCGAAAGCTTGCGCATCCGCATGACGTCGCCGTCCATCGCCATCTCGTGGATCTCGACACGTTCGGCCGCGTCGGAACTGGCAGAGACAAGGCGGTCGGCGGCGCCCGCGTTCTCGATGGTCAGGAAGCCACCACCAACGGGGGCGTTCGGCAGCGTCGCACGCGAGAAGCCGCCCGTCAGCGTCAGGTCTCCGGCGACCACCGACCCGTCGTTTGTCATGGCGACCGCGTCATGGTCTTGCCCGTGTGCATGGCCGTGGCCCTGCCCCGTCGCACCCGCGACGACCCGCGCGTTGGGCGCGGGGTTCGGCACGCCATCGGCGCCGGTGATGTCGGTCCAGTCAGATGTTCCGTTCGCGCAGTACTGCATCACCGGCAGGTACAGGATCGTGCCGGGCGTCACGTCGGGGCCGATGGCCGCGCGGACGGTGAACTCGTCGTACCACCCATCTTCAAGATTGCCGCCAGACCACGTGACCTTGCGCACGCCTTCGGTCATTTCGGCGCCGTGGTTCATATAGGGGGTCGCATACGCGCCGGTTTCGGTCGACAGCTCCCACCCGGCCTTGGGCATCGGCTTGGCGTTGTAGACGCCATCGGGCAGCGTCAGTTCGACGGTGTGGGTCGCTTCGCCATCACAGCCGTGCGGCACGCGGACGGTCAGCTTCGTCGTGGCACCTGCGGTGACTTCGCTTTGCGCAAGCGTCGAATGCGCAAGGGCGGCGGCCCCGGACAGCGCAAGCGCAAGGGCCGGGACGAAGGTCAGGGAAAGAAGTTTCATGGTCGCTCCAAGGGTCGCAGCCGGCTGCGCCGGTCTGCCATTGATCACCACCCGCACGATGGCGGGCCAAAACGAGGGGGATCTCAGGCCGTGCGTGGAGGAGCGCGCGCTGTTCTGTGCAACCCGTGCGTCTGCGGGCCGGTGACAAGATCGAGCGACAGGTCGGCAACGAAGCGATGCACCACCCGCGAGGCCGCAGGCGTGAAGGCCATGCTCTGCGCCTCTGGCAGCTTGTGGCAGAACGGGCAGTCGTGGACATGCGCCGGGCCGTCATCGGTCTGGCACAGATCCGCAAGGCTTCCGCCCAGCGCCGCAAGCGAGGCTTCCGCCATCATCGTGTCGCGGTCCGGCCCCATCTGCCGTGCTGACAGCGCGCCCGACACGACAAGCGTGACAGCCAACAGCAGCCCGAACAGGATATGAGGCCAGGATCTGGTCATGCGGCGATCTCTATCGCGAACCCACGGTCGAACGAAAGAGAGAGATTGTCACAGCACCCCCCAAGCCGCTCGGCATCTGTGCATCGCTCCGCGCCGCCGCTAGGCTGCACGGCAGTCAACTGGAGACCGCCACGATGACCGCCACCCTGCTGATCGCCACGCTGGACGTGCTTGGCACCTTCGCCTTCGGGCTAAGCGGCGCGCTTGTCGCGGTGCGCCGCAAGCTGGACCTGTTCGGCATCGTTGTGTTGGCCGTCGCGACGGGCGTGGCTGGCGGCATGGTCCGCGACATCCTGCTGGGCGACACGCCGCCCGCCGCGTTGCGCACGCTGACTCCGCTGGGCGTGGCCGCCGGGGCGGGGCTGTGCGTGTTCTTCCTTGGCCCGGTGATCAACCGCCTGCGCCGCCCGGTCATGGTGCTGGATGCGCTGGGGCTGGGCGTGTTCTGCGTCGCGGGATGCCACAAGGCGCTGGAGTTCGGCCTAGCGATCCCGGGCGCGGTGCTACTGGGCGTGATGACGGCGGTCGGCGGCGGCATGTTGCGCGATATGCTGGCCGCCGAGGTGCCCCGCGTGCTGCATGAAGAGGTCTATGCCCTTGCCGCGCTGGCGGGCGCGCTGACATATGCGGTCGCGCTGCGGTCCGGCATGCCCGCCATCCCGGCGACGGTCGTCGCGGCCCTGCTGGCGGTGGCGCTGCGGCTGGCCAGCGTCCGGTTCGGCTGGCGTCTTCCCCGCGCGCCGTGGGGCTGAAAGCCACGGCGCTGCCGGGTCAGTAAAGGCCCTTGGCCCGGCTTTTGGTCGGGTCGAAATGCGGGAACGGGACCACCGTCGCGGGCAGCCGCTTTTGGTGGCCGTCCAGCCGACCGATCTCTAGCACCTCGTCCATTTCGCCATGCGGCATGTTTACCCGCGCCAGCGCGATCACCCGGTTCAGCACAGGCGACCACACCGCCGAGGTGACGACCCCGACCTGCACCCGGCCCGCGCGGACGCAGTCGCCGTGCGACGGCACCTCGCGTCCCTCCAGCACAAGCCCCACCAGCCGCCGCTGCGGGCTGGCCTTGCGCGATTCCAGCGCGGTGCGGCCGGCAAAGTCGTCCTGCTTGGACTTGAGCGGCACGGTAAAGCCGATGCCCGCCTCGAACGGATCGGTCTGGTCGTCGAACTCGTGGCCCGCAAAGGCCAGCCCCGCCTCGACTCGCAGCACGTCCAGTGCGGCAAGACCCAAAGGCAGCATGCCCTTCGGCGCGCCCACCGCCCAGATCGCATCCCAGACCGCGCGGGCGTCTTTCGGGTGGCAGAACACCTCATAGCCCAGTTCGCCGGTATAGCCGGTCCGGCTGATCATCACCGGCACCCCGTCAAACCCGCCGATCCGCGCGATGGTGAAACGGAACCAGCCCAGCTCGTCGACCGTGGGCCGCGCGGGCGGGGTCCAGAACACCTCGGACAGGATCTCGCGGCTCAGGCGTCCCTGCACCGCGACGTTGCACAGCTGGTCGGTCGAGGTGCGGACATGCGCGTTCAACCCCAGCGCCGCCGCCCGTTCGCGCAGGAACAGCCCGCTGTCGTCGGTGCCACCGATCCAGCGGAAGGCATGGTCGGACATGCGGAACACGGTGCCGTCGTCGATCATCCCGCCGTGGTCGGCACACACGGCGGTATAGACCACCTGCCCAACCGCGAGCTTCGCGATGTTGCGGGTCACGCTGGCCTGCAGCAACGCCTCGGCGTCGGGGCCGGTCACCTCGTACTTGCGCAGGGGCGACAGGTCCATGATCGCGGCCTTCTCGCGGCAGGCCCAGTATTCGTCCTGCCAGCCCGCCCGCGTGGCATTCGCCAGCCAGTAGCCTTGGTATTCCACGAAATCACGGGTGTGCTGCGCGAAGCAGTCGTGAAACCCGGTTTCCTTGGTCATTTCCACATCGTCCTCTGGTCGCTTGCGCCATCCGATGGCCCGCTGAAAGCTTTCCTCGGGGCGGTACGTGCGCAGCTGGATGTCGGTCGGATTCCAGCCATTGGCCGGGTCTATGTCGTCGGGACAGGCGGTCGAGACGCAGACAAGATCGGTCAGCGCCCGCACCATCACGTAGTCACCCGGCCGCGACCAAGGCTCGTCACCGACGATCCCGTGGTCCGCATCGATCATCGTGTTGAAGAAGAAGTTGATCGCAGGCCACCCGGCGCGCGGCCGGACGCCGTAGGCCGCAAGCCCCGCGTTGATGTTGTCGGTGCAGTTGCGGTGCCCGAAATATCCCATGTCCTCGTAATACCGCGAGGTGCAGGCCAGCCCGAAGGTGTCGTGACGGCCGACAGTATCCTGCACGACCTCGACCAGCGGCTCGAAATCCACGGTCCAGAACTTCGAATGCAGACCCGGAAGCGGATAGGCGGTGCCGGTCATCGA
Source organism: Psychromarinibacter halotolerans (assembly GCF_029168315.1). Classification (NCBI taxonomy): domain Bacteria; kingdom Pseudomonadati; phylum Pseudomonadota; class Alphaproteobacteria; order Rhodobacterales; family Paracoccaceae; genus Psychromarinibacter; species Psychromarinibacter halotolerans. Next base: position 448,562 of record NZ_JARGYD010000003.1, read on the forward strand.
CCGGGTCGCGGTCGGGTCGATCTCGCGGTCGGTCCCGGCGTCCAGCGCGCGTTTCGAGAACGCCTGAAAGTCCGAGCATTCGCGCCCCTGCACGTCGAGGATCTGAATCCACGTCCCCGCCGGCACCTCGTAGACATGCGCCTCGCCCGGCTGGATGTTCACGTCCAGCACCGGGTCCGCCAACGGATCGGGCGGCGCATGGCGCGTTCGCGCCTCGCCCGTGTCGGCGCGGCGCAGGTACAGCAGGATGTCGGTCGGGGTGTCGTTGTCTTCGGGCGACATCGGCCCGCCGGGGGCCGCGACGATCAGCAGACCGTCCCCCGCCGCGACCCATGCCACGCTGTCGTTCGGGCGGCTTTCGGGCCCGAACGCGGCAACGCCCAGCGCCTGCCCCAGATCGAACCCCGCCCGTTCCAGCGCGCGCCGCACCACCCGGCCCGACCGGCTGTCCAGCGACCGGCGCAGCCCGTCCGGCACCCAGTCCGCCGCCTTGCCGATCAGCCCCGCATCGCAGCGCCCATCGGGGCGGAAGGCCACGACTTCGGCGCGCTGCCCGCCCTCGCGGTCGACCAGCGTGATCTCGTCGCCTGCCCGGATCTCGACCGCGCGGCTGCCACCGCCCGGCACCGGAAGCCGTTCGACCCCCGGCGGCAGGACCGGCAGGCCGGGCGCGACGACGCCCGACCGCGCAAAAGGCGTCTCCAGCCCCATGCTATTCGCCCGGAACCGGTTCCGGTGCGGTCAGGTAGCTTTCCAGCGAATCGTCCAGCGCGTCCTTCCACGGCGTGTGGTGCGGCGGCGCCATCGTGCCGGTCAGGGGCGAGACATAGCCGTGGTTGCGGAAGGTCATGATCCCCTTCTTCTTGTGCTTCTTCCACTGGAAGAACGCCTCGTTCGCACCATCCACGTTGAACGACGGATAGTCCGTCTCGGCGATCAGCTCTTTCACGTAGTCGCCTTGGTACACGATAGCGCCATAGTCGTCGGCCACGGCATCCTCGTCCGCCTGACGCTGTTTCCAGTCGGCCTCCATCGCGGCGGCGTCCGGCAGGGCGATCTTGCCCATGATACAGTCCCGCACCCACCACGCCTGCGCGTCGAACATGTTGAAGGTGAACCACTGGTCCTGCATGCCCAGATAGAACAGCTTCGGATTCTTGACCCAGACGACGCCCTTGTACAGGTCGCTTGCCGCAAGCCGGTTCGCCGTCTTCAGCCGCAGGTCGTCGGGCAGGAACGGGAAGTGGTGCTTGTAGCCGGTGCACAGGATGATCGCGTCGACCTCTTTGCTGGTGCCGTCCTTGAAGAAGGCGGTCTTTCCCTCGACCTTCACAAGCGCCGGAACCTCTTGCCAGTTCTCGGGCCAGTCGAACCCCATCGGTGCCGTCCGGTGCGCGACCGTGATCGACTTCGCGCCGTACTTCCAGCATTGCGACCCGATGTCCTCGGCCGAGTACGACGTGCCGAGGATCAGGATGTCCTTGCCCTCGAACTCGCGCGCGTCGCGGAAGTCATGGGCGTGCAACACACGTCCGTTGAAGCTTTCGAACCCGGGATAGTACGGCACGTTAGGGACCGAGAAATGCCCGGTCGCGACGATGACGTGATCGAAGGTCTCGCGGGTTTCGGTGTCGGTCTCGCAATTTCGGGCGACGACCGTGAACAGACCCGTCGAATCGTCAAAGCTTACGTCCCGCACCACGGTCGAGAACTGGATCCAGTCGCGGACGCCCGCCGCCTTCACGCGACCCTCGATATAATCGAACAGCACGGCGCGCGGCGGATAGCTGGCGATCGGCTTGCCGAAATGTTCGTCGAAGGAATAGTCGGCGAACTCCAACCCTTCCTTCGGGCCGTTCGACCACAAATAGCGATACATAGAGCCGTGGCAGGGGTTGCCGTATTCGTCGACGCCGGTGCGCCAGTCGTACCGCCACAATCCGCCCCAGTCGGCCTGCTTCTCGTAGCAGACGATCTCGGGGATCTCCTCGCCCTTCATCTTTGCCGACTGAAACGCCCGTAGCTGTGCAAGCCCGGACGGTCCTGCTCCGATCACGCATATCCGCATGGCATAAATTCCCTGTTGGCCCATGTTTTCCTCATGCTCGAAAATTTTCACTGTCAGGCAAGAAAAATTCTTGCGGCGGCCAGTTTTGAGTGGAAGTTTTCCGGTACACGCAGAAAAGCTGCCCAAGAGTCGGGCAGCCGCACGATCGAGGGGCAGATTGGCACATTTCGTCGTTCTTCAGCATGAACCGACGGCGCATCTGGCGTTGTTCGCCCCGATGATCGCCGATGCAGGCCACCGTATGACAGTCGTCCTGCTGGGCCGCGACAGCCTGCCGCCGCTGGACGACGTGGACGCGCTTTGGATACTCGGCGGCGCGATGGACGTGTTCGAGGAAGACATCCATCCGTGGCTGATCGACGAAAAGCGGTACATCCGCGAAGCAGTGCAGCATCGCGGTCTTGCCGCCTTCGGCATCTGCCTTGGCCACCAGTTGATGGCCGAATCTCTGGGCGGCGCCTGCGCGAAGGGCGGGGCAGAGATCGGCGTGCTGGGCGTTACCATCTCGGCACCCTCGCCGTTCCTTGCCGACTTGCCGCCAACCTTCCCGGTGCTGATCTGGCACGGGGTCGAGGTGACCGCCCTGCCCCCGGGCGCGACCTGCGTGGCGACGTCCGAAGACTGCGCGGTTCACGCCATCCAGTACGGATCCCGCGCCTTCTCGATGCAAAGCCACCCCGAGGTCGGGCCCGATGTCGTGGCCGACTGGGCGGCGATCCCCGCCGCCGCCGTGGTGCTTGCCGACCGGCTGGGCCCGGACGGGGCCGACCGCCTGACCGAGGATGTCGCCCGCCACTTCCCGGACCTGCAGCGCAACGCCCGGACCCTGTTCGACAACTGGTGCCGTCAGGTCGGCATCCCCAGCGAGGTGCCCGCATGACCACCGCCAAGATCTACAACGCGGGCGATTTCGTCCTGCAATCCGGCCTGACCCTGCCGGACGCCAAGATCGCCTATGTCACCTATGGCGAACTGAACGCGGCCAAGGACAACGTGATCGTCTATCCCACGCGCTACGCCGGGACCCACAACGAACAGCCGCCGCTGATCGGCGAAGGCATGGCGCTGGACCCGGCGAAATACTTCATCATCGTTCCGAACACGCTGGGCAACGGCGCGTCGTCGTCGCCGTCGAACACCCCCGCCCCGCTGGGCGGCCCGGACTTTCCGCTGGTCACGCATTACGACAACGTCATCCTGCAAGAACGGATGCTGAAAGACCTGTGGGGGATCGAACAGATCCGGCTGGTCTGTGGCTGGTCGATGGGCGGGCAGCAATCCTATCACTGGGCCGCGATCTTCCCCGACCGGGTTCGCGCCATGTCGTGCTTCTGTGGTCAGGCGATCACCGCGCCGCACACCCACGTCTTCCTTGAAGGCGTGAAGTACGCGCTGATCACCGATCCGGCGTGGATGAACGGTTACTACAAGGAACAGCCGTGGCGCGGCTTCACGGCGCAGGGCCGGGTCTGGGCGGGCTGGGCGCTGAGCCAGGAATGGTACCGCCGCGAGATGTGGCGCGAACTGGGGTTCTCGTCGCTAGAAGATTACCTGAAGCGCGCCTGGGACGGCGCGTATTTCCCCCGCGACGCCAACGACATGCTGTCGCTGATCGCGACGTGGCAGGCCTGCGATATCTCGGACAACCCGATCTACAACGGCGACCGCACGGCGGCGCTGGGGGCGATCACGGCGAAGGCGATCATCATGCCGGGGCGCACCGACTTCTACTTCCCGCCCGAGGACAACGCCGCCGAGGTCGCGCAGATGCCAAACGCGGAACTGCGCGTGATCGAGTCGGTCTGGGGCCACTATGCCGGCGGCGGCAAGGCGGCCGAGGATACGGCCTTCGTCGATGCCGCGCTGAAAGAGCTTCTGGCGTGAGCTACGACGTCATCGTCATCGGCGCGGGCAGTGCCGGGTGCGCGCTGGCCGAACGCCTGTCCCGCGATCCCGCCTGCACGGTCCTGCTGATTGAAGCGGGGCCCGCAGGGCGTCACCCCTTCGTGCAGATGCCCGCCGGTGTCGCCAAGGCGATCTCGCACCCCCGGTTCAACTGGCACTATGAAACGGTGCCGCAGGCGCACATGGACGGTCGCCAACTGTACGTCCCGCGCGGCAAGGTGCTGGGGGGGTCCTCGGGCATCAACGCGATGGTTTATGTCGAGGGGCATCCATCGGACTACGACGCATGGGAAGCGGCAGGCTGCGCAGGCTGGGGCTGGCAGTCGGTGGAACCGGCGCTGGCGCAGGTAAAGGCCACGCTTGACCCCTCGATGCCGGACAGCGGGTCAAAGCCCTATTCCGCCTTCGTCGCCGCCGGTGGCGAAATGGGGTTTCCCGTCTTCGATGCGGTCGAGGGGCGGCAGGCTGGCTTCGGCATGTTCCGCCTGAATGTGAAGGACGGGCGGCGGCGCAGCGCGGCGGCGGCCTATCTCGGGCTGGCGCGGGGACGTGCGAACCTGACCGTCCGCACCGGCACACGCGTACTGGGGCTGACCGGCGTCGGACGCATCCGGGGCGTGCGGGTCGCGACGGCGGGCAGCGAGGAAACCTTACAGGCCGGGCACGTCGTGCTGGCGGCGGGCGCCATCGGCACGCCGCAGACCCTGATGCTGTCGGGGATCGGTCCGGCGGATCACCTGACCGAGCTTGGCATCGCGGTGCGGGCCGACCTGCCGGGCGTGGGCGAGAACCTGCACGATCACCTTGAGGTGAAGGTCAAGCACCGCATGACCCGCCCGCTGTCGCTGTGGGACCACGCGAAGTTTCCCAACAACCTGCTGGTCGGCGCGCAATGGCTGCTGACCAAGAAAGGCGTCGGGCGCCAGCAGGGGCTTGAGGCCGGAGCCTTCCTGCGGCTGGACGGGGGCGACGGCCCGCCCGACACGCAGTTGCACTTCATCAACGCGCTGGCCTTCGACGGCGCCACCGCCGACGACCGGGGCCACGGGTTCGCGATCGACGTCACCCAGCTACAGCCGGAAAGCCGTGGGCGGCTGCGGCTGGCCTCGGCCGATCCGTCGACGAAGCCGTTGATCGACCCGAACTACCTTGCCGCCGATGCCGACGTCGCCGCGCTGCGCGAAGGGCTACGCTTCTTGCGCGAATTGTGCCGCCAGCCCGCCCTTGCCGCCATCACCGGCGACGAACTTCGGCCCGGCCCCGGCAAGACGACGGACGCCGATCTGGACGCCGTGGTGCGGGCGACGGCGGATTCGATCTATCACCCCGTGGGCACCGCGAAGATGGGCACCGATCCGATGGCTGTGGTCGATCCCGCCACGATGGCCGTGCACGGGGTCGAAGGACTGTCGGTCGCCGACGCGTCGGTCATGCCGCGTATCGTCAGCGGCAACACCAACGCGCCGTCTGTTCTGATCGGCGCGATGGGAGCCGACCGGATCGCCGCCGCGCTTGGATTGGGCTGAGAAACACGGTTATTTGCGTGCGTCCGGACGACGGTGACTGTGCATCCGCGCATGTAGAAATGACGCGGCGTCCGGGCGATCATTTCGCGGACACGATAACCCCGGAAGAATTGCACATGCCGATGACCCGTCGAACCCTGCTTGCCTCTGCCGGTGCGGCCGCCGCACTGCCCCGCACCCTGTCCGCCGCCGAAGACGGGCTGCCGATGTCCGCCCCGGTCAGCGTCGGGAAGGTCGGGCTTTGGGCCCGGGACGCCGAGCGGCTGGCCGATTGGTACGCCGACCGCGTGGGCCTGCGCCGCATGGGTGGCGAAGGCAACGTGATCGCGATGGGCAACGGACGCGACGTGCTGCTGGAGATTACCGAGGACAGCGCTCTGAACATCGCCCCGCCCACGCAGGCGGGCCTGTACCACACCGCGTTCCTGCTGCCGTCCCGCCGGGACCTTGCCCGCTGGGTGCTGTTCGCGATGGACCGGCAGTTTCCCGTCGATGGCGTGGCCGACCATCTTGTGAGCGAGGCGATCTATCTGACCGACCCCGAAGGCAACGGGGTCGAGATCTATGCCGACCGGCCCGCGTCCGACTGGGTCTGGACCGGCGGCAGCGTCGAGATGGCAAGCAATCCGATCGACTTCGAGAACCTGCTGGCAACGGCGGGCCCCGCGCCGATCCCGTGGGAATCCGCCCCCGAGGGCACGGTTGTCGGCCATGTCCACCTGAAGGTCGGCGACGCGTCGGTCGCGGGCGACTGGTGGCAGACGCAGATGGGGTTCGATGAAGTCCGGGCGCGGCAGGGTGCCGTGTTCCTGTCGACGGGCGGCTATCACCACCATATCGCGGTGAACCAATGGCAAAGCGCGGGCGCCTCGATCCGCCCCGAGGGGTTCACCGGCCTCGCCTATGTCGAGTTGCAAAGCCGCGCCGCGCCGGACGTGGTGGCCGTGCGCGACGCGTGGGGCACCGAGATTCGCGTCACATCTTTGTAAAACGTGATGCCGCGCCCGCCGGTGGCCCGCTTCAGTCCGGGCGCTGGTCCGGCGGGCGGCGCACGAAGAACGCCGCCACGATCATCAGCATCGAGATCGCCGCGCCCGTGGTGAAGCCAAGTCGCAGGCCCGCAGCGGTCGCCGCCACCATGTCCGCACCGGCTGCCAGTTCGGTTCCGATCCGCAGCGACATGATCGACACGAACAGGGCGATGCCCGCCGCGCCCGCGACTTGCTGCACGGTCCCGATCACGGCACTACCGTGCGAATACAGGTCCTGCGGCAGCGACCCCAGCGAAGAGGTGAACAGCGGCGTGAACAGCAGGGCCAGCCCGACGCTGAGAACGACATGCGCCACCAGCACCCAGACCATCGAGGTCGAGACGCCGAAGGTCGACATGATCCACAGGCCCGAACTGACCAGAACCGCGCCGGGGATCACCAGCTTGCGCGCGCCGACCCTGTCAAAGGCTCGACCGATGGCGGGCGCCAGAAGGCCCATGACCAGCCCACCCGGCAAAAGCAGCAAACCGGCGGTCAGCGGCTCCATGCCCAGCACGCTTTGCATGTAGATCGGCAGCAGGATGATCATGCCGAACAGCGCCATCATCGCGAAGCCCATCATGATTACCGACACGGTGAAGACCTTCACCTTGAAGGTATGGAAGTTCAGCAGCGCACGGTCACGCAGCATCAGCTGGCGGGCGATGAAGATCACCAGAACCACGCCACCGACCACCAGCGGTAGCCAGATCGGCACCGGCCCGCCTTCGCCGTGCCCCTCGCCGATGGTGGACAGGCCGTAGACCAGCCCACCGAACCCGATGGCGGACAGCGGAACCGAGATCAGGTCCAGCGGGGCCTTCTTCGGCTCTGTCACGTTCACGAGCTTCGCCCAGCCCAGCGCCAGCGCGCCCAGCCCGATGGGAAGCACAAGGATGAACATCCAGCGCCAGTGCAGATAGTACAGGATGATCCCGGAAATCGTCGGCCCGATGGCCGGCGCGACCGAGATCACGATGGAAATGTTGCCCATCGTCCGGCCCCGGCTTTCGGCGGGGACAAGGTTCATCACCGTGGTCATCAGCAGCGGCATCATGATCGCCGTGCCCATCGCCTGAACGATACGGCCCACGATCAGCAGGCCCAGCCCCGGCGCTACAGCGCAGACCAGGGTGCCAAGGCTGAACAGGCTCATCGCCATGGTGAAGACGAACCGCGTATGGAACCGCTGCAGCAGGAAGCCCGTGATCGGGATCACCACCGCCATCGTCAGCAGGAAGGCCGTCGTCAGCCACTGCGCGGCGTTTGCGGTCACGCCGAGATCGGTCATCAGCCGCGGCAGGGCCACCGACATGATCGTCTCGTTCAGGATGACCGTGAAGGCCGACACCATCAGCAACGTGATCACCAGACGATTCCGCGCGGCGTGTTCAGGGGCGGACGCGGCGCTGGCCACCGGGGCGGAGGAAATATCTGGCTGCATGACGGTTCTCGGGGGCATGAAAAAGAAAACGGCCGGAGACTCTCCGGCCGCTTGATCTGAGGTCGCCCGTTATCGCGATGCGGTCAAGGGGCCGCGTATGCAAGGCCGCCTTGCGGTCGCGACGTCAGGAATGCCCGCGCTTCGCGTTCGCCCGCCCTGTCGGCTATCGCGCCTCGAACGCGATCGGCAGCGAGACGGGCCCGGTGTTGCCGCTGTCGGCCAGCCACGTCGCGTCCCCCGCCGGTGTCGGGCAGGTGATGCGCTGCGACAGCAGCCGATAGGCCACCGCCATGTCGTTGCGCGCCACGAGGTTGCCAAGGCAGTGATGGATGCCGCCACCGAACCCATAGTTGCGGGCCCGCTTCGCCGTGATGTCGAACGGCGCATCGCCCATCGCCGCAGGGTCGGTCCCAGCACTTTCCGAGTACAGGTGCAGCACCGTGCCCTTCGCCACTGTGATCCCGCCGTAGTCGAAATCCTCGATCGCCTCGCGCGTCACCCATGTGATCGTCGGGCGCATGCGCATCACCTCGGTCGCGGCGGCCATGTCCAGCGACGGATCGGCCGCCAGCGCGTCCCACTGCGCGGGGTGGTCCATGAACATCGACATGCCAAGCCCAAGCTGGTTGCGGGTGGTGTCCACCCCGGCGAAGGCCAGCATCAGGGCAAGGTTCTTCAGTTCGGCGTCCGACAGCCGGTCGCCGTCGGATGTCGCCTGAACCATCGCCGACAGGATGTCGTCACCGGGGGTGGCCTGACGCTCGGCCAGCACCGCGTTCATGAAGTCACCCAGTTCCTTCGTCGCCGCCTCGATCACGTCGATCTCGGCCTTGTAGTTCACGCCCAGCGCCAGCCCCATCGTGGCCGAGGTGCGCAGGATGAAGGCCGCGTCGCTTTCCGGCAGTCCAAGGATCAGGCACAGCACCCGCGCCGCGTAGGGGTCCGCGAAGTCCGCCATGAAGTCGCAGCTTCCCTTGCCGATGAAGGCATCCGTCAGGTCGGTGGCGATGCGCTCGAACTCGGGCATCATCGCCTTGACGACCTTCGGAGAGAACGCCGGGTTCACCAGCCGCCGCAGCCGCCAGTGGTCGTCGCCCTCTGTCACGAGGATCGAGCTGTTCCACCAGTCCGCAAACAGCCCGCTGGGCACACCGTTCAGGGCGGGCCAGTTGTGGCTGCCCTGGATCAGCGACTTGTGGGTCAGCAGCTCGCCCATTTCCTTGTGGCGCAATACGGCCAGACCATATGGCGTCTTGGCGTACCACGAGGCATCGCGCGCCTTCCGCACCGGTTCGGACCGGAGCGAGAAGGCAGGGTTGGCCACGTCAAGGAAGGGGGCATCTTCCAGTGCAAGTGTCACGGCAGGCACTCCATGTAGGTGTCCTTGTCCCAATCGGTCACGGTGGACATGAAGCGCGCCCATTCGTCCGACTTGTACTCGTGGTACAGGCGATACATCTCGCCGGGCAGCCCCTTCTGCACCACTTCGTCGTTTTCAAGGTGCACCAGCGCCTCGCCCAGCGACATCGGCAGCTTCTTGACCTTCTTGCCCTGCGCCATCGCGTCGTAGATGTTGCGTTCCTCGGGCTTGCCGGGATCAAGATCGTTGTCCAGCCCGTCGTCCATCGCGGCCAAAAGCGCCGAGCCCATCAGGTACGGGTTCACCATCGAGTCGACCGAGCGATATTCAAACCGCCCCGGTGCCGACACGCGCAGGCCGGTGGTGCGGTTTTGGAAGCCCCAGTCGCTGAACACCGGCGCCCAGAAGCCCGTGTCCCACAGGCGGCGATAGCTGTTGACCGTGGACGCGCCGATTGCCGTCAGCGCCTGAAGGTGCTGCACCACGCCGCCGATCGCCTTCAGCCCCGTCTTGCCGGGCATCTGCGGGTCGTCAGTGTCCGGCATGAACGTGTTGTCGCCGCCCGAGACATACATGTAGTTCTCGGCCATGCCCGGCAGGTTGTCCGGGTCGTTGCCGGTCTTCTTGAAGACATCCTCGCCCTCGGTCCACAGCGACATGTTGTGGTGACAGCCGGACGCCGAGACCCCCATGAAGGGCTTGGTCATGAAGCAGGCAAAAATGCCGTTCTCGCGCGCGACCTGCGCGCAAAGCTGGCGATAGGTGGTCAGGCGGTCGGCGTTGCGCAGCACGTCGTCGAAGGTCCAGTTCAGCTCTAGCTGGCCCGGCGCATCCTCGTGGTCGCCCTGAATCATGTCCAAGCCCATCTTGCGGGCATAGCGGATCACCTGCATCGACACCGGGCGCAGGCTTTCGAACTGGTCGATGTGATAGCAATAGGGCTTGGAATAGCCCTCGTTCGGCTTGCCGTTCTCATCGAACTTCAGCCACATCATCTCGGGCTCGGTGCCCATGCGCAGTTGCAGGCCGTGCTTTTCCTGGAACGCCTTGTGCATCCGGCGCAGGTTGCCCCGGCAGTCGGCCGTCAGGTAGGCGCCCGGGTCGACCTTTTCTTCACGGTTGCGGAACAGGGTGCAGTACATGCGGCCGATTTCCGGCGCCCACGGAAGCTGCATGAAGGTCTCGGGCTCGGGGATACCCACCAGCTCGGCGGCCTCGGGGCCATAGCCGAGATAGTCGCCCGCACGGTTGGTGAACAGGTTTACCGTGGCCCCGTAGACCAGCTGAAACCCCTTCTTCGCAACGCTTTCCCAGTGATCGGCCGGGATGCCTTTGCCCATGATCTTGCCGGTCACCGACACGAACTGAAGGTAGAGATACTCGATCCCCAGCGCGTCGATCTTCTCGCGCACCGCCTTGATCTTCTCGGCGCGTCCCTCTTCCTCGACGAAGCTTTCGATATCCATCTGGCCGTGGTCCCTGTTGTGATGTTCGTTGCCCAAGACAAGTCGAAGGGAATCGCCCTTGTCCACGAAAAACTAACACTCACAGGAAACATTTATTCTCTGCACGAGAATAAGGCGACAAAACGCCCGGCGCCTTTCTCACTTCGCCCAAAAAGCGGGCTGGGCTTCCGTCGCGTCGCCTGAAACCGGGCAAACCCGGCGAAAACCCACGATTCCGTGATTGCGCATTTTGGCTGACAGGAAACTTTCTTCACTCTCAGCACCAGAGGGGCGCCTGCCCCTTTCACAAACAATGTGCTGACAGGGAGTCAGAGACGATGGAACAGGAACTCGCCCAGTTGGTCGAACGGGTGACCGCCCTAGAGGGCGGCGCCGGTTGGGCCGGCACGGTCAACTCGGAAATCTTCTATTGGTGGTGTACCGCGCTGATGATCACCATCCACGCGGGATTTCTTGCCTACGAGATGGGGGCAAGCCGCGTAAAGAACGTGCTGGCATCGGGGATCAAGAACATCCTCGCCTTCGCGTTCATGGTGCCGACCTTCTATTTCTTCGGCTGGTACATCTATCTTGCGTTCTACAACGGGTTCATCCCCGCCGCCGACGGCGCCGCGGGCCTTCCGTGGGACCTGTCGATGGGGCCGAACCTTGCCGACAACGCGACCGGCATCTTCTGGGCGGCGTTCACGCTGTTCGCCGCGACAACCGCTTCGATCTTCTCGGGCGCGGTGATCGAGCGGATCCAGACCGCCGGCTTCCTGATCCTCGCGATCCTGCTCGGCTCGGTCGTCTGGATTCTTGGCGGCGCCTGGGGCTGGCACCCCACCGGCTGGCTGACGGTGAAGTGGGGCTATCATGACGTGGGCGCCGCTGGCGTCGTGCACATGGTCGCCGGCTTCTTCGCCCTTGGCGTGCTGATCAACCTTGGCCCGCGCGTCGGCAAGTTCAACGCGGACGGGTCGGCCAACGTGATCAAGGCGCACAACATCCCGTTCACGATCACCGGTCTGATGCTGATCATCGTCGGCTTCTTCGGCTTCCTCGGCGGCTGTATCATCTACATCCCCGGCGAGCAGTGGCAGAACATCTACGGTCAGCCGACCACCCTGTCCGCCTTCGCCTTCAACACCCTCATGGGCATGGCAGGCGGCATCATCGGCGCTTGGATGAAGACCCGCGATCCGTTCTGGATGATGTCCGGCGCGCTGATCGGCATCTTCGCTGCGGCGTCCGGGCTTGATGTCTACTATCCGCCCGTCGCGTTCCTGCTGGGTACCTTCGGCGGCTTCGTCGTGCCGATGGTCGCGGTCAAGCTGGAGAAGATGGGGATCGACGACGCAGTGGGCGCCTTCCCGGTGCACGGCATCGGCGGCCTGATCGGCGTGGTTGCCTGCGGCATCTTCGCGGCCGGTTACCCGAACGTCGGCGAAGGCTATCCGCCGGTCTCGCTGATCGGTCAGATCGTCGGCGCGATCACGATGGCGCTGCTGGGCTTCATCCCGGGATACGTCGCCTCGTTGATCCTGAAGATGTTCGGCCTGCTGCGCGTGCCGGATCACATTCAGGAAATCGGGCTCGACGTGGTCAAGGTGCCGGTCGAGGCCTATCCCGAGGGCTACATCCCCGGCCCCGTCACCACCATCGACCCCGGCGCAGCGCCGGCAGAGTAAAGGAGCAACCGCATGAACACTTCTCCGATCACCAGCTGGGACGGGGCCGAGGCCATCTTCACCTGGGCCGACAGCCCGATGATGATGGGCATCGCCCTGATCGGCGCGCTGGCCGTCACGGTGGGGGCCATCGTCTACGCCGCGTCGCACGACAAGCACGCCTACGCGAGCTACAAGCCGAAATAACACACGCGCACGAACACGCGTCTGGATCGGGCGGCCCTTCGGGGTCGCCCTTTTCTTATCCGGCGTAGGCTTCGACCGTGTCGGCCGAGATCGCATAGCCGATTTCGGCAAGCTGGGTCGAGGTCGCGGCGGCGCCGAACATGCCGGTCACGGTCACCGGCTCGAACAGGCCGTCGGATTCGTAGGGCTGGTCGGTCGTCGTCACCAGAACCAGCTGGTTCGCGGGCGGCGGCGGGACGTGGATACAGGCGCCGACATAGGGCACCAGCATGAACACCGAAACGCCGGTCCCTTCATAATCCAACGGCACGATGAAGCCGGACAGCTTGACGATCTTTCCGTTCAGGTCGGTCCGAATGCCGCTTGCGGGCGGCTGCTGGCTGGCCAGATCGCCCGCACTGTGATCGACAACACCGGCGAGTTCTTCGGGAAGCGCAGGCTCTCCCTCGGGCAACAGGTCGCGCCATTCCAGCTCGACCACGTCTTCTGCGCGAAGCGGCGCGGGCAGAAGACCCGCAGCGGCAAGTCCGGCAAGCATTGCGCGGCGCGATACGCGCTGTCGGCCAAGATCTGTCATCTGCATTCCGGGGTTCCTTTCCATTCGGCGCGGCGTGTCAGGCCGGCGCTTCAAGTTCTTACCATCATGCCATCCGCAAGCGACAGCCGGTAGGCCCGCAGCGCCGGCAAAAGGCTTGCCAGACCAGCGGCGACGATCACGCCGCCCAGCACCATCGCCTCGCGCAGCGACGGCGCCTCGATCGGCAGCCACAAGCCAAATGCCGCGTCGATCCACGGGCGCAGCACCATCATGCCGCCGTACAGCAGGGCAATCCCCAGTACGGCACCCGCAAGCGCCATCAGAACGGCTTCCAGCACCAGCAGCCCAAGGATCGTCGTGGGACGAGCCCCCATCGCGCGCCAGATCGCCATCTCGCGGCGGCGTTCGTTCAGGCTGGAGAAGATCATCGCCATCATGCCCAGCAAGGCGGTCACCACCACCATGCCCGACACCCCGATCAGCGCGGTCTCGGCGATTCCGACGATCTGCCAAAGCTCTTGCAACGCGACGCCCGGCAGCACCGCCAACAGGGGCTCTTCCGGGTATTCGTTGATCCAGCGTTGCAGCCCGAAGATTTGCAGCCGGGATTCGACCCCCACCAGCGCCGCGGTGATTGCGGTCGGCGTCAGGTCCATCTGTCGGATCGCGTCGACCGGGGTGGCCTGTCCGGGGCTCTGGGCACCGCTTTGCCAGTCGACGTGGATCGCCTCGATCGCCTCCAACCCGACGATGACAGTGCGATCGACCGGGGTGCCGGTCTTGCCGATGATCCCTGCCACGCGGAACGGCTGGTCCTCGTGCTCGGTGAACGAGGCCAGACCGTGCGCCACCACGATTGGATCGCCGACCGAATAGCCCAGCGTCTCGGCCACGTCGGCCCCGATCACCGCGTCGTACAGGTCGTCCAGACCGTGCCCCTGCGCGATGTCCAGTGACCGCCCCCCGCGATAGCGGTAATGGGTAAAGAACGCGTCGGTGGTGCCCATCACGCGGAATTGCCGGTGGCTGTCGCCCAGCGAAATCGGCACGATCCAGTCGACCTCGGGCCGGGCCGCGATGTCTTGATAGCTTTCCCACGTCACGTTGTTCGTCGCGTTGCCGATCCGGAACACCGAATACAACAAAAGCTGTACCGACCCGGACCGCGCCCCCACGATCAGGTCGGTCCCCGAGATCGTGTCCGCGAAACTGGCGCGCGCGCCGGTGCGCACCTTCTCGACGCCCAGAAACAGCGCCACCGACAGGGCGATGGCCAGCACCGTCATCCCCACGGTCAAGACCCGCGCCAGAAGCGAGCCGATGGCAAGGCGCAGGATCATGCGGCAGTCCTTTGCGTGGTCACGATGTCTTCAAGACGGATCACCCGGTCGAACCTGTCGCCCAGCCGTTCGTCGTGGCTGACCATCAGCAGAGATGACCCCGCCTCGGCGGTACGCTCGAACAGCAGTTTCAGGAAAGTGTCCTGCGTCGCGGCATCCAGCGCCGACGTGGGCTCGTCGGCGACGATCAGCGGCGGCGACCCGATCAACGCACGCGCCACGGCGACCCGCTGTTGCTGCCCCACGCTGAGCCGTCCGGCGGGCAAGGCCGCCACGCCCTCGGGCAGCCCAAGGGCGCTGCACAGCCGGTCCGCCTCTGCCGTGCCGCCAGCGCGCCGACGGCGGTCCGGGGCAAAGCGCAGGGGCAGCAGGATATTGTCCGACACACTGGCATAGGGCAGCAGGTTGAACTGCTGGAAGATCACCCCGATCCGCTCGGCGCGGAACCTGTCACGACGTCCCGCACCCAGCGATTTCAGATCGGTTCCGCCCACGGACACGGTTCCGCTGTCGGCGGTCACGATACCGCAGACCAGCGACAGCAGCGTCGACTTTCCCGACCCGCTGGCGCCAAGAAGCAAAACGCTTTCACCGGGCGCCAGCGCGAAGGCCGGACAGGTCAGCCGGAAGCCTGCCCGACCCGGCCAGCCGTAGCCGACGTCGCGCAGGGCAAGCGCAGGTTCGGACATGGTCAATCGATCGTCATTTCGGGCGCATCACGGGTGACCTCGGCGGAACCGGCGGCCGCATCCGTCACGTACTGCACCTCGATCTCCTGCGCGTTTTCGAACTGGTCGAAGTACGGGAAGCGGAGCGTGGTCAAAGCCCCGGGGCTGGCGCATTCGAAGACGAAGTGCGCCGTGAATGCGCTGTGCGACGCCTCGTGGTCGTGGTCATGGTCTTCGGCGTGCTCATGGTCATCGTGCCCATCGTGATCGTCATGATCATGATCCTCGGCGTGCTCGTCATGATGGTCGTCATGCTCTTCGCGGGCATAGGCGGCATCGCCATCGACCAGTTCGCAACCTGCGGCATCCGGCAGGGATACGACGGTCGCGGCATCCGACAGCCGGATGATTGAGGTATCCACGGCCATCGACTCGGTCTCGGACGATGGCGCGTATTCGAACCCAACGATATCCATCCCCGGCGCGTCCAGCCGCATCTCGACGGTCCCGCCGTCGATTGCAACTTGCAGTGTGCTGACGCCGTGAACGTGCGCGCTGAGTTCGCGATGTTCCTGCGCCAAAAGCGGCGCCGCAGCAACCGAAGCCAGAAGAGCGAGGCTGATGGTTTTCATGTCATTTCCCTTATTCGAAGCTGGGCGTATGTTATTCCATAACGATCCGAGGTCAACGCGATAATCGGCGCTGTGCGCCGGGCTTTAAAAGACTTGGCGTTGGATTGGGAAACGGTCGGGGAAGCGGTCTTGTCAGCGACGCATCCGAAAACGAAAAAGGGCCCCGAGGGGGCCCTTGATCCAATTGGTCGGAGTGGCGAGATTCGAACTCACGACCCCTGCCTCCCGAAGACAGTGCTCTACCAGGCTGAGCTACACTCCGACCGTGGCGGGTGCAGTATCCCCTCGTCGCGGCATTTGCAATACCCCATCTGCCACCTTTATTGCGCCCGCGCCGGAGTGCGGCGCGAGATGCGCGCAAGAGCAGACACCCGGGGTGTCGTGCCCGTCTCGGCGCGGGACTTCGTGCGCAGCACCGGGGTCACGCGGGACATGCCGCCAAGGCTTTCGCGCAGCACGATGTAGACCCCGCTTGAGATGATGATTCCCGCCCCGATCCACGTCACCGTGTCCGGCACCTCGTCGAAGAAGAGGCTGCCGAAGATGGCGGCCCAGATCATCTGGGAATAGTGCATCGGCGCCACGATGGCCGCGTCGCCGTTCTTGTACGCCTGAATCATCAGGATGCCCGCGATGAACGCCAAAGAGGCCATCAGCCCGACCAGCCCAAGGTCGACCAGCGGCATCGGCGTGTAGACCACGGGCAGCGCCAGTGCCATGACGACGAAGTTCGCCATCATCGGGTACAACAGCAGAACCGCGCTGCGTTCGTCCTGCCCGATCTTTCGAACGATGATCGACACAAGCGAGCCGGTGAACGCCCCGACGACAGCCGCAAGGTGGCCCAAGGTGAAGTCGGACGCACCGGGACGCAGCACCACGACAACGCCGATCAGCCCCACGAAGACGGCTGCCCAGCGATGGCGGCCCACCGTCTCACCCAGGATGGGGATGGAAAGCACGGTGATCAGCAGCGGCTGCGCGAAGATGATCGCGTAGACCTCTGCCATCGGAAGCGTCGCAAAGGCGTAGAACACGCACAGGCCGGTGATGACCGCACAGCCTGTGCGCAAGGCCGTCCACCACGGGTGTTTCGGGATCAGCGTGTCCGCCGTCCGGTCGCGCATCAGCATGAGCATGACCAGCGGAAAGCTAAGAAGCACGCTGTAGAAAATGATCTGAAAGGTCGACAGGGTCGCGCCCAGCGTCTTCACGACCACGTCGTGGGTCGAGAACAAGGCGAAACCGGCCAGCGCGAAGAGCGCGCCCTTGATGTTGGATTTTGGTGCAGACATTCGGCAAACCTAGGATGGTTGCCTTGGACTTTGGGTTAACCGGCGGCGGGGTCAAGCCATGCCGCCGGTATTGCACGATTTTTCAACCCGATTGGCGGGCTTTCGATCACCGTATTAAAGCGATGCGTCCAGCTTGGCGACGATCGCGTCGCCCATCTCGGCGGTCGAGACCGGCTGGACCCCGTCTTCGCCAAGAAGGTCGGCGGTGCGCAGGCCGTCGGCCAGCACGGCGTTCACGGCGTCTTCCAGCCGGGTCGCCTCGTCTCCCTTGTCGAACGAGTACCGCAGCGCCATCGCGAAAGACAGGATACAGGCGATCGGGTTCGCCTTGCCGGTGCCGGCGATGTCGGGGGCCGAGCCGTGGACGGGTTCGTACAGGGCCTTGGGCCGGCCGTTCGCCATCGGGGCGCCCAGCGATGCCGACGGCAGCATCCCAAGCGAGCCGGTCAGCATCGCCGCAAGATCCGACAGCAGGTCGCCGAACAGGTTGTCGGTGACGATCACGTCGAACTGCTTGGGCCAGCGGGTCAGCTGCATCGCACCGGCGTCGGCGTACATGTGCGACAGTTCCACATCCGGGTATTCTGCGTCGTGGATTTCCTGCACCACGTCGCGCCACAGCACGCCCGATTCCATCACGTTGGCCTTCTCCATCGAGCAGACCTTGTTGTCGCGCTTGCGGGCCAGTTCAAAGGCGGACCGGGCGACACGGGCGATCTCGGATTCGGTGTACCGCTGCGTGTTGATGCCGACGCGCTCGTTGCCTTCCTTGAACACGCCACGCGGCTCGCCGAAGTACACGCCCGAGGTCAGCTCGCGGATGATCATGATGTCCAGACCGGCAACCACGTCTTTCTTCAGCGAAGAGAAATCCGCCAGCGCGTCGAAGCACTGGGCCGGGCGCAGGTTGGCGTACAGGTCCATTTCCTTGCGCAGGCGCAGCAGGCCGCGCTCGGGCTTCACGCTGAAATCGAGGGTGTCGTACTTGGGGCCGCCCACGGCGCCCAGCAGCACGGCGTCGACCTCTTGCGCCTTGGCCATCGTCTCGTCGGTCAGGGGCGTGCCGTGCGCGTCGTAGGCGCAGCCGCCGACAAGGTCCTCGCTGACGTCGAAGGCCATGTCGCGCTTAGCACCGAACCAGTCGATCACCTTGCGGACTTCGGCCATCACCTCGGGGCCGATGCCATCGCCGGGCAGGATCAGAAGCGAGGGGTTGGACATGCGCGGGTTCCCTTCCTTTATGTCGTTCTCTTGGGTCGGGCATCGCCTATCCCGGCGTTGCCGGGGGGTCAAGAAACCTTGGGGTTTCGCTGCATTGCGGCAAGGCCGTGTCTGGGCGCTTGGATGGGCGGGTAGGCGAACCCGGCCGGTGCCGTGCAAAGCGGGCCGCACACCCCGGTACGGCAGCGTGCGCGTCAGCCCGGGACGTCGAGATCGACCCACACCAGACGGTGACGCGGCAGCCCCTCTCCCTCGACCAGCGGTCGAAGCGGGGCGCCTGCCACGGGCCAGAACACCCCGGCGTCGGTCACGGTCAAGGCGCGGTCCGGCAACACGTAGCTGACACGCAGGTTCCCCGGGGCCGGATCGTCGGACCAGTCGGCGGTGTCCAGTGCCGGGTCCCCGGCGTGGCCAGTATTCGCGCCCCCCTGCGCCACGGCAGCCTCTGTGCCACCGGCGCTGTGGGGGCGCGGATCCTGCAGCCGGGCGTGCCCAATCAGGTCGCGGATCGCTGTTTGCCGCCCCTCGCCGTCGGACGTGTCGAGATTGGCGTTACCCATCACGACCACCGCATCCTCCGGCGGTGGCCCAAGCCCGCCATCGAGGTAGACAGACCACAGCGCGATTTCGTCATGGTTTCGAAGGCCATTGGCGTCTTCGGGACCGTCGAACACCGGCGTGGTCGCCGCGAAGCACAGCAGGTGCAACCGCCCGCCATCCGGCAGGATCACCGGCACGTCCCAGTGCCCGGTCGAGGACAGCCGCAACGCCGCCTGCGCCTGAGGCGAAGGAAAGGGCTGTCCATCCACCATCGGCGGGCGACCCCAAGCAAGATCCGCCCACAGAAGGTCAGAGAAGTCCCGCACCTTCACGCTGTCGATCGGCAGGCGCGACAGCAGCACCATCGCCCCCTGCCCCGCGAACCATCCATAGCCCTGCGCATCCCGTGGCCCGCCGGTCCGGCCATCACCGTCCATGTCCAGCCCGGTGGCCAGCCCGGCATTCGACGGCAGCGCGAACAGATGGGGATAGCCCGCGCCAGCCGTGGCCAATCGCGTTTCCAGCGCGCGGGCGGCGGCAAGCTTCAGGTCCCAGTCGAAGCCGGTCAGCAACAGGATGTCGGGCGAAACATGGGCGATCACATCCACGACGGCGGCGACATCGGGATCTTCCCCGGCAAGGATATCGCGCAGCAGCAAGCCGGGGCCGCGGCGCTGCATCTCGACATGCCAAGTCGCCACGCGCAGGGGCTCTGCGGCGGCAGGAAGGACCAACAGGAAAAGAAGGATCAGGCTGGCTGCATCTCGTCGCGGCCAGCGATGGCGCGTTTGCGTTCGATCAGCGCCGCGATGCGGCCCATCGCAAGGCCGCGCATCAGAAGGCTTGAGGGAAGGAAGGCCCATGCCGCAACGATCCACACCATCGACTGCGGATTCTCCAGCGTGACCTGACCAAACAGGTTCTCGGACGCTTTCAGCGCAGCCGGGATGAAGAATGGCATGGTAAATCCTACCACGA
Source organism: Psychromarinibacter halotolerans (assembly GCF_029168315.1). NCBI lineage: Bacteria > Pseudomonadati > Pseudomonadota > Alphaproteobacteria > Rhodobacterales > Paracoccaceae > Psychromarinibacter > Psychromarinibacter halotolerans. The sequence continues at coordinate 468,430 of NZ_JARGYD010000003.1, forward strand.
TGTTAAAGCGCGCATCCCGTTCAAGGCGCTGCACCACGTCGCCACCGGTGGTCGGGTCGAAGGTGGGCAGGTTCACCCAAACATTGAAAGGGCCGCGATGCAGCGGCCAGTTCTTCACGCGAACACAGAAGTAGAAGATCGCAAGCGTCAGCATCGAGAAGAAATAGCTGATCCCCGCCGCGGTCCGCACCCGGTCCACGTGGGTCAGGTTGGCGTCGTCGGGCAAGAGCAGCACGATCTGGCGGACGGGGCTGTAGGGAAAGTCGATCGCGGCGCCAATCCCGGTGCCCAGATCGGTGATCATATCCGTCAGCGCCGATGGCGAGGTTTCTCCGCGGATCACCACGGAGATCATGAAGACGATCAGAAACAATGCGAGGAAACGCAGCCGATTGAACGGCGGGGCGTTTCGGAACTCGACGATGCCGGGGTAGACAGAGGCGTATTCGAAGATGGTCAGGGCCGCTGCGAAGATCGAGATCAGCGCCACGACCTGCGTCACGTCGGACGTCACTCCTGGTAACAGGAGGGACGGTGTCGCAATAAGCAACACCACAAGGACCGCGCGCACAATGGCGCCTGCAAGTCGCGAAATCACCGCTCTTTTCCCTCAAACTGGACGAGCGCGGTACGATGCCGCCCCCTTGTCCCACTTTGATCCCGCCATTGATGGCAGGCTGCCTCAACTTTGCCCAATTTTTGCCTACTTTCAGTTTGGCCAGCAAGTCTCTGGAAAAGATAACAAAAAGATTCGGGCGTTTTCGTGGAACAAGTGGTGCGCTTCTGCATCAATTTGAAAGCAGAAGACTGCCGCTTCACGCGGGGCACACCACATGTTGTGGAACCCAATTGTGGCGCACCCAAGGACAAGTCTGCGACGTTTGTGCGGCGAATGCCCGAAGTTTTAGCGTAAACAGACGGGCCGTTCCGACACACGGTGACGCAGGGGCTGCGCTGGCCGCCTGGATCCGGCGTAGGTGTCATACAAACCTCCCTGGCGGGAATCAATCATAAGATGTATTAAACATACTTAGCGCACCCTATCGGCGATTTTTAGCCCCAATCCGACAACGAGGTTCACGAACCCGTTCACGGCGCAACCGTTTCACCGAATTTCCAAGGATGTTGGTAGAGGGAAATCGACGGGGCCACCGGCAGGCAGCGCCCGGATCATCCGGATCAGTGTCCGGGAAACGACCGCGCCCGGAAGGCGCAGCCGGTTGTTATGGCATAGGCCGGATCAGACCCAGGGACGCTGGGCGCCCTGATTGGCCTCGAAGCTGTCGATCGCCGCGGCCTTCTCCATCGTCAGGCCGATGTCGTCGAGACCGTTCAGCAGGCAGTGCTTCTTGAAGGCGTCGACCTCGAACGGGATCACCTGACCTTCCGAGGTGGTGATTTCCTGCTTCTCGAGATCCACGGTCATCCGGGCGTTGGCGCCCTTCTCGGCATCCTTCATCAGGATATCGACCTGCTCTTGCGGCAGCGGGATCGGCAGGATGCCGTTCTTGAAGCAGTTGTTGAAGAAGATGTCGGCGAAGCTGGGTGCGATCACGCAGCGGATGCCGAAATCCTTGATCGCCCACGGCGCATGCTCGCGCGAGGACCCGCAACCGAAGTTGTCGCCGCTGACGAGAATCTCGGCCTCGCGGTAGGCGGGCTGGTTCAGAACGAAATCGGGGTTCTCGTTGCCTTCGCGGTCAAAGCGCATCTCGTCGAAAAGATTGGCGCCAAGACCTTCACGCTTGATGGTCTTCAGGAACTGCTTGGGGATGATCATGTCGGTGTCGACGTTGATCAGGTCGAGCGGCGCGGCGATGCCGGTCAGGGTGGTGAACTTGTCCATGTACGTCTCCTTGAAACGGGCGATGGGGTGGAACCCCATCCTACGGGTGATGGCAGGGCGGGGCGTTCACCCCGCCGCACCGTTTCAGCTCAGTTCGCGGATGTCGGTCAGGTGGCCGGTGATCGCAGCTGCCGCCGCCATCGCGGGCGACATCAGGTGCGTGCGACCCTTATAGCCCTGACGGCCCTCGAAGTTGCGGTTCGAGGTCGAGGCGCAGCGTTCGCCCGGGGCCAGCTGGTCCGGGTTCATCGCAAGGCACATGGAACAGCCCGCCAGACGCCATTCGAAACCGGCGTCTTGGAATATCTGGGCCAGACCTTCTTCCTCGGCCTGGGCGCGGACAAGGCCAGAGCCCGGCACGACCATCGCGCGCAGACCGTCCTTGATCTTCTTGCCCTTCACCACGGCAGCCGCAGCGCGCAGATCTTCGATCCGGCCGTTGGTGCACGAGCCGATGAAGACCGTGTCGATCTGGACGTCCGACAGCTTTTGGCCCGGGGTCAACCCCATGTAGTCCAGCGCGCGGCGGGCCGCTTCGACCTTGCCGCCCTTGAAGTCCTCGGGCGCGGGAACCAGCGCGTCGATCGGCAGCACATCCTCCGGAGAGGTGCCCCACGTCACGACCGGGGCGATATCCTCGCCCTTGATGGTCACGACCTTGTCCCAGTGCGCGTCATCGTCGGAATAGAGGGTCTTCCACCATTCCATCGCGGCTTCCCACTGGCCGGCCTTCGGCGCGTGAGTGCGGCCCTTGACATATTCATAGGTCTTTTCGTCCGGCGCGATCAGGCCAGCGCGCGCACCGCCCTCGATCGCCATGTTGCAGACGGTCATGCGGCCTTCCATCGACAGGTCGCGGATCGCTTCGCCGCAGTACTCGATGACATAGCCGGTGCCGCCGGCGGTGCCGGTCTCGCCGATCACCGACAGGGTGATGTCCTTGGCGGTCACACCGGGGCGGAGCTTGCCGGTGATCTCGACCTTCATGTTCTTCGACTTCTTCTGGATCAGCGTCTGGGTGGCCAGAACGTGTTCCACCTCGGACGTGCCGATGCCGTGCGCCAGCGCGCCGAAAGCGCCATGCGTCGCGGTGTGGCTGTCACCGCAGACAACGGTCATGCCCGGCAGGGTCCAGCCGTTTTCCGGGCCGACGATGTGCACGATGCCCTGACGGACGTCGGACACCGGGTAATAGTTGATCCCGAAGTCCTTGGCGTTCTTGTCGAGCGCGGCGACCTGAATGGCCGAATCCTCGGTCATGTTCTTGGGGTCTTCGCGGCCCGCCGTGGTCGGCACGTTGTGGTCCGGCACGGCGATGGTCTTGTCGGGCGCGCGGACGGTGCGGCCGGCCATGCGCAGACCTTCAAAGGCTTGCGGGCTGGTCACCTCGTGAACCAGGTGGCGGTCGATGTACAGCAGGCTGGTGCCGTCTTCGGCCTCGTCCACCAGGTGGGCGTCCCAGATCTTGTCATAGAGTGTCTTCGGAGTGGTCATCGGTTCCTCTCTCCGTGGATATCGGTTTTTGGTCTAGCTGCGGGTACGTGGCAGGGGCCGCCTCATAGGCGGGCAAGCACCGTCCGCGTGGCGCCGTGGAACCGTTCGCGCAGACGCACGCGGTCGCCGAGATCGAAAACCTTGGTCATGCGAGCGATCTATAACGAGTCCAGAAAGCAATCAAGTAGCCCAAGGAAGACGCTTAGCTCCGAACGCCGGGACCGCTTGTCGGCAGGACAAGCGGCTCGATCAGGTCCCAGCGGTTGCCCCACGGATCGCGGAACACCGCGACACAGCCGTATTCCTCGTTGCGCGGGCGTTCCTCGAAGGTGCCGCCGGCCGCCTCGATACGCCGGGCATCGTCCGCGAAATCGGTTGTGGTCAGGAAGAATCCGACACGCCCGCCAGCCTGTTGTCCAATGGCGTCGCGTTGGTCCCCGACCGCGCGGGCCAGCAGGATGTCCGATCCGCCGCCCTGTGGCCGCATGACGACCCACCGCTTGCCGGGACCGCGCGGCTCGTCCTGTACCAGCACGAAGCCCAGCGCATCGAAAAAGGCGATGCCTTCGTCGTAGTCAGGGACCAGTATGGCGACGAGTGAAAGACGCATGACCCGAAGTCTAACGCGCATCCCGCCCCGGGCATAGGGCGCGTTCCCTCGGCGGGCGCGGCCGCCCCGACCGACACGCAACCCACGGAAAAACTTGCCGAACGGGCCGAACCGCGCCAGTTTTCGTGCAGGAGGACGCGATGGAACAGGAACTTCAAAGCTTCGTCGCCATGCTGACAGAGCTGTGGACGATGCTGGTGGCGCAGTCGCGCAACCTGCTTCTGCCGTCGCGGCTGACGCAGATCGCGATCCTTCTTGTCTGTGTCGCCGTATCGTGGGGCTTTGCACGCGCCACCCTGCCCCGGATGCGGGCGTGGATGCGTGGGCTTGAGGGCTGGCCGAAATGGCGGCTTCGGTTCGTGCTGCTGGTCGAGAAACGCCTTTGGCTGATGTATTTCATCCTGCTAGCGTGGCTGTCCGTGGCCGGGATGCGGATGATCACCACCTTCCCGTCCCGCCGGTACATCCTTGCGCTGGTCGCCAGCATCGCGACCGCGTGGCTGATCGTCTCGCTGACCACGCGGCTGGTGCGCAACCCGCTGCTGCGGCGCATGGTGTCGTGGGGGCTTTGGGTCTGGGTGACGCTGTATTTCCTTGGCCTGACCGACGAGGCGTCCGACGTTCTTGACGGGATCGCCATCCAGTTCGGGGACTTCCGGCTGTCCGCGCTGGCGATCCTGAAGGCGCTGGTGGTCACCGCCCTGCTGTTTACCTTCGCCCGGATGCTGGCGGGCACAACATCGGCCCGGATCCGCAGGAACGACGACATTTCGCCGTCCATGCAGGTCCTGCTGGTGAAGATCGTGCAGATCGTGCTGTTCTCGGCGGCCTTCTTTATCGGCCTGAAGGCGGTTGGCTTCGACCTGACCGGCCTTGCCGTGTTGTCGGGTGCGGTCGGCGTCGGGCTGGGCTTTGGGTTGCAGAAGGTCGTGTCGAACCTTGTGTCCGGCGTGATCATCCTGCTGGACAAGTCGGTGAAGCCCGGCGACGTCATCAGCCTAGGCGAAACCTTCGGCTGGATCACCGCACTGGGCGCACGCTACGTCTCGATCACCACGCGGGACGGCAAGGAATACCTGATCCCGAACGAAGACCTGATCACCGGGCAGGTCGTGAACTGGTCGCACCAGAACGAGTTCGTGCGGCTCGACATCTACTTCGGCACCGCCTACGCGGACGATCCCCACCTTGTGCGAAAGGTCGCGATCGAGGCGGCCGCAAGCGTCAACCGGGTGCTGGCGGACCGACCGCCCGTGTGCCACATCGTCGGCTTCGGGGACAGCAGCGTGGACTACATCCTGCGGTTCTGGATCACCGATCCGACCGGCGGGCTGACCAACATCCGTGGCAATGTCTACTTGGCGTTGTGGGACGCGTTCAAGGAAAACGGCATCTCGATCCCGTTCCCGCAGCGCGAGGTGAAGGTGCTGGAGGGCAGCAGCCTTGTCACTCGGCCGGAGGCTGGGACCCGTCCACCAGACGGCGGCGCAGTCGATTGAACCTGCGCGCCCGTTCGCGCGGATACCGGTCGTCGATTTCGGCGTTCACCGCAGCCCCCAGCAGGACCGAGAAAGCCGAGATGAAGAACCACATCAACAGGGCGATCACCGCACCGATCGAGCCGTAGATCTCGTTATAGCTGCCGAAATTCCGCAGGTAGATCGTGAAGGCTGCAGATGCCAGCGCCCATGCGGACAGCGCAAGGATCGCACCCAGCGACAGCCAGCGCGGACGCCGCCCCCGGTGATTGGGTGCGTATCGGTACAGCAGCCCGATGGTGCCCAGCGCGACGCCGCCCGTCAGGGTCCATTGCGCGACGGTCAGCACGGCCTCGGTGAAGCGGCCTTGCGGAAAGATGGCCAGCAGAAGCGGCAGCACCACGATGGACGCCAGCGCCAGCAGAGCCACAAGAACCAGCAGCCCGGTCATCACCAGCGCCCACGCAAACCCCCAGAACCCCGCCCGTGGAATCGTCCCGTAAGCCGTGTTCAATCCGCGGGTCAGCGCCGCCACCCCGGCCCGCGTCGACCAAAGAGCAACCGTGGTCGAAATCAGTGTCGCCCAGCCCAATGTACTGTTGTTGGCGATAATCAGCCGGTCAAGCTGGCCTTCCAGCAACGAGAAAGCATCCGGGGGCACGAAGGCCCGCATCATCATCAATTGCTCTTCGACGATGTCCGGGCTGGCCAGGAAGCCCCACAGCGCAATGATCGCGGCCACCGCAGGAAAGATCGCAAACATAGAGTAAAACGCGACCCCGGCAGCGATCAGGTCAAGGTTCCGGTCCGCAATCGCGTTCCCGACCCCTGCTCCGATCTTCCATACCGGTTTCACGTATTTCCATAATGCCATGCGGTCGGCCGTGCCCCTGTCGGTCTTGTTTGTTAACGCTCAGACACCTATTTGCTGCAATACCGGGCGATTTCCAGCGCGGATTCACGGCGATCCGCCGGAAACATTGAGATGGTGCCATTCAGGTGCTAGTCTTGGACCATACCCGGCGCCGGGGTTTTGCGGCGCGAAGCGAAGGAGGACGATGTCCTGTCTTACACGGCAACGACGGGCGATGAACGGCTCGTTAGCGGTGCTCCGATGACCGACATTCCGGAGCAGGTTTCAAGCGACATGCTGCTTGAAGGTATCCTTTCCTCACTCGAAGACGACAAGGCCGAGGACGTGGTCTCGATCAACTTGCATGGCAAGTCCGAGATGGCGGACTTCATGGTGATCGCCTCTGGGCGGTCGTCGCGTCAGGTCGCGTCGATCTCTGAGAAACTGACCGAACGTCTGAAAGAGAAGTTCGGCACGGCCTGCAAGGTCGAGGGCAAGGACGCCGGCGACTGGGTACTGATCGACGCGGGCGATATCATCGTCCATGTCTTCCGCCCGGAAGTCCGCGAGTTCTACCAGCTCGAAAAGATGTGGATGGATCCCGGCGAAGCGGTCGTCGCCAAGATCTGATGCGTCTTTCCATTTGCGCCGTGGGCCGGCTTCGCACCGGCCCCGAGCGCGCGCTGGTCGATGATTACCTCACCCGGTTCGACCGGACCGGGCGCGCCTTGGGGCTTGGCCCCGCAAGCGTGACAGAGGTCGAAGACCGCAAAGGCGGCGGCATGGCCGCCGAAGCCGAGCTTTTGCGTCGCGCGCTGCCCAAGGGCGGCAAGTTCGCGGTGCTGGACGAGCGCGGGCGCGTGCTGACTTCCCCAAAATTCGCGGATCACCTTGCCCGCTGGCGGGACGAAGGCGTGCAGGACGCCGCCTTCGTGATCGGCGGTGCCGACGGCATCGACCCGTCCCTGCGGGCCGAGGCCGACTTTGCGCTTAGTTTCGGTGCGATGGTCTGGCCGCATATGCTGGTCCGCGTGATGCTGACCGAACAGCTGTACCGCGCCGCCGCGATCCTTGCGAACAGCCCCTATCACCGGGCCTGACGGCGCGGGCTTTTACGCCCCGACAGCACCCGGTGTGGACGCCCGGTCGGCAAGCTCTTCCGGCTGCGGCGCCAGTTTCGCGGTCAGGACATGGTCGCGCCATTCCCCCGCAATCTTCAGGTATCGCTTCGCATAGCCTTCACGCTCGAACTCCAGCCGCGCCAGCAGCGCGGCCGAGCGCATGTTCTCCGGCAGATAGTTCGCCATGACGCGATTCAGGCTCATGGCACCGAAAGCGTGGTCCAGAACGGCGCGCAAAGCCTCGGACATGACGCCCTGCCCCTCTTGCTCGGCGTCCACCGCATAGCCAAGGTGACAGGCCTGAAACTCGCCGCGCACGATGTTCGACAGGTTGGCCGTGCCGACCACGTCGGGCTGGTCATGGAACCGCAGGACCAGCGGCAGATAGCGCCCCGCGCGGATGTCGGGCGCATAGGCCGTAAGCCGGTTGTGCCACGCGGTTTCGGAATAATAGCCGTCGGGGCGCGTCGGCTCCCATCGGGACAGGTGATCCGCGTTGCGTGTAGAGAAGCGCGCCAGCGCCGCTGCGTCGGCCGGCGCCGCCCGCGTCAGGATAAGGCGTTTGGTTTCGATCGCGTGCATAGGATGTCCTTGAGTGGTGCCGCCTACCTAAACCCGCACGCGGCGAAGTGCAGCCCGGTCGCGCAAATTGTGACCGGGTTAGCGGATCGCCGCGCGCTGACGTCCGGGCAGCCGGGAAAAAGCGGTTCAAATCCCCCTCGTTCCGGGCGTAGAACCCTAGGCGACAGGCAGGAGAACCCTCATGACGCATCCGAAACCCGTGGTTCTGTGCATTCTTGACGGCTGGGGCTATCGCGAGGATCGCACGGCGAACGCGCCCGCCCTTGCCGACACACCCACGTTCGACCGGCTGTGGTCCACCTGCCCGCACGCCTTCCTTGTGACCTACGGCCCCGATGTGGGCCTGCCCACCGGCCAGATGGGCAACTCGGAAGTCGGCCACACCAACATCGGCGCAGGCCGCGTCGTGGCGATGGACCTTGGCCAGATCGACCTTGCCATCGAGGACCGGAGCTTTTTTGAAAACGAGTCCATCGCCGCCTTTGCGGACACGCTGAAGGACTCGGGCGGCACCGCGCATCTGATGGGTCTGACGTCCCCCGGCGGCGTGCACGCGCACCAAGACCACATCGTCGCCGCGGCAAAGCTGCTGACCGGCAAGGGTGTGCCTGTGACGGTCCATGTCATCACCGACGGCCGCGACGTGCCGCCGAAATCGGCGCGCGAGCAGGTTGCGAAGTTCATCGACGACCTGCCCGAAGGCGTCACCGTCGCCTCTGTCACCGGGCGCTATTTCGCTATGGACCGCGACAACCGCTGGGACCGGGTCAGCAAGGCTTATGACGCGATGGTCAACGCCAAGGGCGAAACCGCCGACAGCGCCGACGCCGCGATCGCCGCTGCCTACGAGCGGGGCGAGACGGACGAGTTCGTCGCCCCCACCGTGATCGACGGCTTTGACGGCATCAAGGATGGCGACGGCGTCTTCTTCATCAACTTCCGCGCCGACCGCGCCCGCGAGATCCTGCGCGCCATCGGCGAACCCGGCTTCGACGCGTTCGAAACCGGCGACCGCCCCGACTATGCCGCGCTGTTGGGGATGGTCGAATACTCGGACAGCCACAACGACTATATGACGACCGCTTATCCGAAGCGGAAGATCGTCAACACGCTGGGCGAATGGGTGTCGAAACAGGGCCTGACGCAATTCCGTCTGGCCGAGACTGAGAAGTATCCGCATGTCACGTTCTTCCTGAACGGCGGGGTCGAAACCCCGTACGAGGGCGAGGAGAGGTACATGCCCAAGTCGCCCAACGTCGCCACCTATGACCTGCAGCCCGAGATGAGCGCACCCGAAGTGTCGGACAAGTTCGTCGAGGCCATCGAGGCAGGGTTCGACCTGATCGTGGTGAACTTCGCGAACCCCGACATGGTGGGCCATACCGGAGACCTCGACGCGGCGATCAAGGCCTGCGAGGCGGTCGATGCCGGACTGGGCCGCGCCATCGAGGCGCTGGACAAGGCGGGCGGCGCCATCGTCGTCACCGCCGACCACGGCAACTGCGAAACGATGGTCGATCCCGACTCTGGCGGGCCGCACACGGCGCACACCACGAACCTTGTGCCCGTCATCGTCCACGGTGGACCGGATGGCGCCAGCCTGCGGGACGGGCGGCTGTCCGATCTTGCGCCAACGGTTCTGGACCTGATGGGCCAGCCGCAGCCCGAGGAAATGACCGGCGTGAGCCTTCTTAAAAAATGAGGCTTCGCCGCCTTCTGCCCTTCCTTGTCCTTTGGCCTGCGCTGGTCTCGGCGCAGCCGATCGAGGATCTGGAACTGGTGGCGCGGCGCGCGGCAGGCCAGCTTGAGGCCGCGCAGAACGCGTTGGCCGCCGCCGAGCGGGCCGACGACAGGGTGCGCGCCCTGACCATGACGATCCGTGCGTATGAAAACGGCCTGATCGCCCTGCGCGAGGGCCTGCGCCGCGCCGCGATCCGCGAGGACGCAATGCGCCAGCGGTTCGAAGCCCAGCGCGAGAAGGTCATGCGGCTGGTTGGCGTGCTGCAATCCATCGAAGGCTCTCCGGCGCCGCTGCTGCTGATGCATCCGTCCGGCCCCGTGGGCACCGCCCGCTCTGGCATGATGGTCAGCGCCGTGACCCCGGCCCTGCAACGCGAGGCCGAGGTGCTGCGCCGCCATCTGGAAGAGATCGCGCTGCTGCGAACCTTGCAGGAAAGCGCGGCGGAGACGGTGCAAGAGGGTCTGGCTGGCGTGCAAGAGGCGCGCACCGCCCTAAGTCAGGCGATCCAGAACCGGGTCGACCTGCCGCAACGGTTCCTGACCGACCCCGAGGCACTGGCCCGGCTGATCGATAGCGCCGAAACCCTGCAGGGTTTCGCGTCGGGCCTGACCGAACTGGGCGACGAAGGCCCCGAACTTCCCGAGTTCGATCCCTCGCGCGGCGGCCTTCCGCTGCCGGTCGCGGGCACGGTCCTTCGCCGCGCGAACGAGGCCGACGCGGCGGGTATCGTCCGCCCCGGAATCGTGGTTGCGACAGAGCCCCGCGCGCTTGTGACGACCCCTTGGCCGGCGACAATCCGCTACCTTGGGCCCCTTCTCGACTACAAAAATGTGATGATCCTTGAGCCCGGGGGCGGTTATCTGCTTGTTCTGGCCGGGCTCGAAGAGGTGTATGGGGAACTTGGAGAGGTGCTGCCGGCCGGCGCTCCAGTTGGTCTCATGGGTGGAAATGCACCAGACGAAGCCGCGTTTGCCGCGGGCGCACCGGAACTCGGTGGCGTAAACCGCACGGAAACGCTTTATATAGAGGCAAGGCAGGGCGACGACCCGATCAACCCGGGCCAGTGGTTCGCCATTGATTGAGAACACGAGGACCGTATGAAGAAATTCGTGATGGCTGCCGTGGCGGGGACCCTTGCGGGGGTGATCGCCACCACGCAGATCGCAGGACCGCTGCTGGCCCAGGAAGGCGAACGTGACAGTTCCGTATACGAACAGCTTGATCTGTTCGGGGACATCTTCGAACGCATCCGCGCACAGTACGTTGAAGAAGTGGACGAGGGCGAGCTGATCGAGGCCGCGATCAACGGCATGTTGACCTCGCTTGACCCGCATTCCAGCTACCTGTCGCCCGACGATGCCGCCGACATGCGCGTGCAGACGCGCGGCGAATTCGGCGGTCTCGGCATCGAGGTGACGCAGGAAGAGGGCTTCGTTAAGGTGGTGTCGCCCATCGACGACACGCCCGCCGACGACGCCGGGATCGAAGCCGGTGACTACATCACCCACGTCGACGGCGAATCCGTTCTTGGCCTGACGCTGGACGAGGCGGTCGAAATGATGCGCGGCCCGGTCGGGTCCGAGATCATCATCACCGTCGTGCGCGAAGGCACCGAAGAACCGTTCGACGTGTCGATCATCCGCGACACCATCAAGCTGACCGCGGTCCGCACCCGCGTCGAGGGCAAGACGGTCGTTATGCGTGTGTCGACATTCAACGACCAGACCTTCCCCAACCTCGAATCCGGCCTGCTGGAAGCGGTTGAGGAACTGGGCGGCTTCGACAACGTCGACGGCTTCGTTCTGGACCTGCGCAACAACCCGGGTGGTCTGCTGACGCAGGCGATCAAAGTGTCCGATGCCTTCCTGAACGCTGGCGAAATCGTGTCGACCCGTGGCCGCGACCCGCAGGACGGCGAACGCTACAACGCCGCGCCCGGCGATCTGGCCGAAGGCCTGCCGATGGTAGTGCTGATCAACGGCGGCTCTGCCTCGGCGTCCGAGATCGTCGCCGGCGCGCTGCAGGATCACCGCCGCGCAATCGTCGTCGGCACCAAGTCGTTCGGCAAGGGCTCGGTCCAGACGGTGATGCCGCTTCGGGGCGACGGTGCGATGCGCCTGACCACCGCGCGGTACTACACTCCGTCCGGCCGCTCGATCCAGGCGCTTGGCGTGTCGCCCGACATCGTCGTGGCGCAGCCTCCGACCCGCCCGGACGAGGAGACCGACGAAGAAAGCGTCGCACGTCCCCTGCGCTCCGAGGCCGACCTGCGCGGCGCGCTCGACAATGACTCGCTGACCGAGGACGAGCGTCGGCAGATCGAAGAAGAGCAGGCACAGGCAGAGGCGTCCGCCGAGCTGCGCGAGGAAGACTTCCAGCTCAGCTATGCGATCGACCTGCTGCACGGCCTTGCCGCAATCGACGCGGCCCAGCAGTAAGCGCGGCGCGCCCCTTTGCGGGGCGCCCGAAGACAAAGAAACCCCGCCAGATCGCTCTGGCGGGGTTTTCCTTTGCGGGTATGGCGCGCGGCCGCGTCTAGCTGGCGTTGCTTGGCGGCGACACGATTTCTGCGAACCGGTCGAACACCGCGCCTGCGGTCGTGATCCAGATCTCATCGCGGCGGGCCACGATATGTGCCAGCGCCCGCCGCAAATGCCGCAACCGATACGGCTGGCCGACGATGTAGGGGTGCAGCGCGATGCCCATCACAAGAGGCTGCCGCGCCGACTGGTCCAGCATTTCGTCGAAGTTATCGATGACCATGTCCGCGAACTGCGCGGCGCCATCCTTGCGCCCCACGACCGACGGGATGTCGTTGACCTCTTGCGGGTAGGGAACAGCCAGCAGCGGCCCATTCTCGGTCCGCATCCAGACGGGCTGATCGTCCATGCACCAGTTCAGGGTATAGCGATAACCGGCCCCGGTCAGCAGATCCGGCGTAACGCGGCTTTCCGCGATCCATGGGCTAAGCCAGCCGCGCGGCGCGATCCCTTCGGCCTTCGTCAGCACGTCCGTCGCCTCGGCGATCAGCGCGCGTTCGGCGTCGGGCTCTAGCACGCTCTGCCGCTCGCTGTTGGTGCGCCCGTGGCCCGCGATCTCGTCCCCCCGCGCGCGGTGCGCGTCCATCAGTTCGGGCGCATAGTCGTACATCGCGCTGTTCGCGAGCACGGTCGCGGGCAGGTCCAGCTCTTCCAGAAGCTCCAGCATCCGCCACGCCCCGACCCTGTTGCCATAGTCGCGCCACGCGTAGTTCAGGATGTCCGGCTGCGGCCCGCCGGGCGCAAGTTCGGCACCCAGCCCCTCGCCATAGGCGAAATGTTCAAGGTTCAGCCCCAGATAGACGGCCAGCTTGCGTCCACCGGGCCAGTCGAAATCGGGGCGGCGCGTGATCGGCACATAGTCATAGCGGTCATGGCCCGGAAGCGTCACAGCGGCGCCTCCGACAGTCCGGCGCGGTCCAGCAGGATCTCGGCGCTGTCGTTCCACACATCGGTGGACACGATCTTGCCGTCGCGCACGGTGAAGATGTCGATGTAACGGTTGCCGTCGAACGGTGTGCCGTCGGGCCATTCGCCGTACAGGTGGCCGGTGTTGAACACCAGAACATCGCCCGTCTCGGCATCCAGCGCCGCATCGGTGCGCAGGAACCGCTTCTTGACCCACGCATAGCGTTTCGCGTTGAAGGCGGCGCTGTCGGCGGGTCCGCCAAGCTTGCGCCCACCGGTGAAGGTCATCTTGAAATCGTCGGACAGGTAGGCCGCGGCGCCTTCCGGGTCCGGGATCATGCTTTTCTCAAGATAAGCCTCGACGATCTGCCGGGCCTCGGCTGTGGCATCCGTCATCGCGGATCTCCTTTTGAACGGGTCTTAACGGACCTACGCCGCGCACCGGACGGTGTACAACCGTATCCGGGCGCAAGCCCCAAGTCGGGCCGTCCGGCAACGAACGTTCGGCGAAATTTCGGGCGCTCAGACTTGCGTGATGTGCGCTTTTACTCGTCGCCCGCCTGCCCTACCTTGGGGCGGAACAGACGCCGAGGCCGACATGACCCCCGAAGACAAGGAAGCCCTTCCCTATCGTCCCTGCGTGGGCGTCGTGCTTGCGAACCCGCAGGGTCTGCTGTTCGCCGGTGAACGGATCGACACGCCCGGCGCATGGCAGATGCCGCAGGGCGGGATCGACAAGGGCGAGGATCCGGAAGACGCGGCCCTGCGCGAGCTTTGGGAAGAGACCGGCGTCACCTCGGACCTTGTCGAGGTAGAGGCCGTCACGCCCGACTGGATCACCTACGACCTTCCGCCCGAGCTTTTGGGCAAGGTGTGGAAGGGGCGTTTCCGGGGGCAGAAACAGCTTTGGTATCTGCTGCGGTTCGACGGCCCGGACGATGCCATCACGATCGAGACCGAGCACCCGGAGTTCTCGCGCTGGCAATGGATGGATCCCGACGCTCTGATCAGATCCATCGTGCCGTTCAAGCGCACCGTCTACGAGACTGTCCTTGCCACGTTCCGGAAGGAGTTGTGAAATGCCGAAAGCCCTGATTGCCGCCGCCCTGTCGCTTGCGCTGGCCGGTCCGGCGACCGCCCTGTCCTGCCTGCAGCCGAACATCGTCGCCGCCTTCTCGGACGCCGCCGCCGCGGACGAGGTCTATGTCATCGTGCAGGGCCAGTTCTCGGACGGGCCGGGTCCCCGCCCCGGAGGTACCACCGGGGGCGAGCCCCGCAGCTACGAGGCGTATTTTTCTGGCTGGACGATCTTCGCGAACGGCCCGGAAGAGCGGATGAACGCGCCGGTCCGCATCGTCGAGACCTGCACCGCCGAATGGTGCGCCGAATTGCCGATGGACACCGAGGTGCTTACGTTCCTGCAGCGCGACCCTGACGGCGGCAAGCCGACGCTGCTGCTGAACGCGTGCCAAGGGAACCTGTTCACCGACCCGACAGAAGAACACATCGAAGCGATCACCACCTGCTTCGAGAAGGGCTGCACCGCCAGCTGACACCGGCGGCGCGCGGCGGCGGGGATCAGGTCACCAGCATCCGCAGGCCCTGCGTGACGTCCGTGCGAATGGACAGCCGCAGCCCCGGTTCATCGCCCGCGCGCAGCGCCGCGACGATCAGCTTGTGCTGCTGCGGCACCTCTGTCCGCTGAAGCCGCCCGTACAGCTTGCGCATCGTCGGCCCCAGTTGCAGCCAGACCGTTTCCGCCATCGCCAGCATCGCGGGCGCCTGCGCACGCAGGTACAGGGTGCGGTGGAATTCAAGGTTCAGCCGGATGTAGGCCACGGCGTCGTGCTTCGCGACGGCCTCGGCAATCTGACCGTTGATCGCGTTCAATCGGTCGATCAGCGCGATGTGGGCGCGCGGAAGGGCGCGGCTGGCAAGCTCTGTCTCGATCAGCGCGCGCAGGGCCGCCAGTTCCTCGATCCGTTCGTTGGACAGCTCAGGCGTGGACACACGGCCGGAGGACGACAGCATCAGCGCCCCCTCTGCCGCAAGCCTGCGCACCGCCTCGCGCGCGGGGGTCATCGACACGCCATAGTCCTTGCCGATTCCGCGCAGCGTCAGCGCCGTACCCGGCGCCAGTTCACCGTGCATGATCCGCGTGCGCAGGTGGCGGTAAACCCGTTCGTGGGCAGATTGCGAGGTTTCGCCGGGGCGTGACTGGATCAGCATCGGAATATCGTGCGGCTCGGAACGGGTCTGGTCAATCGCCGAAGCGGTAGCGGTGCAGGCTGTGACCCTGCGTCTTCAGCCAACGCCGCGGCGTTTCATAGTCGGGACAGATGCGCGCCACCACGCGCCAATATGCGGCAGAGTGATTCATCTCGACCAGATGCGCCACCTCGTGCGCGGCGACGTAGTCCAGCGCCTCTGGCGGCGCCATTGCAAGCCGCCAGGAGAAATTGAGGTTGCCGGTGGCCGTGCAGGACCCCCAGCGCGACCGGGTGTCACGCAGCGTAATCCGCCCCACCTTCCGCCCGGCCCGCGCCGCATAGCGGTCGACCGCCTCTGCAAGCCGGGTCTTCGCGTCCAGCCGCAGCCATGCCCGGACCCGCGCCGCCGCCATGTCGGCGTTGTCCGGCACCAGCAGCGCGCCATCCTGCAGGCTTACCCGCCGGACCCGCGCGCCCGTGACGACGACATCCTGCCCGCGCACCATCACGGTCGCGCCCAGCCCGACGTCGACAGGGGCGTCCTGCCGCGCCAGATGACTGCGAATCCAACCCGATTTCTCGCGGGCGAAGTTCAGCGCCTCTGCCTCGTCCATGTGGTTCGGCATCGACAGAGTCACCCGCCCGTCCAGCGCCGAGACCCGCAACGACACCCGCCGCGCCCGCGCCGAACGGCGCAGGGTGATTTCTACCGGAGGGTTGCCGGGAAGCACCGCCTGCCCCATATGACTGCCTCGATCTGCCTTTCGGTCAGAATAACGCGCCCGCGCACCGGCTGACCATCGCAAAAAGCCCTTGCGGGCCGTCCCGAAAAGGCTTTGACAGTGGTTCCCGGCTGTGGCAGGGGACCGCAATTCAACGACACGCTGCTACCGAGCTCTTGAGAGGATACATATGCCCAAGGAAGAATGGGGTACCAAGCGAGTTTGCCCGACGACCGGCAAACGCTTTTACGATCTGAACAGGACGCCGATCGTCAGCCCCTACACGGGCGAGGTCGTGAACCTGGACACCGGCACGAAATCCCGGACTTCGATCGCCGAGAAGGCGGACAAGTCCAAGAAAGCCGAACTGGTCGACGACGAAGATGTCGAACTGGAAGACGACGATTCGTCGGATGTGGATATCGATGACGATCTCCTCGACGACGACGACGATGACGACAACGTCTCGCTGGACGACATCGCCGACGTTTCCAACGAAGACGACGAAAACTGACGAAATTTCCCCTTGCGCTGTCCGGCGCAAGGTCATAATACCCGCGAGCGGTCCAGCAAGGACCGCAGCAATGGGGCCATAGCTCAGTTGGGAGAGCGCTTGCATGGCATGCAAGAGGTCAGGGGTTCGACTCCCCTTGGCTCCACCATTACCTTCCCGTTCAACACGATAGCTGACTGATCGCGCCACTGGGCTGCGACTGGTTTAACGTGTTATCGCGGCAGACCTGCCTCGCCTCGGCTTACCTCAGCCTTACGCACCTGACATCGGTCTCTCCGTCGTAACCGGATGCGGATGGTCGCTTCCTCATGGGAAGGGCCAGCGCACGACGCCCGTCGAAACGCATTGATTTTCACCGGAATGCACCGAAACTGACGGCACCATCACACGTCAGGAGGAAACGTCGATGCAGGTTCGTACCGTTCTGATTCCGATAATTGCCGTTTGCGCCGCGCCGGTGCTTGCCCAAGAGGGGCCGTCCTTCGATTGCGCGAAGGCGCAAAGCACGGCCGAGACGCTGGTCTGCGACACCCCCGAGCTTGCCGCGCTGGATCGTCTGGTCGCCGACCGCTATGCCGCCGCACTGGCGGTCGCACGCGGGCTTGATGCCGGGGCGGCAGAGGCCGAAGCACAGTTGAAAGCCTATCAGATCGGCTGGATCGAAGGGCGGGACGAGTGCTGGAAAGCCGATGATCCGGCCGCCTGCGTCGCCTTTGAATACCAGCGTCGCGAGGCGGAACTGGTGACGCAGTTCATGCTGGAAGACCCCTCGGGGACGACCTTCTGGACATGCGACGGCAACCCGGCGAACGAGGTGGTGACGATGTACTTCGACACCGCCCTGCCCAGCGTCCGGTTCGAGCGGGGCGATTCCATCGACACGGGGACGCTGTCGGTCACCGCCTCGGGATCCCGCTATGATGGCAGTTTCGGACGCTATATCTGGATCAAAGGCGTCGACGCGACCTACCGCGACCCCGATCCGGACGGGACCGAGGTGAGTTGTACCGTTTCGAACTAGGCTGCGCCCTGTTCACCTGATCCGATCCATGCAAGCCTTTTGGAAACCGGATGGGAACGGAGACAGGCATGAAGGTCGGAATTGTCGGAGCGGGCATGGTCGGGTCCGCGGCGGGCTATGCGCTGGCGCTGCGCGGCGGCGCAAGCGAGATCGTGTTCGTCGACCTGAACGAAAAGCTGGCCGTGGCACAGGCCGAGGACATCGCCCACGCCGTCCCTTTCGCGCACCCCTGCAAAGTGACCGCCGGCGGCTATGACGCGCTGGACGGCGCCGGCATCGTGATCCTGTCCGCCGGGGTCGCGCAAAAGCCGGGCGAAAGCCGGCTGAGCCTGTTGTCCCGAAACGCCGAGGTGTTCGGCAAGGTCATCGAAAGCGTGCTGAAGGCGGCGCCGGACACCATGCTGCTGGTCGCGTCGAACCCGGTGGACATCATGACAGAGGTGGCGCTGCGGATCTCGGGGCTGGACCCCGCCCGGGTGATCGGGTCGGGAACCATCCTTGACACGGCGCGCTTCCGCAGCCTGCTGGGCGGGCATCTTGGGATCGCGGCGCAATCGGTCCATGCCTATGTGCTGGGCGAACACGGCGACTCCGAGGTACTGGCGTGGCGCGACGCCCGCGCCGGGTCCGAGACGGTCGACAGCTTCGCGCAACAGATCGGGCGTCCGCTGACGGACGATGTGAAGGCCCGGATCGACGAAGGCGTGCGGCGCGCGGCCTACAAGATCATCGAGGGCAAGGGCGCGACCTGGTACGGCATCGGGGCGGGCCTTGCGCGGATCGTGCAGGCGGTGCGCGACGATCAGCGCGCGGTGCTGTCGGTGTCGATCGTGACGCCCGAGGTGCAGGGCGTGACGGACGTGGCCCTGTCCCTGCCCCGCGTGGTCGGCGCGGGCGGTGTGCTGCACACGCTGACACCGGCGCTGGAAGACAGCGAGGCGGCTGCGCTTCGCGCCTCTGCTGAGACGCTGAAGGACACCGCCTCGCAGCTGACCGGCTAGACCGGGAACCGCGCCCGCGTCCGGTTGGCGAAGGCCACCAGCGACAGCATCACCGGCACCTCGACCAGCACGCCGACCACGGTGGCCAGCGCCGCGCCCGAGTTCAGGCCGAACAGGCTGATCGCCACCGCGACGGCGAGTTCGAAGAAGTTCGACGTGCCGATCAGCGCGCAGGGCGCCGCGATGCGGTGCGGCACCTTCATCGCGAATGCCGCCGCATAGGCCACGGCGAAGATCCCGTAGCTTTGGATCAGGATCGGCACCGCGATCAGGACGATCACCAGCGGCCGGTCGAGGATCACCTGCCCCTGAAGCCCGAACAGGATGACCACGGTCGCGATCAGACCGATCACCGACCACGGCTTCACCCGGTTGCGGAACGCTTCGATCCGCGGCTCGGACCCTAGCCGACGCCGCGTCCAGATCCCCGCAACCAATGGAAGCGCCACGAACAGGACCACCGACAGGATCAGCGTCGACCACGGGACGACGATGTCGGTGACCCCCAGTAGAAAGGCCACGATGGGCGCGAAGGCGACGACCATCACAAGGTCGTTCACCGACACCTGCAACAGCGTGTACCCCTCGTCACCGCGGGTCAGCTGCGACCAGACGAAGACCATCGCGGTGCAGGGTGCCGCCCCCAGCAGGATCAGCCCGGCAATGTACTGCTGTGCGTCCTCGGGCGCGATCCACGGGCGAAAGACGATCTCGAAGAACAGAACGGCCAGCGCCGCCATCGTGAACGGCTTGACCAGCCAGTTCACCACAAGCGTGATCATCAGCCCCTTCGGCTGCCGCAGCACGCCCTTCAGCGCGCCGGGCTCTACCCCGACCATCATGGGATAAACCATCGCCCAGATCAGCACGGCGACGACAAGGTTGACGCTGGCCACTTCGGCGGATGCGATGGCCTGCACCACGCCGGGAAGGGCAGCACCAAGGATGATACCCGCGACGATCGCCAGCGCGATCCACAGGCTCAGGTAGCGTTCGAAGATACTCAAGTTAGGATGTCCTGTTCTTCTTCCGCGCGCAGTTGGCCAGAGGCCAGCGCGCCAAATGCAACCATGGCCGCAGCGGTGCCAAGGCACAGCGCCAGCCCGCCAAGCTGATAGGTCAGCCCCGACAGTACCGTGCCGATCAGCCGTCCGCCCGCGTTTGCCATGTAGTAAAACCCCACGTCCATCGTGACGCGCTCGTCCCGCGTGAAGGTGAGGATGAGATATGAATGCAGCGACGAGTTCACCGCGAAGATCGCGCCGAAAACCAGCAGCCCTCCGACCAGCGTCGCCGTCAGCCAAAGGGCCGGACCGGGAGACAGGGCGACGGCCACCGCCATCGCCGCTGGCACCACGGTCAGCGCCCAGCCCCAGCCGCGCGCGGCTTGGACGAGTTCTGCCTCGGGACGGGACCGCGCGCGCAGCAAGCGCGGCGCGTTGGCCTGCACGAACCCGTACAGGATGATCCAGCCGGCCATGAAGGTGCCGATCATGAAGAACGCGGCTCGGTTTCCCGTCTCGCTGCCGTCCGAGAGGACCGCGTAGAAGTAGATGGGAATGCCCACCACGAACCAAACGTCACGCGCCCCGAACAGGAACACCCGCGCCGCCGATAGCCAGTTCACGTTGCGCGACTTGGAAAACACCTCGGAGAATTTCGCGCCCTTGCGGCCCTTTGGCAGCCCCGGCGGCATCGCGACCAGCACGGCGACAAGGATCAGCCCAAGGATCAGCGCCATCGCCAGAACCGACCACACGAATCCCGCCGTGGCCAGCAGCGCCGCGCCCAGCAGGAACCCGAACCCCTTCACCGCGTTCTTCGACCCGGTCAGCACAGCGACCCAGCGAAAAAGCCCGCCGTCCTCTTTCGGCGCAAGAAGCTTCACCGCCGATTTCGAGGACATCTTGGCAAGATCCTTGGCCACGCCCGATGCGCCCTGCACCAGCATAACGAAGACCACCGACGCCCCGACGGTCCAGCCTGGGTCAAGTCGAGACAGCGCCAACAGCGCAAAGACCTGCACCCCCAGCCCCGCGTACAGCGTCGAGGTCAGCCCGAACCGTGCGGCGATCCATCCGGCGGACAGGTTGGTGACCATGCCCGCGATCTCGTACAGCACGAACAGATAGGCCAATTGCACCGGCGAAAAGCCCAGCGTGTGAAAGTGCAGCAGCACCAGCATCCGCAACGCGCCATCGGTCAGCATGAACGCCCAATAGGCCGCCGTCACCGCGACGTAGGCGGCCAGTCCGTTGGGTGTGTTGGTCACAGGCGGGTCCCGACCATCAATGCCACGTCCACCAGCCGGTGGGCATAGCCCATTTCGTTGTCGTACCACGCGTAGATCTTCACCTGCGTGCCGTTCACCACCATCGTCGACAGCGCATCGACGATAGAGGACCGCGTGTCGTTCACATAGTCAGCTGACACCAACGGCCGGTCCTCGTACCCAAGGATGCCTTTCAAGTCGCCCTCGGCGGCCGCCTTGAACAGTGCGTTGACCTCTTCGGCGGTCGTCTCGCGTTCAAGCTCGAACACGCAGTCCGTGATCGACGCGTTCAACAGCGGCACCCGGATCGCGTGGCCGTTCAGTCGGCCCTTGAGTTCGGGGTAGATCAGCGTGATCGCGGTGGCCGACCCGGTGGTGGTCGGGATCAACGAGTTCAGCGCCGAACGCGCACGGCGCAGGTCCTTGGCGGGGCGATCGACGATGGTTTGCGTGTTGGTCACGTCGTGGATCGTGGTGATCGAGCCATGCGCGATGCCAATCGACTCGTGGATCACCTTCACCACCGGCGCCAGACAGTTGGTCGTGCAACTGGCCGCCGTGACGATGTCGTGGGCCGCCGGGTCGTAGGCGTCGTTGTTCACGCCGTAAACGATGTTCGCCGTCGGCCCGTCCTTAACCGGAGCAGAGACCACCACTTTCTTCACGCCGGCGGCGAAATAGGGGGCGATCTTGGCCTCGGTCTTGAAGACGCCGGTGCAGTCGATGACCACGTCGATGCCGTCCAGCGGAAGGTCTTCGATCCGCTTCTCGGAATGTACCGGCAGACGGGTGCCGTCGATGGTGATCGAGTCGTCGTCGGACGCGAAGTCCGCCTGCCACCGGCCGTGCACCGTGTCGAATTCCAGCAGGTGCGCATGCATCGCCGGATCGCCGACCGCGTCATTGATCCAGGCGATCTGAACGCCCGCCTCTAGCAGCGGCCGCAAGGCAAGTTTGCCCATCCGGCCAAGTCCGTTCAGCGCATAAACTGTCACGCGGTTTCTCCCTCGCCGGTGCGGGCGATGTCATCGACGGCGGCCTGAAGCGAGATTCGGTCCAGCGACGTGATGGGCAGGGCAGTGAACGCGCGGATGCGGTTCAGCAGTGCGCCATAGGCCCGCTGGAACGCCAGACTTTTCTCGGCGTCGGTTCCGTCAGCCTTTACCGGGTCTTGCGTGCTCCAGTGTGCGCTGATCGGCTGGCCGGTCCAGGCCGGGCATTCCTCGTTCGCGGCGCGGTCGCAGACGGTGAACACGAAGTCCAACCGCGGCGCACCCTCGCCCGCGAACTCTTGGATGTTCTTCGACCGCAGCGGCGTGATGTCGTGACCCTTGTGGCGCAGCAGATCGACCGCGAACGGGTTCAACTCGGACGTTGGCCGCGTACCGGCGGAATAGGCGTTGAAGCGGTCGCCCGCGATCTCGCGCAGGATCGTCTCGGCAAAGATCGACCGGGCGGAATTGCCGGTACAGATGAACAGGACGTTGTATTTCTGGTCGGTGTCGGTCATCGCCTTCTCCGTTTCGGCAGAACTGACAGGAATGCAAAGGTCGGGGCGGCCACGACAGCAGTCGTTCAGGATGTGGCCGAACATCCCTTGAACGGACTTCATGTCGATGGCGTAACGCAGGGACGTCCCCACCCGGTTTTGCGCAACAAGGCCCGCGCCCATGAGCGCGTTCAGGTAGGCCGACAGTGTGCTGGCTTTCACGTCCAGCACTTGCGCGATCTCTCCTGCCGGAAGCTCATCGGGATAGCGCCGCATCAACAGACGGAAAATCGCAAGCCTTTGCGGGTGGCCAAGCGTGGCAAGCTGGTTGGGAATCTCTTTTTCCATATTTCACGAATATCGGAAACATATAGCGATGAAAAGCCAGCTTTTGCGTTACACGCGGCGCTCGGCACCTGTCGCGCGCTGCTGATTTTCGCGGGGGATCGACTGCCACATCTTAGCGGCGCGACGGAAAAACGGAGCACAATCATTGCCCTAAAAATTACGTTAATGAAACTTAAACGGTCCAGTCCAAAGCCTTTAAAATCAGCCACCTTTATTGCCGAAACTCGAAAACTGTGTACTAATGCTGCATGCGGACGGCATGTTTTATATAAAAAATCTGCTTAGGGGGAGTAATCACTTTGAAAGCCAGCATTCCCCCTTTAGTTTAACGGGAATCTGTTTGTTTGGCGTGCACCAAATCGGGAATGGCGCACGAAGGTCACATAAAAAATAAGCGCAAAGCGCGATAAAAAATTTGTCAGGGGAGACGGGATGGCACGGCCCAAGAAACAAGATGCTATTGATATTAAAAGCAAAGCCATAGTTGAAGCGAGCGCGTTGCTACGAGAGGCGCCTGATCAGCTTTCACTGTCTTCACTGGCAAAGCGCATCGGATGCAGCGCACCTGCGCTGTACGCGCACTTCACCAACAAGGACGACCTGCTGAATCGCGTGCGGGAAAGCGTGTTCAACGAGATGATCGAGGCACGGCAAGCCCATGTCGATGAAGCCGCATTGTCGCCGGTCGAAGCCATTCGCCAGCGCGGGCACTGCTTGGTCGAATTCGCAATCGCATCCCCGGCGCTGTACCGGCTGGTCTTCGCGCCGACGCATGACGCCAGTTCGCACGACATCAACCTGAAGGACGAATCCATCGGCCCGATCACCGACCGGGTGCGGGCGGTGGTGTCCAACGGCTCTGCGAAGAACGCCGATTCGATTGCGCGGACGATCTGGTTCGCCACCCATGGCGCCATCATGGTCGCGCTGGATGGCCAGATGGACGGGCCCGACGACGAGCGGTGGAAGCGCGCTCATTCGACGGTCGACACGGTCATCGACCTGTTTCTGCCCGCGCACTGAACGGCGCGGGGCGGCCTACCCCCGAGTGACCGCCTCGTACCACTCGACGATCTTCGCCCGCTCTTCCGGCTCCATGTACGAGACGTTGGCAGGCGGCATCGCGTGTGTGCGACCGGCCTGCAGATAGATCATGCGGGCATAGCGGGCCACCTGCGCCTCGGTCTCTAGTTCCACGCCCTTCGGCGGCCACAGGATGCCTTCATAGAAAGGCTCTGCGGCGTGGCACATGCTGCACCGGCCCATGACGATGGAATGCACCTCTTCGAAGGCCTCCGCCTGCGCGAACCGTAGGGCAGCGCCTTTGAGTTCCACCTCTTCGGCGTCCTCGTCCCAACGGAATTGCGGCCCGGTGGACAGCCACGCGCAGGCGATGAACAGCAGCAGCGTGACAAGCCACGTCCAGTGCGGGTTGCCCTTCCGCGCGTGGAGCGAGTTGAAATAGTGCCGGATCGTGACCCCCATCAGGAACACCAACGCGGCGATGATCCAGTTCCACTGGGTCGCGAAGGCCAGCGGGTAATGGTTCGACAGCATCAGGAAGATGACCGGCAGCGTCAGATAGTTGTTATGCGTCGACCGCAGCTTGGCGATCTTGCCGTACTTGGGGTCGGGCTTTCGTCCGGCCTTCAGGTCGGCCACGACGATGCGCTGGTTCGGCATGATGATGAAGAACACGTTCGCCGTCATGATCGTCGCGGTGAACGCACCAAGGTGCAGCATCATCGCGCGCCCGGTGAAGATCTGGTTATAGCCCCAGCCCATCACCACCAGCAGCCCGAACAGCAGCACCATCAGCAGCGTCGGGCGTTCGCCCAGCCCCGACTTGCACAGATAGTCATAAACCAGCCAGCCGATGGTCAGCGACACAGCCGAGATCAGCACGCCCAGCCATAGCGACATGTCGGTCTTTTCCGGGTCGACCAGATACAGTTCGGCCCCCAGCCAGTAGACGAGGATCAGCATCGCCGCCCCCGACAGCCACGTCGAATAGCTTTCCCATTTAAACCACGTCAGGTGCTCTGGCATCGCTTCGGGCGCCACGAGGTACTTCTGGATATGGTAGAACCCGCCGCCGTGGACCTGCCATTCCTCGCCGTCGGCCATGCCCATGTCTCGGTCGCGGCGCAGGCCAAGGTCCAGCGCGATGAAGTAGAACGACGACCCGATCCACGCGATCGCCGTGATCACGTGCGTCCATCGCACGGCGAACTCGAGCCATGCCTCTATCACCGCCCAGTCGTACATCCCGTCGTCCCTGTCTTGCGTCGGGGGTTTGCCCCCATTTCTTTACCGATATTCGCCCGATCCGGTCGTGTCAGGCAATCCGCGCCGGTGTCGCGGTGTGATTTCGTCCCGATGGTGGTCAGGAATTGGGCGCACGCATCACGCCTAGCTGCCGCGATAGGTCGAATACCCATAGGGCGACAGCAGCAGCGGGACGTGATAGTGCGCGTCGCCGTCGCTCATTCCAAAGCGGATCGGCACCTGATCCAGGAACAGCGGGTCGTCCCCCGCCTGCCCCGTCTCGCGCAGGTAGTCGCCCGCGAAGAAGATCAGTTCGTAGGTGCCGGTCTTGAACCCATCCTCGGGCAAGATCGGCGTGTCGGTGCGACCGTCCTCGTTCGTCACCGCTTCGGCGATCTTGCGATGGCTGTTGCCCGACACGGAATACAGCAGGATGCGGATGCCTTTCGCGGGCATACCTTTCGCCGTGTCCAGAACATGTGTCGTCAGATAGCCCATTGCAGCCTCCGGTCCGGTTTCGCCTGATAGGACGAACCTGCCCAATGCAAAGGCAAAAGGACAGATACGAAGCGCCAATTTCGGGGGCGGATGCCTCGGAAATTTGCGTCCTCCCGGAAGATAGGCAAGAACCATGTGACGAAAGCAATCGGAGGCCGCATCGTGAACCGCTATCCCAGAAACATGATCGGTTACGGACCCGACGCCCCGCAGGCCAACTGGCCCGGCGGCGCGCGCGTCGCGGTGCAATTCGTGCTGAACTACGAAGAGGGCGGCGAGAACTGCGTCCTGCATGGCGACGCCGCGTCCGAGGCGTTCCTGTCCGACATCACCGGCGCGGCGATGTGGCAGGGCCAGCGGCACTGGAACATGGAATCGATCTACGAGTACGGCGCGCGCGCGGGCTTCTGGCGGCTGCACCGGCTGTTCACCGGGATGGACATCCCCCTGACGATCTACGGCGTCGCCACCGCGCTGGCCCGCAGCCCCGAACAGGTCGCGGCGATGAAGTCCGCCGGGTGGGAGATCGCCAGCCACGGGCTGAAATGGGTCGAGCACAAGGACATGCCCGAGGACGAGGAACGTGCCTCGATCGCCGAGGCGATCCGCCTGCACACCGAGGTTGTCGGAGAGCGCCCATTGGGCTGGTACACCGGCCGCTGCTCGGCCAACACGGTGCGGCTGGTGTCGGAGGAAGGCGGGTTCGACTATGTCTCGGACACCTACGACGACGACCTGCCCTACTGGCTGGAGGTCGGCGACCGCGATCAGCTGATCATCCCCTACACGCTGGAAGCCAACGACATGCGCTTCGCCGTGTCGCCGGGCTGGGTGACAGGAGAGGATTTCTTCGTCTACCTGAAGGACGCGTTCGACACCCTGTACGAGGAAGGCGCCGACAGCCCCAAGATGATGTCTGTCGGCCTGCACTGCCGCCTGATCGGGCGGCCCGGCAAGATCGCGGGGCTGAAACGGTTCCTCGATTATATCTCCGGTTTTGACGACGTCTGGACGCCGCGCCGCATCGACATTGCGCGCCATTGGCAGGCGACGCATCCGCACGTCCGGTCGGAACGGCCGTCGCAAATGTCGAAGGACCGTTTCGTCGAGATGTTCGGCGGCATCATCGAGCATTCGCCGTGGGTCGCGGAAGGCGCATGGGAGCTTGAACTGGGGCCGGCGCACGACAGCCCGGTCGGCGTGCACAGCGCGCTGGTCCGCGTGTTCCGCACCGCCTCGGACGAGGCGCGGCTTGGCGTCCTGAACGCGCACCCCGACCTTGCGGGAAAGCTTGCGGCGGCCAAGCAGCTGACCGCCGACAGCGCCAGCGAACAGGCCAGCGCCGGGCTTGACGCGCTGACGGATGCAGAGCGGGAAACCTTTACGAAACTGAATGCCGCGTATACAGCCAAACACGGATTTCCGTTCATCATCGCCGCGCGCGACAATGACAAGGCTGGCATCCTCGCCGCTTTCGAGCGTCGGGTGAACAACGACCGGGACACCGAGTTCGCCGAGGCCTGCAAGCAAGTCGAGCGCATCGCGGAGTTACGACTAAAGGAGCTTATGGCGTGAGCTACGCCTTCCCGTCCGGCGGCCTGCCGGATCAAGCGACCAGTGCCGAAGGCTCGGCAGTGTTCACAACAGCCTACGCGGTGCTGCCCGCAATCACGCACCGTGACATCGTGACCAGCTTCTTCCCGACGTGGCACAATCACCGCGCCTGGATCTTCGCACGTCCGCTGTCCGGCTTTGCCGAAACCTTCGCCCAATACGCGGTCGAGATCATGCCCGGCGGCGGTAGCGCCGACCCCGAGCCCGACCGCGACGCGCAAGCGGTGCTGTTCATCGCGCGCGGCAAGGCGCGGCTGACGCTGGGCGCCGACAATCACGAACTGACCGAAGGCACCTTCGTGTACCTGCCTGCCGCCGCGCCGTGGCAGCTGTGGAACATCTATGACGAGCCCTGCGGCTTTCACTGGATCCGCAAGAAATACGTCCACGCCCGGGGCATGACCGTGCCCGAACCGCTGATCATCCATGAAAGCGACGTGCCGGTTTCGCCGATGCCGGAATGCGACGGCAAGTGGGGCACGCAGCGGTTCCTGGACCCGCTGGATCTGGCCTACGACTTCCACGTCAACATCGTCACGTTCCAGCCCGGCGGCCGCATTCCCTTCGCCGAAACGCATGTGATGGAACACGGGCTGTACGTGTTGCAGGGCACGGCGCGGTATCTTCTGAACCAGGACTGGGTCGAGGTCGGGCCGGGCGATTTCATGTGGCTGCGCGCCTTCTGCCCGCAGGCCTGCATCGCCACCGGGGAAGAACCCTTCCGCTATCTTCTCTACAAGGACGTCAACCGGCATCCATCCCTGACGGCGCTGAAATGACCCTGACGCTGACCGCCGAGCCGCTGACCGCAGCCGCCTTTGCCCCGTTCGGCGACGTGCTGGAGGCTTCGGGCGACCCGGACAAGATCATCAACCAAGGCCTCTGCGGCCGGTTTCACGACCGGGCGCGGATGGACTTCGGGCCGGACGGACGCGCCGGGATCTCGGTCTTCCGGGCCGAACTGCGGACCCTTCCGCTGACGCTGGATATGGTCGAACGCCACCCCGAGGGCAGTCAGGCTTTCCTGCCGCTGGATCGCGAACCGTTCCTTGTGATCGTGGCTGAAGACGCGGGCGGCAAGCCCGGTACGCCCCGCGCCTTCGTCACCGCGCCGGGACAGGGCGTTAACTATATGCGCAACACTTGGCACGGCGTGCTTACGCCGGTGGCAGGAAACGGCCTTTTCGCCGTCGTTGATCGCATCGGGGACACCCCGAACCTCGAAGAACTCTGGTTCGACAGCCCGTACCGTGTAACGCTTCCGTGAACGGGTCCGGCAGAAGGCCCTTTTCCCGCACACACGGAAAGGAACAGGGACATGGCCGACACCAGCATCGGAACCCCGGAACAGCTAAAAGACCCGAACTACACGCCGCCCGTGTGGCAGGCGATTCCGCTGGGCATCCAGCATGTGATGGCGATGTTCATCGCCAATGTGACACCCGCGATCATCGTCGCCGGTGCGGCGGGCTTCGGCTTTGGCTCGAACTCTCCGGATTTCCCGGAACTGCTGTACCTGATCCAGATGTCGATGCTGTTTGCCGGCATCGCCACCCTGCTGCAGACCATCACGGTCGGCCCGGTCGGCGCGGCGCTGCCCATCGTGCAAGGCACGTCCTTCGCCTTCATCCCGATCATGATCCCGCTGGTCGCGGGCAAGGGAGTCGACGCGCTGGCCGCGCTGTTCGGCGGTGTCGTGGTCGGCGGCCTGTTCCACGCCTGCATCGGCTTCTTCATCGGCCGGATCAGGTTCGCCCTGCCGCCGCTGGTCACCGGCCTTGTGGTCACCATGATCGGCCTTGCGTTGGTGCAGGTCGGCATCCAGTACGCCGCTGGCGGCGTGCCCGCCAAGGGGACCGAGGAATACGGCTCGCTTCTGAACTGGTCGGCGGCGCTGGTGGTTATCTTCGTCACGCTGGGCTTCAAGTTCTTCGCCAAGGGGATGCTGGCGGTCTCGGCGGTGCTGATCGGCCTGCTGGTCGGCTATGTCTATGCCATCCTTGTCGGGATGCTGCCGACCTCGGCGATCTCGGGATCGTGGAGCAACGCGGCCGCCTTCGCCTTGCCCCAGCCCTTCAAGTACGGCTTCGAGTTCTCGGCCGCCGCCGTTCTGGGCTTTTGCCTGATGGCCTTCGTCTCGGCGGTTGAGACCGTTGGCGACGTGTCGGGCATCGTGAAAGGGGGCGCCGGACGCGAGGCGACGGACAAGGAAATTCAGGGCGCAACCTTCGCGGACGGGGTCGGCACCGCACTGGCCGGTCTGTTCGGCGGTTTCCCGAACACCTCGTTCAGCCAGAACGTCGGTCTGATCGCCATGACCGGCGTCATGAGCCGCCACGTGGTCACCTTCGGCGCGATCTTCCTGATCATCTGCGGGCTGGTGCCCAAAATCGGCGGCGTGATCCGCACTGTCCCGATCGAAGTGCTGGGCGGCGGCGTGATCGTTATGTTCGGAATGGTCGTGGCCTCGGGCATCTCGATGCTGTCCGACGTGACATGGGACCGGCGCAACATGGTGATCTTCGCGGTCGCGCTGTCGGTCGGACTGGGGCTGCAACTGGAACCCGAGGCGGTGCAATACCTGCCCGACTGGCTTCGGGTCCTGATGGTGTCGGGAATCCTTCCCGCCGCGACGATCGCCATCGTCCTGAACCTTGCCCTGCCGGTGCCGCTGTCCGACGAGTCCACCGAAGAGGTGTCAGGTGGCCTGTCCGGCCACGGCAAGAGCGCGATGCCCGGCGAGTGATGCAAAATCGCAAGGCAGCCATGCCTTGGCATGGCTGCCACCTTGCTGTCAGAGTGCGTCACGATACTGCGAAGCCGCAGCCCTGACAGGACGACCATGACCGATTTCTTCACAGCACCCGGCGGGTTCTACCGCGGAAACCTGCACACCCATTCCACGCTTTCGGACGGCGCGCTGGAGCCGAAGGAAGTCTGCCGCAGGTATCGGGACGAAGGCTATGACTTCATCTCGCTGACCGATCACTTTCTTGGCCGCTACGGCTGGCCCATCGCCGACACCGAGCCCTACCGCAAGCCGGGCTTCACGACGGTGCTGGGGGCGGAACTGCATTCCGGCGCGCAGGCGAACGGAGAGCTGTGGCATATCCTTGCCGTCGGTCTGCCCGCCGGGTTCGAGCCCCCTGCCACGCAGGAATTCTTCGCCACCGCCGATCAGGAAACCGGACCCGAGCTTGCCGCCCGCGCGGTTGCCGCCGGGGCGCATGTGTCGATCGCGCACCCGCAATGGTCCGGCCTGACGCTGGACGACGCTCGTTCGCTGGAAGCGGCGCACGCAGTCGAAACCTACAACCACGGCTGCGCGATGGGGGCCGACCGGCCCGACGGGTTCCACACGCTGGACCTGCTTCTGGCCGAGGGACGCAGGCTGAACCTTGTCGCCACCGACGACGCCCATTTCACAGAGCCGGACCATTTCGGCGGCTGGGTGATGGTGAAGGCGGCGGAAAACGATCCCGACGCGCTGGTCGAGTCGCTCAAGGCCGGGACCTACTATTCCAGTCAGGGCCCCGAGCTTCGCAACATCGTGGTGACCGACGACGAGATCGTGGTCGAAAGCAGCTCTGTGGTGTCGATGATCGTTCAGGCGCAGGGCAACACCGCGAAGGCGGTGCACGGACTGTCGATGACGCGGTCGTCGATCGAGCTGCACAAGTTCGCGGCCTCGCCGTGGGTGCGGGTCACAGTGATCGACGCGGCGGGCAAGCGCGCGTGGTCGAACCCGATCTGGCTGGACTGACCGTCAGTCCAGCCGGTCCAGCAGGTCCAGCACCGATGGGCCCAGCGCCCGCACGATAATCTGCACCCCTTCCGCGTTGGGGTGGATGCCGTCGCCCTGCATGTATGGGGCGACCGGCCCTTCGCCCGCCGCCTCGACGATGGGTTGCAGGAAATCGGGGCCAAGCAGGGCGTCGTATTCCTCGGCCAGTTCGGGATAAATCGCGTCGAAATCGCGCTTGTAGTCGGGGCCATAGTTCCCGGGTGCGTCGATCCCGAAGATCAGCACCTCGACCCCCGCCGCCTGCGCCGCGTCGAGGATGCCGGCAAGGTTGGCGCGGGCGGCTTCGGGCTCGGTGCCGCGCAGGACATCGTTGCCGCCCAGCGCCACGATCATCGCGTCCACGTCGTCGGTCAGCGTCCAGCCGACGCGGGACAGCCCGCCCGCCGTCGTGTCGCCCGAGACCCCCGCGTTGCGCAGTTCGACCTCGGCGCCCTGCTCGTCCAGCCACGCCTGAAGTTGCGGCACGAACCCCGCGTCGGTCTGAAGGCCGTAGCCTGCGGTCAGGCTGTCGCCCAGCGCGGCGACCACGGCGGGCTGCGCCGCTGCGGCCCCGGAACCGATGACGAACGCGACAGCAAGGTTGCGCAGCCACCTGCCGGACCCATATGCGATAGAGCGCAGTGAAAGGACCTTGCCGATGCCCGACCCCGTCGTCTCGTTGACCGATACCCGCCTGTCCCTTGCAGGCAACGCCGGACCGGTCGACATCCTGAAGGGCATCTCGCTGGACGTGGCGCGCGGTGAAACGCTGGGGCTGGTGGGTCCTTCGGGCAGCGGCAAGTCGTCTCTCCTTATGCTGATGGGCGGGCTAGAGCGCGCCACCGGCGGCCGGGTCGAGGTGCTGGGCCAAGACCTGACGGCGATGAACGAGGACGCGTTGGCCCGGTTCCGTCGCCATCATATGGGAGTGGTGTTCCAGAGCTTCCACCTTATTCCGACGATGACCGCGCTGGAAAATGTCGCGACACCGCTGGAACTTGCCGGAGCGGACGACGCGTTCGACCGGGCACAGGCGGAACTTGCGGCGGTCGGGCTGGCCGCCCGTGCGGGCCATTACCCGTCGCAATTGTCCGGTGGCGAGCAGCAGCGCGTGGCGCTGGCCCGGGCCGCCGCCCCGCGGCCCGAGGTGTTCCTTGCCGATGAACCGACCGGCAACCTCGACGGGGTGAACGGCGGCGCGATCATGGACCTGCTGTTCGGCCTGCGCGACCGGCACGGGTCGACCCTGATCCTTGTCACGCACGCTCCGGAACTGGCGTCGCGCTGCGACCGCGTCATCGAGCTTGTGGACGGTCGCCTTGCCACGGACGCGCAGCGGACCGCCGCAGAATGAGCGTCCGCATTGCCGCCCGCATCGCGCGGCGTGAACTGCGCGGCGGGATCCGTGGCTTTCGCGTCTTCCTTGCCTGTCTCGCGCTTGGCGTCGCCGCCATCGCGGCGGTCGGCAGCGTGCGCACCTCGGTCGAACAGGGCCTTTCCCGCGACGCCGCGATCATCCTTGGCGGTGACGCCGAGATCCAGCTGACCTATCGCTTCGCGACCGACGATGAACGCGCGTGGATGGAAAGCATCTCGACGCAGCTGTCCGAAACGGTGGACTTCCGGTCGATGGCCGTGGTGCCCGCGACCGACGACCGCAGCCTGACCCAGATCCGGGGCGTCGACGGCGCCTACCCGATCTATGGCGAGGCGGTGCTGGACCCGGCCATGCCGCTAGAGACGGCGTTTGACGGGCAGGACGGCCTGCCCGGCGCCGTGATGGACCCGGTCCTGATCGCGCGGCTGGGTCTGGAACCCGGCGACACCTTCCGGCTTGGGTCCGGCGACTTCGTCCTGATGGCCGCCCTGACGCGAGAGCCCGACACCTCGGGCGGCGGGTTCACCCTTGGGCCGCGCACGCTGGTGCGGCTGTCCGATCTTGACGGCACCGGCCTGATCCAGCCCGGCACCCTGTACGAGACCGAGTATCGACTTGCGCTGCCGCCCGACGCGGACCTTGATGCCTTGCGCGCGCAGGCAGGCGACGCGCTGGACGGCGCGGGCCACCGCTGGAGCGATACGCGCAACGCGGCGCAGGGCACGGCTGTGTTCATCGACCGGCTGGCGAGTTTCCTTGTGCTGGTCGGGCTTGCCGGACTGGCTGTCGGCGGCGTCGGTGTCGCGGCGGCGGTGCGCGCGTATCTGGATCGCAAGACCTCGGTCATCGCGACGCTGAAAACGTTGGGGGCGGAAACGCGTACGATCTTCCTTGTCTATGCCTTTCAGGTCGCCGCGCTGACGGCTGTCGGGCTGGTGGCGGGCCTTGTCCTTGGTGCCGCGCTGCCGCTGGTGTTCCAGCCGCTGATCGCCGCGCAACTGCCCGTTCCCGCCGTGTTCGGCATCCACCCCGAACCGCTGCTTGAGGCTGCGCTATACGGCATTCTGGCCGCCGCGCTGTTCACCCTGTGGCCGCTTGCGCGGACGGAACAGGTGCGCGCGGCAACGTTGTACCGCGACGGTGCGCAGGGCGGCGCAGGCTGGCCGCGCTGGCCGTATGTGGTTGCCACCGGCGTCATCCTTCTGGTGCTGGTCCTTTCGGCGGCGGCGCTGTCGGGACTGGCCACGCTGACGCTGTGGTCGGCGGCCGGTATCTTCGTCGCATTCCTTGTCCTGTTGGGCGTCGCAGGCCTGACCCGCCGCGCAGCACGGGCGGCAGGACGCTCGAAGGCGGTGCGCGGGCGGTCGTCGCTTCGGATGGCGCTTGGCGCCGCGGGTGGTCCCGGCAGCGAAGCCGGGTCGGTGGTCTTGTCGCTGGGGCTGGGACTGACCGTGCTGGCGGCCGTCGGGCAGATCGACAGCAACCTGCGCGGCGCCATCGCCCGCGACCTGCCCGAGGTGGCGCCAAGCTACTTCGTCGTCGATATTCAGACCGACCAGTTGAACGACTTCCTAGAGGCGGCGGAAACCGACCCCGATGTCAGCCGCGTCGAAACCGCGCCGATGCTGCGCGGGGTCATCACCGAGATCAATGACCGCCCCGCCGAAGAGGTCGCAGGCGATCACTGGGTCGTCCGGGGTGACCGCGGCATCACCTACTCTGCCGCACTGCCCACCGGGGCCGAGGTCACGGCGGGCGAGTGGTGGCCCGAAGACTACGACGGACCGCCGCAGGTCAGCTTCGCAGCAGAGGAAGCCGCCGAGATGGGTCTTCAGCTTGGCGACACGATCACCGTCAACGTGCTGGGCCGCGACGTGACCGCCACGATCACCAGCTTCCGCGAGGTTGATTTCTCGAACGCCGGGATGGGCTTTGTCCTGTCGATGAACCCCGACGCCCTGCGCGGAGCGCCGCACAGCCACATCGCGACGATCTACGCCGCGCAGGACGCCGAGGCGCGGCTGCTGCGCGATATCGGCGGGACGTGGCCGAATATCACCATGATCTCCGTCCGTACCGCCATCGCCCGCGCCGCCGAGATCCTTGCGGGCGTCGCGGCGGCCACGACCTATGGCGCGATGGCGACCTTGCTGACCGGCTTCATCGTCCTGATCGGCGCCGCGGCGGCGGGGGAACGCGCTCGCACCTACGAGGCGGCGATCCTGAAAACGCTGGGCGCGACGCGGGGGATGATCCTAGCCAACTTCGCGTGGCGCAGCGCCGTGTTCGGGCTGGCGGCGGGTCTGGTGGCCATCGTGACCGGCGGGCTGGCCGGCTGGGCCGTCACCCGCTTCGTGATGGAAACCGACTTTGTGTTCGAACCGGTCTCGGCGGTGCTGATCGTCGTGGGCGGCGTTCTGATCACGCTGCTGGCGGGGCTCGCTTTTGCATGGCGCCCGTTGGCGACCCGGCCCGCACGGGTGCTGCGCGCCCGCGAGTAAACTCAGGCGCCTTGGAAGGCGAGCTTTTCGACCAGGAACCGTTCCGACAACGGCAGGCTTGCGGCGCCCAGCGCGCGGGCGTCGGCGCCGATGGTGCCCTCGCGCAGATCGGGCCGGGCAAGACCGGCAAAGTTGCGCTGTTCAAGCTGGGCCGCCGTCGCCTCGACCAGCCGCCGCCGCATGTCGGCGGTGATCCAGCCGTCGATCATCACGGTCCCGAAGTCGATCACCGAGACGGCTGACACGATCGCATGGGCAATCCCCGCCGCGGCGTCGTCGATCCAAGCGGCAAGCACGTCGGGATTGCGTTCCAGCTCTTCCGGGGCCTGCCAAAGGTCGGACGTATCGGTTCCCGCCTTGTGCAGATGCTCTTCAAGGGTGCCAAGGCTTGCCACGTCGATCAACTGACGCTCTCGCCCGTCCGGCGTAGATGCCACGGGAATGGACCCGATGGCGCCCGCGTTGCCGCTGGGGCCCGAGTACAGGCTGCCGTTCAGCACCACGCCGCCACCGATGAAGTAACCGATGTAGAAGTGCAGGAAATCCAACGGGGTTTCGTCGCGGCCGAACACCAGTTCGGCACCGCACGCCGCCGTGGCGTCGTTCTGCACGAACACCGGAATGTCGATCACGCGCGCAATCGACCGGCCCAGGTCCGCCGTGCGCCACGCCGCCATTTCCTCGGGCGGGGCCGACAGGTTGTCGGCCCAGTCCCACAGGCTGAAGGGCATCGCGATCCCAAGGCCGCCGACCCTGTCCCGGTCGCGCGGGGTCATCGCGCCAAGCATCCGCGTCAACGCGTTCCGCGTGAACCGCACAGTTGCCTCGGGCATCGGATAGTCGTGCGTCTGCCGCACCCGGGCGCGAACCACGCCAAGAAAGTCGGTCAGGACCAGTTCCAAAGAACGACGTCCCACTTTCAACCCGAAGAAGAACGCCCCATCCTGCGAAAGAGACATCGGGATCGACGGCTGACCGACGCGCCCGCGCACGGGTTCGCCACGCGTCAGAAGCTCGTCCGCTTCCAGCGCGCGCATGATCACCGACACGGTCTGCGCCGACAGGCCGGTGGCCCGTGCAATATCTGCCTTTGCGGTTGCGCCATGTCGGCGTATTAATGACAGGACAAGCCGCTCGTTATGCGCGCGCATGCCCGCCTGATTTGATCCGCGGATGCCCGTGTCTGACGAGCCGAGGACCGAGCTGGGATTTTCTTTGGGCATCGCCTCCTCCTCGAAGCCCTTTCAGTTTTCCCGCTCTGAGCGAGTCTGTCAATAAATAAATCATGTAGACTTATTAATTGACACGTGGGCCGCGAATCGCGCAAGGTTTACGCAGCGGCCCGCTCTTCACGGTGCCGCGCAAGTTGCATTCTGCACCTTTGGGAGGAGACCATGAAGAAATTTGCTGCGAGCACCGCGCTCGCCCTTATCGCCTGTGCTGGCGCCGCGACCACTGCAAGCGCCCAAGATATCAGCGCCTGCCTGATCACCAAAACCGACACCAACCCGTTCTTCGTCAAAATGAAGGAAGGCGCTCAGGCCAAGGCCGATGAGCTTGGCATCGCGCTTAAAACCTTCGCCGGCAAGGTCGACGGCGACAACGAAACGCAGGTCGCCGCGATCGAGACCTGCATCGCCGACGGTGCCTCGGGCATCCTGATCACCGCGTCCAGCACCTCGGCCATCGTGCCGGTGGTGGAGCAGGCACGTGACGCAGGCATCCTTGTGATCGCGCTGGATACCCCGCTGGAACCGATCGACGCCGCCGATGCGACCTTCGCGACGGACAACTTTCTGGCCGGTGAACTGATCGGCAAATGGGCTGCCGCCAAGCTGGGCGACGCCGCGGCTGACGCGCGCATCGCGATGCTGGACCTCGACATCAGCCAGCCCACCGTCGGCGTGCTGCGCGACCAAGGCTTCCTGCAAGGCTTTGGCATCGACCTTGGCGACCCGAACAAATGGGGTGACGAGGACGACGACCGCATCGTCGGCAACGACGTGACCCAGGGCAACCAGGAAGGTGGCCGCCGCGCGATGGAAAACCTGCTGGCGCAGGATCCCGAAATCAACGTGGTCTACACCATCAACGAACCCGCCGCCGCCGGTGCCTATGAGGCGCTGAAGGCGATGGGCCGCGAGAACGACGTGCTGATCGTGTCGGTCGACGGCGGCTGCCCCGGTGTCCAGAACATCGCGGACGGCGTGATCGGTGCCACCTCGCAGCAGTATCCGCTGCTGATGGCGTCGCTGGGGATCGAGGCGATCCACGAGTTCGCGACTACCGGCGAGAAACCCGAGCCGACCGAGGGCAAGAACTTCTTCGACACCGGCGTCGCGCTGGTGACGGACGAGCCCGCCGACGGCGTCGACTCGATCTCGGTCGAGGAAGGCATGGACCTCTGCTGGGGCTGATGCCGCCAGACGACGTCGCATGAGTTAGTGCAAGACGCGGGCGTTCGCGCCCGCGTCCCGGCCGGAATGGGAGGAATTCATGGCCAACGCGGACAACTACGAAGCTTCGACAAGAGGCGGCAGCGCGGATGCGCTTGCAGAGTTCGATGAACACGACCGGGGCCTGATAGGCCGCATTCACCACATCCTGCACCAGACACCCGCCATCGTGCCGCTGATCGTTCTGGTCGTGGCCGTGGTGGTCTTCGGGTTGCTCAACCCGAATTTCTGGCGCGTCTCGACCCTGTCGCTGATCTTTCAGCAGATCGGGATCGTCGGCATCCTTGGCTGCGCGCAGGCCATCGTGATCCTGACGGCGGGTATCGACCTGTCGGTGGGGGCGATGGCGGTGCTGAGTTCGGTGCTGATGGGCCAGTTCGCCTTTCGCTATGGCATCCCGCCGACCTTCGCGATCGTCCTCGGCCTTGCCTGTGGCGCCGCGATGGGCGCGATCAACGGCTGGCTAGTGTCGAAGATGCGGATTCCGCCATTCATCGTGACGCTGGGGACCTGGCAGATCTGGCTGGCGACCAACTATATCTATTCGGCGAACGAGACGATCCGCAGCCAAGACATCGAGGCTCAGGCCGCCGCGCTTCAGTTCTGGGGCCAGAGATTCCAGCTGTTCGGTGCGCAGGTCACCTATGGCGTGGTCCTGCTGATCGTGCTGGTGCTGATCATGGCCTACGTGCTGCGACACACGGCCTGGGGCAGGCATGTCTACGCGGTGGGCGACGATCCCGAGGCCGCTGAACTGGCCGGGGTGAACCGCAACCGGATGCTGATACAGGTCTATGCGCTGGCGGGACTGTTCTGCGCGTTGGCGGGCTGGGTGATGATCGGACGGTTCGGATCGGTTTCGCCCTCTGCCTCGACCGGCGTGCTGGGCAACATTCAGGCCATCACCGCCGTGGTGATCGGAGGCATCTCGCTGTTCGGCGGGCGCGGAACGATCATCGGCATGTTCCTTGGCGCGCTGATCGTCGGCGTGTTCGAGATGGGACTGCGCATGGCGGGCGCGGATGCGCAGTGGACCTATCTGCTGATCGGCATCCTCATCATCGGCGCCGTCGCGGTGGACCAGTGGATCAGAAAGGTGTCGGCATGACGGATCCCATTCTTCAGGCTAAGGGCCTCGTCAAGCGCTATGGCCGTGTCACGGCGCTTGACCACTGTGACTTCGAACTGATGCCGGGAGAGATCCTGGCGGTGATCGGGGACAACGGGGCCGGCAAGTCGACGCTGATCAAGGCGCTGTCCGGCGCCGTGATCCCGGACGAGGGCGAGGTCTGGCTGGAAGGCAAGCGTGTGAACTTCCAGTCGCCGATCGACGCCCGCGAGAACGGCATCGAAACCGTGTACCAGACGCTGGCCATGTCCCCTGCCCTGTCCATCGCGGACAACATGTTCATGGGACGCGAGCTTCGCAAACCGGGCTTCGCGGGCAAGTTCCTGCGCAAGCTGGACCGGCCGGCGATGGAGAAGTTCGCGCGGCAGAAGCTGTCGGATCTGGGGCTGATGACGATCCAGAACATCAACCAAGCGGTCGAAACCCTGTCCGGCGGCCAGCGGCAGGGCGTCGCGGTGGCCCGTGCGGCGGCGTTCGGGTCCAAGGTCATCATCCTCGACGAACCGACGGCCGCGCTTGGCGTAAAAGAGTCGCGGCGTGTGCTGGAACTGATCCAGGACGTGAAATCGCGCGGCATCCCGATCATCCTGATCAGCCACAACATGCCGCACGTCTTTGAGGTCGCCGACCGTATCCACATTCACCGGCTTGGCCGGCGGCTGACGGTCATCAATCCCGGCGACTATTCCATGTCGGACGCCGTGGCCTTCATGACCGGCGCCAAGGAACCAGAGCGCGAAGCCGCCTGACGCGCGACGCGCACCGGAAACGAAAAAGGGCCGCACCTTCGGGTGCGGCCCTTTCCGTATCGGATCGGCGCGGAACCTTAGTTCTGCGCGTAGAATTCGATGACCAGGTGCGGTTCCATCTGAACGGCGTAGGGAATGTCCGACAGACCCGGCGTACGCACGAAGGTCGCGGTCATTTTCGAGTGGTCCGCTTCGATGTAGTCGGGCACGTCACGCTCGGGCAGCTGCGTGGCTTCCAGAACGATCGCCAGCTGCTTCGACTTGTCACGAACGGCGATGACGTCGCCTTCCTTGACGCGGTAGCTGGGGATGTTCACGCGCTGGCCGTTCACGGTCACGTGGCCGTGGTTCACGAACTGGCGGGCGGCAAAGACGGTCGGCACGAACTTGGCGCGGTACACGACGGCGTCCAGGCGGCGTTCCAGCAGACCGACAAGAAGCTCACCGGTGTCGCCCTTGCGGCGCTCGGCCTCGGCGAAGATGCGGCGGAACTGCTTTTCGGTCAGGTCGCCGTAGTGGCCCTTCAGCTTCTGCTTGGCGCGCAGCTGGGTGCCGAAGTCGGACATCTTGCCTTTGCGGCGCTGGCCGTGCTGGCCCGGGCCGTATTCGCGGCGGTTCACCGGCGACTTGGGACGGCCCCAGATGTTTTCGCCCATGCGGCGGTCGAGTTTGTACTTGGCAGAGGTGCGTTTGGTCACCGTCTGATCTCCTTCTAAAGTGCGCCACCCGAAGGCAGCATGAAGGGCGTTGTCCTTTCCCTTGCGGGAGACAGGCATCCCCTTGCGGGGGCCACCAACACCAAATGAAAACCCCGGCCACGAAAGCCGGGATGAAGCGCGCTTATACAGCGGCGTCCCCCCGAGTCAATGCCGGGGGGAACGGTTTCTCAGGGGCGCCGGTCCATTCCGTATCGCAGGATCGCGGCCTCGGAGGGCGTCAGCATCCGCCGGGCAAACGCGCCATAGCGGCTGGGGTCACGTTCGACCCCCGGCACCCGAAGCGCAAGATCCCCGCGCAGCGACTCGTCCATCGAGTCGAGGTCCATCGTCGCCGGGTGGAAGCTTTCCGATTCCAGCCCGTTGGCGAACAGGATCGAGTGGCGGTCCAATAACAGGTGGACATAGGTCACTTCGCGCAGGCGCCGGTCCACCAGCACCGAGTGATCGTTCAGCAGGTCCGCCGCCGCCACCAGCACCTCGGGCTCGCCGAACAGGGCCTGCGCCTTGGGGCCCTTCACCAACATCCGGTGCTGCGGCGAAACCAGAAGGTCACCGTCCGGGACATCCATGCCGATGGCCCCGGCCCGAATTCGCACCGGCCGCAGGTTCGGCATGGTGTAAAGCCGGGCACCGCTCATCCGGCGGCGTCCGATCCAGCGGATCGGTTGCGGGCCGTCATCCTTGGTCAGAACCATGTCGCCCTCGACCAGATCGCGCACCGCGACCTGCCCGGTCGGGGTGGCGATGCGGGTGCCCGGCGTGAAGCAAATGACCGACGGCTCAAGGTCCCCGGTCCGGTGCGGCGCCAGTTCTCCGCTGGCCACGTTCGTCACCCACAACTCGCGGTCACGGGGCGGCAGATCGTCGTGGAACACGCACAGCGGCGGACCCTCTGTCCGTTCGATCAGGGTGGCCGTGTAGCGTCGCAACCCGTCGGTCACCGCGAACCCCGAGCCGGTCACCGGATCTTCCGGCGTCTCTTCGGTCGCCGGATCGGTCCGGGCTGCAGTCAGCCCTGTCACGCGGTCCACCGCGCGACTTGCGTGTCTGTGAAGGTTTGCCGTCTCTTCCGCCCCGAACAGGACCAGCACGTCGCGCGGTCCAT
This sequence comes from Psychromarinibacter halotolerans, assembly GCF_029168315.1. Classification (NCBI taxonomy): domain Bacteria; kingdom Pseudomonadati; phylum Pseudomonadota; class Alphaproteobacteria; order Rhodobacterales; family Paracoccaceae; genus Psychromarinibacter; species Psychromarinibacter halotolerans. The sequence continues at coordinate 509,379 of NZ_JARGYD010000003.1, forward strand.
CGACCCGCTCCGGCTCGCCATGCCACTGCCAACTGGCGCCGATCGCCAGTGCCGACAGCGGCGCCGCCGGCAGACCGTCAAGTTCGGTCTGCGTCCAAGAGATGACAAACGTGCCGCGAAAGCCCGTTTTCATGCCCGTATGCCTGCCAATATTCTTTATTATTGGGGACAGGATTGCAGACGGGGGCCGGGCTGTTAAGGCGCGAGCGGCCCGGACGGGTCAGAATTCGATGTTTAGTCGCACAGATCCCACAACCTGCGTATCGGTCTGGGCTTCGAATTCCTTGCCCAGCCACGTCGCGCCGTAGAAGATCGAGCTTCGCTCGCCCTGCCAGTGCACGCCGGCCCGGACCCGCATCCGCGCGTCCGACAGTTCATAGCCGTCATAGCTTGGCAGATAACCTGAATGCTCGACATAGGCGATGTCGGCGCCGAAGACGCCCGAGAAGCCCTTGGCCGGCGTCTGGGTGGCCCGGTACAGGTGGCCGGTCGTGACGTCGCGCATGAAAAGGTCGCGCTGCCCCACCGCGCCGAACAGCATGTCGAACCCGAGACGCGCGTAGGTCTCGACGCCCACCTGCGCCTCTAGGAAGGGACGGATCTTCAGCGCCGGGGTGATCTGAAACGATTGCGCGGCCTCTGCCAGAAGCGTCGGATACAGATGGTTCGGAAGCTCGTTCGACAGGTCCGGAACCGGCGCGCCGAACAGCTTGTGCGCCTCGGTCTGGAACCAGCCGACGCCGGTCACCGGCCCCACGACGACCATGTCGCCGCCAAGGCTCATCTCCAGACCGTTGCGTTCGAAATGGGTATGGATACCGGCCGAAAAGACACCGGCATACCGGCGATCGTTCGGCGCGGGGTTGGCAAGGTTCGACGGTGCGATGGTTTCCGAGCGGAACCGGAATTCAAGGATCTCGCCCATACGGGTCGGAAGGTCCCCGACCCAGTGCGGACCGATCACCTTGCTGACGACGTAGCCACCCGTGCGCCAGCGGTCGTGATTGTCGCCAAGAAAATCGTTGGTAAACAGCCGGCCCCAGCCGATCGTTTCACGTCCCTGAGCCGTCACCGTCTGCGGCAGCAGAAGCAGCGACAGGGCAAGACCGGACAGCAGCGCCCTAACGGCAGTCTTCATCGATATTTTCCCGAAGCTCTTACGTCCCCCGACACTGTCGTTATAGGCGCTGTTTCGGACTTCACCTAGGCGGAAGGCGTCCAATTTCGCGCGCGTGGCGCGCCAGACACACGGCAAGGGCGAACTGGCACCTGAAACGGACTGCCATTGCAGGAAAACGTCACAGCGCCGGGCCCGGCCGGACCTTGGTGCCATCGGTGAAGCGGGACAGGCGGAAGCGGGTCAGGTCCTGCTTCGGCGGTTGCCCCATCATCATGTAGGCCAGCACCCTGCCGATCTCGGGACCGATTCCGAACCCGTGGCCGCTTAGCCCCGTGCCGATCCAAAGGCCGGGGATCGTCTCGCAGCGGTCGATCACCGGCACGACGTCGGGCATCAGGTCGATCATGCCGGCCCAGACCGCGCGCAGGCTGATTTCACCAAACCCCGGGAACATCGCGCGGAATTGCTTCAGGAACTTGCGCTTGGCCGCGTTGCTTGGCGCAGGGTTCAGGACGCGCATCCGTTCGAACGGGCTTTGCTCTTCTGCTGCCCACGTCCGGGGCGTGCCCCATGCGTCGGGGTAATTCTGCGGTGCCATCGCATGATAGCGCGTGCCGAACGGGTGCTCGGCCAGCGTGTGCAGGTATTTCGGCAGATTCCGGAATGCGTCCGGCCCGATATAAAGGTCGTGGAACGCACCAGCGGCGATCGTATAGCCGCCGTCCTGCCGCCGCCGGAACGCGACGCCGTTGTCCGCCACGCCGCCTGCGTGGATTTCAGGCAGACGATTGGTCGCGGCGGCGGTCGCACGCACACTCAGCTGCGGGATGCGTACGCCGTGGTTCTGCAGGAACAGGCTGGACCATGCGCCGCCGCAGACAAGAACCTGCCCAGCGCGGATGCGACCTTGTTCCGTGACGACGCCAGTCACGCGCCCGGCCTCGATATCCAGCATCCGGGCGGCGCAGTTTTCGACGATGACGGCGCCGTCTTCGGCGGCAAGCCGCGCCAGCGTCGGCACCGCGACCCACGGTTCCGCCCGCATGTCTGACGGCGTCCGCAGCGCACCCGGATACCGGCGCGCCATCTCGGGGATCATCTCGGCCACCTCGCGGCCCGACATCATGTGCGAGTCGAGCTCATGCTCTTTCGCGTAGACCAGCCAGTCGGAGAACGCAGTCATGTCCTTGTCGGACTCGGCCAGATAGGTGACGCCCCCTTCGACCAGCCCCAGCGACTCGTTGGTGCGGCGAGAGAAGTCCAGCCAGTGGCGCCGCGCCTCGATCATCAGGGGCAGTTCGTGCGGGTCCCTGCCCTGTTGTCGGATCCAGCCCCAGTTGCGCGAGGACTGCTCGCAGGCCACCCGGCCCTTCTCCAGCACCACGACCCGATGGCCAAGTTGGCGCAGAAACAGCGCCGCCGAGATCCCGACAACACCCGCGCCGATGATCACCGCATCGGTGTCCGGCGGCAGCGGACCACCGTGTTCGATCTTCGAGGTTTCGCTGATCGGGAAAGGTATCATCAAGGGTCTCCAAGGGTCGTCGCGTGGGCGCCTGACCTTCTAGATCACGAACGCGTTCCGGCGGAAAGCGGTACGCCCCGCGTGGGTGCCGCAAGGTCATACACGCGGGGTGGGCCGGGGAAACTTGGTGTTGCCTGCATTGTGGATCTTGGGGACACTTCCCTTGCCAGCTTCGGCCCGCGAGGGTCCGGACCGGGCGGGGAAGATGTGCCTGTCGAATTATCCCTTGGCGGGCATGGGGTTGCAGTATCTGCCCTTGGCTTGCAGGGCACGCAGAAAGTCGAATCCCGGCCATTGGGTCGGGCATCTGCGTCTGCTTTCAAGACCGCGCCGAGGGGGCGCAGGGTGAATGACGGAAACAAACAGCAAAATGGGCACGGGATTGTTCGCAAGGCTTGAAGGCCAGCTGCCGAGTATTGTCGCAGGTCCGCTGAGACTGGTGCACAAGCTGACCGGGCAGCTGGGAAATCGCCGCCGTGCCGCGACATCTCGCCCGCAAATCGTGATGCGCCTTAATTTCGCACGACCGTCGCATTATGCGAGGCTTAAGCTAGATAGGTTTTCACGGATACGGGGCGCCATCGCCGCCCCGGCTTTCATTCGGAATGGATTGAAGTGATGCACATGAACGAGCGGTTCGACGCGGAGTCGACGACATTCAGCACCAGCCGAAAAGTGCTGATCGTGGTCGAGAACCTTCCGGTTCCCTTGGACCGGCGCGTCTGGCTGGAGGCCACGACCCTGAAGGATGCCGGCTATGAGGTGTCGGTGATCTGCCCGACCGGGCGGGGTTGGGACAAGCTGTACGAGGAAATCGACGGCATCCGCATCTGGCGCCATCCGATGCCGCCCGAGGCGCATTCCGGCGCCCTTGCCTATGCCCGCGAGTATGGTGCGGCGATCTGGAACTGGTTCCGGCTGGCGTCGAAGGTCCGGCGCGAGGTCGGCTTCGACGTGATCCACGGCTGCAACCCGCCCGATTTGGTGTTCCTTCTGGCGTGGTGGCACCGCATTCGCGGCGTGCGCTTCCTGTTCGACCACCACGACGTCTGCCCCGAACTGTTCGAGGCGAAATTCGGCAAGCGCGGGATGCTGTGGCGCCTGATGCTGATGCTGGAGCGGATGACCTTCGCATCCGCGTCCGTGTCCATCGCCACCAACGGCAGCTTCCGCGACATCGCCATCCGGCGCGGCAAGATGAAGCCCGAGGATGTGTTCGTCGTGCGGTCGGCTCCGCAGGTCGAGAAATTCCGCCCCGGCCCCGGCAATCCCGACTACCGCAAGGGCGCCGGCACGGTGCTTGGCTATGTCGGCGTGATCGGCCAGCAGGAAGGCATGGATCTTCTCGTCGCTGCCGTCGATCACCTTGTGAACAAGATGGGCCGCACGGACATCCACTCGGTCATCGTGGGCTTCGGCCCGCACCTTGAAGAGGTGAAAGCCGATGTAGCGCGGCGCGGCCTTGCGGATCATTTCACCTTCACGGGCCCGCTTTACGGCGATGACCTGCTGGACGCGCTGAACGTGATCGACATCGGCGTCGCACCCGATCCGAAGAACACGATGAACGACATCTCTACCATGAACAAAATCATGGAATACATGACGCTTGAAAAGCCGTCGGTGCAGTTCGACCTGACCGAGGGCAAGGTGTCCGCCGGTGACGCGGCGCTGTGCGCGACCAACAACGATCCCGTCGACTTCGCCGAGAAGATCGCCCAGCTGATGGATGACCCCGAGAAGGGGAAAGAGATGGGCCAGACCGGCCGCCGCCGCGTGATGCGCGAACTGAGCTGGGCGCACTCGGTGCCGCCGCTGCTTGCAGCCTATGAACGGATCTTCGTGAAGTCCGGTCATCCGGCGTCGGTGAAGAACGTCACGAAAGTGGTGCAGGAAGCCGAGGTCTGATCCCGGGCCATCGCCCTTTGGGAAGATTGCAGAACGCCCGGCCCGTGCCGGGCGTTTCGCTTATTCGGGGACGAACCGTGGCAGGCGCGGCAGGACTTCCGACATCAGCCGTTCCATCCTGACCTCGGCTTCGGCTTCCGTTTCATCCGGGCCGATGACGGTGACGAACCGGACCAGCGCGCCGTCGCTGCGACCGCGCTGGATGCTGTCGCGCACGACGCTGATCTTGGCCAGATAGTCGTTGGTCATCCGGCGGCCGCGCTGTTCGAACCAGTAGTAGACAAGCTGCTTTTGCAGCTCTTTCTGAATGATCGCGCGGTTGACCGTGAAGGTGCCGTAGGTCGTGTCGCTCATGTTGACCTGATGCGGCTCGATCGCCGACACCTCCCACCCGCCGACGGGCAGGCAGACCTCTGGCGAGTGGATGCCGGTTCCGTCGGTCTGCGACTGATACCACGCGACGAAGAAGTTGACCGACTGCGCCTCGCCCGGGGCCATGTAGGTCCCGTTGAAATAGTCGTCGGCCGCAAGGACTCCGGCCACCGCCGGGTCAAGCTCTTGCGTGTACCCCGACCAGTCGCCGACGCGGCGCGGGAACAGCTGGAACGTCTCGCGTTCGGGGACCACACCCTCGGCCCGGGGCGTCAGCACCATCGCCGCCGAAACGGCAAGGCTCAGCACCGTGGCGACGATCAGCCCGCGTGACACGTTGATGTTCAGGATGCGCTTCGCCTCGCCGCCGAACCCGGCAAAGTCGAGGTCGATGGTCTCGGACAGCGACTTGGGGTTCGGGGTCAGTCGCTGCAACAGGATCGCCATCAGGAACAGGATCCCGATACAGCAGACGAAGATCACCCAGCCCTCGAAGACATGCAGGAAGCCCTCTGCCTGCCCGATGCCATACCGGTCGACGAGGATGCCGATGATGCCGATGCGGACCGAGTTCATCAGGACCGTCAGCGGCGCTGCCGACAGCAGAAGCACCGCCTTGTGCCACATCGGCCCGCGATACAGGATCGCGAAGAGATACGAGAACGACAGAATCGGGAACAGGTAACGCAGGCCGGAACACGCCTCGGCGACCTGCAGCTTGTAGACGCCAAGGTCGATCACGTTGCCTTCAAGGAACACGGGCACGCCAGCGGCGGACACGAACCAGACGCCGATCACAGACGACACCTGCTGAAGGAAGATCGACAGCTTCCAGTAGATGAACTGCGGCAGAGGCAGCATGAAGACAAGGTGCACCACCGGAAGGAAGTGGTGCTTGCCCTGCGCCCACCCCATGCAGACCAGCATCACGCCGCCGACCCACACGATCAGGCCGTAGGTCGCGATGTCGGGGATCTGCACAAGATTGCCGAGCACGGCGATCAGCAAGCCGGCCATCAGCATCAGGATACCCGGTCGCCGGTTGACCGGAACTGCGTCCGTGGGGGCTGGCCGCGCCCGCAATTCGCGCAGGAACAGGTACATCGAGATGGCGGGGATAAGCGGCCCGTGGCTGTACTCGGCCGTCATCCACGCCTTGCCCAGCGAGACGAGGCCGATCCAGAACACCGGGATCGGAGCAAGGACAAGGATCAGGAACCAGATCAGGCCGGAGGTATTGATCCGCTGCGTCAGGGGCAGCGCCTGCTTGTTCGGTATGGACAAGGACATTTGGGTTCAATCCGGTGTGCAGCAGCAATGCGAGCCAAGTCTGTCGCAACGGGCTCGTTTCATGTCAAGACAACCGGCCCCGCCGGACATCACAATCAGGTTTTACAGGGTTTTGGGAAAGATCTAAGGCCCCTTGAAGGCCCTTGCATGTCACCAATTCGCAGGAACCCGGTCCACTTGTTCAGGGACCTTCAGCGCGCGCCGGACGGCGACTTTTTCCCGGAAAGACCCAGAATCCTTGCGCGCCATATCTGAACAAGAGACCTGAACGACGGAGAGTCGCGGTAGGATCGACGGAAATACTCGACCGCGTCCCGGTGTGCGGCGTTCTCAATGCTTTGGCCGCCGATGATATAATTCTGCCGCGCCCGCGCGCCCGGATACTTCGCGTACAAGTCTGCGTAGTCGGTCAGAAGCTTCTTGCGGAACGCCGTATCGGCGACCTTGTCGGACGAAACGCTGTTTTCGGTCCGGTAGATCACCACAAGCGGATCCGGCACAAAGGCAAACCGGGTCTTCTGCGCCAGCCGCACCGCAAGCTCCCAGTCTTCGTTGATCCGCAACGAGGTATCGAAACCGCCAACCTCCTCGAACAGGCTGCGTTCCACCATCAAAGTCTGTGGCGTGGTCGGATTGCTGTGCAGTACCGCTTCCGAGATGTCCCCCTGTGCGGCCGCGCCGATGTCGAAGGCGCCGTGTCGGGGGATGTAATAACACTGTACGGAAGAATAATAGAGCGCGCCGCAATAGCAGACCCGGCAATCGGGTGCGGCCTCTATCGCCTGCAACTGCAATTCAAGCTTCTCGGGAAACCAGCGGTCATCGCTGTCCTGAAAGGCCACGTACCGGCCGCGTGCCAGTTCAATGCCGCGATTGCGAGCGCCGCCTGCGCCAAGATTCGTCGTGTTCAGTTCCAGCCGAACCCGCGGATCAGTGCAATATTCCCTGACCACCTCGACCGTGCGGTCGGTCGAGCAGTCGTCGATGACAATCAGCTCGAAATCGCGGCGCGTCTGGGCAAGAACGCTGTCGATCGCCCTGCGGACAAGGACTTCGCGGTTGTGCACCGGAAGCACGATAGAAACAGTCGGCGCGTCCGTCATGTCGGGTTGTGAACCCATCTTTCGACTGCAGGGGTCTTCCGGTCGTTCATCCGTTTAATCTCGCTCGAAATAGGCGTGTTCGCCGGCGTTGGACATCCAGACCACGCGAAACCCAAAGCCAGCAAGCCGTTCGATCATATTGTCGATGGCCTCTTGGCCGGTCACGCTGGGGTGCAACTCCATTGCGATCTTCTTTACGCTTTGCGGCTCCATGATGTCGACAATGTCGATTTCTCCGCCCTCGATGTCCATGACAAGGAACGTCGGCTGCAAGCTTTCAATCGTTTCGTTCAGTGAGACCTTGACGGTCCGAACCTCGCGCCCGCCCGCCATCTGCTTTGACGACCCGCTCCAGAACACGTCCGGAACGTAAAAGCTCGTCTCGCCCGGCTCATCGCTGAGCATACCGATGGTCAGCTCCGGCTTCGGCCCATCGTTCAGTGCGTAGTTGCCGCGGATCACCGGCTCCATAAGCGGGTTTGCCTCGAAGCTGAAGACGCGCCCGTCACCGAGTTTGCGCGCGCAGAGAAGACCGATGTATCCGATGCCCGCCCCAAGTTCGAGAACTCGGTCAGAAGGTGTTAGGAACATGCTGATCATCCGGGCCTCGCGGCCCTCGTAGTCGCCATACAGAATCCGGTCGACCACCTGCTGCCCGATGATGCCGGCATCGGCGCGCAATCGGACCCCGTTTAACGTTGCGACCCCACCGCGCATGGCAAGGCGGATCTTGATCCTGTTGAGCCCCCTGTACCCGCTGTACAGGAAACGCCGCACCGGCGCCGGCAACGCGCGGCCTATACGGTCACGCAGCATCACCGGCCTCACGCGGGGGCTGGGCTTAATAGTTTGGTCTTGGCAGTTAGTGAACCAGACATGAAATCACCTATGGTACGTTGAATGCAGGTTGCGGCTGAACCTAAGGCCGCTGGACTTATCTTCTTCGGGTTCGTCCTCGGACACGTCCGAGGAATCCGGCTGCTTGTCCGTCATCCAAAGCCCACACCCCAGCAACAGCATAAATGTGCAGTATGCCGAGTTCCAAAGGTGGACCGTGACGATGGCAAGGCTAAGCGCTGCGAAGGTCACAATGTAACTGACCCGACAGGCATTGACGAAGGCATCCTTCTGCCGCGTGAAAGCGACGGTGACCATGATGCCGAACACCGCGAGAAGCAGGAGCAGCATCGTGACAAGCCCCTGCCGGAAGGCAATGGCCAGCCAGAAATTGTCGATGGACGTGGTGACGATCCAGAAGGGCACTGGCCAACTCCAGTCGAATCCGAGTCCAAAGAAGGGGTGCGTCATGATCGCCTCGAGCGCCCACTCGTTTACGCTAAGGCGGGTCCAAGCTGTCCCCGGGTTGAGCGCGAGGAACCCAATCGAGATTTCCGCCACTGTCCGGTTCGAAAGCAGTTCGACAACGATATACATGACAACGATTGTCGTGCTCAGGATCCACCAACGCTTCGGAACTTTCCGGAGTATCCGGTCATATGCGATCAGAACGATCTGCAGGCCAACCGCCACGAAGGCGCCTGATGAAAGCGAGGTGAAGGTCGCCACGCCAACCAGCGCACCGCGAAAAACCGACAGTTTCGGCGGCTGTCTGCGACGGGCGGCGTAGATCGACATAGCGAATCCAAAAGCGCAGAACATACCGAACAGGATCGGGTGGTCGAACGTCACCTGCGCCCGGTCCAGACCAAGTCGCTGTTCGTGCGGCACGTTGGGCAGAACAGGAAACACTGTGTCGAGCATGTTCAGAATGATCGGCTGCCGCGTGAGGTTCTCGTAGATCGCGAAGGGGATCATCAGGATAATGGACGTGCTGAGGACCCGCACCGCCGCGCTGAACTGATCCGCATTCCTAATGAACGCCCGGGCAAGCATATAGGGACCGATGGTCTCGATCAGCGAGATACCAAGCGCTGGAACCGATGCGCCCGTCGCCGCCAGTGCAAGAGTCCCGTAAAGCGCGAACAGCACGAAGACGACATCCACCCACCGAACGCGGATCGGCTGTACCGCAAGCCGCCGTATGACAGGCACGATGGCGATGAGCAGGACGATGCGATAGAACGATAGGCGAATATCGCCGATCTGGATTTGGATCGGAACGATGAACGACATGATCAGGGCGGCAACCCAGACCGGATAAGTACCGGTGACCGCAAGCGCCGACGAACGCGGGGTCATGCGCCGTGTGTCTGTCATGTCCGGGCTTGCCGTCATGCGATCCGAATCCTCTTTGGGCATTTCTACCGACACCCCTAAAGAACCGCCGGCGGGTGCTCACGTCAATTCGGGCGCTCTTATACGAGAACCGCAATGAGTGCGATGGCCGCTGCGCCGGGCCCTTGCCACAGTTGCGGCGTCAAAGACAATCCGTGCAAACCCGGCCATTCACAAGGGCGCCACGGAAACAGTCTGTGCCATGAGATGTGGCATCGAAGCGCGAACATCCCTTCATCCCGGACCCAAGGCGCGAATGTGCCGGGTCACCTTATTGCCATTCGGACCGCGTTGCGAAAAGGTGCGGCGCATCGAAACCGGAGAGTGACGGTAAGTTCTTGGCAAGGCTGGTTACACTGCTTCCAATGGCCTGCGATGGCGTCGGCCCAAGCTATACCTGTACCCGGCTTCTGCAGGGCATGGCGTCGCGCGACCTTGCGGGACCGCTATTCGTGAACCGCGCCCGCGCGCAGCTTGACGGCATCGACTACCGCGCCTCGTTGCCCGGTCCGTTGGCCGCCGCGCCCTACCGTTTCGTGTCCGACCGGGCCACCCGTCGGACCAACCGCCGCTTCCTGTCCGAGATCCGACAGGGCGATATCGCCTATCTTTGGCCGGCGGCGCCATTGGACGTCTATCGCAAGGTCCACGACATGGGCCTTCCGATCGTCGCCGAGGGCATCAACACCCGGATGGAACATGCCCGCGCGATCCTCGATGCGGCCTATACTGCGGAAGGGCTGGAACCGGGACACGGCATCACGCAGGACCGGATCGATGAAGAGAACGCCAAGCTGCAGCTGACCACGGCCATCTTCGCCCCAAGCGCGGGCGTCGAGGCATCCCTTGCCGGGGCCATTGATGCAAACCGGATCCTGCCCGCCAGCTATGGCGTGGCGCTTGACCAGCATCGCCCGCCGCGGCGCGCTGTCCCGGAAGAGGGGCCGACGGTCCTGTTTGTGGGATCGGGAAGCATCCGGAAAGGCCTGCACCAACTTCTAAGGGCGTGGGCGCGGGCCGGGATAAAGGGGCGTCTTCTGATCGCAGGCACGATCGAGCCGGCGGTTCAGACGCTGTGCGCCGATCTTCTGAACCGGGACGATGTGCAGACCCTTGGCTTCGTCAACGATGTCGAGCCGCTTTACGAGCAGGCAGACGTCTTCGTTCTACCCTCGTACGAGGAAGGGGACCCGCTGGTGACCTACGAAGCGGCGGCGCACGGTCTTCCCATCATCGCGTCGGCGATGGGCGCCGGACGGATCGGGGCCGAAACCGGCTGCAATCTTCCTGTCGATCCCGACCAGCCCGAGACGATCGTCGATGCGCTACGGGCATTGGCGGGTTCGCCCGACACCTTGCGCGAACGGGGCGAACGCAGCGCCGCGGCGGTCGAAGCCTATAGCTGGATGGATGTGGGCGCCCGCAGGGCGGACCAACTGGTCCGCCACCTGGGCCGCGCCGATTAGCGAGAGCCTAATTCTGTTAGCCGCTTCTGTGCACCGTAACGGGACCCGAAGTCGATTGGAGACCCTTCCTTGGGGATGAAGTCGGTCCAGACCATTCCGTCGTTCTTAAGGTCGAATACGTTGCGGAAGTAATTATCGCTGGGCCCCGTCTCGTACTTGAAGTTGTCGCCGACCACCGCCGTCCCCTGATCGAACAGCCAGCTGGCCACATTGCCGTCCACATAGACCCCCTGCGAGGTGTTATTGACCCGGATGTTTCCGCCACTGCCATCCGGCCACGGCAGCACGGTGTTGTTGCGGACTTCGATCCCGCCCGGGCTGTTGGCCACGATGATGGCATTCGGCGTGCCCGCCATCACGAGGTTTTCCTCGATGATGATGTCGCGCCCGCCGACGTTGATCCCTTGCATCCAGACGCCGGCATCTCCCGTGGCCGGGTCGTCATAGATGAAATTGCCGCGGATCAGGATGCTGCTGGGCCAGTCACCCGCACTTGGTGTGGTGTAGAACTGAATGGCGTCAGAATGGGTGTAGGTCCCATCCGCATTGATCACCGGTGCGGCGTCGGCCATCGTGTTGTTCGCGATGGTGCCGCTGCGCGTCTCGTCGACGATGGTCAGGTGATCGCCGTTGATACCGCCCTCGGCGTAGAAGAAGTTGTTGGAGACGTCGAAGCCGAGAACCTTCTGCATCATCAACGTCGCCGTGATCTCGTTGCCGCGAAACTTGATGTCCTGCGAACTGATCGCCTCGGCCCAACTGCCCAGACGGCTATTGCGCACCTCGATGCCGGATGCATTTCGCAGCGTGAACCTGTCGTAGACCGCGATGCCGTCGAGAACCACGTTCGCCCCCGTGATCATGACCACCCCGAAGCGGGCACCGTGCGGTGTCTCCGACCGGATTGTGACCGGCTCGTTGAAAACCTGGCTGATGGAAAGTGCACCGTAATCGCCGTCCGGCAGTACGATGGTTTCTCCACCTTTGGTGGATGCAAGCGCCGCGTCCAAGCGCGCCCGTGCGTTTGCGTCCGCGTCGGCAGACCCCGCTGCAACAACAAGCCAGCCGGCCACAAGGACGACGAGACCGGCAATTCCGTGCAGGATCGATAATCCGCCGGCTGCGGCACTTGATTCTGTACTTTCGCCAAATGCAACTTTACCGTGTATTAAGGCCATCTGAATCTACTCACCCCAAGGAACATTGTTGATGCCTGATGCACAATCAGGACCGTCTGGGTAACCATATGCCCGGACACGCGCGAACCAACCCCTGAGATCTTAACATTTGTGAGACGGTCGGTGTATGCCCCACATTGTGGTGTGGATCGGAACAGGGCTGTCGGGGCTCTGCAGGTTTACACCCGCGCAAATGTGGTTCGGGTGTCACAGGATTTTTTTCGACCGTCGATTTTCACACTATTGACCAAGAACCAGCGCATTCGGCTGACTAGTGGACCGTGGATGTCGATGGGGCATCCGTACGTAAACCGGAGAGTTTATTAATGAAGACCGCCATTCTTGCAGGGGGCAAGGGCACCCGGCTCGCAGAGGAAACCAGCGTGCGACCGAAGCCGATGGTCGAGGTCGGCGGCAAGCCGATCCTCTGGCACATTATGATGACCTACTCTCATTACGGCTTCAACGATTTCGCCGTCGCGCTGGGATACAAGGGCGACCACATCAAGCGGTACTTCGTGGAATACGGTACGCTTTCGGGCAACCTGACCATCGACATGAACGACCCCGAGCCGCTGAAACGGCACGAGAAAGAACATGCCCCCTGGAAGCTCGATCTGATCGAAACCGGGGACGAAACGCTGACCGGCGGCCGGGTGAAGCGGCTGAAGCCCTACATGGGCGACGAAACCTTCATGCTGACGTGGGGCGACGGGGTGTCGGACATCGACATCAACAAGCTGATTGCCTTCCACAAAAGCCACGGCAAGCTTGCCACGATCACAGCGGTCCGTCCGCAGGCCCGCTATGGCCACATGCGCTTCGACGGCGACCAGGTGGTCGCGTTCGAGGAAAAACCGCAGACCGCCGAAGGCTGGATCAACGGCGCCTTTTTCGTTCTGGAGCCTGAGGTCTTCGATTATATCGAGGGCGACATGGTGATGTTCGAACACGCGCCGCTGGAGAATCTTGCGCGCGACGGCCAGCTGATGGCCTATCGCCATGAAGGCTTCTGGGCAGCGATGGATACGCTGCGCGACAAGCACACGTTGCAAAAACTTTGGGATTCCGGGGATCGACCCTGGGCTGTTTGGGAAAAATAACGATGCGCGTACTCGTGACCGGCCACCGCGGCTATATCGGAACCGTTCTTACCCCCATGCTTCTCGAGGCGGGCCACGATGTGGCCGGCATCGACAGCGATCTGTACGAGCGTTGTACGTTCGAGCCGGGCGGCGAGATGCCCGACATCCCTACGCTTTTGAAGGACGTGCGTGAAGTCACGCCCGCCGACCTGCTGGGCTTTGACGCGGTGCTGCACCTTGCCGCGCTGTCGAACGACCCGCTGGGCGATTTCCGCCCCGAAACGACCTATGACATCAACTTCGACGGCACCATGAACGTCGCCCGCGCCGCCAAGGCCGCGGGTGTGGAACGCTTCGTGTTCTCGTCGTCGTGCTCGAACTACGGCGCGTCGGGCCCCGATTTCATCGACGAGAACGGCGCGTTCAACCCGGTCACGCCCTACGGCATCTCGAAGGTGCGGTCCGAACAGGCGCTGGCCGAACTGGCCGACGACGCCTTCTGCCCGACCTTCCTGCGCTCGGCCACGGCCTATGGCGTCAGCCCGCGCATCCGCTTCGACCTTGTGCTGAACAACCTCGTGGCGTGGGCCGTGACCACCGGCAATATCCACATGAAGTCGGACGGCACCCCGTGGCGGCCGATCACCCATATCGAGGATATCAGCCGCGCGTTCCTGTCGACCCTATCGACCCCGGTCGAAAAGATCCGCAACGAGGCGTTCAACGTCGGCGTGACCGATCACAACTACCAGATCAAAGAACTGGCAGAGATCGTCGCGTCGGTCGTGCCCGGCTGCGAAGTGACCTTCGCGGACGACGCTGGCCCGGACAAGCGCAGCTATCGCGTGAACTGCGACAAGATCCAGCGCGTGATGCCGCAGTTCAAGCCGCAGTGGGACGCCCGCAAGGGCGCCGAGTCGCTGTACGAGGCCTACAAGGCCGTCGACCTGACCCTCGAGCAGTTCGAAGGCCCGCGTTACCAGCGCATCGGCCACATCAAGAAACTGATTTCTGACGGCATCATCGACGAGTCGCTGAAGCACACGCCGAAGGCGCTGGCCGAACGCGCCGCGTCGCCCGAGGCCGCCATCGCGCCGGGCTTCGAAGCCGACGCCGCCGAGGTCGACTGCATTTCGTGCGGCCACCACGGCCTTCAGCCGATCCTCGACCTTGGCCTGATGCCCCGGTCGGACGGCCTGCTGGACCCCAGCATCCTCGACCGCCGCGAGTCGCTGGTCCCGCTGCGTCTGGGCTATTGCCCCGATTGTTCGCTGGTGCAGCTTCTGGAAACGCGTCCCGCCGAGGAAATGTTCGGTGACGACTACCTGTACTTCTCGTCCTTCTCCGAGGATCTGCTGAAGCACAGCCGCGAGAATGCGCTGGAACTGATCGAGATGCGCGGCCTTGGCGCCGACAGCCTTGTCGCCGAGATCGCGTCGAACGACGGCTACATGCTGCAAAACTTCAAGGAAAAGGGCGTTCCCGTCCTTGGCATCGACCCCGCGCTTCAGCCCGCCACCGCGGCGATGGAGAAGGGGATCGAGACGATCAACGACTTCTTCGGCACCCGCGTCGCCGGCGAACTCGCCGCTCAGGGCCGCAAGGCCGATGTAATCATCGCCAACAACGTGGTGGCCCACGTCGCCGACCAGAACGATCTGGTCGCCGGCATGGCGACGCTGCTGGCGGATGATGGCGTGATCTCGGTCGAGTTCCCCTATGTCCGCGACCTGATCGACTTCATCGAGTTCGACACGATCTATCACGAGCACCTGTGCTACTTCTCGGTCGGTTCGGCGCAGGCGCTGTTCGAACGCCACGGGCTGTACCTGAACGACGTACGTCGCCTGCCGATCCACGGCGGTTCGCTGCGGCTGTACTTCGGCAAGAAGAACGAGCCGTCCGAAGCCGTGACCAAGATCCTCGCCGAAGAGAAAGAGCTGGGTCTCGACCGCTTCGACTATTACGCAAGCTTCGGCCAGCGGGTCCGCACCTTCCGCGATGACGCGCGCAAGCTGATCGCCGACCTGAAGGCCGACGGCAAGCGCATCGCGGCCTATGGCGCGGCGGCGAAGGGCACGATCATGCTGAACTTCCTTCAGCTGAATTCGCGCGCCATCGAGTACGCGGTGGACCGCAACGTGCACAAGCAGGGCAAGTACATGCCCGGCGTCCGCGTGCCGATCGACGACCCGGAAAAGCTGAAGTCGGACAAGCCCGACTATGTGATGATCCTGCCGTGGAACTTCCGCGACGAGATCATCCGGCAGCAGCAGGACTTCCTTGCGCGGGGCGGCAAGTTCGTCGTTCCGATCCCCGACCTCGAGATCGTCTCGAACTGATGGGGGAAGAACTGCACAAATGCCCCGCCTGCGGGTCCGGCGCCGTGGCCGAAATCTATCGGCTCGACGCGATCCCGGTGCAAAGCTGCATCCTGCTCGACAGCGCAGAGGAGGCGCGGGATTTCCCGCGCCGTCCCCTGCTGCTGAAGTTCTGCGACGACTGCGGCTTCGTGTTCAACGCGGTGTTCGAACTGGAGCAGGTCGACTACGCCTCGACCACCGAGGAAAGCCAGCACTTCTCGGGCACCTTCAACCGCTTCGCCAAGGAACTGGCGTCCGAGGTTGCCTCGCTTTACGACCTGAAGGGCAAGAAAACGCTCGAGATCGGCTGCGGTAAGGGCGAGTTCCTGCAAGAGCTTGCGGAACAGACCGGCACGCTGGGTCTTGGCGTCGATCCGGGGTTCATCCCGGAACGCCTGCCGGGCGCAGACGGGCACGAGATTCGGTTCCAGCGCGAGTATTTCGATCCGGAAACCATCGCCGAGACGCCTGATTTCGTCGTCTGCCGTCACACGCTGGAACACATTCCGGCGGTAGGCCAGTTCATGGACGACATCGCCACCGCGATCGACGGACGCACCGACGTCGGCATCTTCTTCGAGACGCCGGACGTGCGCCGCGTGCTGGACGAAGGCGCGTTCTGGGACATCTACTACGAGCACTGCTCGTACTTTACTCTGGGCAGCCACGCCCGCCTGTTCCGCCGCGCCGGGATGGATGTGACCAAGCTGTATCTGGCCTATGACGACCAGTACATCATCCAGTACGCCGAACCCTCGACGGGGCGGCCGCCGCTGCCGGAAGAAGACGACCTTGATGCCGTGCGTGCGCTGGCGAAATCCTTCCCCGCGAAGGTGGCCGAGATCCGCGCCTACTGGACCGATTTCGTCCGCTCGCGCCACGCCGAAGGCAAGCGCGTCGCCATCTGGGGCGGTGGGTCGAAGGGCGTGTCGTTCCTGACCACCAATGGTCTGGGCGAAGAAGTGGCGCAGGTCATCGACATCAACCCGTTCAAACAGGGCCGTTATCTGCCCGGCACCGGCCACCTTGTATCCGGCCCGGACAGCCTGAAGGAAACGCCGCCCGACACGGTGATCGTGATGAACCCGATCTACCTGAACGAAATCGGCGCCGATCTTGCGAAGATGGGTCTGACCCCCGAACTGGTGGCCGTCTGATGAGCCTTGCGACGAACTGCCCGATCAGCGGGTCGACCGATCTGAAGCCGGTGTTCAAGCTGGGCAACGTGCCGGTCATCTGCAACCAGCTGTGGCCCGACGCGGATGCGGCTCGCGCCGCGCCCGCGGGTGACGTCGACCTGGTCATCTGCCCCGAGACGGCGATGATCTGGAACGCCGCTTTCGAGCCCGAGCGCATGGTCTACGCGCCGGGCTACGAGAACGCGTTGCATTTTTCGCCCAAGTTCCAAGCCTTTGCCGAGGAACTGGCGAAGGGGCTCGTCGACCGCTTTGACCTGAAGGGCAAGCATGTCTTCGAGATCGGCTGCGGCGACGGCCACATGCTGGACCTGATGTCCAAGCACGGCGCGGCAACCGCGACCGGGTTCGATCCGTCGATGGCGGGCAAGGAAACGCCCTTCACCGCCCGCGACGGCGTCGAGATCGTGCCGGAATATTTCCGGTCCGACCAGCTGGACCGCCCGTTCGACGCGATCCTGTGCCGTCACGTTCTGGAACACCTCGACGCGCCGATGCCGCTTTTGCAGGACATCCGCCGCGCCATTGGCGACCGTGACGTGCCCGTGTATTTCGAGGTCCCGAACGCAGGCTGGATGCTGCGCGCGGTCTCGATGTGGGACGTGATCTATGAACATGTCGGCTACTGGACGGCCCCCGCGATGGAAGCCGCCTTCCGCCGCGCCGGGTTCACGCCCGTGTCGATCACCGAAGGCTACGACGGCCAGTTCCTGATGATCGAGGCGCGTCCCTCCCAACCCGAGACCGGCTGGGTTTCGCCCGATGTGGACGGTGTGCTGCAGGACGCGGCCGCCTTCTCGGCCGCCTCGAACGGGCTGCTGGACGAATGGCGCGACCGGCTGTCCAAGCTGGACGGCAAAGCGGTGATCTGGGGCGCCGGGTCGAAGGGCATCACCTTCGCCAACGCACTGGGTGAGGCCGCTGCCCCGCTGGCCGCGCTGGTCGACCTGAACCCGCGCAAGCACGGGCTGTACGCACCCGGCGTCGCGCTTCCGGTCGTGTCGCCCGAGGATCTGAAGGACCTGCGCCCCGACCTTATCCTGATCTCGAACGCGCTGTACGAGGCCGAGATCACCGAACAGGTCCGCGCCATGGGTCTGAATCCGGAATTCGCGGTGGTGGCGGGATAAAGAAGAAACGACCGGGGTGGCCGAAATGCCGGCCCCGGTCAATTCTGGCGGAGACGGAAACGATAGTGTTTGGGCCGAATGATACTCAGGATCGGTGTCAGAAGCAGTCGCAGGCCGACACGCCAGCGATCTGCCCGGATCAATATGCCTGCGTTTCTGATCAGCCTCATATAGGCGGTCCCGGGATAGCCGGTCGCAAAGCACAGCCGCACGGTGCTAATCGTGGCGCCGGCCAGCAAAAGCTGCCGTTTCCCGTCAGATCCTGCGCCACCCGGATACAGACCCGCGCGCTCCTTGGCGACGATATGATCCAGCCCGCCAACAACGCATGCCACGTTCCCCGTCAAGCTGCCCGGCGCACCAACTTCGCGGCCAAGCATCACAGGCGACGTGATCAACACGCACGCCCCGTCCGGGTCAGCGCGCAGGAACAGATCCGTATCCTCGGCACAACGGACTTCGTGGGTGAAGCCCCGGTGTTTGTCGAACACGTCACGCCGAATGATGACGTTGCAAGAGGCGTAGGTGATCTGCCAAACAGCCTCGATCGCATCGAGGAAACGCGGGAAGCTCTGGGTTTCGACCTCGGTACGCTCCGGGGTCTTTGGACCGGCGTCGCGGGTGAAGTCCACGCTTTGAAGATAGAACAAGCTGGCGGCGGGGTTGTCGGCGATCACTTGCAGACAGGTGTCGAGCGTCCAAGGGAACCAGCGGTCATCGCTGTCGAAGAATGCAAGGTAGCGGCCGCGCGCCGCTTTGGCACCCCGATTGCGAGCGGCCCCGGGCCCCGCGTTATCCTGTTGAAGCAACGTCGTGTTGGCCGACATTCCGTAGGCCGCGATCGCCGCTTTGACTGCCTGCACCGAACTGTCCGACGACCCGTCGTCGACCACAATGACCTCGACATCCGATCTGCCACCCGCGCACAAGCTGCTCAGGGCGGCATCGATCGTCGACGCCCGGTTGTAGACCGGAATAATGATCGAAAGACGAAGAGCGGCCGGCACGGTCTCGGTTACTGGTTCGGACATGAATTGGATTCCCGCGTCGCGGCCGGCATGCGTTCGGCCTGTCCTGTTTTGGGCCGGTCGTCGCGCCAGTCAACCCGTATCGGGCAAGGACGGCCGGACCTTTTTCGGCCGTTGCATCAGTCCGTCACTCAGCGTGCGACTTGCCGAGACCGTGGGACGACATCCGCGCCCGCGGCCCTATGCGGCCCCTTGCGCGGGCGAGCCGCTTCCGCGGGGAAAAGAACCTTGATCGTATCCATAATTTTGAAAGCAACACGCCAAGGCTTGGTCGCGTTTGCCCATCGAACCGCCAGTCGCGCCGCATTTGAAGGAGTTGAGCATGCCTAGGGTCAGCATCGGAATTCCGGTCTTCAACGGTGAAAAGTATCTTCGAGACGCATTGGACAGCGCACTAAGCCAGACCTTCGAAGACTTCGAGATCCTCATTTCAGACAACGCGTCGACGGACAGCACGCCAGAGATCGCGGCCGAGTACTGCGCTCGGGACAGCCGTGTGCGCTACCACCGGCAAGAGACCAATCTGGGCGCTGCGGCCAATTTTAACTACGTGTTCCACCACACGACGGGCGAATTCTTTCATTGGTCGTCCTATGACGACATGCTGGCGCCAGAGTATCTGGAAGAATGCGTGGCCGCGCTGGATGCGGATAACGGCGACGCCGTATTGTCCTATCCCCAAACACTGATGATCGACGCCGATGGCAACCCGCTTCGGGTGTACGACGCCGTCACGCGCAAGGGCGGCAGCACGCCCTCGAAACGGCTGGAAGAAATGATCGGTCCAGACGAACGGCAGCAATCCCACGCGCATCTTTGTTTTCCAGTGTTCGGTCTGATCCGCCGCGAGGCGCTGATCGGGACCAGCCTGATTGCGAACATGCCGCGTTCGGATACGCTGCTGCTGGTCGAACTTGCCCTGCGCGGGGCTTTCATCGAGGTCGAGAAACCGCTCTTCCTGCGACGCGAGCACGACAAAGGCTCGGTTATTTCCGCCGAGAACGAAGCCAAGGGCAACGACGTCGAGTTGGAGAAGCTGCTGGCCGCGTGGTTCGACCCCAAGCGCGGAAACCGTTTTCCGGCGACTCTGACCCGGCTCGGTTTTGGCTACCTAAAAGCGTCGCTGCGCACACGGATGCCAATCCGCGAGTGGTTTGCCTGCGTCAGCATCTCACTGGCATGGCTGCGCCGTCACCGCAGATGGCTGTTCCGAGAATTCAAACTGGTCCTACGGGACCGGCTGCGAATGTCCTGATACTGCCCGCCCCTGTGCAGGGCGGCATCAGGACCGCCGATCTGGAAGGCGGCATACACTCGGGCGTGGCGCCTAGGGCGCCTTTTCCGCTCTCTTGCGCAGCTTGTCGAAAGTTCCCTTTATACTGCGGCGTTCGTCCGGCGACAGGCAGAACCCAAGCAACACGCCGATGTATACGAACCCACCGATAAAGCCCCACAGAAATAGGCCAAGCCACGTTGAAGATAGACCCATCAACTGGGTCGGAAGCCACACCACCGATCCGGCGACAGCCGGCGCGCAGCCGCGCAGTATCACCTTCCGAAGAAACTCGGAGAACGTGGTGTTCGCCATCGACAAGCCCAGCGGCCAGAAGTACCCGAGATGGACGATCATTGCGGTAACCAGTATCGATCCCGCGACGCCGACAGCGCCAAGATCAGTGTAAGTGAGCACAAGGATCGACGTAATCAGCGCCAGTGCACCGGCAACGAAAGTTCCCAGGAAGAACCCCCTGATCCTACCCGTTGCGACCGCCATGCGCGACAGAAGGACGTCCGCATAACCAACTGGAAAACCGGCAAGGAACAGGCGCGTGACGGTAGACGCATCCTGATATTCGTCGCCGATGTACAGTGTGATGAAGTCGTCCGCATAAATGAAAATCGGGGTCGCGACTGCCATTGCCACCCATAGCGCATAGCGGCCTCCGCGCAGGTACGTATTCCCCAACCGCGTCCAGTCGCCGCTTGCGTTCATCGCGACCATCACCGGCTGGATGGGGGCGAGCGCGACAGTCATCAGGCTGCTGATGCGCCGGTCGAATACCGAGCCGATAAAGAAACTCGTGACCTGCACCGGTGTCGAATAGATGTTCAGAAGAACCGGCCCGGCACTTTGATAGATCAGCATCGTCACCGTGCCGAGCGAGGTCCACGCGCCGAAGCTCAGGACCGACCGGACCTTGGTCAGGCTGAACCGGGCGGGATAGATCCGGAACTCTGGCAGCATCCGGCGCGCCATGATGATGATGATCGTCGCGTTGACCACGCTTGCCGTGAGCGACGCGACAGAGACCCAGACCACATTCGGACCAAGGCCGAACAGCAGCGCGCCGGTCAGGATGATCTTGCCAATGTTCACCGACAGCGTAACGACATCGCGCTGCATGAATCGCTGACGTACCTCGAACGCGGTCGAAAACGGACCGGCGAACAGCCCGACGCACAATTCGAGAACGATCATCATCGTCATGAGGCGCGCTTCGACCAACATCGTGTCCGGCACCGTCAGCAGGTGATCGATCTGGGTCGCAACGACAAATCCGACCAATGCGAACAAGCTCAGGAACCCGGCCAGTGCCAACACAATAGAGGTATGGAAGACCGTCACGTCGTCGTGGCGCCCGTCGGAATAGGCGACGATGATCTCGCGGCTGATCGCGCTGGCGAAGAACGAGATGATGACCGGGCCCAGCATCATGATGACCATCAGGACCGGGTAGATCGCGAATTCGTCTGCGGGGATGCGTGCGAGAAGGTACTGGTACAACCAGAAGACAAAAAAGACGTTGATCAGCAGCGTGATCGCGCCGCTGGCCGAATTGATAAGCACACGAATCTTACTGGTCGAACTTACTGACATGCCTGTCCTGCTTACTGTTATTCAGCGGCCGTTCTGGGCAGCCGTTGTCCAGCGCATCCTGTAGCTTGCCGGGCGCAGAAGTGCGAGCACTGGAACCAGCGGAAGCCGAACCAGCCAGCGCCAGTATCCCGACCGCACCATACGGGGCAGGTTTTGAAGGTACAGACGATAGGCGACGCCAATCCGACCAGCCGCGAAGGCGCCCAGCGCCGTATGAACCGCACACTGCGCCAGCATCCGGTCCTTCAGGGCGCCCGGCGATTTTGCGTCGGGGTACTGTCCGGCCCGGTCCCGGTCTTGCATGAACTCGAACCCTTTCAGCACCGCGCCGAACGATCCGGTCAACCGCTCTCCGTCGCCCTGCACATGCGCGACAAGCGGCGCGCCGGAGAGGACAAGACAAGGCCCGGCAGCCGCCGCCCGCAGGAACAGGTCCGTATCCTCCGAACAGGTCACCGCGCTGGTGAAGCCGCCGAGACTTTCGAAGACGTCCCGCCGCACGATGACGTTGCAAGATCCATAGCGCGTCGTCGGGACATCCCGCACGGCTTCCAGGAAACCGGCGGTCCGCTTCTGCTCTGTCTGTCGCCCGTGCGCATCCACCGCCTGCCCCTCTGCCACGTCGACGGTCTGAAGGAACACAAGCGCCGGGGCCTCGGGATCCTCCAATGCGGCAAGGCAGGTCTGCAACGCGCCCGGCAGCCAGAAGTCGTCGCTGTCGAGAAACGCAAGGTAGTTCCCCCGCGCCTCTTGCGCGCCTCGGTTCCGCGCGGCACCCGGGCCGCCGTTTTCCTGCATTACGACGCGGCCGGCAGAGCCATGATGGATCTCGACGGCTTCTCGGGCACGGGTCACCGTGTCGTCGGCCGACCCGTCATCGACAACGATCAGTTCATAGCGCCCGTCCGGGGCACTGCCGACACTAGCGACGGCCCGTCCGATCGACCCGGCCCGGTTATAGGCCGGGATCACCACGGACACCGTCGGCGTCGGCAAGCTTTGCAAATCCGTCATCGCTATCAGTCAGTTGTTCTTCGGATTTGGTATGACGCCGGTTCGCCCCGGTGGAAAGCACAAGCTGCATCGCCCCCGGATCGGATCGGTTTGAGCCCCGCCACGACACGGCAAGGTGCAACAATATGCGGACTCGTGCGTTGTGGTTTCGGATTACTGAGCGCGCGCCGCCCCGCTGCTGGAATGAAATTGGCCCGCGTCCAGCGGTATCTTGCCCGAAGTTTTCCTTCTGGCCGGTCGAATCAAGACAGTCGCTGTGCGGATTTCGCCCAGTTCAAGCTGGCTGATTGGGCATATTGCCTTTCCGAAAGGCGCTTTTTCGTCCTTCCGCCCTTAAGAGACGGCATGTTGCACGGCACATCTACCAACGCCTGTGGGTATGACCGGCGGAACCATGCCGACTGTTTCCGGTTCCATCCCCCCTAATTTCAAGCGGATTTCCGCCAAATGACTGGATTTTAAAGGAGTTTTCCCGAAATAAGCGAGTAGCCGCCGCACATTCGGGCCCGAATTGTCAAGGAATCGCCCCGATGTTAGGGCTTTGTAAATCACAGGGGCCTAATACAGACAGAGGACAACCTAGGGCGCGTAGCCAACGGACAACAGTTGACGCAACGGTGACAGTGTAGATCGGCAGGAGAATAAAAACCACTCCATCCTGCCCGACAGTTGATCAGTAACCGCGGAATGCGCCTTTGGCGCATCAGTAGTGGCAGGGCACCCGCTTTTGCCAGCGTGAACTCTTTTGGCTTGCGACCGTATCATAGGGCAAATCGGCGCAATGGCGACAATCAACGTATCCAACTCTTCTCAGCTTAATGCTGCGCTCAACTCCGCGGCGGGCGGCGATACGATCGTACTCCAGAACGGGACATACGGCGACCTGACGATTGACGAGAGGTTCTCGTCCAATGTGACTATCAAAGCGGCCAACGACTTGGGCGCCGAGTTCGGAACCCTTAAGATCACGGGGTCCAACGTGACTCTCGACGGCGTTCACGTCGACGGAAGGGTCACCGTAAGCGGTGCATCAAACATCGAAGTCACCAACAGCTACCTGCACAACTGGACTGAGGCGCTGCAGGGGACGAACATCAGCTTCGTCGACAACGAGTTCTACACTACTCTTTTCATCAAGGAGACCAACGGGTTCACCGTCTCGGGGAACGAAATCGGTCGTCCCGGCGGCATCGACGGTGACCTTCTTGTCGTGGCTGGTAACGCCAAGAACGGCTTGATCGAGAACAATACACTGAAGGACTCGGCGCCAACCCACCACGGTGACGGCACCTACACGCACGCGGATGCAATCCAGTTCTTCGACCAAGCCTCCGGCTGGCCGAGCGACATCACGATCCGCGGTAACTTCATCTGGGACGACCCGAGCACCGGTGACCCCGGCATCTGGCTGCAGGGTATTGCGATCGGCGGCGACAACATCCTGATCGAAGAAAACCTGATCATGTCGGGCACGCCCAACGCGATCATCGTGTCGCACAGCTCGGGCGGGATCGAGATCCTGAACAACACCGTGCTTCCGTGGCCGGGTGGCGGCGGCGGCAACATCCGTGTCACGGATACCGCCCGGAACGTCGTGGTCGATGGGAACATCAGTAACTACCTGATCAACGCCGGCAACGCGACGATCCTGGACAACTATCAGTACTCGGTCAGCTCGTCGGCCTCGAACTACTACAAGAACATCCTGCAGGTCGAAAACGACGGCATGAGCTGGACGGACTTCGTGCCGGTTTCGGGGTCGGCGGTCGACTTCGGGAGCGGCTATGGCGCGGCCACCCGCCTGACCGAACTGATGAACGGCGACACAGGCACGGTCGTGGATGACGAACCCGTCGTGGACGATCCGGTTGTCGAAGAGCCCGTAGTCGAGGAACCCGTTGTCACGGAACCGGACCAGCCGGTGACAGACCCGGAAGACCCGGATCTGTCGTGGGACTCGCTGACCGCCAGCTTCCAGCTTGACGGCGAGTACGAGTTCAGCGGCGGCAGCCAAGCGATGGAGTTCGCGCACGACGCGGGCCTTGAACTGTCGTCGGCATCGATCTCGCTCACCTTCAATGCAGACACGGTGTCCGGCCAGCACGGCATCATCTCGAAGGATGCGTCCTATTTCGCGAACGGCGGCCACTTCACCGTCTACATCGAGAACGGAACCCTCGTGATCCGCTTCCAGGATGGCGACAGCAGCGAAGTCTTCACGGTCAACGGTATCCAGTCGAATGTCGATTACGAGCTGGAGATCGGCTTCGGGGACGGCACCGTCATGGCGATGCTTGACGGGATCGTCGTGGGTGAAGCCGCTTTCGACATGACCTGGGAGAATAATGCGGAGTACCTGCAGATCGGCGCCAACGGCTGGGCAAGCACCTCCGGCGGAGCTGGCTACAACCAGGTCTTCGACGGCACGATTTCCGATGTGGTCATCACCAGCGGCAACAACCTGAACGATGACGGCGCAGACGACGCCATCGTTGGTACCGTCGGGCCTGACGACCTCAACGGAACCTCGGGCGCCGACACCATCTACGGCGCTGAAGGCGACGACACCGTCAACGGCGGCAAAGGCAGCGACAAGCTGGGCGGCGGCGACGGCGACGACGACGTCATCGGCCGCGCGGGTGCCGACATCATCGAAGGCGGCGCTGGGGACGACTTCCTGTTTGGCGGCGTCGGACGGGACATCATCCTTGGCGGTGACGGTAACGACACGATCAAGGGCGGGAACGGGTCCGACACGATGACCGGCGGCGCCGGTGCGGACCATTTCGTCTTCAGCAAGGTGAAGGAAAGCAAGGCGAAGAACCCGGACTTCATTCTGGACTTCACCCCGGGCGTCGACAAGCTGGACCTGTCCGAGCTGACCGACGCAACTCTCGATGTCCTGCTGTTGCAGAAGTATGACGGCGAAGGCCCTGCGATCCGCACGATGGAGAACGGCGACAACACGATCGTGCGTGTGGATGTCGACGGCGACCGGTCGTCGGACATGCGGATCATCCTCGCCGACGTCAGCGGCCTGACGGCAGACGACTTCCTGCTCTGACGCTGACACCTTGAGACAACAGACCGCGCGGTGCCGAATGGCCCCGCGCGGTTTTTCGTTTTTGCCACGGCCCAAGCCGCCCCAGAATTCTGGCCGTCACTGATCGGCAGTTCATAAAATGCCAACGCGACGGACACGAACCGATATCCAGGCCGACGGGTGCCGGGATCGCGTTTGTTAGTCGCCTATCTCAGGCACAGGCGCTCTGTATAACTGGCGACGTTAAATGAACCGCAGCTTGATGTCTGAGGGCGGCGTACACCCTGAAGTCGAATCAAGCGCGCAACCACCGTGTTTCCCAAAACGAAACAGACGCGCATGCCCTCTGTCATTGCACACATTGATTCACCGATGAACGGCAACCTGTGGCAGTTGAATCACTTCACGCAAAATGTGATCGGACGGCCACGCGCCTTCGCCAATATGCGCCTCTTGCCGCCCCAATTGATCACGAAACAGGAAATAGCCCTCGCGCGACACCCTGATTTTGCCCGATTTTCGCCCCTTTTGCCCTTAAGACACTGCGCCCCACACGACCTGCGCCCACACAGGACCGCGTTTCGGCGGCCGGAGTCCCAAAGCCGGGAAAACTTAAGGTTTTCAAAGCAAAACGGCGACGAACACGGCTTCAAGACCCCCAACCTGTCCTTTTGTACAGGGATCAATCTCGCCGACCCCGCTGTCCAAATCAGGGCGGAATGAAGTATGTTCCGATTGAGGCCGATTTGGCCTCGAGATGGTCTCCACCATCATTGTAATTCGCGCCGGTTGGCCCCTTCGATTCAGGGGCAATTTGGCGATTCAATCTGTGCGCGGCGAGAGCCGCGGTATTTGAGGGGTCTTGGGGTCAAATGTCGAATTCCGACGATTTCAGCTCGGGAACGCTGGGGGCGAACTGGCGGCTTGAAGGGCCGTCGCAGGGCACCGTCGGCTTCGGGTCCGACAGCGATGACGCGTACCTGACGCTGGCCACGCCCGACGGCACCTTCGACGCATGGCAGACCAACGGCACGGCGCGCATCATGCAGGACGCCGCCGACGAGGACTTCCAGCTTGAGACGCGGTTTCTGTCGACCCCGCAGGGCAGCTACCAGATGCAGGGTTTCCTGATCGAGCAGGACGCCCAGAACTGGATGCGGTTCGATACCTATTCTTCTGGCAACACGCTGTACGCCTACATCGGCCGTACGGTGAACGGGCAGACCTCGAAGATGGTCGAGGTCGCGATCCCGGGCGGCACTGCCCCCTACTTGCGCGTGACCCGTACCGGGGACGACTGGCTGTACCAGTATTCCCTCGATGGCACCGCGTGGACGACCGTCGGCACCGTCACCCATGACCTGACCGTCGACGCGGTCGGGCTGTTTTCCGGCAACCTTGGTCAGTCCAACGGCTTCGAAGCGCAGGTCGATTATTTCGAGGTCGCCTCCGACCCGATCCTCGACGAGGATGGCGGCCACGTCCACGAGAACCAAGCCCCGGTGGTTACCGACGACACCTTCACGACCGAGGCCGGCACCGCGCTGGACGTCTCGGCCGCTCAACTTCTGGCGAACGACAGCGATCCCGATGGCGACGCGCTGACGGTCGTGTCCGTGGGCACCCCGTCGAATGGCGTCCTGATGGACAACGGCGACGGCACCTGGACCTACGCACCGGATGCCGGGTTTCAGGGTACGGACAGCTTCACCTATACCGTCACCGACGGCGCGATCAGCGACACCGGGACGGTCACCGTCACCGTGCGACCGCCCTCTGTGTTCGACGGGTTCTCGGACGATTTTTCGGGTGCGGCGCTGGATGAAGGCTGGACCTTCAAGGGCATCACCGGCTCGGCCACGCTTTCCACGACAGAAACCGACGCCATCATCCTGCTGGAATCCCCGGCCGGCATCCCCGTGTCCGCATCCGACGTGATGACGACGCCGCGCCTTATGCAGGACGTGGCCGATGGCGACTTCCAGATCAGCGCGGGCTTCCTGAACGAACCGCAGCAGATGTACCAGGAACACGGCCTGCTGATCGTGCAGGACGATGCCAACTGGATCCGCTTCGACCTTGCCTACACCCACATGGGCCTGACGCTGATTGTCGGCCAGATCGTGGACGGGTCGACGACTTATCCGCTGTTCGATGGCAGCATCACCGCCGGTCAGATCTCGGACTTCCGCATCACCCGCACCGGCGACACCTTCGTCTTCGAAACAAGCTCGGACGGGGTGAACTGGCAGCAAGCCTTCACCCTGACGCGCGACATGACCGTTTCGGAAGTCGGCGCCTTCGCGGGCACCGCGCCGTACCAGAACAACCCGCCCCCGGGATACACCGCGCAGCTGGACTATTTCGAGACCAGCGCCGACCCGATCATCGACGAGGACGGGTCGTTCGACAGCAACCGCGCCCCGGTGGCCGGTGATGACGCGTTTCAGGTCGATCCCGACACGGCCGTGTCGTTGTCGCAGGACGATCTGCTGGGCAACGACAGCGATCCGAACGGCGACACGCTGACGATCACCGGCGTCACCCACCCCGCCAACGGCACCCTGACCGACAATGGCGATGGCACTTGGACCTACACGCCGAACGCTGGCTTCTCGGGCACCGACACCTTCACCTACACGGTGACGGACGGCGCAGAGACGGACACCGCGACCGTTACGCTGACAGTGGCAGAGCCCACGGCCAACCCGCTGGCGTCGGACGACTTCGCCTCGGGCACGCTGGGCGCGAACTGGCGGCTTGAAGGGCCGTCGCAGGGCACCGTCGGCTTCGGCAGCGACGCCAACGACGCGTACCTGACACTGGCGACGCCGGACGGCACCTTCGACGCGTGGCAGACCAACGGCACCGCCCGCATCATGCAGGACGCCGCCGACGAGGACTTCCAGATCGAAACGCGGTTCCTGTCCACGCCGCAGGGCAGCTACCAGATCCAGGGCATCCTGATCGAACAGGACGCGCAGAACTGGATGCGCTT